>CAMTUP010000014.1:0-16727 GCA_947084945.1 uncultured Ignavibacteria bacterium | reverse complement strand
TTGGCATCAGCGAACACACGGTGAAATTTCATCTTTCGGCTTTGTATGCGAAGTTGGGAATTTCGAGCCGAACCGAGGCGGTGCGGCGCGGCATTGAGCTTGGGTTGATTTCGTTATAAAAAGTCCACTGTCAAAATCAGGGGACTTTTTTGTTATTAGACCTCTTGCATAATATTGCAGCGCAAAGTCTGGGCAGGAATTTGCAGCCCGCGCAAACCATCCACGAATTTTTCACGAATACACGAATATACGAAAGACGGCGCGCCCCAATTCGTGAATTCGTGGTTTTATTCGTGGACGGTAATTCAGCCCAAAGACCAACCTTGCGCCGTAATAATAAGTTGGTAAATTAATCTTTTCATCCGCTAATTTTCCCGAATTCACGCGAATATTTAAAACCAATTCGCGAGGATTAGCGTAAATTCGCGGAATAGAATTTCAATTGCCCACCAGTGATTGACTTTTGCAAGAGATCTATTTCTTTTTTTTGCGGAACAAGAGCGCGGCAATGACGATCACCACGATGACAAGACCCATAGACAGGATGCCGTCTGTTGAGCCGATTTCGGATTGATCCTGAGCAATCGGGGTGGGAGTGCCTTGTTGAAGCGCAAAGGCCGCATCCGTGTTTTGCGCGAAGACAACCGGCTGGTTGGAGTTTGTGATTGCCAGGCCAAAGACAAGCATGATGAATAATACGGTGAGGATTCCAAAAATATGATTTGTTTTCAACATTTTGTTCGATATAATTGTATCATGCATCGAAAGCGCATAATATAACCCTTTTATGTACTTTTATTCACTTTCGATGTATAATCCGCCGAGTTATTTGCTGGCGGGGTTCAGCAATAGATTATCAGTAGATCACGAAAACCTCGCGTAGATTGCGCTCTAGCGCAGTTTTGGCGTAAGAGAACGCCAATTACGCGCTTTCGTGAAGTACTGATTATTATGGAGAGGATCATGGAAGTATTCATGAAAGTTTTGTTGCCAATTCTCGTCCTGATGCTGATCGGGACGGGTTTTATGTACCTTCATGCCATGCCGGATTCCTCTTCAACCTTTTGTTTTCACTGTATTGAGTAAGTTAATTCAGCCTTCGCCGCTGTATTTGCAATGGCGGCGCTGCGCTTAAGTCCATTTCAGGAGCATACATGATCAAAAGAATTTTTGACTGGCTGAAACAGCCTCTTGGTCTGATCGCGGTGGGGATCGCCTTCCTGGCGCTGTTCAGCATTGCGGCCTATGGTCTTTACACGACCCAGCAGCCGCCCGAACAACCCATTCAGTTTCCTCATCGGACGCATATTGCCTTTGGTATTCAGTGTTTGTACTGCCATACAGGTGCGGCGAAAGGACCTTCGGCAGGTATTCCCTCCCCGGCAAAGTGTTGGGCCTGCCATCAGCAAATTGTAAAGACGGAGTCAAGCGCACTGCTTGAGCCGTTGAAGCAGGCGGTGGAGAGCGGTACACCCATTGAATGGGTGCCTGTGGCTCAGGTGCCGGATTTCGTTCAGTTCAATCATCGTGCGCATGTTGCAGCGGGACAAAACTGCGAAAATTGTCATGGCGATATGACCAAAGTAACCGTTGCTCAAAACCCCCAGGTGTTCAACATGGGATGGTGTTTGAGCTGTCATGTTAAGTCCGCGGGTGATGATCAGGAAAAACTGGTCAAGCTCAACGACTGCGGCACTTGTCATTATTAAACCGGGCGAAAGGAATCAATAATGAGTGAACAATTTTCCCGGCGTGATTTTCTAAAACTGGCTGGTGTAGGCGCGGCAACGACCGCCGTCCTGACCGGTTGCGGACCTGCTTCGCGTTACGTCAAGCGCGAACCGTATATGCAGATGCCCGAATACAACTATAACGGCCAGAGCACGTATTACGCCACGACATGCCGCGAATGCGCGGCCGGCTGCGGACTCATAGTTCGCACATCCCAAGGCCGCGCGATCAAGACCGAAGGCAATGCGAACAACCCTCTCAACCTCGGCAAAACCTGCGCGCGCGGACAGGCAACCCTGCATGGTTTGTATAACCCCGACCGCGTTACCGACCCGCTCAAACGCATTTCGCGCGGCGGTGCCTCCACGCAGGTTATGGAGTGGGATGCCGCCATTCAAGCCGTGGCTGACGCACTCAAGGATAACCAACCCGAAGAGATCGCCTTCCTGATGGGCATGGCTCCCGATCATCTCTTCGACCTTGTATCTGACCTGGCAAAAGCAACGGGCATGAACGCCCCGATCCGTTTTGGCGCGCTGGGCATGTTTGAGTCCCGCGCCACCTTGAGCAAAGCTGCCGAGAATCTTTTCGGTGAAGCCAGCCTGCCTTTCTTTGATGTCGGCGGGGCGCAGGTTGTTTTCTCCTTTGGCGCGAACTTCCTCGAAACCTGGCTCTCGCCGGTCTCATACACTCGCGGATTTGCAGGTCTGCGCGAAGCCAGGACAAAACAGCGCGGCAAATTCGTACAATTTGAATCGCGCATGTCTCAAACGGGCGGCAAAGCGGATGAATGGATTTCGCTTCGCCCCGGGAGCGAGGCTCTGGTTGCGCTTGCAATCGGCAGACTCGCCTCTGAATTACGCGGCGGTCCCATACCGCGCGCTTTCTCAAATGTGGATCCGTTGGATGCCGCCTCCAAATCCGGCGTCAAACTTGAAAGGCTTGAACACCTCGCTGAGATGTTTGCCGGTTCAAAAGGCGCGCTTGCCATCCCCGGCGGTGCGGCGCTCGGCCAGAGCAATGGTCTTGCTGTTGCCGAAGCCGTGCTTGCTTTGAACGCCATTTCCGATAATTTTGGAAAACCCGGCGGCATATACCTCTCAGCCCTTGCCCCGAATCAGACAGAATATCAACGCCCTGCTTCCGCAAAGGAAATGCGGGAACTTGTTCAGAAGATGTTCGATGGCAAGATCAAGGTGTTGTTCGTGCATGGTGTCAACCCGCTCTTTGAATTGCCGACCTCGCTTGAATTTCGCGGCGCGATCAAATACGTCTCACAGATCATTTCGTTTGCAACTTTCCCGGATGAAACCGCGCGAGAAGCGGACTATGTCTTCCCCGACCATCATGGACTTGAATCCTGGGGTTATCAGCGCGTTGCCACTGGTTCTGCTCAACCTGTTTTGTCAGGCGCACAGCCGGTCGTTTCACCCTACTACAATACCCGCGCAACTGCAGATGTATTGATCGCCGCGGCTCAACTGGCTGGCGGCACATTTGCCGAAGCGCTTCCTTTCAAAGACGAAGTCGAATTTCTGCAAAGCAAAGCCGCTTCTTTGATGAACGCAGCAGATGGCTCCATCTCTGCAGCGGATATTAATACTTTCATGGCTTATTTCCAGCAACACGGCGGCTATTGGAAGTTGTCCGATGCGCGCGGTATTCCCAATGCGGCGGATGTGCTGAACCGCACCTTCAGCGCTGAAGAAGCACAGTTTGCCGGCGAAGGCGAGTTCTTCTTCATCCCGTTCGTTTCGCCAACCCTGGCTGAAGCCGGCGCGAACAAACCCTGGCTGCAGGAATTACCCGACCCGACAACCACAGTCATGTGGAATACATGGGTTGAGATGAATCCTGAAACTGCTCATGAACTTGGGATTGAAAATGACGATGTTGTGAAAGTGGTGAGCGAAGCCGCGGAGTTGGAAGCGCCCGTGTACGTGTACCCAGCCATCCGCCCCGACACGATCGCGATGCCTTTTGGTCAGGGTCATACTGCTTATGGCAGATATGCCGAGCAGCGCGGCGTCAATCCCGCTGATCTGCTTGGTCAACATTTTAACGAAGCAGGCGATCTTGCATTTGCCGGTATGAAAGTCAAAATCGAAAAGACTGGTAAAAAGAAGCCGCTATCACGCCTTGAAAGTCTGATGGGCGTGTATGGCATTGGTCTTGGCGAGGAGTAATTAATTATGGCGACATTAGCTGATCTAAAAATTTCCGAAGTTAAGCTGAGCGAGGAGCAAACCGGCAAATGGGGCATGGTCATCGACCAGGATATTTGCACGGGTTGCCAGGCTTGTGTGGCCGCGTGCGCCATGGAAAATAATATCTCATTTGTTGGCGAAGAGGATTCAGGTTATGGCCGTTCGATGCACTGGATTCGCATCGAACGTTTCTGGGAGGGTGAGTATCCCGAAGTAAAGATGACGCCCAACCAGCCGATCTTGTGCCAGCAGTGTGGAAGCGCGCCTTGTGAACCCGTCTGCCCTGTGTTTGCAACCGTGCACTCACAGGCTGAGCAACTTAATTTGCAGGTTTATAACCGCTGCGTGGGTACGCGTTATTGCGCGAACAACTGTCCATACCAGGTGCGCTCCTTCAACTGGCGTGATTATGAACGCCCTGAACCTTTGCCAAACCAATTGAATCCGGATGTGACCGTCCGCCGCCGGGGTGTGATGGAAAAATGCACGTTCTGTATTCAGCGCATTCAGAAGGCACAGGATCAGGCGAAAGGCGAGGGCCGCGAAGTAGTGGATGGTGAATTCACCACTGCCTGCGCGCAAGCCTGCCCTGCGAGCGCCATCACCTTTGGCCGCGTGGATGATCCCGAAAGCCTTGTTTCTCGATTGACCGAGCAAAATTATGGCGTAAAACATCTTGAAGAACTTGGCACACTTCCGCGTGTGACCTACTTCAAGGGAGGCTAATCATGTCTGAAAAGAAAAATCATGCGGAACATGCTCATGGTGAAGAACACCTCCGCGAAAAACACTTGATGCTCGACCCGCTTCCGCGCGGGCAAATGAATGAAATGGTGATGGAGTCCATGCAAACCACTTCATGGAAATTCTGGGTTGTGTTCGCGATCTTGAGTGTGATCGTAGCGTATGGTCTCTTCTACTCATGGGGTGTAATGATCGCAGAGGGTCTGGGCGTTGCGGGCGTCAATCGTCCGGCTTACTGGGGCATCTTCCTCGTCAACACCGTGTTCTGGATTGGTATCAGCCACGCAGGGACGTTCATCTCCGCCATCCTGCGTGTGTTCAAGGCTGAGTTCCGCCGTCCGTTCACCCGCGCCGCAGAATTGATGACCACTTTCGGTTTGGTGCAGGCTGGTTTCAGCATTTTCATGCACATGGGTCGTGTGTGGCTTTCGTATTGGCTTATGCCGTATCCCAATCAACGTATGTTGTGGCCCAATTTACATTCCCCGCTTACCTGGGATTTGCTTGCCATTACCACATACCTGCTCTCTTCCACCATGTACCTATTCCTGCCGTTGATTCCGGATGTGGCAATGGCGCGTGATCGTTCCACGGGCTGGCGCAAGACATTCTATAAAATCCTTGCGCTTGGCTTCCGCGGCACAGAGGGTGAGTGGACGCACTTGCGCAACGCGATGGGCATCTTCGCTTGGGCGATTATCCCAGTCATGTTCTCTGTGCACACCATCGTCTCCTGGGACTTTGCCGCCGCCACCCGCCCGGGTTGGAATTCCACCATCTTTGGTCCATACTTCGTGGTTGGCGCGTTGCACTCTGGCATGGGCGCCGTCGTCATGGTGCTGGCAATTGTGCGCGGCACAATGAAGAACATGAAATACTTCATCCGCCCCGAACACTTTGACGCCATCAGCAAACTCATGCTGATCATTTCCATGGCATGGGCTTATTTCTTCTTCAACGATTATATGGTGCAGTGGTACGGCGGGGACAAGTGGACGAAACAATTGATGCATTTCCAAGAAGCCGGTCCCATGGGTTGGATGTGGTTTGCCATGCTTATCTTTAACATTGCCATTCCCTGGGCTGTATTGTGGAATGCCCGCTGGCGCGCCACGCCGTGGATCGTTTTCATTGTTGGTTTGCTAATCAACGTCGGTATGTGGTTTGAGCGTTACATCATTATTCCTGTTTCTCTCAGTATCAACCGCATGCCTTTCACATGGCGTCTGTACGAGCCCGGCATTGAAATTCCGCTTGGGATTGGCACGCTGGCATTTTTTATCCTGCTGTACATGGCGGCTTCCCGTCTCATTCCTCTCGTCCCCGTTTGGGAAGTACAGGAAGGCCAGATGGCGCATGAACTCAAGAAATATGGGCGCGAGACCGTTGTCTCGGTCAGCGAATTGGAATAGGAGGACGCAATGGCTGAATCTAAAAATGTAGATTTGTTGGCGGTCTTTGCGGACCTCGAACCTGCCGCTGATGCGATAGAGCATCTCCGCTCCATCGGTGTCCACGATGACTGCATGAATGTCATTTCTGGAATCCCTGTTACAGAAGCCATGCTTGGGCGTCCAAGCCAGTGGACAAACGTTCCCCGTATTGCTTTGGGAGGCGCGGCATTGGGATTTCTCGGTGGGTTTTTCCTTGCGTATGTTACTCCATACCTGTATCCGTATCCCATTCAGGTAGGCACTCAGGCATTCGTCCCCGGCCCGCCCACTGTTGTCGTATTGTTCGAGTTGACCATGCTCGGCATGTTGCTGGCCACCTTTCTTGGCGTATTTTTGGATAGCTTGTTCCCCAACTATCGCCCGATGAAGTACGTGCCTGAAGTTAGCGATGGCAAGATTGCCATCCTGATCGAATGTTCGGTGATGGATGAAAAGAAACTTACGGATGCCTTGAATAAATTGGGCGCTGAATCCGTGCAGCAAGCGGAGGCGCAACACCTATGAGACTCTTCAAACAACTCGTTGTCGTATTTTCAGTCCTTGGCGTACTGACCGGCGCGCTGATGATCTTCGCCTACGATGTTATCAAAATTGACTGGGTCGTCTTCATGGAAATCCAGGACTCTTATTCCACGCAGGAAAAACCCCTGCCCGTGCCTGCACGATCCATACCAGTGGAAGGCCCTGCCTATATTCCCGGCGCAGGCGCGCCCCTCAACCCCGTGCCTGCTGATGAAACATCCATTGCACGCGGTGCGCAACTTTATGCTATTAATTGCCAAATGTGTCATGGTGATGCAGGCCAGGGAAATGGAACGATCTCTGCCTTCCTGGTTAAGAAGAAACCTACCGACCTGACCAGCGAACTGGCACAGAGCAAGAGCGATGGCAGTTTATTCCTGACCATTTCCAACGGCATATTTAACCCTAACAACACACTCTTCCCTGAAATTGAATTCTCCGGGCAAATGCCAGCGCTGAATGAAAACCTTACCGTGCGTGAGCGCTGGGATGTAGTTAATTACATCCGCACGCTCAAAACGGCAGAAGGGCAATAGGGAGGTATTTCTTATGAATGACGATGTAAGAAAATATATCTATGGCACATTGGTCGTTTTTGTGTTTGGCATCCTGGCATGGATCAGTTTAATATATGTCAATGCATGTGGGTTTACATTAACTTGTAGTCGCGGCGCATTTTCTGTTGAACGAACGCCCATCCCAACCCTTATTCCGGCCACCCTGCCGGCCATGCAAACCAGCACTGGTGAAGTTGCCGTCCCCGACCAATGCCGTGTCGCCGCAGTGGACTTGATTGGCGCATGGGTTGCGGCTGGTTCCTCCGAAACGGATGCGTTCCAATTTATTGATATCAATGGACATAATTGCGGATCCACTTTTGAAGAAGTGAAACCCCTCTTCATCGAAGGCAACCTTTGGTATTCCGGTTCGCTTTCCTGTGTTTCCTGCCACTCAGTAGATGTGGCTGTCTCACCCGCACAATTGGATTTGAGCAGTTACGCAGGCATCAGAGCCGGTTCCCGCCGCACCGACGCCGAATCCAGCGGAACAGACATTCTCGGCGCTGGCAACTGGGAATCATCCCTGCTGTATGAATTCACTTCCACCACCAATGCGGATGTGCCAGGTCATACCGAAGCCATATCAGACCTTTTGATTTTTGCTGGTAAACCGCTCCCCGCGCCCGACCCAACAGCAACACCGACGCCATAACAGCGTGATGATAAAAAAGACCTGATCGTTTGATCGGGTCTTTTTGATTCTGGCAGAGGTGGAGAGGGCGGGATTCGAATATTATCCCCTCAATGGGGGCGTGTGAACCTCAAATAAAAACGCCTCAACAAATGAGGCGTTTTTTCTGGCGGAGAGGGCGGGATTCGAACCCGCGAACCTTTGTGGGTTACACGCTTTCCAAGCGTGCGCGCTAAGCCAGACTACGCGACCTCTCCAATTTCAGACTGGCGAATTATACCATGTGTTTATTTACGGGTAATTTTTTGAAGGAAGGTCTATAAAGACTGTGGAATTACAGGCAATGGAATCTCCCTGTGATATTTTATTCACTTGCCTGCCATATGGCTTGCATGAAATACCCCATAATTTCCCAGATTTGAGTCGTTATCCCATTGTCCACAGATGGATAAGAGTTGACCCGGCTTGGGTAATTTATCGGTCTTGATTATGACAAGTGCTTCCCCGTTTGTTTGAAAATCGAGCGTATAGAAAAGCGTGTTTGCCGGGGTTATTGACGGCATCGCTTGGATTAAATTAGCATCTGCGAGGCTGTGTGAATTGCGCCGAAATTTACTTATGTGAAAACTTGGCATCCAATCCAGGAAAACTACATTTTCCCTTGTCACGTTGACATATGTACCCGGATCATATTGTATGGTGATCATGTCCATTTCAGATGGGCATGATGCAGTTTCGATTACAGGCGGCTGGCTGTTCGTTTTCATCTTTACGATCCATTAACCACTTAAAAAAGCCGATATCACAAAAGAAATACATACCCCACCGTGCAATCTCGTTAATAATAAAACTACCCACACCAATTACAAGATTAAAAATATCTGCAATCCAAAACCAGGTCTGATAACTGGTTGCGTCTGTCGAAAATGACCCTCGAAAATAGCCTGCATTAAAATTTGACCAAATCGGAATCATCGCGGTATAATACTGCGCCAGTCTAACCCAAGCATGCCAACCCCAATTGGGGAAAGCCCCCACAATTGGGGGTATGTGCAATCATCTTTTACGGAATAAGGAAGTAAATTAGAATGCCCAAGCGAACATACCAACCCAAGATCCGCCGCCGCGTGCGTGTACACGGTTTCCGAAAGCGCATGTCCACGTCCGATGGTCGTAATGTGCTCAAGCGCCGCCGTTTGCGCGGCCGCACGAGACTCACAGTTAAGTCCAACGAGCACGTCAAGAAGACTCGTTGGTAGGATTTTTTACGAACGGATATCTTATTGAGGCGCGGGTGCAGAGCAAATTTCGCCTGACTCGATCCGAAGATTTCAAACGGGTGCGGCGAATTGGTAAGTCCTATGCCCACCCGCTCCTTGTGTTAGTAATACAAGCCAATGAGACTTCAACCCAGCCTGTGCGCGTGGGTGTTGCCGCAGGCAAGACAAACGGGACAGCCGTCCAGCGCAACCGCGCCAAGCGACTTTTACGCGAAGCCATGCGGCCTTTGCTGCCCTCACTCGCCTCCGGCTGGGACCTGATCCTGATTGCCCGACCCGCGCTTGTGACCGCCACTTTGGCAGATACCCGCTCCGCGCTGATCAACCTCCTGCGGTGCGCCAAAATCCTCCCCGCGGATGAATCCTGAATCTGAACGGCAATTCCACCTGCATGATTATTCCCATGAGCCGCGCTTGCGCAACCTGCCGCGCAAACTGGTTAATTGGCCGCGCATGGCTGTGCTGGCTTTGATCCGTTTATATCAAATGCTGGTGTCACCCGGCTTGCCCGCCAACACCTGCCGTTTTTATCCATCCTGCTCTCATTATGGCTATCAAGCCGTTTATAAACATGGCGCGCTGAAAGGTTCGCTGATGGCAGCCTGGCGTGTCTTGCGCTGCAATCCCTTCAACGCTGGCGGTTACGATCCTGTTCCATAACATAATCATCGTTATATCACATGACGATTAAGACAAGTTAGGAGTAATACGAATTTGAATACAAAACGATTGTTGTTATTTTTTCTACTCGCCCTCGGCGCAATCATCCTTAGCGCATGCACTGGCGCGCCGTTGTCAAACACTTGGCCCGGGCTCGCGGCAGATGAGCAGCGTGCCTATATTTCCAGCGGCTCTTTCATCTATGCCGTGGATGTGCAAAACGGCAGGGAAGTTTGGCGGTATCCTGCTGAGGCTGATAGCAAGCGGCTGTTTTTTGCAAACGCAGTCATTACAGAAGATGGCCAACTGCTGATCGGAAGCGCTGGCACAAGTCACCCCTTTGTCAGTCTTAATCCTGAAACAGGCAAGGAAAACTGGGCAGAACCTTTCTCGGGGGCAAAAGGCGCATGGGTGGCGCCGCCGCTGGTCATGAATGATGTGATCTACGCGCCCAACACAGACGGTTTTCTGTATCTCTTTGATATGCGCGGGAGAGAAATTGCAGACCCCATTGAATTGGGCGGCGCATTATGGTCAAGGCCAGCCACAGATGGCGCTCTCCTTTATGTCACGTCCCTTGACCACAACTTGCATGTCGTTGACCCTGTTAATCGCTTTGTGAAAGAGTCTATCAGCATTGGCGGCGCGGCTCCCGGCAGTCCCGTAGTTGGAAAAGATGGCGTGTATGTCGGCTCCTTTGCATCCACACTGGTGGAAATAAACCCCTATGGCGGGAATAAGGTCATTGCAAGGGCGGACAATTGGATCTGGGGAACGCCTGTTCTTGACGGTGACACACTATATTATGCTGACCTGAGCGGAAAAGTCTACTCGCTTGATCTTGCCACTGGAAGGCAAAATTGGGACAGGCTGCAACCGAACGGTCCCATCGTGGCGAGTCTGCTTGTAGTGGGCAACCGCATCTACGTTGCGACTGAGGCGGGTTCCCTCCTCGCTTTGGACCGTGATGGAAACATTGTTTGGGAAAAAACGCCCGGCGGAAGCGTCTATACCACTTCCGTCATTTCAGGCGATTTGATCCTCGTGGCGCCGTACCAGGCTGAGTTTGCCCTTGCCGCTTATGACGCGGACGGCAGGCAAGCCTGGACGTTTACGCCCGGGAAATAAGGAAACTAACCTATGTGGGATACCATTATCATCTACCCCATGACCAATCTTTTGCTGTGGATCTATGACATGCTTGGGTCTGGCCCGCACATGTTTGGTCTTGCGATCATTTTGTTCACCATCATCATCAAGCTGATTACCTGGCCGCTGAACGCCTCGCAGGTAAAAGGCGCGCAAGCCATGCAGGAATTACAGAACGATAAGGAATGGCAGGACATTCAAAAGAAGTATGCAAAAGACCGAGAAAAACTCGCGAAGGAACAAATGCGCATTTACAAGGAGCGCGGTATCAATCCTTTTGCATCCTGCCTGCCAACACTTGTACAATTCCCGATCATTATTGGTTTGTATCAAAGCGTCATCCGCGCGCTTTCAGCGACTCCCCTCGATATGTTGAAACTTGCCCGCACTGTCTATCCGTTCCAAAACGTGGAAAATATCATTCCACTCAACAGCAAGTTTTTATGGATGGACCTGGGACAGCCCGAACCGTACTACATCCTCGCCATCGTTGTTGCGCTGACCACTTACATCCAATCCAAACTCACCATGCCCACTTCGAGCAACCCAAACGATCAGAGCGCCCAGATGTCAAAAATGATGGTCATCTACATGCCCTTGCTGCTTGGCTGGTTCGCATTGACCTTTCCTTCGGGCATTTCAGTCTATTTCATCGTCAGCAATGTGTTGGGCGTCGTTCAATACGCCGCAGCAGGCCGCGCCAATTGGAGCAGCCTGCTGCCCGGCGGCGGTAAGAAAACATCTTCTGCAAAAAAGAAGTAGGGAGGCAGCATGAGCGAACGCACTACGCTTGAGATCATCGCTTCAACCGTTGAAGAAGCCCTGCAGCAGGGTTTATCACAGCTTGGCTTAACGGCTGAGGCTGTTTCTGTGGAGGTGCTGGATTCGGGTACAAAAGGATTATTCGGACTTGGCGGCCGTCAGGTGCGTGTGCGCCTGACGGTCAACCCGCCGCCCGGGGAATATCAGGCTGCTGTGGATTCATCCACTCAGGACGCCAGAGAACAATCCCAACCCTCGCCTCGAACTGACCGTAAGCCTGCTCCTGTAAAAAAGGCAGGGTCAGCGCCGACAAAGCCCCGCCGTGCTGAAAAGAAACCCGTAGAAGAAGCTCATATCACTTCCAAAAAAACCGAGCGGCCAGATCATGACCAGTTATTGGATACGGCAGAAGAAGTTGTTTCCGCCTTGATCCGTCACCTTGGCATGAAGGCGCAAGTCACTGCAAGTTACGATGTTGCCAGCACTGACGACCGCCGCAGTATTCAAGTGGATGTGCGCGGGGATGGCCTCAGCGCCCTGATTGGCCGCCAGGCAGAAATATTGACAGCCTTTCAGCACATAGCATCCTTGATCGTCGGCAAACAGACTCAGCAATGGGTGCAGTTGACGGTTGATGTGGAAGGCTATCGTTCCCGCCGCGAAAAGCAGATTCGTCAACTGGCAAACCGCATGGCAGACCAGGTGACCAGGATGGGCCGCAAAGTAACCATGGAACCGATGACAGCCAATGAGCGCCGTTTGGTGCATATTGAGTTGCGCAGTCATCCAGCCGTGATCACAGAAAGCACGGGTGAAGATCCATATCGTAAAGTGGTAATTTTTCCGAAAGATTCGTAAATATTCTTTTTTTGTTTAACTACTGTCCCTGCTTTTTAGCGGTAAAATAACGACATGCAAACAACCTCATCCGGCGAAATTCGAGTGCGGCTTTCACCGTCTGAAAAACGGCAGCGATTGCTTCAACGCGAAATAAAACGCTGGTTGCCTTTGCTGATAGAAAACTTGAAACCCAAACGAATCATTGTATTCGGCTCCTTTGCGGAAAACCGTGTGAATGAATGGTCTGATGTAGACCTTGTCATTATCCATGAAACAAATTTGCTGTTTCTCCAACGCGCAAAAGAAGCAATACTTCTGACAAAGCCTAAAGTGGGTGTGGACTTTTTGATTTACTCACCGCAGGAATTTTTTCGTCTTTCCAAAGAAAGGCCTTTTTTCCGCGAAGAGATATTGAACAAAGGGAAGGTAATCTATGAGTTACGCTGAAAATTGGCTGGGTTTTGCAAGACAGGATTTGCAAGTCGCTGAACTTGTAATGCGGGAAGGCCTGTTCAATCAGGTATGTTTCCCTTCCCAACAATGCGCGGAAAAATCCTTGAAGGCATGGCTTGCGAAGCAAGGCAAAAATATTCCACGCATACACCAGATGGCGGATTTGTTGACCTTGATTCCCGAAAGCGTGATCGGAAATTTTAAGGAAAGGCTATTATTGCTGGATCGCTTTTATATCCCCACGCGTTACCCAGACGCTCTTCCCGGTTCACTTGAAGATGGACTACCTTCCAATAATGACGGGGAAGAGGCTCTTGGCATTGCCAGAGAAATACTGAAGCGGATTGAAGAGATCGTTCAGGAATAGCATCGAAGTCAACCGCGCTAATAAATAACCTTGAGATGGCGGCCCAATTGCCGTCTTTTCTTTTAATGCCTGATGTTACGCACCGCCATGCAGGTTTGGGCAAAAAGCGAGCCTGAATTATGGGAACCTGGGGAACGTTTCGCGTGAGCGGTAAGGTGAGTTAATGCATTTTCCCTACGGTATAATTCAACGCATGTTGGAACTCGCCTCTCTTGAACCCGTGGATTATTTGGCCATCGGCCATGTAGCCGTAGATGTTAATCCCACAGGAAAACAACTTGGCGGGACGGTTTCGTATTCAGCATTGACAGCCCGCGCGCTGGGTTTACGCGTGGGAATTGTCACCTCGGCGGGGGATGATGCGCCCTTGCAGGCTTTGGCGGGCATTCAGATTGTCAATCTGCCAAGCGAGCATAGCACGGCTTTTGAAAACATAAAAACAGAAAGCGGACGCAGGCAGATCCTGCATCATCAAGCCGCGCCGATCCTGTTTGATCATATTCCGCTGGTGTGGCGGACTGCCCCGATCATTCACCTCGCACCGATTGCCCGTGAATTGGATGTGTCTCTGGCCATTTCAGGAAAATTATCCGGCTCTTTGCTGGGCGTCACTCCGCAAGGCTGGCTGCGCCAGTGGGATGAAAATGGTCGGGTGCAGGCTTGTGCCTGGGAAAACAGCGAGCAGGTTCTCGGTCAGGCGGGAGGCGTGGTGATGAGTGTGGAGGATATCAACCGCGACCTGGAACTTGTCGAGTGGATGGCGCATCAGACGCGCGTCCTTTGTCTCACAGAAGGCGAAGCAGGCGCGGTTATGCATTGGAATGGAGACTGCCGTCGTTTTCGTCCGCCTTTGGTGGAGGAAGTGGACGCGACCGGCGCGGGTGATATTTTTGCAGCGGCGTTTTTTGTGCGTTTGTTTGCTACGCGTGACCCGTGGGAGGCGGCTCGCTTTGCAACCAACCTGGCGGCTCATTCAGTCACGCGTTTGGGTATGGATGGAATTCCCACACCGCAGGAAATTGAAAGTTGTTTGATGGAGGTTTTATCTTGACAAAGATCTATACGTTGGCGAATCAAAAAGGCGGCGTTGGGAAAACCACTTCCACGATCAATATTGCGGCATATCTTGCGCGGCTCGGGCAAAATGTGCTGGTTGTGGATTTGGACCCGCAGTCCAATGCCACTTCCTGTTTGGGCGTGGATAAGCTGGGTGTGCAGGGCGGCACCTATGAAGCCTTACTGGGTGAGACCAATATTTTTCCGTATGTATTATTGAATGAGCGTTTGAAATTGTCGTTGCTGCCTGCCTCTCCTTCTCTGGCTGGCGCTGATGTGGAGTTGGTGGATGAACTGGCGCGTGAGTTTCGTTTGCGAAAAGCTGTTCTAACGATTTCAGACCGTTATGACTATGTGCTGATAGACTGCCCGCCTTCATTGGGTTTGTTGACCGTGAATGGGCTGATGGCGGCCATGGATGGTGTCATCGTGCCTGTTCAATGCGAGTATCTCGCTTTGGAGGGTCTCGGCCAATTGACTCTAACCATTGAACGTGTGCGCTCGGCATTGTTCCCTGAGTTGGCGGTGCGCGGCGTGCTGTTAACCATGTTCGACAGCCGCACCAATCTTTCCACTGATGTGGTTGCGGAAGTGAGCCGTCATTTCCCGAACCAGGTATTCAAGAGTGTTGTGCCGCGCAGTGTGCGCCTCGCTGAAGCGCCTTCCTACGGATTGCCGATCTCAGAATATGCACCTGCATCTGTTGGGGCGCTGGCTTATGAAGCCGTGGCGAAGGAATTGTTGAAAGGCGATAGTGTAAAAGTTTGATTTGCGATTATGATAAACTTTGGCGTAGAGGTAAAAGAATATGATGACAACGAATCTTACTGAGAGAATCACAGTCAATCCAAATCAATGCGGAGGACATCCCTGCATTCGAGGGATGAGAATCCGGGTTATTGATGTTTTGGAGTTACAGGCGGCAGGTCTTGGTCCTGCCGAAATATTAGAAGAGTTGCCAGATTTGACAATGGAAGATATTCAAGCGGTGGCTCGTTATGCCATCCGCCGCCTTGATCATCGTGTTTTGGCAGTGGCGGCATAGTGAAATTGTGGATAGATGCGCAGCTATCCCCTGCGTTGGCAGCCTGGATTTCGGAAAATTTTGCTGATATTGAAGCAATTGCTGTTCGAGAACTGGGTTTGCGGGACGCGGAAGACCCCCTCATTTTTTTCTCTGCGCGAACTGCCAATGCAACTGTCATGACCAAAGATAGCGATTTTGTCGAATTGCAACAGCAGAATGGCGCGCCGCCAAAAATCATATGGGTTACCTGTGGCAACACTTCCAACGTTAAACTTAAATCCATTCTTCTGGTCAATTTACAGGAAGCAGTCAACCTGCTTGAATCTGGTGAAATATTGGTGGAAATCACGGGATAGCGCAGGGGATATACCAGTTAGGAAGCAACCGCTTGTAAAGAAGGAAACTCACATGGCTCAAAGAACTGGACTTGGCAAAGGATTAGAATCACTCATTCCCACTGGCCCTGCTAGCGGGAAACGCACGTCCGTTTCTTCTGGCGCTGGCGGCGTTCAGCAAGTGGCTGTGGAATTGATCAAGCCCAATCCGCGCCAGCCGCGTTTGAATTTTCAAGAAGAAGAATTGGCTGGACTGGCTGCCTCCATTCGTGAACATGGAGTGATCCAGCCTCTGATCGTATTACCGAATGGCGATGGCTCTTTTATTTTGATCGCCGGCGAAAGACGCTGGCAAGCTGCAAAAAAGGCAGGCTTGCGTACCGTACCTGTCATTACGCGCCAGGCGAATAACCGGGAATTGCTTGAGATCGCGTTGGTCGAAAACGTGCAGCGAGCAGATTTGAACGCCATGGAAGAAGCCGAAGCCTATCGTCAATTGGTGGAGGATTTTGGACTTTCACATGAGTCAGTTGCCAAACGTGTCGGTCAGAGCCGTGTGGCGGTAACGAATACTCTGCGTCTGCTTGGGCTTGCGGACGCGGTCAAACAGGCTTTGGTGGATGGCAGGGTCACAGAAGGTCACGCGCGTGCTTTGTTGATGCTTTCCACACAGAAGGCACAGGCCTCGGCCTTGCAGACATTATTAAACCTCTCCTTGAGCGTCCGTCAGACCGAAGAGTTGGCGCGAAAACTTGCAGGGCAGAAACCGATCAAGGCGAAGAAACCAGGCCGCAGCGCGGATGTAAACGATGTGGAGAAACGCCTGCAAAACAGCCTCGGTACAAAAGTCTCATTGAAGCATGGCAAAAAAGGCGGCACGGTCACGATCTACTATTATTCCGATGAAGAGTTGGATGCGCTTTTGGAAAAACTTGGTTAGTGACGTGGT
>CAMTUP010000013.1:0-24100 GCA_947084945.1 uncultured Ignavibacteria bacterium | reverse complement strand
TGTCCTTCGTGTTTAAAAACCTTTTTGCAAAAGACTCACATTTAGTTAATAGGAAAACCATGCCATCTGAACCCCGCCGTGAAATGATCACCTGGGAAGAACTGGATAAATTGATGGATCATCTTGTTCCCCAATTCCAACGCGAATTCACAGCGATGGTGCTGATCACACGCGGGGGAATTGTGCCTGGCGGCTTGCTGGCCGAAGCCATGGATATCACCCACATTCTGACTGCCGCAGTGGATTTTCCCGCGCAAATGGAAAGCCAGAAGTCATCCGCTTTTATGGCATGGCCCGAGTTCATTCAATTCCCCGCGGACGATAAACTGCGCGGACGCCCAACCTTGATCGTCGACGATGTCTGGGGTTCGGGGCGCACGATCACAGCGGTGAAGAACCGCGTTTCTGCGGCGGGCGGATTCCCAGCGACCTGCGTTTTGCATTTCAATCCATACCGCAATCTTTTTGGCAGTGCGCGCCCTGATTATTACGCGGCCGTCACAGACGCATTTATTGTTTATCCCTGGGAAATAGATCGCGGCACAGACCGGGTTCTGCTCGGTGAGATATAATCCCAACCATGAAGTCCATTGAAACGAATGTAAAACAAAAGATAAAGGTCCTGCGGGGGAATGAATATTTTGACGATCTTCCAGAAAAAATGCTGAAAGAGATCGCAGAACATATGCACTTACGCGAATACCAGCGCGGGTATGTATTGTTCTGGGAAGGCGACCCATGCGACGGCTTGTATATTGTCGAGCAGGGCAGCGCCAAGATTTTTCGGCTCTCGCCGCAGGGACGGCAATATATTATCCGTATTTTGCAGGAGGGCGACACATTTGCAGAAGTGCCGGCATTTGACGAAGGCACAAATCCCGCCAACGTGGAGGCGCTTGAGACCTGCCGCGTATGGGTGATCAACAGCCAGAAACTACATGAACTTGTCATGGCGCACCCTGCCTTTGCGCAAAAGGTGCTGGTCAATTTCGGAAAAATGCTGCGCGGTATGGTAAGGATGGTGAGCGAAATGGCTTTTTATCAGGTTACCCACCGCCTGGCGCGGTTGATCGCCGAGTTGCCGCAGGAAAAATCCGCGCCGCATTGGACGCAGGAACAACTCGCCGCGAGACTGGGAACTGTGCGGGAAGTGGTGGCGCGGTCATTAAAGGAAATGGAAAGAAGCGGCGCGATCAAAATGGAGGATCGGCGCATTCGAGTTGCAGACAAAGAGATATTCAGCCAATGGCTGGATTCGTAAAGTGAGGATCAAAAAGCGACCTGATTTCTCGGGTCGCTTTTTTGTTATTCTAGAACTTCAAAATCTGAAATTTGGAGCGAGAGTTCATCGTCAATGGCTTCCTTGATCTGGTCAATGTTGATACTGACTGGGAAGCCGTAGGTGGAGTCGTATGTTACAGCGACCTCGTCTGCTGCTCCTGCAAGATCAGCTTCGAGTTTAAGAAAGATGCGGTCAATGGTCGAGTAGGATTCGTACACATCGTAGAATGAATCCGTTGGGCTGACGAGAGTTCCGTTTGCAGTGGTCATCGAAATAACCTCGCCATCTTTCCCTTCGATGGTTAAGGGCACGTCATTCATGAACGCGCAAAAACAACCGATAAAAAGAGTGTAACGATAATGCGCGATATTTGCATCGTCCCATTTAGTGAGGTTTTTATCAAACTCAGATGACACCCCTGCAGAGCAGGCAGTGAGAATAAGAGCAAGCGCCAGTAAGATGATCTTTTTCATTTTTTCTCCTTGGTTCGATTAACGATATTATCTTATCAAATGTTCCCTTAAATAAAAACTCCCCGCCATTGCTGACGGGGAGTTGACTTTGATAACTCTTTATGGAGCAGTTTCCACGGCGGGATAGTATGTGCCTGTTGTGAGCAGGGATGTGTCACCCACAGATTGAGCGGCCAGCATTTGCGCCTGGCGCGCAAGGTTTGCAGATTTGGCAAGCAGTTCCAACGCATATTCAGGGTTGTGGAAACCTGTGCTGTTTTCAGCGGAGACATAGTCCCACATGAACTGCGCTTCGCGGTGCAGTTTGCGCGCCTCGTCAAGCAATGCGAGGTCTGCATTTCCAGCGGCTACAGCAGCCTTGATGGCGTTGATCGCATCAATGATGGCATCTTCGGCAGAAATTTTCGTTGTGGCTACCTGCTCTTGAATGGTGTTCACACGTCCGACGACATACTCAGTATCCGTGTGGCATTGTCCACAGGCTGCTTCGGGATTGAGCAAGGGGCTATGAACATCGTGCGATGAATATTTCGCCGCGCCATCGCGCGTGTAAGGCATATGACAATCTGCGCAGGAGACGCCCGCCTTGTAGTGCGTGCTATCTGCAATGAAGAATTCATACTCAGGATGCTGCACCTTGAGCATTTGGCTCTCGGTTTCAGGATAGACCCAATCCTTGAAGCCCGCTTCTTCATAATAAGCAATCATGCTCTCGGCGTCGGTGCCTTTATCCCATGGAAAGGTAAGATACTTGCCGTCGCCCTTGAAATAATATTCAACGTGGCAGTTCGCGCAGACCACTGTGCGCATTTCCTGGCGAGTGAAGGTGGTCCAATCCTTGCCCTGACGTTCCAGGGCTTCTTCGAGCGCCGGGTTGGTTACGATCAAGCGCATGGTGCCTGCCTCGTGGCAGTTGGAACAACCGATCGAATTGTTAATTTCAGGTGTCAATTCATTGAAAGACATCTTGTCATAGGCTTCCATGCCAAGCCTGTCCCACAAACCAGGGTTGTCAGATGATTTGCATGAATAGCATGTGGCAGGCGTGCGTTTGGGATTCGAATCATCCAAATTCAAACGCTTGGTCTCGCGCACATCCTCGAGAGCATTTACATGACCGCGGTCTTCCCTGTAATCCTTGCTGAAAGGATGACCAGCAAACAAGATCAGCTGGCGCGGGTCGCGTTCCAGCCAGGAGAACTGTGAAGAACCGCCATAGGTTGTATCAATATTATTCGTCTTTGTCTTCAGGAACGAATCATATTGATTGGGGAAATTCACACCCCATTTGGATGAATCAGGCTCCATCTGCGCAATTTCAACCAAAGGTTGTATGGCACGTTCTTCGGCGGGCTGATTCTTTACATAAACCAGAACGCCCGTGAGCGCGGCAGCCAAAACAATAACAAGCCCTGCCAGAATAAGATTGGTGTAATTTTTCATGGATACTTCTCCTTACTTGATAGGATAGAGGATTGAATCTTGATAAGGGACAAGTGAAGAGCCGCGCTCGCCGTGTGCTGTACTGCGGTGGCACTCCCAACAATAACGATCAAAAGACTGCGTGCCCATCATAATGTTTTCAACTGTATCGTTATGGCAGCGCAGGCAATTATCCTGAATAATACTTTTTGTCTTATCACTCGCGCGAATGGCAACTGGAATATTCCCCGTAGTGAATGCATACGTATCCTTCGCGCCCTGCCTCCCCTTTTCAAAATAATAAGCCGCAATATTCTCATGCGGCAAATGGCAATCCGCACACTTGGTCACTTTTTCGTGCGGGGCGTGATACCAGTTTTCATATTGTGAGTCCATCACGTGGCAGTTCGCGCAAGTCTCAGGAGCGCGGCCGCCATACGACGCAGCTTCCGTAACAAACGCAAAATATCCCATGGCAAGGACTGCGGCCACAATGGCAATGATAGGAATTTTCGACATAGGCTCTCCTCGGATAAATTAACGCGCGCTTAATATAAACCAAGACCTCAAAACCATTTGTAACTTTTATCACATTCCAACCATGAAGATTAACTTTCCATAAATTCATATATAACCGAAATTATCCCATTTACAAAGTGACATTTATCCCTTTGTGACTGCCTCGCCTCTTCCCTACGGGATGGTTGTTTCTCCCCATTTTGCATTTATCAAGCCCATACACAATCCCTTATAATCAGGAAAATTCATGTAGTCACACAGGAGAAACGCAACATGACCATTGAAAATTATCTTGCAGAAGCTGGAGCGCTCGCCGGGCTGGCAGGAGTGCTGGCTGGGTTTTCATTATCTGCGGTGGTTCAATTCCTCACCGCGGGCGAGAAAACAAAATTGGAAACCGCCGAGGTCGTACTATTTTCAGCCGCATCCGTAATGTTCCTATATTCACTGATCGTATCCGTTCTATCCTTCGCTGCCGCTGCGGAATTAAACCGCGTGCCGGAAGAATTGACATTGCTCAATACAGGCGCATTTTTGATCCTGTACGCTGCGATCTATGTTTTCCTGGCAGGCATTGGCGTGGCTGGCTGGGTGCGCTCGAAAGCCGCTGGAATTTTGACCACGATCTTTGCCCTCATTTCCTCCTGCCTGGTATCCTACGCCATTTTTGCTGTCTTTTCGCTATTTGCATAACTTCAATATGAATTGGGTGCGTTTCATTTCAGTTGAAACCGTCCCGAAGGTTGGCTAAGCTAAAACGACCAAATTTTCTCAAGAAAACCTTCGGGACGTTCTTTCCTTCAACTCATTTGCGAAATAACTGCGCCTTTCAGTTGAAACACACCCATATGAAGTGTCCCCCTTGAGAAGCGCGGAATGCTAGGGCATCGTATTATGACCATCCATGCCGGAGCCGCCCATGTCTGCGGCATCCTGCACCGGGACAGTCAAAGTAATGTCCTCGTAATTTCTAAAATGCAGTATGAGCGTGATGCTGTCACCCACGTTCAAATCCTGTTTGAGTCCGATCAGCATGACATGATAACTGCCCGGCTTCAGTTCCAGCGCCGCGTTCGAATCGAGCGTTACTGCCTCCTGCTTCATCATCTGCATCACCCCGTCCGCTCCCATCTGGCTCAGATGGACTTCCACAGCCATAGCCGCATCCGAAGAAGCGCCGATCAATTCATCAGCCTGCCCCGTGCCGTTGACAAGGCGCATGTACGCCGCGCTGTTGCCATCTTTTATTCCCGAACGCGCCCAATAATCAACGGCTTCAATCGCATCCGTTTTTGGAGCGCCACATGCGCCCAGCAACAACATCCCCGCCAAAACGAATATCAAAATCTTCTTCATATTTCTATCTTCCTTTTTTGTGTTTGGTATGTCTGAGTTTATGCGCGTGCATCATGCCTTGTAAATGGTGAATGGCTTGTTCCATGTTTGCCAGCGTGCCGCCAAACCCGCCTCGAAATTTTTCCGCCTCCGCCTGTGAGCCAAAACTGAGAATGCTTGGCACACAGCAGATGCTTAAATCGCTGGCAAGCACATACACTGCCTGCCCGGCGCTGACCCTGTGCCCGTGCAGGTAATCTGCCGTCAGAGACTGCCAAGCATCCGCCTCGCGGCTTTGCAGCATCAACCCGCAATGGGCGCAGCAGGCGCGCTTCTCCTCGCCGCTGGCGGGTATTACCAGGAAGATCGTGCGCTCTGTAACGGGTTTCCCACACATTTCACAACCATGTTCGCCCGAGGCATCGGATTTCTCTGCCAAGGCCACCCCGCCATGTTTCTTTCGGACATGCCCCGCCTGTTCGAGTTTAATCAAATCACGATGGATGGTCATATTGGAAACGCCAAATGCCTCCACCAATTCCCGAATGGAGGCATTACCCTGCTGTTGCAGGTATTCCAAAAGCTTTTTTTCGCGGTCTATCGAGGTGGATGGCATTTGTTATATTTTGTTATATTTAACGAGATTTGACGAATTATAACAAATCAACCTTATTTATCAAGGACTTTTGTCACAAATTTGGGCGGTATTTTCGTCCGCGCCACGTCACCCCCTGCCCGGAGAGCACCTTCCACGCAGAGGTCAGCATCATGGCAGCGAAGACACCCGCGCCGAGCGGAGTGGTCAGCGCGTACCATGCCGAAATATTCATCCTGCGCGCCACCCTGGCACGAATGTAGATCAAATATCCCCAGACAAGAATTGATTCAAGGATCACAGCCAGCGACATCCACCCGCCACCTTTGAGAAGCCAACTCAAACCAAGCAGGGGCCAAACAGGCAGGAAGAGCGCCGCAATCAAGGCAAGCATCGCACCGAACGCGCCCAGCAACAACTTGGCTGTCTGGTCGCGTAAGCCGAGATAAATGTTTTTGGTCCAGCCCTCCCACATGGTTTCAAGGGACGTATACATGCGCGTGCGGATGACCTGCGTGCCGTCAGCCATGATGAGGCGATGTCCATTCCACTTGACTTGCTCAGAAATGGCTTTATCTTCCACGATTTGATCCTTCACTTTTTCATGCCCGCCGATGGCAGCATAGATAATGCGTTTGATCATGATGAACTGTCCGTTGGCGACTGCATCGCGGCAATTCGGATCATTAATCTTGCGCGGCGAGAATCCTACGGAGAGCGCAGTCATCACCAAAGGCATGACAACTTTTTCCCAGAATGATCCCAGGATCTGCTCGGTCATGACCGTGAAAAGGTCTGCTTCTGTTTCGATGGACTTGGCATGGCAGGAGGAAATCGCTTGAGGTGCAAGGAAGGTGTCAGCATCCACAAAACAAAGCCACTCGCCGCGGGCAACTGCTGAGGCTTGGTGCAATGCATGGGGTTTACCCGCCCAGCCTTCTGTTAAGTCTGAACCGCTGATAATTTGGAATGCAGAAGCCCGCACATGTGAATCCGACAGCAAACCAACGGACTCCAGAAGTATGTCGCGAAGAATCTCAGCTGTCGCATCCGTGGAGCGGTCATCCAAAACAATGACCTCGATGTTTGGATAATCCTGAGCAAGCGCAGCTTCCACACAACTGCGAATATTATTTTCTTCATTGCGCGCAGGGATGCAAATGGAAATGAGCACAGCACCTGCAGCGGGAGGCGGCGCGGGCGTGACGACAATATCAAGGTGATACTGGCTGTGAACCCAATAAATGATGATAAGACCGAGGATAAAAAGAATCGTTGACGCGATAAAATATGGCATGGGATTATGGTCGAAAGTCAAAGGTCGAAAGTCTGACTTTCGACCTTTGACCAATTTCATATAACTGTAACCGAACTGCCCCGCTCTGTCTTTTCAACCTCAATCCGATTAGGAAAACTATCTTTTAGTTCATCTAAATGCGTGATGACAAGGATCTTTGCAAAATCTTTTTTGACGAGGTTGATGGCCTCGATGAGCCTTTGCCGTCCTTGCGCATCCTGGGAGCCGAAACCTTCATCAATCACGAGGGTTTGCAAACGCGCGCCTTTGCGTTGGGCGAGCATCTCTGAAAGCGCAAGGCGGATCGCAAAATTGATTCGAAAGGCTTCGCCGCCTGAATACATTTCGTAATCACGGGTGCCAGCCGAATCGCTGATCTGAATATCAAGGGTTTCCTTTAGGTCGTCACGTTTTTTATCTTTGTAGGCTTCCTGTGTGATAAAACGAATGGACATGTGTCCATCGCTCAAGCGCTCGAGCAGGTCATTGGCTTTTTGTTCTATTTGCGGAAGCGCCTGTTCGATCAGAAGCGCGGGCACGCCATCCCTGCCGAAGGCGCGTTCCAAGGTTTTGTGATGCGCGATTTTTTGGCTCAATTCCTCGCGCTGGGTTTCGTGATCAACTTTGCGTACCCGCAAGGTGGCGAGCACATCCACTCTCTGACGAGCCGCGCCCGCCTGATCGCGGGTTCGGTTTTCATTCTCGCGCAATTCGAATAATTTATTTTCTGTTTCCTGAATATTCGGCATTCCTCTTTCTGACTCTGATAACGCTTGCGCCGCATCGTTATAGGTTCTTTCGTTTTCGGCAACTTCTTCTTTTTTCTTTTTTCTTTCCTCTTCCAAATCCTTAATTTCACCTTCAACCCGCCTGCTCACTTCACGCGCAGATTTTAGGTTGCTGTATTCTTCTTCAGTGCTTCGTCCAGCAGTTTCACTCTTTCTGGCCATGTCATGCACCGAAGCGTCATAGCCGAGTTTCGCCAGTTCCTTATCCAGTCTGGCAAGTTCCTTTTGCGCATCGCCCGCGTACTTTTTGGTTTCAAGAACCTTGTTTACTTCCTTCAATCGCTTTGCGCCTTTTTTCTCCCAATCTTCGTTTTGCATTTTGACCGTTTCCAGCCGTGTCTCGAGTTGTGAGACCGAATTTGAAAATTTCATGCGCTCATTTTCTGCGTTGGCAAATTTAGCAATTTGCGCATCGTAATTAGCTATTTGCTGTTCGATTTCATCGATTTCCCTTTTGTTCGCTCGGAATTGATCACCTTTCTGCTTGCCCGTTTCTTCCAATTGGCTGAGCGTGGACTTGCGATGATCCTTGCTCAAAGGTTGTCCACATAACGGACATTCCGCGCCTGCGGCGGATTTCAAGGTATTAATGCGTTCCTTTAATTCTTCCATTTCCTGGCGTAGCGTTTCATTTTCAACCTTCAAGCCTGCGTACTTTTCGCGCGCTTCATTGCGTTGAACTTCGATATCAATGCGCTTTGCGATTTGCGTTTCGATTTCAATTAACGATTGTTTCGCAGTTCCAATTTGCTTTTCAAGGTCATCGATCACGGATAACTGATCACTGATCACTAATAACTGACTATTCAGCGCACCAAGCTCCTGCTCCAATTTTGCCTTCTCCACTTCGATCTCCCGCAACAAGGGCTGGCGTTTTTCATCATGTTCGCGGAATTGCGCGGCGATTTTCTCCAGGTTTTCCACTTCACTGCGCGCTTTTTGCCAGGCCTTATATGCGGACTCGATTTCTTTTGCACGGCTGATCAAGTCGGCGTATTTGATTTGATCGAGCGACTTTTCTGCAAGACGCGGTTCAAAACTCGCGAGCGATGCGCGCGAATTTTCAAGCGTTTTGGACAAGGTCTCAACCAATTTGTGTTGTTCGTTCAAAATCGCCGCCGTTTGCTTGAGATTCTCCAGGGTTTTTTCCTGTACGGCGCGTGCAGATGTCAATTGTTTTAGGTTGCTTTCGAGTTCCTTCAAACGGGTTTTGCGCGTGTCTTCCTCAGCAAGTTCCGCATTAATTTCTGCGATGCGCCCGTCAATTGTATTGACATCATCTTCAATTGCCTTGCGTTTTTCAGCCGTGCGCTCCTTGTACATATCCCAAATCTCCAGCCCAAGGATCGTACTCAACACAGCTTTGCGTTCGCTGGCTTTCTTTTGCGTGAACTGATCCGCTTTACCCTGCAAAAAGAAAGAGGCATTAATAAAGGTTTCGTAATCGAGTCTTAATGTCAGTTCGATGCGCGCCTGGGTATCGCGGGTTGTCTTTTCGGTCAGCGGCTTCCACTTCCCACCCTCCGCCTTCTGCTCTCCCCCGTCCAACACTTGAAACTCAAGTATCGTGTTTTTGCCGCGCGGCAGGCTTCTTTGCACGCGATAGATGTTACTTTCATAGGCAAAGGTTAACATAACTTCTGCGGCTTTCACATCCTGATTTAAATTGATAATATCCGAGCTTTTTCCACGCGCTTCCCCGAACAGCACCCAGGTGACCGCATCCAACAAGGATGATTTTCCCGCGCCATTGTTTCCGGAGATGCAGGCGAGGTCGAATGAATCAAAATCCAATTCAACGGGATCACGATAGGAGAGAAAACCTGAAATACGAAGGCGAAGAGGGATCATAACGAAGTGTATCCTGTGGGTAACGTAGTGTATCCTGTGGAAGAGGTCAAGGGTTCCTGTGAATACTGATGGATTATAATCGAAGCGTTATGCCAGATTCCGAAGCGCCCCGCACACGCCGCCGTATGAGAATCCTCGCGGTCATCATTGCCACCATCCCCTGCTATTGCGCTGGATTTATTGCGCTGTCCTTTGCTCCAGATACGCGCGCAACTGCTACGCAAACCCCAACCATTACTGAAACCCTCATCTCGCCCACCCCAACTCTCAGCCTGACACCCGTGATTTTGACAAGCACCATCACCCCGACATCTACTGAAACACCTACTCTCACTGCAACCGCCACGCCGACGGCTTCCTTTACGCCCTCTGCGACAGACACACCGACACTTACAATCACACCGTCCAATACACCAACCCTAACACCATCAAACACACCGACCTTTACACCCACACAAACGCCGTCCAATACTCCCCCTCCTTCACCAACTGCCTTTGGCGGGTGAATTATATGAGACCCTAAAGGTGTCTCTTGAAATCGGCAAGTCCGACCATAACGAAAACCTTTAGGGTCTTTTTCAATTAATATGAGTGATATCCTCCCTTTCCTAAAATCAATCATCTCCGTCGCCGGCTTATCGGGATATGAAACCCCGGTAGCGAATCTCATTGAAAATAAGTGGACTCCGCTGGTGGATGAACTCACCCGCAGTAAGCTCGGTTCAATTCATGGACTGAAAAAGGGTTCTACTTCTGACAAATCTCCCCACCCTTCGGTTTTGATCGCCACGCATATGGACGCAATCGGTCTGATGGTCTCGCGCATCGTGGACGGATTTCTCTACGTCACCAACATCGGCAGCGTGGATGCACGAGTCCTGCCTGGCACACCTATCATTGTGCACGCTTCAGGGAGCGCAGAAGAGTTAGACGGTGTGATTGCAATGCCGCCAACGAATCTTTTGCCTGAAGGTCAGGGGCGTGGCACAATTGCCTTGAAGTATCTGATGGTGGATACAGGTCTCACGCCGAACGAAGTCTCGAAGCGAGTCCGCATCGGGGACAGAGTCGCTTTTAACACGGAACCAGTTGAAATGTCAGGTGGATGCGTAAGCGGTCACACGCTGGATAATCGCGCATCTGTCGCGGCGCTGACGCTCTGTCTTGAAGAACTGCAAGCCAAGTCGCATGTCTGGGATGTATGGGCGCTGGCATCG
Organism: uncultured Ignavibacteria bacterium; assembly: GCA_947084945.1. GTDB lineage: Bacteria > Bacteroidota > Ignavibacteria > Tepidaquicellales > OLB5 > OLB5. The sequence continues at coordinate 13,321 of CAMTUP010000013.1, read as the reverse complement.
GTTCAAGAGGAAGTAACCTTTGGCGGCGCTTTCACATCCACATTTCAATTAAGACCCACCATCGCCGTGGCAGTGGATGTGACCTTCGGCAAAGGCACAGGCGCAAGCAGTTATCAAACCTTCCCAATTGGCAAAGGTGTCACACTGGGCATTGGACCAAGCATTCACCCGTTTTTGTATAAGCGTTTTAAGGAAATCGCTGAACGAATTGAAATTCCTGTTGCAAATGATTTGATGCCTGAACATTCTTCAACAGATGCCGATGCCATGCAATTGACCGCCGAGGGCGTGCCGACCATGATCCTGGGCATTCCACAAAGATATATGCACACGCCGGTGGAGTTGGTGGCGATCAAGGATATTCAACGCGCGGGGCGTTTGCTGGCTGAATTCATCGCTTCGCTGGAAGCGGATTTTATAGAGAAGATCGCATGGGATTAGGACGTCATTGCGAGGGCTGGTGGTCGAGGCTTGTGTTGAGCCTGTCGAAACAAGGCGGTGCGCGAAGCGGTCCGCCGTATCGAGACCCAGCCCGAAGCAATCTCCATATCATTGGGGATTGCTTCGGGCATAGTACCCTCTCGCAATGACGTAAACAAGAGAATAAACATGCTTTCAATTGGACAACCACAAATCAAACTGCTTGAAAAATTATGCAACGCCATGTCCGTCTCAGGAGATGAAGGCGAGGTGCGGCGCATTGTGTTGGAAGAAGTCAAACCTTACGCAGACGAAGTGAAGGTGGATGCGCTCGGAAGTGTGCTTGCGCTTAAAAAAGCGGACAAAAATGGCAGGCCTGCGAGCAGTCGTAAAAAACCACTGCGTGTTTTGCTCGATGTCCACATGGACGAAGTCGGTTTCATGATCGTGCACGATGACGGGGAAGGTTTTTTTCAATTTGAGACCGTCGGTGGCATTGACCCCCATCACCTGGTTGGCAAACAGGTCATTGTCGGCAAGGATCATATTGTTGGAGTGATCGGCGCGAAGCCCATTCACTTGACCACTGCCGAAGAGCGTAAAAACATCATTGAAGTTGACGCGCTGAGAATTGACCTCGGTCCCGAAGGTAAAGCAAATGCAGGCGACCGCGCCACTTTTGCAACAAAGTTCAAAAGAGTCGGCCCATCCATCCTGTCCAAATCAATTGATGACCGCATTGGTGTGGCGATCCTGATCGAATTGCTGAAAAATGCCCCGAAGAATATTGAACTATGCCTGTCTTTCAGTGTGCAGGAGGAAGTTGGCTTACGCGGCGCAAAAGTTGCGGGATATTATTTCAATCCCGACCTCGCGATTGCGGTTGATTCCACACCCGCACGCGACCTGCCCGATTTCGATGGCCATGAAAACTTTAACTACAACACAAAACTTGGGCTGGGTCCCGCAATTTACATGGCGAATTCATCCACAGTAGATGACCCGCGCCTCGTAAAATTTCTTGAAGAAACAGCCATCAAAAATAAAATTCCATATCAATTCCGCCAGCCGGGCGGAGGCGGCACGAATGCGGGCGCAATTCAACAATCCCACGCGGGCGTGCCTGTGGTTTCGGTCTCTGTGCCGCATCGTTACACACACTCCCCCATCAGCGTTTCGCGTGTGGAGGATTGGAAGAATACCTTGAATTTATTGCATACTGCGTTGAAACAGATCGACCCATCACTGGTAAAATCAAAATTATGAATCAATTTTTCCCAGATCTGAATTTATTGCCAGGAATATTTCAAAAATATCCTGATATTCAAGCTGTGTATTTATTTGGTTCGGTGGCAAGCGGAAAAGCAAATCCTCAAAGTGACATTGACCTTGCGATCCATCCCCGTAATTCATCCTTGCGCGCAAAAAAACTGGATATCCTCGCAGACCTGACACAACACGGATTCAACAATGTGGATATTGTATTTTTGGATACCCGCGATGTAGTGATCCGTTTTGAGGCAGTCCGCCAAAACCGTCTCATTTATTGCGCCCAGGATTTTGACGCAGGTTCATTTTTTTCATTGATAATCCGCGAATATTTTGATTTCCTTCCCTATCTGAAAATCCAGCGCGAAGCTTACAAACAAAGGGTGTTGCAAAATGGTTAGAAAAGATGTAATCCTTAAACGCCTAAACAAATTGGATGAGTACCTGCAAGTCCTATATAGTATTACTCCGCGAAAACTACGCCAACAGCGAAGATTTTGTAGCGCGATATTTATATCGCCTTTGGTTGCGGAATGAATTCCGCGTTACGGAAATTCCCCGTAAATTTTGTTGCATTAATGTTAGTCAGGCTCCGGGAAATACTTCGTGTGTGACCTGACGCTCTTCCAAAGATCTGACATGTCTCCGCGAAACCAGTTCCAACCCGCGCTGCTGTCCACGCAATCGTCATGTTTGACCTGCGCCACGATGAGACATATCAGGTCTGGGGCACAGCGATATTAAACACCGACCACTTTTCACTAATAACTGATCACTGTTCCCCGATTACTGCCTCCTCTCATCGGGTATAATATCCACTTCGGAGGCACTCCTTATATGGAAATTACCTGGTATGGACATTCGTGTTTTCGGCTCACGGAGCGCAATTTTGCCACAGTGGTGACGGATCCATTCGACCACAAGACAGTCGGCTACGACGCGCTAAAACTCAAGGCTGAGATCGTCACAGTCAGCCACGCTGCGCCCGGCCACAGCAACAGCGAGGCGGTCAAAGGCGCAACTCACGTCCTGACGGGCGCGGGTGAATTTGAAATTGGCGGTGTCTTTATCACAGCCATTCAAACCGCAGGCAGCGGCCGCTCCGCGAAAGCAAAGGACAAGGTCAGCAACACGCTTTATGTTTATGATTATGACGGCATTACCGTAGCCCACCTCGGCGATATGCAAGACATACCCACTCAAAGCGAGGTGGAGACTCTCGGAACGGTCAATGTCCTTCTGATCCCAGTCGGAGGCGGAAGCGGACTTAACGCCTCCAAAGCGGCCGAGGTCGTCAGCCTGCTGGAGCCGAATATCGTCATCCCCATGCACTATTCCACGCCCGATACAAAAGTGAATCTCGATCCGCTTAACAAGTTCTTGAAGGAAATGGGTCTTGGCAGGATCGAATCACAGCCTTCCTTGAAAGTAACCCGCTCGAGTCTGCCCGACGAAACAAAAGTTGTTGTGTTGGATTATCAAAAAGATTAACATGCCGGTAAAAGTTATCATGACCTGGGACATCGCCGCGGAACGCGATCAGGAATATTTTGAATTCATCATCGGTGAATTTGTGCCCGGTGTGCAAAGGCTTGGTTTGCAGCCTGCCGAAGCATGGGCAACCATTTACGGTTCCTACCCGCAAATTCAGGTTGGCTTGCTCGCCGCCGATGGCCCCCAGGCGCGCCGCATCCTGGCCTCCGCAGATTGGGCGCTCTTGCAGGAACGCCTTTTCGGTTTTGTAAAAAATTATTCACACAAGGTTGTGCTTGTGCGCGGCGGCTTCCAGTTCTAAATAACCTGCTCAAGCCGCCGTCCTTCCCTGGCACCGCCCGCCACATCGTCCCGATGCTTTTTCGGGAGGGCAGGTGTGCGAAGCATCCTGTGGACGGCGGCTGATCAACTTACATGATAAATTCACCTTCCAAATTTTGGCCGTGGTTTTTCTTTGCCGCGGCTTTTGAGTCCCTGGCTGCCATGCTCGGGCTTTTACTTATTCCGTCTGAAGGCGGGCTGTCTCTTGCGCGCGCTGCCCTGCTGGCCATCTTATTATCCTTTTTTGTTTTGGGGATTTATTTGGGCATTGCGGCCCGCCGCGATTTGACCCGCTTCGATAAGTTTGCGCGTCCGCCCATAATTTATTCCTGTGCGTTTCTTTTTCTGACCTCGAGCCTGCTCCTGTTCCTTTTGCGTTATCTCAACCCTGAGAGACTCCTGCCATATTACGAACGCTTGAGTCCCTTGTTATGGTATTTTCTTGCAATTGGAATTCAATCTGTTATTTTTCTTCTGCTTGTCAAAAATGGATTACATCCCCAGGAATTCTCCAAACGCAAATCAGTTTATCTTTCTGCGATAACGGCCTTCTGTCTCCTGCTCTCTGTTCTTCTCTTCGTTGCCATCACGAAAATCGGTGTCACACCTGATACTGGCTATTGGGGCGAGCCTGGCGTCGCCTTGCAAGGCTGGCAATTTATTCTTTCCATTCTTGCAGGATTCTTTACTCTCATTTATTACGCAACACGCATCACGCATCACGTATCACGCATTACGAATTTCATAATCCCTCTCGCGCTCTACATCACCGCTGTCATTCTCTGGCTCAGTGTTCCATTGGATGTGCTGGCGGGCAGTTTTTACGCCCCCATTTCACCGCCCGCGAATATCCCATTTCCATATTCGGATGCGGGTTTCTATGATTATCTTTCTCAAAGCCTGCTGATCGGTACTGGTTATTTCGGCGGTATTCCACCGCGCCCGCTCTATGTCGTTTTTCTCGCGGCATTGCATTTCATCTTCGGGCAGAATTATCCCGCCATCATCGCCGCGCAGACTTTCGTGCTGGCATTATTTCCGATAGCCTTATATTTTCTTGCGAAAAAGCTGCACAGCCCGGCCGCCGGGGTGACCGTTGCCTTGTTCGCCATTTTTCGTGAATTAACGGGGTTATGGATCTCATCCAATACACGCGTGGTAAATTCAAAAATGTTCACCACAGATTTCCCCACAGCCATGGGGATCGCCCTGATGTGTCTGGTTGCCGTCTGGTGGCTGGAGAGACGCGATTTCAGGTCCACGCTTGTGGCGGGCGGGGCATTTGGTCTGCTGTCGCTGTTCCGCACCCAATCCTTGCTGATATTGCCGGTCCTGTTCATTTTGGCATGGTTTGTCTATCAACGCAAAACCAAAGAGTGGATCATGGCTGGCGCGGCCTTTGCCTTGATGATGGCGCTCACTGTTTTGCCGTGGCTGACGCATAATTACACAATTGCAGGCCAGTTTTCATTTGACGATCCACAACAGATGGCGGTCATCTACAGCCAATATTCCTTTACAGGGAATTTAGACCTCAGTCAGTTTGACCCTCAAAAGGAAAGCGCAGGCCAGCGCATCCTTTCATTTACCCTTGAGAATCCCGCTTATGCTGCCAAATTTATTACGACTCACTTTTTGAATACGGAGATTGGCGGCCTGCTTGCGCTGCCCCTCATAAAAGGTTTTGACGGTTTGCTGGCGCCTGTCAACCTGTATTGGGTGAATTGGGATGGTTCGCTTGAGTGGTATAACCTTGCGCTGGTCATTATTTATCTTGGCGTTTTGGCTGTTGGATTTGGCGCGGCCTGGCATCGTCTGAAATGGATCGGGCTTGTGCCGCTGGCTTTCAATTTGGGATACGCGATTGCGAATGGTATTGCACGCTTTTCCAGTTGGCGTTACAACCTGCCGGTGGATTGGGTGATCTATTTTTATTTTGCAATTGGCATAATTGAAATCTTAGGCGGACTTGCCCTCTTGCTTGGCGCGAAGCCCGCAATTTTGGAGTCAACCACTCTGGAGTCAGCCACTCTGGAGTCAGCCATTCTGGAGTCAGACAGCTCGCTGTCTGATAAAAAATATAAATTTAGTTTCAAATATGTCCTCATTCTTCTTGCATTCATTTTTATGGGCGCGCTCCCCTGGCTTGCCAAGGGACTCGCCCAGCCTCGCTATGCCTCTCCGCAGGAGCAGAGTGATCTGATCGCAAAGTTGGCATCAAATGGCTTTGACCGCGCAGATATCCGATCTTTTCTTTCACAGCCAAATAGCGCTATTTTGGAAGGACGTCTGTTATATCCGCGTATGTATCGCCGCAACGAAGGGCTTGCTTCGGCGAATCCCTGGCCCGCCTATGCCGAAAGGGATTTCCCGCGCATCGGGTTTATCCTGATCAATGACAACTCCCATCATCTCATCTTCCCTACAAAAACCGTGCTGGATTTTCCCCAAGGCGCGGATGCAATCCTGCTGGCCTGCGAAATTGATGGTGTTCTTGAGGTGCGCGTGATTGACTTTGGGGACAAGTCCTTTCAAAGCGCACCTCTTTCACAATTGTGTAAGTAACGCCAATTTACCAATTACCAATTATCAATCACCAATCACCAATTACCAATTACCATTGAAACTCTCCCGTAAACTCCTCAACTGGCATTGCAAACACGGGCGGACAATGCCCTGGCGCGACCATCCTGACCCGTATGCGGTCTGGGTCTCTGAGATCATGCTTCAGCAAACGCGGGTGGAAACGGTCATTCCATATTTTGAAAAATGGATGAAATTATTTCCTGATGTGAAGGCGCTGGCAAAAGCTTCTGAACAGGATGCGCTAAACGCCTGGGAGGGACTTGGTTATTACAGCCGTGCGCGGAATTTACACAAAGCCGCAAAAATAGTCGTCTCAATATTTAACGGGGAACTGCCTCGTGATCTGACGGATTTACGAAGCCTGCCGGGCATAGGTCGCTGCACTGTTGGCGCAATTGCTTCCCTGGCTTTCGGCATGGACGAGCCTGCTTTGGACGGCAATCTGCGCCGTGTGTTCGCTCGTCTGTTCGATGTGAGCGAATTTGCTGATTCGCCCGCGGGTGAGAAAATATTGTGGGAATTGGCTTCGCAAAATTTACCAAAAGGTCGGGCAGGCGATTACAACCAGGCGCTGATGGATTTGGGCGCGACCATTTGTCTGCCGAAGAATCCAAGGTGTTTGCTGTGTCCATTAATGGCGATGTGCAAGGCGCGTGAAAACGGGACGCAGAAGTTGCGGCCTGTCTTGAAGCCTAAAAAGAAAACGCCGCATTACGTCCATGCGGCGGGGGTGATCTTTCAACGAGGGCACGTGTTGTTAAGCCTGCGACCAGCGGATGGACTGCTGGGCGGGATGTGGGAATTTCCGAATGGAAGAGTCGAAGGGAATCCTGCCAAAGAGTTGGTAAAAGCCCTTAACGCACCTTACAGGCTAACGGTCAGGGGTAAAGAGGCGCTGGGTGTCATCCGACACGCGTACACTCATTTCAAAGTGACCGTCCATGCCTTTCGCTGTGAGTCTGTATCGATCCCCAAAAATAAAAACCTGAAATGGGTGTGCGTGAATGAACTCGATGATTACCCGATGGGGAAGGTGGACAGGCAGATTGCGCGCAAACTTTTGAAACTGATGTGAACTATGGAAGATCAATTTGAAATTGACCGCCGCCTTATGATTGAAAGGCAGATCGTTGGAAGGGGATTACGTGACCCGCGCTTGTTAGCCGCATTTGAAATTGTGCCGCGGCATTTGTTCGTACTGGGGCAGGATCGTCATCTCGCTTATGTGGATGTCCCCTTGCCTATTGGTTTTGAGCAGACGATTTCACAGCCTTATATTGTTGCGTTGATGACGGATTTACTGCAATTGAAAGAGGATGAGCGCGTGCTGGAGGTGGGGACGGGTTCGGGCTATCAGGCGGCAATATTAGCGCACATGGCGCAGGAAGTGCATACGATTGAATTTGTGCCGCAGTTGGCCGCGCGGGCGAAGAAATTATTGTCCGATTACCCGAATGTTTTCTGCCATTTTGGTGATGGCTCGCAGGGATGGCGGGAAGCCGCGCCGTACGATGCGATTATTGTCACTGCCGCTGCGCCTAAAACGCCGCAGGATTTGCTAAATCAATTGAAGGATGGCGGGCGATTGGTGATACCTGTTGGCAGAAAAGGCTATCAGGTGTTGGAAGTTTGGACGCGGCGTGGAAATGAGTTTGACTGTGATGAAATGATCGAAGTGGCCTTTGTGCCTTTACGGGGGAAACATGGCTGGGATGCTTCCCGTCATTAGTTTTTATACATCGTTGTATTGATTATCCGATGGGGAAGGTGGACAGGCCGATCGCCAATAAATTGCAGCGCGAGACCATCATCCCGCGCTACTTGTTTATGATTTGCTCAATGTGACGAAGACCATCGGCCTGCGTTTTGTTTCCTGGTGCAGGTAACTTTTGACCGCATTGACGATATCTTTTTCATCATCCAGTTTTCCGTCATGGATTACATCCATGACGCGTTTTTGAACCTCGGGAAGCAGTTCTTCCGCGTCTTCCGGTGAGACGAAACCGCGCGTGATAATTTCGGGGTCATGCAGCAGGCGCCCTGTTAATTTATCCACACTGATGTCAATTAACAAAATACCATTGCGGGCAAGCTGGCTGCGTTCGCGCATCACATCGTGATCTATATCGCCGATGGATTCGCCGGTGACAAATATATAATCGCCTGGAATGCGTTCACCAAGTTGTACTTTATTGCCGACCAGTTCAACGACTTGTCCGTTCTCTACAACGATAATGTTTTTTTCGTCAATGCCCACTTCATTTGCAAGTTGAGCATGGCGCTTCAACATGCGCAATTCCCCATGAATGGGCATGAAGTGTTTTGGGCGTACAAGGTTGATGAGCAGTTTTTGCTCTTCCTGCGCGGCATGACCGGAAACATGTATGGGCGCGACGCTGTCATCTACAACCTTCACGCCGCGGCGCAGGAGGCGGTTGATGGTCTTGCTGATGCTTTCTTCGTTGCCCGGGATGGGGTGTGAGGAAAGCACAATGGTATCGTTTGGCTTGAGGTCAAATTGACGGTTGGTGCCAGCCGATAAACGCCCGACAATGGACGAAGGTTCGCCTTGCGAGCCTGTACACATGATGGCGACTTTGTGGTCTTGCATTTGCAAGGCCTGGTCAATCGGCACGATCAGTTCATCTGGAATATTCAGATATTTCATCCGGCGGGCGATCTTTACGTTGTCCACCATGCTGGGGCCCGCGAACGTCATTTTGCGCCCGTGTTTGGCGGCGGCGTCTGCCACTTGTTGAACGCGGGAGATCAAGGAAGCGAATGTGGCTACGATGACACGCCCTTTTGCTTCCGCAAAGACCTTGTCAAAGGCAGGCCCGATCATAGTCTCGGAAGGGGTCCAGCCGGGGCGTTCTGCATTCGTAGAATCAGAAAGAAGCAGGTCTACGCCGCGAGTGGAGAACTCTGCCAGTTTTGCAAAATCTGTCGGCCAGCCGTCCACGGGGGTGTGATCGAATTTGAAATCGCTCATGTGAATGACCAAACCGGCAGGCGTGGTTATGCCAAGCCCGACTGCATCGGGGATCGAATGGCTGACATGGAAATATTCAATTGTGAAAGGGCCGATCTTGTTCGATTCGCCGGCTTGTATGGTCTTGATCTGGGCTTTGTGCTGGGAATTATTTCGCTGTAACTTGCCTTCGATCAACCCGCGTGTAAGCGGTGTGGCATAGATCGGCGCGGAAATATCCGCGATAAGATGCTGGATCGCGCCGATATGGTCTTCGTGCCCATGCGTGATGAAAATCCCCAGCACGCGCTTGGCTCTTTTCTTTAAATACTCATAGTCTGGGATGATGTAATCCACGCCGAGCATGTCGTTCTTGGGGAACATAATGCCAGCGTCAACTACAATGATGTCGCCTGCGAACTCATAGGCCATCATGTTCTTGCCCACTTCGCCCAAGCCCCCAAGCGGGATAATTCTTAACTTGTTTTTCTTACTCATATAATTTTACATACCTCTTTGATTAATAGATTTATTTACAGAGTGCTGCGTAATTTACTAAACCAATATCTTAATTTTCGTCAATATTTTTACACTTGAAAGTTTAGAAATTTATGCAACAGCAGTAAACCGCCTGTGGCGGATAAGGTCAATATTTTGGTGGCAGTTGTTTTCTTACGCCAACTTCGAAAAAAAAGACCTCCGCTGACTTGCTCGCGCGAGGTCCCTGTGCAGGTTTCAAACACAAATGCCTTACCAAACAAACTGCCAGCCCTGTGACAGTAAAAGTCAACTCAAACTGGAGTGAGTATAGCAGGGCGGGAGGGATTTGTCAAAGCGGACTTTGCGCCCTTTTTTTATTGTGCTACGACTTGTTTCTTGGTAGTGATATTGCGCCGCACTCCCACTCCGCTTTGCTGCGGGGACTTCGTGCGTTTGCTATAGTGCAGATAAGCGCAGCATCTCTGGCGCGTCAAAGGAGATCCTTCAGCATGAAGGGCACTCCCTCACGAGGCATGCTGTTTTCTAAAAGCCTGTTGAAACAGAGTCAATTTTCGGTTAAGTATGAAGCGGGGGAAATGTCTGCAATATTTTAAGATTCGCGCATACCTTTCATCCCTTGCCAATGCCTTGGGTTGATGCTAAAATGCCAATCACTTTGACCATATATACGGGGACAAACGGTTAAAATGCCCATATATGGCTCTTACATTTGTTCTAAAAATGGAGCACTCTTCGGATGCGTTGTCCGTATTGCAAACATCATGATTCCAAGGTTTTGGATACTTCCCACGACAGCCACGGGGGTATTCGACGACGACGCGAATGCTTGAAGTGCAGGCAGCGCTTTAGCAGTTATGAACGTCCCATCCTGGCTACGCCGCTCATCATCAAGCAGGATGGCGCGCGGGAGGAGTTTGACCGTGAGAAACTGGCGCGCGGCATTCGTATTTCGTGCGCGAAACGCCCTGTCTCTGCGGCGGATATCGAGCGCGTTATCGGACAGGTGGAGACTCAACTGACAAAGTTGGGCAAAGCCGAAGTTTCCTCGCGCGTCGTGGGGGATCTTGTCATAGCCACCCTGAAGGAAGTGGACCAGATCGCTTATGTCCGTTATGCGATCGTGTATTTGGGATTGGATGACCTCAAGTCCATCCGTACTGAAATAGATCAGTTACTCGAGGATTAATTTTCAGGCAAGGATGTCTCCGTTGCTGGCGGAGACCCATCTTTGCCTGTTTTGTTCAATACATCAAATTTTATAGGAGAGTACCAAATGGTTGCGAAATCTGCTGAACCAAAAATAAAGAACGGTTTGCTGCCCACACCCCCCATTGCAAAGGGACTGCCGAAGGCCGCCCTCACAGATAACGCGCGTCAGGTGTTGATGAAGCGTTACGTTCGCCGCGGTGACGATGGCAAGCCTGCAGAAAATGTGGAAGAGATGTTCTGGCGCGTGGCGTATCACGTTGCGAAAGTGGAAGAACAATGGGGTGCGGACGTTCAGAAGCGCACAGTTGAGTATTACCATTTATTATCCAGCAAAAAGTTTTTCCCGAACTCTCCAACCTTTACAGGCGCAGGGACTCCGCTTGGGCAGCTGGCCGCGTGTTTTGTTCTCCCGATCACCGATGACATGGGACGTGACAGCGCGGGCATCTTCCAAACTTTACGCGACGCCGCATTGATCCAGCAGACAGGCGGCGGAAATGGATTCTCCTTTTCACGTTTGCGCCCGCGTGGTTCGATGGTGCTCACCTCTGCAGGGCAGGCCACCGGCCCCGTTGGCTTCTTGAAGGTATATGATCACGCGTTTGGCGAGATTGCGCAAGGCGGGACTCGACGTGGGGCCAATATGGCGGTTCTGCGCGTGGATCATCCAAATGTGGAAGATTTTATTACTTGTAAGATCAACGAAAATCAAATTACCAATTTTAATATCAGCGTGGGTATAACGGATGCATTCATGCTGGCGGTGAAGGAAGATAAAGAATGGGAATTGCGATTCCCAGACCTTGCCGAAGTGAAAGAGCGTGGCTTTAGCGGTACTTTGGAACAAGCGGAAGCAAAAGGGATTAAGATCCAATCTTATAAAAAAGTACGCGCGCGTGACCTCTTTAATAAAATCGTCAAGCAGGCGCATCATAACGGCGAGCCTGGCATGTTGTTTTTAGATGCGGCCAATCGTGGGAATCCCGTTCCGCATTTATATCCGTTGGAAGCGACGAATCCGTGCGGAGAGCAATGGCTTGGACCGTATGAAAACTGCTGTCTGGGTTCGGTGAACCTGAACGAACACTGCGGACGCGATGGCTCGGTGAATTGGGAAACTCTGCGCCAGTCGGTTGTGACGGCGACGCGTTTCCTTGATGATGTGGTGGAAGCGAATGCGTATGTGCCTGCTGTTCCGCAATTGATAGAGGCTGCTCATCGCGCCCGCCGCATTGGTTTGGGTATCATGGGCCTTGCGGACTTGATGTATCACGCAGGCGTGCGCTACGGGTCGCAGGAGGGGCAGGAGTTCAGCGCGCAGGTGATGGAGTTTGTGCGCTTCCACTCGATGAAGACCAGCGTGGAACTTGCCGAAGAGCGCGGACCTTTCCCCGCCATCCAAGGTTCGATCTATGATATGGACGATATGAAATGGCAGGCGCCCAAAGCGCTGACGAAGTATCAGAATAACTGGAACAGGCCCGAGGTCAAATGGGAGGCGATTGTCAGCGGCATCAAGAGTCATGGAATTCGCAACGCCGCGCAAACCACCATCGCCCCAACAGGCACCATCGCAACCGTCGCAGGCTGTGAAGGCTATGGCTGTGAACCCGTCTTCGCGCTCGCGTATGTTCGCCATGTTAATGACAATGGCAGGGATTTGAAACTCACGTATGCCAGTCCGCGCTTCGATGAGGCGTTGAAGAAGCTCGGCCTCGGCGAAGAAAAACGGCAGGAGATCGTGGAGCAGGTGATGAACGAAGGCACCTGCCAGAATATTGCTGAAATTCCACAAGCCGTGCGCGATACCTTTGTGGTCTCTGCGGATATTTCTGCCGAGGAGCATGTGCTCATGCAGGGCGCGCTCCAGGCTTTTGTGGATAACTCGCTTTCGAAGACCGTCAACTTCCATGAGAATGCCACCGAAGAGGATGTTGCCAAAGCCTACATGATGGCCTGGGAACTTGGCTGTAAGGGAATTACGGTTTATGTGACTGGCTCACGCGATATCGTTGTGCTGGAAACAAAAGCCACTGCGGATAAAAAAGCGCCTCTTGCCGCGCCCGAGCCTGCTCCTGCTCAAGCAGACATCTGGCACGGGACAAAGAAGCCGCGTCCGCGCACACTGCCAGGCCGCACGTTCAACGTTGAGACTCCCGTTGGCAAAGCCTTCATCACCATCAATGAGAATGGCGGCGAACAACCCTTTGAGGCGTTCATCAACACAGCCAAGGCTGGTTCTGAAATTGCCGCAGTCTCCGAGGCGATTGGACGCTTGATCTCCTACATCCTGCGCATGGCTTCCCCCGTTGCGCCCATGGACCGTATGCGCGAGGTCGTTGTCCAACTCATCGGCATCGGCGGCGGACGTTCGCTTGGCTTTGGCATTAACCGTGTGCGTTCCCTGCCCGATGGCATTGGCCAGGTGCTCGATCAATATCTAAATGAGAAAAGTGGGATCGTCATTGAAGAAGTGAAACCCAATAGCAGCGGCGGACATCATAATGAAACTGTTCCCACCCTGAAGATCGGTGACATCTGCCCCGAGTG
>CAMTUP010000012.1:0-120008 GCA_947084945.1 uncultured Ignavibacteria bacterium | reverse complement strand
TGCACTCCGCTTTTGTCATTCCCGCGAAGGCGGGAATCCAGACTTTGATTATTTTAGAAGCCATATGTACGATATAGATTTATTTTCAAGAAAGTATATCACCTCAGAGAAAAATAATATGAATGTAGATACAATCAAAACTGGCAAATGCCCCGTTTGCACTCCGCTTTTGTCATTCCCGCGAAGGCGGGAATCCAGACTTTGATTATTTTAGAAGCCATATGTACGATATAGATTTATTTTCAAGAAAGTATATTACCTCAGAGAAAAATAATATGAATGTAGAAACAATCAAAACCGGCAAGTGTCCTGTTTGCGGCTCAATGGAAGTTTACGATAACCGCGGAAAATCAGCAACCAATCAGCGCAAGTTTTTAATGATATCAGTATTTAAAAGCTTTTCGGTAGAAGCATTTGTGTGTACGAGCTGCGGATACTTTAAAGAATTTATAAGAGATGAAGATATGAAAAACGAAAAACTGAAGGAAAAAGTAAAAGAAAACTGGAATAAAACTGATAGCATTATTAATGGATGATAACTCTTTAAAATCCGGTTATAACCGAAGCATAATTCTGAGGATATATACAATGATAGAGATCTTAAAAAACGAGACGAAAGGATGCGGCTTATTGTATCCTAATGGAAATGGTTAGCATTAGATCTTATATCTGCCTCAGCTGTTTCCATTTCGAAGAGCATATCAGGGAAAATGATAAAATCTATGAAAAGATAATTGAAAAGATAAAAGAAACTTGGAAGAAAGTGAATTAGTTTTCTAAGATGGAAAGTACTGCAATTACCTATAAATAAAAATTGTTGTTTTGTACTATAATTGAGGATAATAGTCTAATTTCTCAATAGAATTTTCTATTAAAATTCATTAAATTTGATATATGGAACTAAACTGGAAAGAACATATAGAATCAAATCCTAAGATAATGTTCGGTAAACCTGTAATTAAAGGTACCCGTATTCCTGTTGATCTCATATTAGAAAAATTATCACTTGGTGAAAATATAGAACAATTATTAAAAGCATACCCTTCTATAAAAACCGAATCAATTTATGCTTGCCTGAAATTTGCATCTGAATCTGTAAAAAACGAAGTAGTAACAGCATAAATGAAAATTGTTGCGGATGAAAGTGTTGATTATGAAATTGTAATTTCACTCAGAAAACATGATTTCATAATTTTAGCTATTGATGACTTGTTAAAGGGTGCAGATGACGAAAAGGTTTTGAACTTCGCATTACAGGAAAATTCTATTTTAATTACTGAAGATAAAGATTTCGGTGAACTTGTCTATAGATTAAATAAATCTCACCTGGGTATCGTATTGATCAGGTTAGGTGGTCTAGATAGTAAATCTAAATCTGAGATTGTTATTAAATCAATCAAAGATAATTTTGAACAAATGAAAAACTCTTTTAGCGTAATATCACCTAATCAAACAAGAATTAAAAATTAACTTATCCGTTGTCAAAACCTCCTTCATCCAATCAATACAAAACCAAACAAGACCCTACTTATGCGGAGTTTCGCTTTTATCTGTTTGTGAATTTTTTTGTAACCAAAGGAATTCTTATCCAGGAAGTCATCAATGGCTATGAGTTTTACCGCAGAACCGTTTGACCGATCATCGCATTGGACTTACAATGTATAATCTTGCACAGGTTATGGAAGGTGACCTTGAAGAACTCTTCGAAAAACTCAAAATCGCAGATAGAGCCGAAAAACTTTCTGAAGAAAACATTTAAACATACAAAGCGTCATTGGAGTTTTAAAATATGTTTTTATTAATTCATTTTTTGATTAATTTACACTATAGATAAAGTAATACAATAGTTTTGTAGATGCAGAACTTGATGATATTGAGTATTACAGCAATCTTGATCCGAATGAAAAAATAAAAGAACGGGAAATCTATTTAAATTCAATAAATACCACAGAAAAACAGCGACGACTTCAGCGAGTTTTTGAAGTTGCTGATAGAGAATAATGTAGAATATTTAATTGTCGGGGGTTACGCTGTGTCATTTTTTTTCCGACCCAGGTATACAGAATTGGAAAGCCTCCTATAAGAATTGAGATTTTAAAAAGAATTGATGGTGTTAAGTTTGAAGTAGCTATACTGAATAAAACAAAATGGAACAATCACCCTATCTTGGCATTATATTCAATATTCTATCCGGGAAATAAATAATAATATATGAAAATACTAACAGCGCTTTTTATTGCAGCAATAATATTTGCATCATGCGGCAAAAAAGATGACGTATATACCTACGATACTCAGAAAAAAGATACTGCTTCACACGTAAAAACTGAATCAACAACGAAAACCGATACCTCACAAAAGAAAACTTCTGATGATGGGATAAAAAACCTTACATATGAAACAGGAAAGCTTCCTGTATCAGTTAAGTATGATGGCAAAATTGTAGGCGGCGCGAAATGGGAAGATAATAACGGTCAGAACGTTTTGATAGTATGCGAAACAGATGAAAAAACAAAAGGTGATAACCGCTCAAAAGAGCTTTTTGCATACCAGTATATTCTAAATGGTGATGATGCAAAACAATTGTGGAAGGTAAATGATTTTATCAAGGATTGCCCCGTTGACTTAATGCTTAGCCTCATTCCAAAATCAATAACTGTTACTGATATTAACAAAGATGGCATTGCCGAAAATACTTTTCTTTACAGGATGTCATGCAAAGGCGATGTATCACCTGATGATATGAAACTTATAATGCATGAAGGTAAAACCAAGTACGCAATACGCGGCTCAATGATAATGGAAATGGATGGAATGAAATACGGGGGAGAAATGAAACCCGATCCTTCGTTTGATAAAGCTCCATCGGGCTTTTTTGCATACGCTCAGGAACAATGGAAAAAATTCGAAACTGAATAAGTTGGTGAATAAAGGGTCTTGCAAAAAGAGAGGTTAAACTCTCTTTTTTGTTTAATTCAAACAATAATATTCCTGCAAAGAATTCTGCTGCATTGCTATAAGTGTTCTTAGATTAATATGATTAGTCATCGTTCTATTTCCGTAATTTACAGAGTCTCCCGCTCTGAAGGAGGGCATTTGCCATGGGGACTCTATAAATATTATCATCCAGCAACTTAACGAAATACTTAATTCAAACAATAATATTCCTGCAAAGAATTCTGCTGCATTGCAATAAGTGTTCTTAGATTAATATGATTGGTCATCGTTCTATCTAATGCCTCTGCGCTTCCTCTTATAATAAGATCATACTTTTCTAAATCGTTCAATCCAACTGAATTTGCAATTAAATAAAATCCGGGATTAGGTAGTTTTTCAAGATCAAGTTTAAGCACAAACCTGTTGTATTTATTAAATGCTGCTATAAGTGATTTACTTGGAATTATATCATTCCTTTTCAAAAGTTCAAGGCTGCCATATGGATAAAGTCTTTTGGGATGCTCTTCGTTATATTCAACTGTATGGAATATATCAATTCCCTTTATTGCAATATCAAGCTCACCGTTAGAATACCTTGAAAGTACTTTCTCAATCTTTACGTATGAACCTGTCCCGTCAATTATTCCTGACCGAATGAACGGAATTCCAAAGATTCCATCTGAGTTTTCAATATCCTCAAACAGGTTTTTATATCTCTCTTCAAAAATATGCAGGAATCTTGTTTCACCCGGCAGTACAACAATCCCCAATGGAAAAAGCGGTATATTCTTTTCTATAAAATTTTCTTCATTATCTATCATAATATTCTGTTTTTATGACTACTCCAAAGGAATCCTTTGGACCTTCTGAGCAAATGTCTGTTTACTTTTCAATTAATACCAAAATACTAAAGAAAAAAAATATCTACATTACAGGATAAGACTTTCATTGTCTTATATGTTATTATAGTTTACTAAAATACACATTACTTTTTTTACAGCACATTTGATAAAATATTTTCATATTTTAAAAGGAAATTATTTCATAAAAGGTTTCAATGAAAATAATATTAATAATGAAATCAGCTTACTTATTGTTTATTTGCTTCTTATCTTGTTTGTTTTCAGTAACTTATGCAGCAGGTGATATTAACGGAAGTTTTTATGTTGATAACATTGAGCGTGAATATATTCTGCACCTTCCAAAAAACTATGGAACCGAGAACCTTCCGCTTGTTTTGGTCTTCCACGGAGGTGGTGGTACAGCTCAGCAGGTAAAAGATCATACAAAATTTAATAAGCTTGCTGATAAAGAAAATTTCATAGTAGTGTATCCAAATTCTGTTGATAAAAATTGGAATGATGGAAGAATTGGTGATAAGCTGCCAATGGATAGAGATGATGTGAAGTTCATTTCAATGCTGCTCGATACACTGATTACAAATTATAAAGTAAATAGTAAACGTATTTTTTCAACGGGAATTTCAAACGGCGGATTTTTCTCTTTCTATCTTGCTCACAAACTTTCTGAAAGAATCCTTGGTATTGCTCCGGTTACTGCAAATATTCCCGAAAACCTGAAGGATAGTTTTACTATAGCAATGCCTGTTTCACTTTTACTTATCAACGGTACAAAAGACCCCTTGGTAAAGTATGATGGCGGTTTTGTTGGATTTAAAAATGATGAAGGCGGAAGAGGCAGAAGTATTTCAACAGACTGGACCATTAAAATATGGACGGATAATAATGAGTGTCAGCAAAGCAGTAAAATTGAAGAAATTGATGATAAAGAAGATGATGGCTGTAAAGCAGAAAAGACTACATACTATAAATGCAAAGATGGCTCGAAAGTTATACTCGTAAAAGTTATAGGCGGTGGACATACATGGCCCGGGGCTTCACAATACCTTCCTAAAATAATAATTGGTAACGTATGCAAAGATTTTAACGCAACCGAAATGATCTGGGAATTTTTTAAATCACTGCACGAGCGAGAATAGGATAAATTATTATGAGTAGTAAAATAACTATCCGTGATTTAACCGAAGCTGATTACCCTTACGTTAAACAAATCTTTGAAGAAGGAATTAAAACCGGCAATGCAACATTTGAAGAAACTGCACCTGATTGGGATATGTGGAATTCATCCAAACTTCCCTATTGCAGACTTGCAGCAATAATGGATGGAAAAGTTGTTGGCTGGGCTGCACTTAACGAAACATCAAGTCGCAAAGTGTATAAAGGAATCAACGAAGAAAGTATTTACATTGCAACAGAACACTTTGGCAAAGGTATTGGCAAAATTTTGATGAATGCATTAATAGAGCAGAGCGAAGAACACGGGGTGTGGACACTCTACGCATCTATATTCCCGGAAAACACTGCAAGCATTAAACTTCACCTTTCCTGTGGCTTCAGAGAAATTGGCTACATGGAAAAAGCAGGCTGCATGAATGGCATTTGGCGAGATACAGTTCTCTTCGAGCGGCGAAGCAAAATAATTGGAATTTAAACATTAAAAATGAACAAGATCTACATAAAAAACATGGTCTGCGGCAGATGCATAAAAGTCGTAAGTGAAGAAATGGATAAACTTGGAATTAAATACAATTCTGTTCAGCTTGGAGAAGTTGAGTTAAGCTCAAACCTATCAAATGATAAGCTTGATAAATTAAATTCAGTACTTCTTGAAAACGGTTTTGAGCTCATAGATGATTCAAAAACAAAGGTGATTGAATCCGTTAAGACTCTTATTATCAAATCAATTTACCAAAGTAACAAACCCGATGAAATTAATTACTCTGATTATCTTGCCAAAGCAACAGGCAAACCATACACCTTTTTAAGTAGCTTGTTTTCTTCGGTCGAAAACACAACAATAGAAAAATTCATTATCTCTCAGAAAGTTGAGCGCGTTAAAGAACTTTTGGTATATGGCGAGCATACCTTGAGCGAAATTGCATACCAGCTCGGTTACAGCAGCTCTCAGTATCTTTCAAACCAGTTCAGGAAAGTTACGGGTTTTACTCCAAGCTATTTTAAAGAACTAAAAGAGAAAAAACGCAGGTTTATTGATAAAATCACCAAATCTAAACCTTAAAATCTTACACATCTTTTCTAAAATTCTGTAACGCTAAGCGATTTAAAGTGTACTATCTTTGTATTGTAAAAACAGAAAGGATGCATATGACGCACACATATAAAGTAACTGGCATGACATGCGGCAAATGTCTGCAAACAGTAAAAATTACGCTCGGTGAAATTTCAGGTATCGAAAAAGCCGATGTAACCTTAGAACCACCTCAGGCTGTTATTAATATGAAGCATCACATACCTGTGGTTGTTATGAATAAGGCTTTGGCAGAAAGCGGTAAATATTCTCTTGTTGAATCAGATGATCTGCATAATGAAATGGGGGTAGCTAACACTGATCCAACCGCTGAAACTGCAGTAAAAACTGCAACATTCTTCAAAACGTATAAACCTATACTGCTTGTGTTCGCTTATTTACTCGGAGTAGCATTACTGAGCGGGTTCACAATGGAAAGTTTTAACGTTATGATATCAATGAATGTATTCATGGGCGGGTTTTTCCTCGTCTTTTCATTCTTTAAACTTCTCGATCTTAAAGGTTTTGCATACTCATATATGTCATATGATATAATTGCAAAAAAATGGGCAGCATGGGGATTCATTTATCCATTCATTGAGCTTACTCTTGGATTTGCATACCTTTTTCATTTTAATAGCACAATTACTAACATCGTAACAGTGGTTGTGATGGGTGTAAGCAGTGTGGGAGTTATACAAAGCCTACTTGCAAAGAAAAAATTCCAGTGTGCTTGTTTGGGTACAGTTTTTAATTTGCCAATGTCTAATATAACCTTAATAGAAGACCTTTTAATGGTGGCTATGGCGGCGATAATGTTACTTATATAACAATTGTTTAAACTATGAAAAGCGTAAAACGTGAAATTCATATTAAAAATTGTTTTATTTGCATCTGTAATAAGTTTTCAACAGGTAAACTTTACTTACCGCAAGTATTGATAACATTAAGGTTGACAGACAATGAATATCAAAAAAAAATTGTAATTTACAAAGGTTCTTTAAAACAGGTCTCTGCAAATAATTAATCTTTTACTTAAAACATTTCCCGCTTTTATCCCCCCTTCGTTTTTAAAGGGGGGTCTATTGCTTTAATTACAATTAAACAAAAATTGAATTTTTTCCTGATAAACTATAAAATCCCAATGGGGGTTTGTGCGGCTATCTTTTCATTTTCCCAACAAATAAATCAAATATAGATTCTTCGTTCGCTCCGCTCACTCAGAATATAAAACCTGAAACGTTTCGTATATTATAGTGGTTAATATTTACACACAAGAAAGGCTGTATAATGTTTAAAAATAATGTAATATTTTTGCTGTTTCTGGCAGTTTCATTAATAACAGTATCCACTTTTTCGGGATGCTCGTTTATAGGCGGAAAAACAGTAAAAACTTCTTTAAATTCAGACGAAAATAAAACAATAGGTGATAAAATAATGAGCGATACAACAAAAACCGATGCTACAAAACTAGAAACCGCAATCTTGGCTGGTGGTTGCTTCTGGTGTATAGAAACAATTTTCCAGGATATAAAAGGCGTTGATAAAGTTGAATCAGGCTATTCAGGCGGTTCGGTTAAAAACCCTACTTATAAGGAAGTATGTTCAGGCGCAACCGGACATGCCGAAGTTGTGCAGATAACTTATGATCCATCTCAATTAACATACGAGCAGTTATTAACAGTCTTTTTTCACATTCATAACCCCACAACTTTGAACAAACAAGGCGCAGATGTTGGCACACAATACCGCTCTGCAATTTTTTATAATAGTAATGAGCAGAAAACTACTGCCGATAAAGTCATTGCGGATATTACTGCATCTAAATTATGGGATGACCCTATTATAACCGAAGTAACAAAGCTTGATGTATTCTATAAAGCCGAAGATTACCATCAGGATTATTACAATAATAATATGGAGCAGTCATACTGTTCATACGTTATAGCTCCAAAGGTAAAGAAATTCTATAAAGAATTCCCTCACTTATTAAAAGATAACGTAAAACCGTAACTCAAATCATAACCTGCATCCCAATCCGCCAGGGCGGACCAGTTTGAGATACAATATTTTTTTAAAGCTCTGGCTATGATAAATAAATTAATATTTCATATCTAAGAACCTATTTGTAAACTAAACGTAGAATCTCAATACATGCGTTTTTTTTGGAGTGCATTGACTATGTCAATGCATGCATCAACACAGTTGATGCAATCCAAAAGTTCTGTCTTTTTCTGTTTCTATTTCGTCAGAAGAATTTTTCATTATCCATAACTTTAAATTGAATTGAAAAACAGTTTATTAATTCTTTTTTTCTTATTTTTGTAAAACTAAATTAATTATTATAGACTGGCATTGGATCAGCGGGCATTGCTTTGATTGGTATCCTGTATCTAAAAAACCCGCTGATTTCTGGAGGATCTTCTTTATATTTACACTCATCGGTTCAATTATAGGATTAAAATTCATTTCAAATGAATAATTATTTATGAAAAAAACTATTTTGTTATTGATGCGGGAGAATTTATTGCATTCATTGCAACGTCGGGAGTTGGCTATTTTACAGATACAAAAAATAAAGGTTGGTTCATACAAGGGTCATTTGGCGCAATTTTAGCAACAAGCGATCATTTTGCTATAAGTCCATATCTGCGTTACCGACATACTTTCATAAAAGATAAAACAAAATCAGATATCAACGATGTTTCACTTGGTGTTGGATTTATGTTCTATTATTAACCATCATTTAGAAAACATAATTGAAATGTAATTACGAAAAGGTAAAACATTTTACAAAAAATTTCCATAGCCGTACAAAACATTTGGCATAACTTTATTTTATAAAGAATTCAGTTCATTTTGAATAGATTTTTGTTGATTTTTCAATTTTTGAAATCAGTCCCTCTAAATGTAAAATTATGGTATGTTATGCTGTCCAAATAAAATTTTTATCATTTTTTAAAGAATTAATTTTAATTGTTTTTTAATTCGTGATAATTAGTGATATTCGTGTCTTATGTTTTTATATGTTTTGGACGGATGTGAAAATTTTCTTTATTTATATTCAATTAGCTACCTTTATATTCAACATTTTTCCATATATTTACAAAAATAAAGTATAAAAAAGTTATGGAAACACCTGTATCGTATCCGCAATCTGATACATACCAGGGCAGAAAGATTTATGGCAAAAAATCAGGCTGCTCTAAAGTTGGGTGTTTTGGTATAATTGGCGCAATTGTTGTGCTTGTTGTAATAGGTATCGTAGGCTATTACTTTGCCTTACCTGCACTCATGCCAAACAGTTTAAGAGGTGATTTTTTGAACATGGTCATAGTTCCCACAAAAGACGGCAAAGAAAAAATGTGGGTCCTTACCGATGGCTCATTTAATTTTATTAAGACAACAAAATCACCTGGTAAAACATCTACAGGCAGGGAATGTTATTTTTGTAAAACATGGACCTATATAATTGACCCTGAAACACAAAAAATATTAAGCAAAACTAATACCGAATACGAGGATATTATTACAGATATAGATATGTTATATCACAAAGATAAAGTTTGGATGATAACACGGGAATATGGAGAGAATGAACCGCGTGTTGAGGCATTTAATTCTGAAACCGGTGAAAAGGAAATGGATACCAAACAATTCATTTCAAAATTTCCCGACCTTTCTGAAGGACTTACCGAAATCAATTACTCAAAAGAAGATAATACTATGAAGATGAAAACAAGAGACGGCAGAGAGAAACTTTACAGTTTTGATGATGCAAAGCTTTACAAAGATCTTTCCGAACTCAGAAAAATGCAGGATAAAGATTCAACAATAATTACAATCCCGGTACTGGCATCTGAAGATAAATCTTCTTCACCCAGGAAAAAACTTTTAGCTGCAACAGGTCCTAAGGCAAAAATATATGAAAACAAATCAAGAGTTGAGCGTTTTGACGGCAGAGATGATTACCTTGAAAAGCAATACAAGATCAAAGTAGAGCCTTTGGGAGAAAAGATTTTTCTTGAAGGAATAATGTATTTTACTGATAATGACTGTGCAATTATAATATATCTTGATAAGCTGGGCAAAGTAAGCAACAGGATTATGACATGCATTGATATGAAAACAGACAAAGAAATGTGGACCGTACAGCCTGATGAAATGTTTGATGAAATGAAAATTGACGAAGAAGATGATACATTTTCAAGCCTGTTCTTCACAAAAGCAAATATTGATGTTAAGCGCTCAGGTAACCTGGTAGTACTTCAGTTAAAGGGCAAGGGTATTATAGGTTTTGATTTTAAAACCGGTAAAAAATTATTTGAAATGGATATTTAATTTACTCAAGTTGCCTGCTCTAATTGTTAAATTATATATAGTATCCAACGATTTTCCTGCCTGTTTTTAATTGAGCTGTGAGGTTTGTATTAAAAATGCAATTTTATAACCGTTTTAATCGTTTCTTGTTACTATGCGGCCAACTTTTGCAACAGACTACAAAAGTCTTATCATGCATTTTAGATTCGCTATAACTTGAATATAATTTTAACTATTTAAATAATATCAGACTTTTGTAGTCTAATAAACTGTTTTAATGGTTTATGTATATAAGCAGGCAACTTGAGTAAATTAATAAATATTAAATGAAAAAAATAATTAAAATTGTTTTCGTTATCCTTGTAATTGGATTAATTGCTATCCAGTTCTTTAACAGACCTGATAAAAGCACCACAGCCGATATTACTCCGGGTCATATTACAAAAGTGATGAATGTACCTTCAAATGTTGAAAGCATTCTAAAGCGCTCCTGTTACGACTGCCACTCTAACCATACTGTTTGGCCCTGGTACGCCGCTGTTGCGCCGGTTTCGTGGCTTGTAGCAGATGATGTAGTTAAAGGCAGAAAAAAAATGAACTTCAGCGAGTGGGCAAAAATACCTGACGCAAAAAAAGAGGCAAGGCTGAATGAAATATGCGAGGAAATTAATGCAGACGAAATGCCCCTGCCTCAGTATCTTTTAATTCATGGCGATGCAAAACTCTCTCTGGCTGATAAAGATATATTATGCAAATGGGTTGAATCAGAAATTAAGAAAATGGAAGAATCTAACCCATAATGATTTTTTTTTATAATGATTATAATTACATTGATTTTTCTTTTTAACATTATTAGTTTATATTCTTAAATACAATAAATATATAAATTTTGCAGGAAACTGAGATACCAGTCGTAGCATTCATAAATAAACCAAAACAGAAGGTTAAGATGGAATTTGTTTTTTGCCATCGTTTGCCTGAACGCTCTTTTTTTTATAAAGGCAGGCAGTTCCCTGTATGCTCAAGGTGCACAGGATTCTATGCCGGGTATTTTGCGCTTCCTATCTTTACGTTTTCTATTTGGGAACCTAACCTATTTTGGATAGGATTGCTTATGGTACCCGCATTAATTGATGGACTTACACAGGCTTATATGAACAGGGAAAGTAACAACTGGCTCAGGCTGGCAACAGGTATTCTTGCCGGAGCAGGTTGCATGGGCTTGGCAGCAATGATAGGCAAAGGTATTGGACATCTTATATTAGCAATAACTTAAAAGCAATTGGTTTATTTTTCAATGTATTTTATATTAATATTATTTAAGCAGTAACTAATCAAGTAAATTAAAGGAGGAAACAATTCATGGAACCAACAACACCACCACCTGCACCTACAAATAGCCAACCGACAGAAGATCTGAGTTTAATACTCAAGATCGTTTCATTTTGCATACCGCTTGTAGGCGCTATATTATGGTTCATCAATAGAGATAAGAACCCTAAAGCAGCAAAATCAGCCTGCACATTTGCGCTTGTTGGAGTTGCAGTAGGTATCATCATTAACGTTATTGTAACGCTAGTGAGCGTTTAATTTTTACTGTTTAATTATTCAGGAGAGGCATTAATACTGCCTCTCTTTTTTTATAATGCATTTTAATTTTCGTACCTTGTAGAGTATCTTTGCTTTCTGTGCTTCTTAGCTGTCCCGCATATTTCTGTTCGGCACAGCAGATCAGTTACTTAGCTATATTAAAAGACTCTGCGAACACATAAGGAACTATAAATATTTAATATCACAGGCTTGCCTTTATGGCATTTGGTACATCCGGTTTCTCGGACCTGCCTGTGAATAATTATCATCAGAAATAAAATCCCTCCCGCTTTGGGAGGTGGTCAAGGGTTACATTTGAACGAAAAAATATTAATCGATATCACAGGATGGGTTGGCTCAATATGTGTACTTACTGCATATGGCTTACTGAGTATGCATAGAATTACCTCTAAATCTAAACTTTTCCAGGCACTTAATATTATTGGAAGTATTTGCCTTATTATTAATACACTTTTTTACAGTGCATATCCTTCAACTTTTGTAAATATTGTTTGGCTCATAATTGCTATATTTGCATTAATTAATATTTACAAATCTGTTAAAAAATAAAATGATTGTTGAACTCCCCGGTAAGGAAAAACTGGCTGTAATTGCAGATCATCTAAAACCTTACATACACAGAACCACAATACTAACATCACGCCTGCTGAATAAAATGACAGGTTGCAGTCTATTTTTCAAATGCGAAAATTTCCAGAAAACAGGCTCTTTTAAAATAAGGGGAGCTATGAATGCAGTTCTAAATTTAACAATTGATCAAAAGAAAAAGGGTGTTGTTACACATTCATCGGGTAACTTTGCTCAGGCACTTGCCTACGCTGCATCAAGAGCGGGTATTTCGGCAAAGATTGTAATGCCCGAAAATGTAATACCAGCAAAAAGAGATGCCGTTCTTGGCTATGGCGCTGAAATTATTTATTCAGGTAACCAACCTGATGATAGAGAAAATAAATGTGAAGAAGTCTGCAAAAAATCAAGCGCCGTATTTATCCACCCTTCAAACGATATAAATGTAATTACAGGACATACTTCATGTGCAATCGAGTTCATAGGAGACTGTGAAACTCTTGACTATGTCTTTACGCCTATAGGTGGAGGCGGCTTGATAAGTGGAATATCTATTGGATTTCACCATTTTTCTCCGGTAACAAAGATAATTGGGGGTGAACCGCTTAATGCAAGTGATGCATTCGAAAGTATAAAAGCCGGAAAAATAATCCCAATTAAAGACCCAGATACAATTGCCGATGGCTTAAAAACTTCGCTCGGTGATATTACTTTCCCCATAATTAAACAGTTTGTTGAAAAAATAATAACAGTTACCGAAGATGAAATTGTAACCGCAATGCGGCTTGTGTGGGAAAGAATGAAAATTTTAATTGAACCATCAAGCGCGGTTGCAGTTGCGGCTTTGCTAAATAATTCAGAAGAGTTTAAAAATAAAAATATAGGTATTATTATATCAGGCGGAAATGTTGATCTATCCCGGCTGCCTTTTTAATAATTAAACCAATACTTCAATGAAAACCGAAATAAAATTCGTTAAATGACAGAAAAGAATTTCAATAACGAAAGTTTTTTTCATTCCATTTATCTAAATGCGCCAATTGATGATGTGTATAAAATAATAGCATCTTCCGGCGGACTCGAAAAATGGTTCATGGGTAAAGCAGAATATACTGATGCATCAGGCGGTGTAAGGTTATCTGAACATACTGCACAAAAAGGTGATGCATTTGCATGGAATTGGCTGGAAAAAGATCTAAACATTAACGGTAAAATTCTTGAAGCAAACACAAATGAAAAGTTTTCTTTCTCATTTGGCAGTAGCTTTGAAGTTACTATAACTATTAAGGAACATAATGGCAGAACACTTTTAACGCTTGCTCAAAATTACACTCAAAATGCACAGAAAAACGATTTTGCACATATTAACTGTTGTACCTGCTGGGTATTTTTCCTCACAAACCTAAAATCTGTTGTAGAGCACGGCAACGACCTCCGCGAAACCCTTGCAGACGATGAATCATTGGTAAACCGTTAATAATTTAATTGTAGTAAGAGGTTTCAAACCTCTTTCCATAAAAGGGACTCTGACCCGGCATTAAATAACGGAAGGCTCATTCCATAAATAAAACCCTGGTATTGTCCTGCACGATTAATTTTCGAACCTAAAGTTAGAAAGTAAAATTACAACAACACTTCCTTCTGCGAATTTAAAGCATATTGCTTACTCTGTTTCCCAAACTCCGGTTTGGGAAACAATTTATGTATGGAACAGGGTTTAGTAAACAGTATCAATCAAATCCTGTCATAATTTCTTGTTATCATACCGCATATTTTCTGCATTCCGTGATTTCTATAAAAGCCTTCAAGCTTTTCATCACAACAAAGATCGACCATGTAATAATCTTTTAATTGTTCAAGCATTCTCTTAACCAGCTCACTGCCAATTCCCTGTTTCCTGTATTCCGGAATAACCTCAAGTAAAGGAATGTATGCAGTAAGTGTCTTATCTGAAATCGCGTTAATGAACCCAATCACTCTGCCGCTATCTATTGCAAAAATAATATAATTACTGCCCTGCATAATTTTTAATCTCTTTTCCGGAGAGGGCTTTTTACTCCACCCTTCAAAAAATGGCTCAAGATCATTTGCTGTAATATTTAACGTATCATATTTATATTCTATCATTTTAGAATATCCTCCCATGCATCTGCAGCATTTTCAAATACAAATTTATATCCTGCATCCATAATTTTTTTTGGCAATGCACGCCTGCCTTCAAGAACAACGACTGCCATTTCGCCCAGAACAGCTTTGAGCATAAATGCCGGAGTAAGCATAAATGAGGGTCTGCCAAGAATTTTTGCCGCATATCTTCCAAAATTACCGTTTGTTTCGGGATTAGGTGCTGTTGCATTATATACGCCGGAAATTTTTGGGTTTTCTACTGCATACATATATATACCAACCATATCATCTATATGTATCCATGAAATATACTGTTTACCACTGCCTAAAGGTCCCCCTACGAAAAATTTTATAGGTAGTATTAGTTTCTTTACAGCTTCAGAATTTCTTGCCATTACAAAACCTGTTCTTAAAACAACAACCCTTATTCCAAATTGCTTTGCCTCAATAGCTGCCTCTTCCCAGTCATGGGTTAATTTTCCAAGATAGCTATTTGCAGGCGGGGCTTCTTCATACATATCTTTCTTGCCTGTATCTCCATAATAATCCACCCCCGATGCACTCACAAGTACTTCGGGCTTATGCTCCATTATTGATATCAGCTTAACTAATCCGCAAGTTGTTATCATCCTTGAATCATAAAATTCTTTTTTCGATCTATCATTCCACCGCTTTTCACCAAGGTTTGCGCCGGCAAGATTTATTATTGCATCAATTTTTTCATCTTTGAGTGATAATACATCTTTGGATGCAGTTATCCTGTATGGTTCTTTTAGTTTTTTTTCTGCCGCCAATGGATTTTTTGTCAGCGCAATATACCTGTCACCCCGCCGTAATATTTCATTGACAATATGCCCCCCTATCATACCCGTTGCGCCAGTAATTAAAATTGTTTTCCGCATATTTTGTCATACCCTGTTTACCCCTTTGGGGCGTATGCAGGTATCCAATGCTTTTGTTTATGTTTTATTTATTTCAATTAATGTATTATCAATATCCTTATTTAAGTATTAAAGGGTTGTTAAAAATAACCCCTACAACACTCCTAATACCTTCAAAATACTTTTCTTTATCTTTCTTCTTGCCTCGCCAAAGTATCCTGTCATTCCCGCTTGCCTTGCTTCTAAGGCGTATGCGAGGATCCATACATTAAATATTCTCAAAATCATTAATATATGATACTCTTACATATCTGAAAATACTAAGTTTCTTATAACACACCCAATTCCTTCAATATACTTTCCGTTATCTTTCTTCTTGCTTCCCCAAAATTTGGGTTTTCCTTTTCTGTCTCCACATTAATAGCATAGAAATAAGCATTTCCGTTTTTTTCAACCCAACCAACCAGCCAGCCTATATCTTTTTTATCTTCAAAACCCCACCCCGTTTTACCGCGCATGATGTATGTCTTGTTGGAATCCAGCACAATAATATTCTTTAATATATCAATTGATCTCTTTGATACAGGCAGTTCATATTTATATAACTTCTTCAGGAATTCAATTTGTTCAAGTTGCGATATTTTCAGGCTGCTTTCAAGCCAAAATTTATCAACACCGCTGGATATATCTCTGTTGCCGTAATTGAAATTATTCAGCATCTCCTGCATTTTTTCCGCTCCAACACGCCTTGCAAGCTCTTTGTAATACCATACACATGAATATTTAATAGCATCCCTTAGTGTCATATCATGGTCACAGGTTTCCCTGCTTTTAGTGCTATCCCAATTTATAACAAAATTTTCATCAGCAATAACGCCTGTTTCAAGTCCTATTATTGAATTCGGTATCTTAAATGTTGATGCAGGAGTATATCTTGTATGGCACCTCGCAGAATCATACATCACGTATTTATCACCCGACATATCATACATCATAAAAGAACCTTTTAAATCAAATTCATCAAAATATTTCTTAAAATCCTGAGCTTTAATTGCTATTGTTGTGAACAATAGCAGAATAATTAGTCTATTCATGCTTACAAATTTCTGTATATAATTTTTTGCGGAATTTTTAAATATTGCGGTTATGAACTCCGCAGAAGAATACAAAAATAACCTGTTAAAATTTGAATTACAATCATTCCTTAAAGAATACTATGGCTCTACTTCAATTCAACTTAAAAAAAATTTCCCCGATACTTATAAACTGCTTGCTGCCCAGCTTACGCTTTACCCTAAAGCCAAAGATAAACTCCCCCTGTTTATTTCAAAGTTTTGCTATTTAACAACAAAGAGCTATGAACAATCAAGCTCTGAAGCATTAGCAAATTATAAAGCATCTCTTTATAGCGGGGAAACTTTGATAGATCTTACAGGGGGACTTGGCATTGATGATATTGCTTTTTCCCGCTCATTTAAAAAAGTAATCTCGGTTGATTCAGATAAAGAGCTTAATATGCTAACCAAAATAAATCTAAAAAAATTTGGGATTAGCAATATTGAAAGAATTACATCTAAAGCAGAAGATTTTATTCAGCAAGATCTCTCAGCAGACTTAATATATATTGATGCCGACAGACGGTTAACCAAGTCAGGCAAAAAAGCAATTACCCTGCATGATTCATCCCCTGATATTCCCGCAATGCTAAACAGGATTTTTGAAATATCAGGAATTATACTATTAAAACTCTCTCCGCTAATAGATATTACGTACTTAAATAAAGTTTTACCTAAAGTAAAAGAAATTCGGGTTGTATCGTTATATAATGAAGTAAAAGAAATTTTGGTATTAATTGATAGCTCTTTTAGTGGTGAGCCTGAGGTAATTGCAATTGAAATACCGGCAAACGGAAAGATAAAGCAGTTCTCTTCAAATTATCCCTTAAAAGATAATGTTTCATTGGCAGAAGACCAAAATTTTTTCTTTGAGCCTTCGGCAAGCCTCATCAAAGCGGGATTGGTAAAGCTATATGCAGATCACTTAGACCTAAAACCGATTGCTGAAAATAATGTATACCATACAGCCGATACACTTCCTGCGGAACCATTTGGAAGGGTCTTTTCGATAGTTGATAAAATGCCTTTTGGAAAGTCCTCATTCAGTAAGTTCCTTTTGGAAAGTAACATTACTAAAGCCAATATTTCTTCAAGAAATATTCCGGTAAAACCCGAAGAAATAAAAAAAGTATTTAATTTAACAGATGGCGGCAATGAGTATTTTTTCTTTACATCTGATAACCAAAAGAATAAGCTGGTCTATCATTGCAGAAAAATCAGGCAATAAAAAGGGGCACAGCATGTTATTACTGTACCCCACGGGATATTAGAGGAGCATCATGTTAAAGCATGATACTTGAAGCACTTTTCTTTGAAGTTTATTTTACTTCATATCCCTTTGTAATTTATGTTTATTTACTTCTTTTTTTGCTTTTTTATTTTTTACTTTTGCCTTATTTAATTATCATCCGGTAAACCATCTTTATTATCATCCCTGAATGCTCTCTTGAATGAATTTTTAAGATTATCATCAATCAGGTCATCATTATTTGAATTAGTCGGATCAAGCACTGTACCGTTATTTAAAAACCATAGACTTGGATTTACCAACAATGTAATATTCTTTGAACCATTACCTGTATTGATTGGTGTATTAAGATTTATTATCAAACTTGCGCTTTTTCTGGATTTGTAAACAAAACTGCTCCCATTATAAGTACCCTTTATGATAAATGAATATCTCTGATTGCCACTTGTTCCTTCCCTGAATTCCGGGTCAGGAATTGCTTCAGTATCTTCGGGCTTATGTATTTTTAGTTTTATTTTGTTGAATGAACCTATCGGTAAATTTCCGGCAGTAACGGTTATTAACTGACCACTAGTATTAAAATATATAACAACTGGTGAAATTCTTATTCCGTGGCTGGTGCCAGATGGCTCTGTTTCAAGCTCAATTTCTGTAATTAATGCTTTTGCTGTGGTTATGACAGGATAACTTGAAGCCATAACGCTTTCATCAAACTTTACGCTCATACTTGTATTATCTGTTGTGTTGCCGTTTACTATAGTAGTTGAACTATCTTCACCGCAGCCACTGGTAAAAGCAAGCAAGATAACGAATAAGATTCCAAACAGGATTGTTGTTGCTATTGTTTTTTGTGTTTTCATTTTGCACTCCTTATAGACTGGTTTTCCTGACTAGTTATTGAATTCAGTTTAGAGTTCAGTTTCTCTCTTTTTATGTTAGTGCCTTCATAAAAAGTTTTGTTATTAAATTTATTTTTATGATCCTTATCATACTTTGTCTTATGGCTCGCAAACATTCTGCCCTCTACAAACACCCAGGTGTATGTGTTTGAATACCCAAAGCGAAGTTTATCCCATTTAGCTTTTATTGTCACTTTTTTTAAACCCCAATCCCTATAATACTTAATGCGTTTATTGCGAATCCTGAAAAACCGGGCACTGAAAGCAGTATCGGCAATGCCATTGCAAGTACTGCAATTGTAAATAAAACGTTCTTTAATGATTTGAAAATTACTGTGTTTAAATCCATAATAGTATCCCCCCTTGGACTATTAAGTATATATTTATGGTGTTACTTTATTAAAATCATCTTTTTTGTTTGGGTAAAACCTTCTGTGTTAAGTCTGTAGAAATAAACTCCGCTTGGCAGATTTGCAGCATAAAATGAAACTTCATATTCACCCGGTTTCAGGTTTTCATTTACAAGCGTTTTTAATTCTCTTCCAAGTATATCGTATATTTTCAATTCTGTAAATGATGCACTCTTTATAGCAAATCTTATCTTTGTCTGCGGGTTAAACGGGTTCGGGTAATTCTGCTGTAATGAAAAGTTATCAGGTACATTAGTATTAATATTAACTATGCCAATTACATTAAGTGTATCCAGATAAAAATTTATTGTGTCCTGGTTCACTGTGCCCAGAATGACCTGCCTTGTTTCTGTTTCATAGCCAAGTCTTTGTACAGTTAGATTGTACGTCCCCGGCGCTAAACCTGTTAATGAATACTGCTGAAGCTCGTTACTTACTGCAAATTTTACAAAACTTGTATCTTTTTTAAGATATAAAACTGAACCGCTTAAGAACGGGAAAGGTCCAACTAACAGATCTCCCATTGGTGGCAAAATATTCAAATATATATACCCGCTTATATTTGCAGCCAAATTATCTGTCATTACTCCTGAGCTTCTTCTTATTACATTTACATTAATGTTGCTTAAGTTGTTGTTCGCATAAAGAACTCCTGCATTACCCCACTGTATTGTTGAAGGATAATATGTCGGAACATAACCCGTATCAACTATTTCATCCAAAAGCTCATCATCCGGGAATATCATTACTCTTAAAGTACTATCTCTTCTTGGAACCCTGAGTAAAGTATAATTTCCGTTTACTACAAAGGCTGAATCAACAACAATTATTTCTCTTGTTACAACATCCATTCTAATTATCTTAACTTTTCCTAAGCGAACTGTATCCCCATTATCTGCATATCTTGCTCTTCCGCTTACTGTAACACTTGTAAAATTTCCCCACATTGCAGCATGATAACACCACTTGCCGCCTGCTGTATTATATTCACCACCTGAATACAATATTGTATCTGTTGAAATATTTGTATAAAGTGTTTTTACATTATTGTTATGCCCGGTAAGCATTCTGCTCCAGCTACTGCCATTCCAGCTTGCAATTCTATCAACAAATAAACCCATACCTGTAACCCTGAAGTTACCCGCAACAATTAAAGTATTTTTAAATACACTTAACGCATTTACAACGCCGTCATCAAGTCCGCCGCCAACTGCAATCCAGTTTGTGCCATTCCATTTTGCAATATATTTCCTGTCATTACCTGCAATTTGTGTAAAATCACCGCCTATATAAAGCTCACTATTGAAAACAACTGCAGAATTTACGTCATTATTTATATCATTACTGTTAAATGCTGACCATGTTGAACCATTCCATCTTGCAATGTTTATCATCGGTGTGCCACCCGAAGTTGTAAACCTTCCACCTGCAACTAAGTTACCTGCAAAAACCGTTAATGCATTTACTCTATCACCGCTGCCTGTTAAACCGCTTGCCAGTGCGCTCCATGTTGTGCCATTCCATTTTGCAATATTGTTTGCACCTGTTCCGCCAGCTTGTGTAAAATTACCACCTGCAATTAAATCAGTATTAAATACTGTCAGAGCATTTACATCTCCGTTTATTCCGCTTGCAAGTACACTCCATGTTGAACCGTTCCATTTGGCAATATTACTTACACTGATACCACCTGCATTTGTAAATTGCCCGCCTGCAATAAGTTCTGAACCACGAACTGTAAGCGATTTAACTTCGCCGTTAATACCTGTTGTGCTTAATGCTGACCAGGTGTTTGTTGCAGGGTCATATCCCGCAATATTCTGCGCATTTATTCCGCCTGCCTGGGTAAAAGTTCCGCCAACAATAATATTTCCGTTGTACGATGTTATTGAGTAAACGTTTCCGTTTGTTCCGTTCTGTAATCCACTACCTAGCGCTTGCCAAGTATTTGCCTGCGCAAAAGACTGCATATTGCCAACGCTGATAAGAACTGCTATTATTATTTTAAAAAATGTTTTCAATTTAGTATTCCCTCTGATTATCCCTTTTTCTCTGAAAGATATTTATCCCTAAAATCTTCCGGTTTATCAGCCTTTAACCAAGACTCTTCAAAAAATTCAGCCATTGCTTCTGCAAAGTTCTGGTTTTTTACTATTATATCACTCCTGTTGTATCTCGAAACAGTCGGATCAACAAGACTGATATATACTATTTTTCTGTCAAAAATTGCCATGTTCTGATAAACTTTCTTTGTAAGCTTAACTTCTTCGCCTTCACTATCTGTTTCTTTAAGTATATCAAGAAGTTTCTCGGCACCTGCAACTATCCACTTGCCTCCTTCGTTGATACGGAAATTCTCGCTAACTTCGTAAATTGTTTTTATCACTCCGCCGTTTTTTACAAAGTTTGCTGTAAATTCATCTATTGATTTATCTGCCATAACTTCAAGCTTATTCATTAGCAATAGTTCTTTGGTAGAGTTTTCCCAGTGCTGCATAAACTTTGCCGAGCGGTGCTTATTGAACCCTTTGATAAGCTCAACATCAACCTTTTCCCCCTCAAGCTCCTTAGCTTTAAAGATCGGTGTAAGCTTATCAAAAGAATCTTTTAACTTTGTTGATTTACTTACATATGTATCGTGAATCTCTTTTTCAATCTTATCCTGTACAACCTTTGGATCTATTATCTCATACTTAACTACACTGCTTGTCTGTATCTCATTGCATATGCCTTTTTCTGTGAACGATTTTAAAATATCATATGCCGATGAACGTGCTATTTCAGCTTTCTTTGCAATCTCGCTGGCTGTCATCAGGTTACCTTCAAACAGCACACAGAATATGCGCGATTCATAGTTTGTGAACCCTAAAGCTTCGAGATTTTTGATTGTTTCTTTCATTTAACTATTGCCGTATGATTAACTACGGCAATTATAACGGTTTCTTATTTCTTTGTCAAGTCCTATTTTATAGCGTTTTTTCGGTATGTACAGCATCTTGATGTAATATAAAATGTTTACAAAATATTAAGATTGAATTTTGTTTAGTAGCTATCATATACTACAGGTGTAAATTATAATTTAAATTCCAAAATGGATTTTATAAACTCACCAATAATCTTATTTTTGCATATTAATGATACCTGCTAAAAAAAACAAGATTATCGGAAGGCTTTTTGCGATTTATCATAAAAAGCTGCTTAAAAAACATTTTTTCAGAATACATCTTTCAGGATATGAAAATCTAAAGCTTATCAATAATTCACTGCCTGTTATTCTTTACGCAAATCACTCTAACTGGTGGGATGGTTTCATTGCTTACCTATTAACAAACCGCTATTTGAAAAAAGATGATTACCTAATGATGGATATTGAGCAAATGAAAAAATATTCATTCTTTAAATATATTGGCGCTTTTTCTGTTAATAGAAATATTCCATCTGAAGCGGTAAAATCATTAACTTATGCTGCAAAGCTATTGAGTAACTCAAATAAATATATGTGGATCTTCCCGCAGGGTGAAATGTTGCCGCAGGATAAACGTCCATTGAAATTTTACTCTGGCATCACAAAAATTGCCGAAAAAATAGATTGCGTGAATCTTGTTCCTGTTTGCTTTAGATATGAATTTATAATGGAACAGCGCCCTGAAGTATTTATACAGGTCGGCAAACCTGAAATAATTACCGGAGACAAATCGCAAGACCTTACAGAAAACCTAAGGACAACACTTGAATCACAACTTGATAAACTAAAAGAAGACGTTTCATTAGGAAATACCTCAAACTTCAAAACTATATTCACAGGGAAAAATTCCCGCAACAAAACATTTGATTAAATAAATATACTTTTTGTTATTCCCCCTTGAAAAGGGGGACAATGGTTAAAAAAATAGCAGATCTAAAATTGATCTTTATTTTAATCCAACGTTAATTCCCAATGGGGATTTATTAAATATACGTACTTTGCAGAGTCTCCCGAAGGGGACTCTGCAAATAGAATTTTACAAACATAAGATCAAACTTTGCTTTACTATAACATTCTAATTACCGCTATTCTTTTCGTCTTAATGCTAATCTGCATATGGAATCTCTATATCCTTCGTCATAAACAATATTCAAAAATAAGCGATGATGCGCTTCCCTTTGTATCAGTTCTTATTCCCGCTCGGAATGAAGAACTTAACATTTCACAAATTATAAATTCATTACTTGTTCAAAATTACCCTTCATACGAAGTAATTGTACTCAATGATAGCTCAGAAGATAGGACAGGTGAAATACTCTCCTCAGTTAAAGATTTACATCCCGAACTAAAAATTATAAACGGTAAACCACTCGAACAAGGATGGACAGGAAAATGTTTTGCCTGTAAACAGCTATATGAAGCCTCAAAAGGTGATTATATTTTATTCACAGATGCTGATACTATTCACAATAAAAATTCATTAAGAGATTCCATCACAATAGCCCTAAACCGTAAAGCGGATATGCTTACACTTTTTCCAAAGATGATAATGGTAAGTTTTGCTGAAAAACTCATTATGCCAATGCTTTGGTTCACCGCAATGCTTCTATTGCCTCTCTACTTTGTTGATAAAAAGGGTTATACAAAGTTTTCAATAGGTATCGGACCCTTCATGCTTTTCAAAAGGTCAGCTTATGAATCAATAGGAGGGCACACCTCGGTAAAAAATGCAATTGTTGAAGATGTGTGGCTCGCTAGAAAAATCAAAGAATATGGAATGCAGCTTATTGTAGATGACGGTCAGAATATGCTGAGTGTCAGAATGTACAGGAACTTTGAAGAGATATGGAATGGATTTTCTAAAAATATCTTTGCAGGATTCAGTTTTTCTACTCTTGCCCTGTTTTCTATCAATTTTATCTATTTTTTGCTGTTTTTTCTTCCTTTTATATTATTTTTTAATCAACTATCTTGCCAATTCAGCTTAAATTTACCGCTTGTTTTGCTCACTTTGCAGGTTTTAATGCTATATATTTGCAGGGTAATAATTTCAGCCAGATTTAAACTCGGTTTCATATCAACACTTCTGCATCCGCTTGGCGCAATTTCTGTTCCGGTTATTGCATTAAATTCCTGGCGCTGGATAGCAGGCGGCAAAGGTGCCCGATGGAAAGGCAGAACATACCATGGTTCAAAATGATCCTCCTGTAGAAGATAATAATAATTTAAGCAACTAAAATTTTTTATGAAAAGTATTTTACTATTTGTTTTAATAATTGCTGTAAACTTTATCCCTCTAAAAGCAGAAACAGTATCATTTACAATGTCAGCAGAAGTTGTAAGAAATGCATCAATTTCTCTTGATAAGGATTTTATTGCTCAGTATATTAAAGACCTTCAGATATACCCAAAATTCTTTCCCAGCATTGTAAGCGTTAACAAACTTAATGATATTGAAAGCGAATGGCTTTACCTGGTCGAAGCCCCGCTTGCTACTCCGTATAACCTAACATTTATTCTCGAAGATAAAAGCTCAGGCGATACTCTGCTGTTCGAATCAAAAGATAAGGTAAAAGATTACCTATACTGCCGTGGAATATTAACGCAGGTAAACGAAAAAAAAACAAAGATATCATTTGAATTTAAAATTTCAATGACCCGTGAAAAAGCAAGCGATGTTCATTTCCTTGCGGGAATATTAGGTGAAAAATTTCTGAGCGAGCAGATGAAAGATAAACTTGAAGGCGACCTGGAAACCTTTATTTCAAAAGCAACAAAAGATATGTACATTGCAAACAGAACTTCAGGAAAATAACCGCTCTGCGGGCAATGTTTTAAAAATCCTTATAGGCATTTTAATAGTTATGTTCCCGGTTGGATTTTTTATTATGTTAACCGAATTTGGAAGAGACTATTTGTGGACTACAACAATTTTCCTCGCACTCCAGGCTGTTATTACTTTCATCATCCTGTCTAAACTGGCAGATCTTCTTTCGGTAGTTATCACAACAGCAGTAATTTTTATGGCTTCATGGTTCATAGAGTATTGGGGTGCTACGACAGGTTTTCCGTTTGGTATATACTCATACAGTCATACTCTTGCTCCGCTTATCGGCGGTGTACCCCTTGCAATTATTTTCGCATGGTTCACAGTAACCGCAAATTCACTTCTTGCAGCAAGATATTTTTTGAAAGGATACTCTGAAATTTCAGCAGTACTAATTGCTTCAATTTTCATACTGGCAACTGATATTCTATTAGAGCCTTTTGCCTCATTTGTAAATAATTTCTGGGTATGGCAAACAACGGCTATCCCTATTCAGAATTTTATAAGCTGGTTTCTAATCGGATTAATATTCGTTATAACGCTTTCACAGCTTGTAAAATGGCACAAAGTAGAAATCCATAATTCACGGTTATATAAAATTCCATTATTGATAATAGCAATAAATATCATAAACTTTTCAATTGTTAATATTGCAAATGGATATTACTTTTTAACCATAACTGGTTTGGCAATTTTTATAATAATAATAACATCCATAAAACTATTTAAAACTTCACCAGTTTCGTAACACATTCCCTCCCCTTCGGGGAGGGTTAGGGTGGGGTCTAAATATATGCAAACAGAATATTTTATAGTGCTTGCAGTAAGCGTCATTGCGCCGCTTATCTTAAGCTTCAGCAAAAAATTGGATTTCTATAAATATCCCGCAAGGCTTGTATTATCTATTCTTCTGCCATTTATCTTATTCATACTGTGGGATATCTTTGCAACTACCCGAGGACACTGGAGCTTTAATCCATTATACACGGTTGGTTTTAAAATATTCGGTCTGCCAATAGAAGAAATTCTTTTCTTTATTGTAATTCCATTTTGCGCCTTGTTTACTTGGGAATGCGTTAAATATTTCACCCGTGGTAAGGAATAGAAATGAAAGAATATACTATACTTGCTTTTATCTCTGTTATTATTGCGGTCATGGTTGATGTTTTTTTGAGAACAAAACTTCTTTCTAATAAAAAATTCTGGGTTTTTTGGTGTGTAATGTTTATTCTTATCTTCATAGTGAATGGATACCTCACCTGGCGCCCAATTGTGCTGTATGGTGAAGGATTCTATCTTGGCATCAGACTTTTTACTATTCCAATCGAGGATTTTATATATGGCTTTTCTCTTATCACAATGAACATTGCTTTATGGGAATTCTTTTCCCGTAAATTTAAAAAATAAATTATTTTTCCCGGATCCCTCCCCTCGGGGAGGAATCTGTATCAAAAGTACTTTGTCATTCCTGGCTCACTTTAGTCGAAAGCAGGAATCTTTAATAATTTTAACATAAATTTTTCAAAATTAAGATTTTTGAGACAAACTCGGGGAGGGTTAGGGTGGGGTTTAATTGAAGAAAAAAATTATTGTTATCGGAAGCGGTTTTGGCGGACTTGGTGCCGCTATCAGGCTTGCTGCAAAGGGTCATGATGTTGAAATATTCGAAAAGCTTGATAAGCCGGGCGGGCGGGCTTATGTTTATGAAATGAACGGATTTAAGTTCGATTGCGGTCCTACTGTTATTACTGCACCTTTCCTTTTTGATGAGCTTTTTGCTCTTGCAGGAAAAAAGAAGGAAGATTACTTCACGTTAAAAGCACTCGACCCATTTTACAGGATATTTAACCATAAAAAAGAGTTCTTCGATTACAACTCAGATACTGATTTCACCCTAAGCCAGATAGATAAGTTCAGCCCCGAAGATAAACAGGGATATCTTGATTTCATTAAGACGACCAAGGCTATATTCCAAAAAGGTTTTGTTGAGCTTGCAGATAAACCATTCACAAATTTTTCTGATATGATGAAGATTGTGCCTGATATGATAAAACTGAAATCACATAAAACGGTTTATCAATATACATCAAAATTCATAAAGAATGAATTTTTAAGAGAGTGTTTCTCCTTCCACCCGCTATTAGTTGGCGGCAACCCATTTGATACAACTTCTATCTATGCTCTTATTCATTACCTTGAGCGTGAGTGGGGCATTCATTACGCTATAGGCGGAACAGGAACTATTGTTACAGGACTTGTAAAATTCTTTGAAGAGCTTGGAGGTAAAATTCATTATAACAGCGAAATTAAAGAAATTACTGTAAAGAACAAAAGGGTAAGCGGAATTAAACTTGCAGATAATACATTTATCCCGGCTGATTCGGTAGTATCCAATGCTGATGTTGCTTTCACTTACCGTAGTATGATTGATGAACAATACCGCAGCAAATACACTAATAAAAAAATAGAAAATATGCGGTACAGCATGTCGCTATTTGTAATATATTTTGGTACTAAAAAAAGATATAACAACGGGGATATTGCTCATCATAATATAATTCTGGGCAAACGCTACAAAGCTCTGCTAAATGATATTTTTAAACGGAAGGTTTTAGCTGAAGATTTTTCATTATATTTGCATATGCCAACTTTAACAGATAGCACAATTGCACCCTCCGGCTGTGAAGGATTCTATGTCCTCTCACCTGTTCCGCATCTGGCATCGGGTACTGACTGGAAAACCGAGGCTAAACCGTATAGGGATAAGATAATGAGATTCCTCGAAGAAACATATTTACCTGATCTTGAAGAAAATATTATTGCAGAGCATTACATCGATCCGCTGCACTTCCAGAATACACTCAACAGTTATCTTGGATCGGCATTTTCAGTTGAACCAATCTTCACACAATCAGCATGGTTTCGTCCGCACAACAAATCAGAGGATTTTGAAAATCTTTATTTTGTGGGTGCGGGTACTCACCCCGGCGCAGGCTTGCCCGGTGTGCTTTCATCAGCAAAAATTGTTGATAAAATGATAAATTAACTATTCATATATGACACAAATTCTTCACTCTGAAAAAACTATAACTCCGATAAAATGCACTTATGAAGAGTGCCGAGACTATACGCGTAATTTTGCAAAGAGCTTTTATTTTTCATCATTTCTTTTACCAAAGGAAAAGCGTGCTGCTGCTTACGCTGTTTATACCTTCTGCCGTTATGCCGATAATATTGTAGATAGCGGCATTTCACCGTCAGTAGATAACATCCGCGAAAAATTCAGAGAACTGAACTTGTTCCTTGATGAGATATACAGTCCCGCCACGCAGCAGGTTGTAAAAAGATCCGCATTTGCCGATACGGTTATAAAATATAATGTCCCCAGAAAATATTTCACTGACCTGATTGAAGGCGTTTGCATGGATACTGAGCACAGCAGGTATAATACATTCGCAGAGCTTGAAAACTACTGCTACAAGGTTGCATCGGTTGTTGGATTAATTATGACCGAGATTTTTGGCTACTCTCACAAAGCAGCCCTGCCTTATGCCGTATATCTTGGTAAAGCTATGCAGCTTACTAATATCCTTCGTGATATTAAGGAAGATTATCAGATGAACCGTATTTATCTTCCTAAAGATGAACTTAAATGTTTTGAGTATAGCGAAGAAGATATTAAAAACCACAATATGAACGAGAACTTCGCAATGATGATGCGTTTTAATATTGATAGAGCACGTGCATATTATGAACTTTCTACTCACGGCTTCCCATATCTTACCAATGATGGCTCAAGGACAACCGTTGTGCTGATGTATAAAATATATTCCAGCATACTCAATGAAATTGAAGCATACGGTTATGATATTTATTCAGGCAGAAGGTTTGTTAGCACCGCTGAAAAACTTAAACTTACTGGTTTGTATTTAATTAATCGCAGTGAACGCAAAAAATTCTCGCGCCTGCCCGATTCAAAACATCATGAGCGCCTTCGTTCTTTATACCCTAACATGAATTTTGATATGTAAACTATTTCGCTGCTTTACCAGAGTGCCTTGACTGCCTGCTTATGGAATGGACGAAGTATCCATTAATCAGAAGCTAATCACCAACTTCCAAACAGCAAAAGTCGTGCCAGAAGACACTGAGAATTGCAAAAGATTTCTACCGCCAAAGACGCAAAGACTGCAAAAGGCTTTTAACCCCATAGGGGTGACATGTTTGTAGATAATGCCGTTCTTTTTATAATAAAGCCTCGTAGAGGTGACATAAAAATTTACACCTTAAACGCTTTTTGTATTAATGAGTTTAACAAATTATCCATC
The DNA here is from genome assembly GCA_947084945.1 of uncultured Ignavibacteria bacterium. Classification (GTDB taxonomy): domain Bacteria; phylum Bacteroidota; class Ignavibacteria; order Tepidaquicellales; family OLB5; genus OLB5. The sequence goes on along the minus strand of CAMTUP010000012.1, from coordinate 90,664 downwards.
TCTTTTAAGCTTATATGCATTTTGGCTTTGTTTTTTTTATCTAACAAATTGTTTAACGTAATCAAGATATCCCCTTTTGCCTCCGGATTTTGTCCACTTGTTTAACGAGGATTTAATTTTTTTCAGGCAGTACTGAATTTCACTTAATGAAATCCGGGATTCAAGTATTTTATCTGCTGAATCACTTATTCTTAAACGGAATTCACACATTACCTTCATTTCTTCATAGACAAGAACAGATTTTTCGGAGAGATTAAATTTTCGCGGCTCCCTTTTTCTTTCTTCAGCCATGTAGAAATCGATTAAAGCATCCAAGGCAAACAGGACATCGTAATCGGTCAAATCGGTATAGTCTTTATATACCTGCTGAATTGCAAACTCTATGTTTTGCAATACATCCATATATTTTTCATCTAATAACATGATTTATGATGAGGTTTACATCTTAAACGCTTTTTGCATTAACGAGTTAAACAAATTATCCATCCCCTTTAAACTTTCCTGCATTTTTGCTTTCAATGTTTTTAAAATCCGTCACCCCTTGTTTCATAAAGGGGGGAATTGAAACTTCAGTTTTCTATTTTTAATGCAAATCTGGCAATAGTGCGGTCTTTCGTTTATTACTCTCAGGAAATGCTTTTGCCCTTAAAAGAGAAAACAAAACCTTTATTGTGATAAACATACCAAAGAATTAATATTATTTCTATTTTATCCAAAGTAACATACTTTTATAACAAATTTAGTAATTACCATCAACTTATAAAAGGTTAAATCTCAATTTTAAAAACAAAAAAAGCCTAATGGCTTCATTTTCTGGTAAGCCTATTCGCTTTTTGAAAAATTTCCTCAGCGTCCACTTTGTTTACCCGCTTCTTGCGTGGGTAAAAAGCTTTTGATTTTTGCTTTATCTGGCTATTTTCCACCATTTTCAGATAAGCGATTCCTTCTTTTCAGCTAAGTAAGGCAAGTAAAAATATATTTCTATTCTTAACCTTAACTGTTATTTTTCTTTCCTATGTCAATATAATGTGTCATTAATTAATTCTGGGAATCTGAACAATTAAGGATAAATTATCAAAGATTCCTGCACTGCGCAGGAATGACAAATAACATATGAAAAGCTACGGCTCGGCAAATATAAAAATTGCGCTTTTGGTAACCGGTGTTATGATTATCATTGGCACGCTTATCTATACACAGGTACTTGTTAGCGATATACTTGAGCGTGAACGCGAAATTGCAAATCTTTACGCAAAGGCAATTGAATATATTGCAACAGATGAAAGCATCTCAGGGGAATATAACTTCGTGCTGAGCAATGTAGTAAACTCAAAAACAATCAATTTCCCTATTGTTGTTACCGATGCAAAATCGATGGAACCTACATTTACAAAAAATCTGGAGCTTGATACTACTCTGCCAAAGAAAGTACAGATAGAGCGTATCAAAAAACAGGTTGAAGAAATGGATGAGATAAACCGACCAATTAAAGTTTCATTTCAGGATACCCTCATATTAAGCTATGTTCATTATGGTCAATCAAAAATAGTAACACGATTAAAACAGCTTCCAATTATTCAGTTTATTGTAGCAGGTATTTTTATTTTCCTGGGATACTTTGGATTTAACTATATTAAACGCACCGAGCAAAGCAATATATGGGTTGGTTTATCAAAAGAAACCGCTCACCAGCTTGGCACGCCGCTTTCATCTCTTATGGGATGGAACGAGCTTATCAAAGCCGCAGCATCAGACCCATATAAGGTTACACAACTTGCAGGCGAAATGTCAAATGATATAGATCGACTGAGTAAAATTGCTACCAGATTTTCTAAAATAGGCTCGAAACCCGACCTTAAGCCCGGAAACGTACACGAAATAATTGCAAAAGTTGTAAAGTATTTTGATATAAGAATTCCAAGCATAAACAAAGGAACATTTGAGGATCACTCAAAAAAGAAAATAGATCTTGTAATAAACGGATTGATTGATTCAACGGCTTATGTTAACCGTGAGCTGTTTGAATGGGTAATAGAAAACCTCACAAAAAATGCGCTTGATGCCATAGAAAATTCTGCCGGCAGTATTACATTTAATATTGAAGAAAAAGGAAATCATATATTCATCGATGTAACCGATACGGGCAAAGGAATTGACCTTAGATTTAAAAAAGATATTTTCAGACCTGGTTATAGTACAAAACTGCGCGGGTGGGGTTTGGGTTTAAGCCTTTCTAAAAGGATAATTGAAACATATCACAAAGGTAAACTATTCGTTAAGGAATCCGAGCCTGATAAAGGCACAACCTTCCGAATCAGACTTGATAAAAGCATATAGATTGCAGGTCAAAGGCATGTTGAACGAAGTGAAATCTTTATGACCTTTGACTAATTGTTAAATTTTAATTTTCAGAGTCAAACGCATGTTGTAAATTTCATGAAATGAAATTTTAAATCCTGTTTCCGGGACGATTGACCGGCTGTATAAAAAATCATAAATCATATGTTCGGTAAAAACAGAAAAAAATCAGATATACTCAAAACCTGCCTAAGAAATTGTCCTTTGTTTTCTGAACTCTCGGGCAGCGAAATAAAATCACTGCTTGAAATTGCTCATATTCGCGACTATTCCGAAGGTGAAAAGATATTTACCCAGGGAACTATAGGGCTTTGCTTCTATATTATAGTAAAGGGTAAAGTTAATATAATTTCCGAAGACGACACAAATATACAGGTACTTAAGGAACTATCGGAAGGAGCATATTTTTCAGAGGTACACCTGTTCAGCGAAACCACACATACCGTTTCAGCCGTATCGGGAGAAATTTCCAGACTAATCATTTTTGCAAAACCCGATTTTGAAGAACTTGTCAAAAAAGAACCAAAGCTTGGCAATAAAACATTACTCAAATTTCTTGATTTCTTCGGTGAAAAAATTGATGAACTTTACAGAGAAAATAAGGAACTTAGAAATAAATTTCACGGAATTAATTAAATATTTTTTAATAAAAGAATATAAAATACACATCACATTATTTAATTGAAGAAAATTTTCAAATATATTAAAGTTCATTTTACAAGTAAGATCTCTGTTATAACAACTCTTATTGTTTTTAAGCTTACATTCCAGCTTATACTTATTCAAAGCGGGTTAAAGTGGCTTACTGCTGATGATTACAGCCGTACGGTGATTTCCTGGGATTGGCTTCAAGTACCCCGCATTTATTCGGGTGTATGGTTAAGCCCGCACTTTTGGTTAAATGGATTGTTCATGTGGCTTTTTAAAGATCTTACTCTTGCGCCTGTAATTGTAAGCACATTGTTTTCTGTATTAACTCTTGTTTACCTCTACCTTCTTTTTGAAAAAATATTTACTAAAAATGTTGCAATAATATCATGCCTGATATATGCTGTCTTTCCGTTTCAGGTATGGTTAAGCGTTTCTGCAATGCCCGAGCCACCGTTTTTCTTCTTTGTAACCGCTTGTTTCTATTATTTTATAATGTGGTATAACGAAGAACAAATGCACTCAAAAGGATTTGCCTATCTTATTCTTGCTGCCCTTAGCCTTAATGCGGCAAACCTGCTAAGATATGAAGGCTGGTTTTTTACAGTTGCATTTGTTTTAATGGTGCTTATACTTTCATACAAAAAACACAGGCTCTCAAAGCAGACATTTGTTAACTTTGGGATATCTCTTTTTTCTTACATAAGCATTGCTTGGTGGCTTTACCAAAACTGGCATGATTACGGCGACACGTTTTTTTTCATTAAAGAAACCACTAAGATATATGCAGATTTAAGCGGCGCAGGAATTATTCAGCGCAGCATTCAGTATCCTTTCTTCATTTTTTATATAGCACCGCTTACAACAATTCTCGGGCTTTGGAAAATTATCCAGACACTCCGCAATAAGCGAAATGGTTTTCTTGGTAACTTCTCGCTTATGAGAATCTTTCTTCTGTTCAATCTTATAGAGCTTGTTTTGCTTATGTTCAGCGGTATAGTTGGCTCAGGCGGCACAAACATGATATCCCGCTACATTGTACTGAACTCAATTCTTTTCTTTCCGTTTGCTATCTGGCAGCTTACTGATTTCAGGAAATACATTTTAATTGGCGGTTCGGTAATACTGATAGTAGTTAATATTGTATGGAGCTTTTATTACCAGCAGGCATACAGAGAAGATACATACGAAGTTGCAAACCTCACAAAAAGACTTATTGATGCTAAATACCTTGAGCCGGGAGATAAAATATATTTTGAAATGGTTCAGGGATATTATGATATCTTCCCGTTACAAGTAATATCAAACGATCCATCAAGATTTAACAGCGATACCATCCCGACCTACTTTGCAGTAGATCCTCCTGTTTCAAAGAAAACTTCAAAAAAAAATAAAGATGAAGAACAGCTTAAACTGAATATCCTTGAAGTAAGAAAGTTTATAGAACAGAAAAAGATAAAGCTCTTTATTGTTCGCAGCGATCTTTTAATTGATAAACTGAACAAGCTCAGTTATAAATCAGAATTAATAGGCGACTACAGGATATTTTACATTTCAGACAGCAAAATATATTATAAGCGCGGAAACCCGATTGACTCAACAGGCAAAAACATACAAATTACAAATGGCAGTAAAGAAATAAAACCCGATGAAATTTCTTTCGGCAAAAAAATTGTTCTAAAGGAATTCCGCTTTGATAACTCAAACTTTGGGATGAACCCTCAGACAATTACACTTAAATGGCAAATAGCCGATGCCTCTATTCTTGATAGTCTTAATTCATTAGAAGAAGCGTTTGGAAGATATAAAACACACCTTCAGCTAACCCCAATTAATAACGATACTGTAGCATTTGATACATATGCAAACATTTTTTCAGAAAGGAATGTAGAGGAATTTTTTGATACCGAAGAGATTAAGAATATCCTTATACTTAAGCCTTTTGCAATGCTAAACTATTCAGTCAAATTCAAATCATCACCGTTTGAAAGCGGTTTATATGATGTTCGGCTTTTAATATTCGACGAAATTACACAAAAGGAATTACCTGTTTATATAGGTGATAGTGTTTACATTCATACCTATGATTTCATCAGTCAAAATGACAGCATCAAGATTGATTCCACAACGCTTTCAAAAAAAATAAAGGAGCACCGGGAAAAGTATTTGAAAAGACCATATTATCCAATTGGCAGAATAATTGCAATGTTCCCGAACGTTAATTACAGTGCTCTTATGAGGAAATCAACCGACCTCTCGAGGGTAATCATACGCAACGGTTTTATGCTGCCGTTTTTGAATCGTTATCAGGGCGATCATATGCTTGATATAGTTTTCACTTACTTCTAAACCATTTTAATACTTATTTACATTCGGTAACAATGAGGTTATCGCTAATATCATTTTCTCTTCAAATAACCATTAGGATTAAAGCTCATCAAAAATTTTTCCTTTGATTTATCGGTCTCAAACTCAGGGTGATTTGGAAGAAACTTTTCAATCGCCTCCATTGGTCCCGGACCCTGCCCAAAGCCTGAATAAACAGGGTGTCCGTTTATATTTGAATCTTCGACCACAAGGTACTGTCCGGGAGTTACAAAATTATAATATAGCTCAAGCTCCTTATATACATGGTTACAGCTATGGTCTGAATCAAGTATTACCATAACTTTTTTCTTATCTTTTATCATATCTTTAACCTTGCTCAAAATTTCATCTGATATACTTGAACCCATCAGATATTTTATCCTCTTATGCTGCGGCATATCGGGCATAGCGTCAACATCAATGGTTATTATCTCACCATCAAGTTCCATCATATCAAAAAGCTTTGCATAATATAGTGTGCTTCCTCCGTGAAATGTTCCGCATTCGATAATAACATCAGGCTTGGTTTCCCACATGATTTCCTGGTATATCCATAGGTCATTTGGACATTTAAATACCTTTTTACCCATAAAATATGTATCTGCCCATACCTTGCTGTAGTAATATTTCGCGTGGAAATCTTCTTCAATATTCTTTGGAGGATGTATTATCCTGTTTAACCTTGCCCGTATTTTTTTTAAAAATATCATATTGTTATATAAATGTTAAAGCTTTTGCCTTTAGTAACACAGGCATTCCTGCCTGTGTATGATCGTGTTTTAGTTTTTATAAATGAATTTTTTAATCGAAAATTTTTATTAAATAAAGTTATTATTAGAAGTAAACCCGAAATATACACAGACAAGCCTAAAGGTCCTGCAAATGTCTGTGCTACTATAAAACATTATATAATTCCTTCGCCAATTTTCTTTGCGCTTCCTGTTAAGCTTAAATCTAAAATCCTGCCATTTTCAATTCTGCAATCAACACTCAGCACTTCACCACTCTGGACTTTTATTTTTACCGGAGAGCTTAAATTCTTTTTAAGCATCGCAATTATTCCCGTAGAAATTATCCCCGTACCGCATGCAAGTGTCTCGCGCTCAACACCACGCTCATACGTCCTGAGCCTGATTTCTCCATCAGTAAAAATTTTTACAAAATTAATATTCCCGCCTCGCGGCTCAAAATCTTTATGAAAGCGAAGAATTCTCCCAATTTTATCAACATTCAATTCATCCATATTACTACAGCTCAAAAATAACTTATTTATCTCTTCATTCATAAACAGAATAATATGATCTGACCCAACATTCAAAAAACTTACATTAAGCGGTTTTGGTCTATTTCCTATATCTGCTTCTATCTTAATATCGGTTCGTATTTCTTTGGGTTCTGGAAAGCCAACTTTTACAATTTCATCACTCACTATTTCTGTTGAATAAATATCATCAACGGCTTCAATCATGAATTTTCTCTTATCTGTAACTCCATTTTTATATGCAAACATAGCAATACATCTTGCGCCATTGCCGCACATTGCACCAAAACTTCCATCCCTGTTGAAATAGTTCATTCTCACTTCGGAGCTATCTTTAAGCGGCTTATCAGCAAATATCACGCCATCAATTTTAGGGAAATTCTCATTACATAATTTTATAGTAAGCTCTTTCTGTTTATCTAAAGCAATGCCTTCTGTGATGTTATTTATCATCACAAAATCATTCCCTGCTCCGCTATATAATTCGTATTTCATACTCTTTGTCATTCTCATTTCACTGCTTGTCCCGCCCTGGCGGGATTTGACGTTTCACATTTCACGCTTAAAACACCCCACGATAATTAGTCTGTCTAGTAACTTTAATATCCTGTAACTGCGGAGCTTTTATTTTAAGTTCAAACTTATATCCTCGGTAAATTCCGGTTGGTACCCAGTTAAAGCTCATTTCCCAGCAATGCAGGTCGCGGTAAATTGTAATATACGGTGTAGAAAATTGCTGCTGAAATATATCGTATCCCGCTGAAAAAGTAAATTTCCATTTACGAGTTAAATTAAAACTAAGGTTGCTTGAAATATTAGAAAACTTGCTGATAACACTTGGATTACTTTTATTAATGGAGTAATTATAACTAAATGAAACTGACCATGGTATTGAAAAATTTACGGGTTTATCTCCATATATACCAACATACTCATTTTCCTGTGTACTTGTCTCGTCAAGCTCTTCTTCTGCTTTGATTGAATCATGCTCATCAACTAACCGCCCGCCCTCGAGAGTTGTTGAGAGTGATATATTAAAATTGGTAAGCTGGGCTAATTTTTTATCTTCGTTCCATAGAAACTGATTTATCCTGCCCACCCCATTTACATACTTGTATAAATTAAAAGATGCACCGCCGCCAATGTTTAAGAAATTTCCTATCTGCGTTCTGTAGCTTAAGCCAAACTCACTAAATCTAAGGCTATCGGCAACAAAATTGTAATTGATGCCTGCATTCAGGTTTAACAATTGGAATTTTTTATCAGTGGAATCAGTATCTTTAACCTTCATTTCAAAAACATTCCCAACGGAAAAATTCAGTGCCTGCTGTTCACCCATAGGTGCACTGCCAAAGACTTCCCTTTCAAAAATAGAATATTTAACTTCCTGCCCGTATTGGTTTGTGTATGTTTTATATGCATTCCACTCAGGTTTGGAAAAATCCGGCTGATAATTATATGAAATTCCGGGTGTAATGGTATGCCTGAAACCACGTATGCCCAAAATCCGCGTGTTGAAAAGTCCAATAAGCCTTGAGGTAAGCGATACACCGGTATTGAAATACCTAAAAGTTTTAAATCCGTTCACATTATTTGTAGTTAGCGTGCTATCTGCGGAATTAAAGATTTTTTCAATGGATTTATTGTACCAAATTTCATTATAGTTGAAAAATGGTGAAAAGTTGAATTCTGAAATCTTGATTGGCGAATTTAAACCGACAAATTGCCTTATACCGCCTCTTGTGTTTCTGTTAAAATTACCGTCATTTAAAGCGGAATTTACCAGCACTTTTTCATCACGGTAAATCAACTGAGAGTTATACGCTAAAGAAATAGACTCGTACCACTTCAGATCAAAGAGTGATGTATTTTTTCCGCGGAATGGAAATGTCTGGCTGCGGTTAAAATTTATAGAAGGTATCGTCTGTTTTATCTCGCCAGTTGAAAGATTTTGGTCACGGGCATAATTGATTGAAAGTGAATTGGGTGTACCTTCCCATACTTTGCTGAGCGTTACGTTTGAAAGCGCATTCTGCCTTAGGAGATCGCTTAAATTGTTTGTCGAAGTATTATAATAATTTTTACTGCTCAGGAAATTTACATTAGCATTCAGCGTAGTTGTTGGATTAATTGTCTGGTTATGGTAAACCATAATTCTCCATTCATCACTGAATGTTTTATCATTATCGGTAATTTCGCCAAGCCTTATTCTGGAGCCGCCAAGATCAACACTCCCCGAAAGCTTATATCGCAGCACGTAGCGGAAACGTGAACTTAAATCTATTCTGCCCTTTGTGTAATAATTTCCCTGAACAGCAAGGTCATAGTAATCATTTATAGCCCAAAAATAACCAAGATGCGAGAGATACCTACCAAATGTTGGGTCTTCGCCGTATGCAGGCGGAATTATACCGCTTGAACGCCCCGAGTGATTTGGGAATATTCCAAATGGCAGCGCAAATATCGGGACATCATCAATAAATAAATAGACAGGTTCAGCAATAACTTTATCACCCTGAATAATTTTTAATTTCGGACTTCCGAAATAATAATCAGGCTCGGCTTTATCACAGGTTGTGTATCTACCGTTCTTTATGAAAAAAATATCTTCATCCACTTTCTTTATCTTCTCGCCAAGGTAGTAGCCGCCTTCAAGCTCGGTTGAGCCCATATCAATTGTACCTTTGCGTGTTTGAAAATTATACCGCAGTTTGTTAGCATCATACCGCTTCGAGCCTTCCATAAATATCGGCTGCCCGATAAACTTTCCTGCTTTAATTGTATCGGGGATACCGTTGGCTTCCATTATTGAGCTTTCTTTGTAAAGAATAATCCTCGCTGCCTTAAGGTTATACTCTTTATGTTTTAACTCTGAATCACCATAAAGCATAAGCTTATCGTTTGATACATCAAATATAGCCGAGTCACTTGCGGAGTATTCAATTATTGCATCAATATCACTCTGACTGTTTGTATCAATTGCGGTTTTAAGAGTATCAATGATTGGTACATAGAGAAGCGAATCACCAGTTTGCTGTGAGTAAATTGGTAAGGTTAATAAAAATAGAAATATTTTGGAAAAAAATTTCAAATTATATTTATAAATTATACTGTGATAATTTAAAAGCCCACGGATTTATCCGTGGGGAAAAATATGTATTAATATTTAACCGTTTCAACGGTTTGCAGCTTTAAACCACTGAAGTGGCTAGAGGCTTTATTTAATTAATCATTTTCCCATGACTGAAGTCATGGGCTGAATAAAATAGTACTAATAACTCATATTTTTAACCATCCGCAAATTTCTTCAAGGTACCTCTTGTCAACTTCATCAAACATATTCAGGCTATCGGAATCTATATCAAGTACACCAATAACCTTATCGCCATTAAATAACGGAATCACAATCTCGCTCTTTGATAAACTGCTGCAAGCAATATGCCCGGGAAATTTATCAACATCTGGAACAATGATTGTTTCCTTCTGTGTTGCAGCGGCACCGCAAACACCTTTGGTTAACTGTATCCTTGTACATGCAACAGGACCCTGATACGGTCCAAGCACTAATTCATTACCTTTAATAAAATAAAACCCAACCCAGAAGAATCCTTCCATTCCATACTTAAGCACTGCGCAAATATTAGCAAGATTCGCAATCGTATCAGTTTCATCGGCAATCAATGCCTTCACCTGCGGCAGTAATTGTTTATACCGCTCTTCTTTGGTGAGGTTTATATTTATTATTATTTTTTGTGACAAAGTTGAATAAAAATACCTAATCCTTGCTATGAAATATATCCATTAGATATGAATCTGTTTCACATAAAGGACAACCTTTAAAAAAGTGGTCTTTGTCAAAAAAAAATGCTAATGAATTATCGTTACGTTCATCAGTTATATCGTCATAATAATAATTTTCGCAGTTATTACAAATAACAATTTCTTCCTCTTAAGATGCTTTTTCAATGTTATAAATTCCGTATCTCATTAATTTCTCAATCTGTCAAGCGGATATGTTTTGCCATCAATTTTGTCAATAAATTTCCAGAATTTCCATCCATTTACTGGAAGTCCGTTTTGAATTTTAGTTCCTGCTGCAGAAGGTGATTTATAAATCTCATTATTATACATAACTTTGCTTTTTGAAAAGTATATTGCAAAATATTCTTGTCCTTTATATTTTGTGAAAATTTCAACTCCTTTTTCGTTAATATCAACTTTTTGTGGAATTTCAATTAAACCATTTTCTTCGTCAATGTCATAAACAATAACTTCTTCGGAAGTAACTCCAATACCATAGTCGCATAATATATCTACAAATTCTTTACCATTTATCAGCGAGATAGGTGCTTTATAGGGATCATTTGCTTCTTCTATTGCTGGTTTCGAAAAATCAGAAGTAGTAATAAAAAGTCCTGTTTGGTGTGGGCGTAAACTTCCTCGGAGTTCGGAAATACTTGCTCTTTGAACATTATTTCTCCATCTTTTAACTTGTACGCAAATATTGTTTTTGATAGCTCCAGCCACTATTAATTCACCAGTTACATCAATTCCTCCATCACCAGTTTTGCTTGTAACTGTAATGTTCTCAAATCCTAGACTTCGAAGAGACTCGCCAACTAATTCTTCAAAACTAAAAGGTGGCATTGAAAGAATTGCTTCAAGTAAATGCCTTTTGACAAGGTTATTCTTATCTCTAATTTCAGCAAAAATACCTTTGGGTTCATTTTCGGTTAAACCATACTGTCCCTTTCCGTAAGAAATAAATTTAGATTCTTCACCCTCTATTTTACTTTTTCTAATATTAGAATTAATTGCAGAAGAAATGTTTCCAGCAATAATTAAATCATTACTTTCAATTAGACCTAATTGGTAAGCTCTTTTTGCTATTACTTTATAATGCAAAGACTTCAATTTCTCTTCTTGTTTTAAAATCTTATAAGCAATGTCTAAGTATGTTAATGTTTCTGCCATTAGTACTCCTTATCTGACATATATTACTAATTATCAAAAATTTTTAATTCCGTAATCAACAATCCCCAATCCCTGCCTGTAGCGGGACTTGGCGCAATTCCACCTACATTCCCATATTCTCAGATATTCCTTTTATCGCTGAAGCAACAAACTCAATATGCTCTTCAAGCGGTACGCCAAGTCCCGCTGCTCCGTTTATAATATCATCACGGTTCACATTGCGGGCAAATTCCTTCTTCTTCATTTTCTTAATAACTGATTCAGTCTTAACATCTTCAAGCTTCTTAGTACGCTGTACAAGTGCGCATGCTACAATGAAACCGGAGAGTTCATCAACAGCAAAGAGCGTTTTTTCCATTAATGAATCACGCGTAACACCTGTATAATCAGCATGTGAAAGTATCGCCCTGATAATTTCTTCACTGTACCCGCGTTCCTTTAATATTTCACTGCCTTTCATTGGGTGCTCTTCTGCTGATGGGTGAATTTCCCAGTCAAAATCATGTAGCAATCCAACCGCTGACCATTTATCTTCATCTTCGCCATATTTACGGGCATACTGCCTCATTGCTTCGGCTACGGCATACATATGCCTGCGAAGATTTTCGTTCTTCACAAACTCATGAACTATTTCAAGTGCTTTATCGTATTCTGTCATTTATTAAAGTAATTCAAAAAAATATTTCCCGCAAAGACCCAAAGCCGCATATATAAAAGAAAAAACTTTTGCGAGCAAAGCACTGCGCCATTTAAGACGCAATCTCATTAACACTATTCACTCAATACACTTATATACTCCAAAATTCTTTGCGCTCTTTGCGTCTTGGCGGTTAAAAGATTTTATAACTCTTTTTTAGAAATTATATTCAATCTGTCATCAAGCTCATACACTATCGGCACGCCGGTTGGAATTTCTACTTTCACAATTTCCTCACCTGATAACTTTTCAAGATGCATAATCAGCGCTCTTAAGCTGTTGCCGTGAGCTACAATTAAAATATTTTTGCCTGCACTTAGCATTGGTTCAATTCTTTTATAATAATACGGCAGAACTCTTTCAGCGGTATTTTTCAGACTCTCACCTCCGGGCGGGGCGATATCATAACTCCTTCGCCAGATGTGTATTTGCTCTTCCCCGAATTTCTCACGGCATTCATCTTTATTTAATCCCTGCAGGTCGCCATACATTCTTTCATTCAATGCTTCATCTTTTTCTGCAATAAGATGTTTAAATCCTGCCGTCTGCGCTGCAATTTCAAATGTCTTTATGGCTCTTACAAGAATTGAGGTAAAGGCTTTATCAAAAGTTATTCCTTTTATCTTCTCTCCTGCTTCTTTGGCTTCTTCTTCGCCTTTGGGTGAGAGCGGTATATCTATCCATCCTGTAAAACGATTTTCAAGGTTCCATTTGGACTGTCCGTGTCTGATAAGTACTAATTTGGGCATATTGTAATTTATGATATTTTTATGATTTTTAGAAAAATTTACCGCTAAATATACGTTTTTGTATAATTTCATTAAATACCTAAAAAATTCAGATAGAGAAATAAAAAAGACCCCGATTTGGGGTCTTTTAATTTAACATATTGCAATTCCGGCAAAACTATTCTTACATTTACTATATAAATTATTTCACAAGCATCATCTTCTTTACTTCTCTGAAATCACCTGAGCGTAATTCATAATAATATACACCGCTTGATAAACCTGATGCATTAAATTCTATTTTATACTCCCCTGCATTCAAATACTCGTCTATAAGAATTGACGCTTCTCTGCCCGAAACATCATACACAACAAGTTTAGCATACTCTCCTTTTGGCAATAGGATATTAATATTTGTTACAGGATTAAATGGGTTTGGATAATTCTGCTCGAGGCTGTATGAAGAAGGAATATCCGTTCCTGTTTGGTTAATTGCAACAGGTATGCTCCACCTGGTAACTCTGTTAACTGTATTTCCGCTTGCGGTTGTAAAATTTCCTCCTGCGTAAATTACATTATTATATACAGCAATTGAAAGTACATCATTATTCATTCCGGTGCCGTATGGAGCCCAGTTTGTTCCGTTCCATCCTGCTATCCTGTTTGAGCCAATCCCGCCTGCGCTTGTAAAAGCTCCGCCGGCAAGTATCAATCCTCCATAACTGTATAGAGCTTCTATAGCGCCATTAACGCCTGTCCCAAGATTGCTCCAGCTTCCTGTCCATTTTGCAATTCTGTTTACACCTACACCACCAACCTGTGTGAAAATTCCGCCGGCATAAAGTTCGTTATTCAGAACTGTGAGCGCATATACCTCATCATTCATACCAAGTCCAAGCGATGACCATGCAGATCCGTTCCACTTTGCAATCCTGTTTGCGGTCAAACCGCCGGCAGTTGTAAATCCGCCGCCTACAACAAGCTCATTATTATAAACAGCAAGAGCATGAGCATGTTCATTCAAACCAAGCCCAAGCTGCTGCCATAAAGTACCGTTCCATCTGGCGATTCTGTTCAGGTTTACTCCGCCTGAATTAGTGAACCTTCCTGTTGCGTAAATCTCATTGTTATAAGATCCAACTGCAAGGACATCATCGTTAAATCCGTTATTTGAGCCGAAGAGAAGCCAGTTGCTTCCGTTCCACTTGGCTATCCTTGTTGCGTTGACACCGCCTACCTGTGTAAAACTTCCGGCAACTATCAACTCACCATTGAAAACGAGTAAAGCAAACACGCTTCCGTTTGTTCCAAGTCCCATAGCAGACCACGAAGTACCGTTCCATTTGGCAATTCGGTTTGCGCCTATTCCGCCTATAGAAGTAAAATCACCTGCAACTACAATCTCTCCGTTATATATAACAGAAGCATTGATGGAATTATTTGCTCCTGTTCCAAGTGCTGTCCAGTTTTGGGATAGAACCGATAGTGGAGTTAAAAAAGATACAGCCAGAAAAAATACTGCAAACAATAATTTTGATTCGTATTGAACTTTCATATTTCCCCCCTTATGGATTATGAAAAAATTAATATAGTTGTTTGATAAATATAACTAGCGATAATGGGTAAGTAAAGAGCAAAACAATAGCTATTATGATTAGCTGTTACACAGTATGTTAAGGGTTAATCGTTGAAAATTATAGGTTTAATTTTTAGATTCTTCGTCGCTTCGCTCCTCAGAATAGAAAAAGCCTTCCGGGGGGAGCCGGAAGGCTTTATTTACTGTTTTACATCCGGCAGTTTTTATTTTATCCTGCCATATTTTATTGAAAACTGTTACGGCATTACTCTGTAAGGTGTTCCTACAGCATCACTTGCAAATTCAACCGGTGAGTCATCGTATAATGATTTGCGTGTTGATGAGCTTATGAATCCGTTGAACCTTCCGCGATTATGACCGCCTGCAATTGTAAATGATTTCTCATATGTTCTTGACCAACCTGTACCGCTTGGAGTTTCGCTTGTCATAGCAAATGGCTCTCTGTGGAATCCGAAGTTTCTCTTGCCCCAGTGCCATGCAACTATATCCTGCTCCGGTTGTATTGAAAAAGTTGTAACTACAAACTTAATCAAATCGCCTGCATTAACTTCGGGAATACCTGAGCCGTTAAATCTTCTTGTTGTAAAAACATTCTGTGTGAAATCAGGACCTGCAAAAGTATATAATAATATTCCGTTTTTGTAAACCTGTATCTGCTGCATCTGAACATAATTATCGCTGTTCTGTGGTGATGTAGTTTTTCCATCAACCATTGATACTTTATAAAGTCTCCAGTTCTGCCTGGGGCGAGGATTGTTTCCTACCCTTTTGAATATTGCTGTTCTGTTAAATACCTGTGTGTATGGTTTAAAAATTGTATCAACAACTCCGCCAATTACTCCAATTATTACATAATTACCTGTTATAGTTCTTGTGATAGCAGCATTTTTAATACTATCGCCTTCGTTGGTGATAGTTACTGCCACACTATGACTTGTTACAATTCTACCCCATTTGATAAGTGAATCAATCGGGGTATCTCCACCTGCAAGATTTCCAACAGCGCCGCCGTCATCAAAATCTGAAACTTCTGCCTTAAAGAGGTCATCATCTTCAGCGTTTGGATTGGAATAACCGTTTGTTATAACTTCAGTAATAAACTCATCATCAGTCTGTTTATCCGAAACAGAGTTATCGCTGCATGATGATATATATAGTATAAACACCGCCGCTATGGCTAGCATAAACACGTTTTTTGATGATTTTAAGAATTTCATATTTTGTCTCCTTTAGTTTTTATTGATTTTTTTGCTCTTTTTAGTACTTTTCGGGTGTTATAACCCTTTTGTACTTATAAGACAAAGAGTTATCCAAAAGGTTTAATTAAATATTTAATCTTTATTCAATTGTAATTGATACTTTTCGGTTAATACCTGTTTTATTTTAACATTTCTAATCTTGCTTTCACACCACGATAAAAAATCATAACACACAAATTTACCTTCATCCAAATCATTTTTTAAATTAATAAGATCTTTTTGAAGCTCTTTATAAAGTCCTAAAATTTCTTTCTCATCTGATTTGATTATTTTCACAAAAAATGCCAGCATTATCTTTTCAATTTTAAATAGTTTTTCTGATTTCGAAAGATATCTTTTAGTTGATTTGCTGATATAATCTATTAAATCAAAATTACCCAATTCAAAATGTATCAATAATTTTAGCAATAGTATAAAACAATATACTTCCAGGAATTTTTGCGAATCGGGGTCGTTTAGTAATTTATTCGAAAGCCTTAAAGCATTATCGTAATCTTCAACCGTAAAATAGATAAATGTTCCCATCTGAAATGTTACATTCTTAACAGATTTATCTATAACTGAGTAATTATCCTCAACCAGTTTTTCTGCTTCATTTAAAACATCAATTGCTTTTTCAAACATACATGATGTATGGTATGCAGAAAGCATTATGTCATATAGTTTCCCCTGTGAATTAATTCTTGCAAGCCGGGGAATGTGAATGCTGGTTTCATTCAAAAATGCCTTCAGTCTATCGGCAGCAATTTCCATGTTTTTAAAATCTCCTTTGTAAAAATACTGCAGCACATAATTTTGAAAAGTAGCCAGGTATCTTTCTACATTTGCTTTTAATAGTGGCGGGTTATCTTCCATAAGTTTTAAAGATGCCCTGTTGTACATCATTGCCTTATCTGTATCAAACTTTGAAGTATGATAAAGATGAAATGTTTCTAACAAAAACTGTTTCGCTCTTTTAGAATGAACATTTTTTATTAAACTTTTATAATCTTTTACAAAGGTGTTTTTAATAAAACTTGCTTCATCTTTTTTGTTTCTTATATAACCATACATTAACAAATACAGGTAGGTCTTTGTGTACAGTTCATTGTTTTCAGATAGATTCCTCAGCAGAGAAAGAATTTTAATTTCTTCATTCCGAAGTTCATTGATCCTTTTTTCATCCCGAATCAATTGTTTTATTATCAATTTCCTTTCAATTGCAAAAATATGGAGCAATGCAATAAAATCCTCTGACCGGTATGCTGCGTCCTTTGCTTTAGCAAGAAGTTTTTCTGACTGCCTGTAGAGACCCTTGTTATAAAGCTGATCTGATTGTTTTATTACTGCAGATAACCTGTAAGTGAAATTTTCGCTTTCTGCCAGCCTTCCCAATGACTTTAATATTGTTTCATAAAGCTGATTCTTTAAAACAGAAAATTGATTAACATGTCTGAACTTTTCCTTAAGTTTTTTTTCATCATAAACTTTTTGCTTATCCATTTCATCAAAAAGTTTAATATATGTCTTACTTTCACCTGTATCATAAGCTGAACGCTTGAAATATATCTTTTCTGTTTTGGTTAAAGTTTTTATCAGGTCAAACAGGTCAGTATTTGGAGTCTTCATAGAACAATAAGTTATATTGAATAGAATACCTCAAAAATAACCATTTTTCGATAAAAAACAAATATTTCAATAGCTACACTATAAAATGAAAGCTAACTTTAACACTCATTTTAATTTTTAATATAACTTTTCATTTAGTAGTTTTGTGCACATCAAAGATACTCAATTAAAAATTACAGCTAAAAAGTAAATGAAAATTAAGAAAAACGTAACCATACCAAAAGGTTACCGCCTTAAACCACAAACCCATAAACTTATTAAAAAAATACAAAAGCAGCTTAATGGAAGCCAGGAAAAAATATTATCAGAAGCCCTAAAGCATTACAGTCTCATATTAAAAAACGGAAATAGCAAAAATATAAACCATAAACTAGAGGAGAAAATCAAATGAAAACAATAATAATTTTACTTACGGCAGTAATGCTGACTACCGGTATATTCAGCCAGAACATAAACGGCAAGCTCGGCACAAACGGACAGTTTATTATCAGGGATACAACAACCACATTTTTAACATTGCCGCAAAATACAGGATACCTAAATCTGAACAGGAGCCTGGTATTGCCAAACACATTAAGTTCAACGCTAGGAGTGATCTTTAAAGGCAATGACATTTTTATGCACAATTACGGGGTTCAAAATACATTTCTTGGTACCAATGCGGGTAATCTCACATTAACAGGTATCAGAAATACAGCAATTGGATATTTTGCCCTGCCCCTTAACACAACCGGTATTGAAAATTCAGCAGTTGGAAATGGATCATTAAGATACAGCACAACAGGAAGCAGTAACACTGCATTTGGAAATGCTTCATTATTTTCAAATACAACAGGTGATCAGAATACAGCAATTGGCAGCTGGTCTTTATCTTCAAATACAACCGGAATTTTTAATAGCGCGTCGGGTTACCGTTCTTTAAATTCAAATTCAACCGGAAATGCTAATACCTCGGTGGGTTACGAGTCATTATTTTCCAGCACAACCGGTGAGGGTAACACTGCTATCGGGTCTGTTTCTTTATACTCTAACACAACCGGACACAATAATGTAGCTGTGGGGAATCAGGCTTTATACTACAACACTACCGGGATAAATAATATTGCAATCGGTTTTAATGCACAGGTTCCAAGCGGCATAGGAAATAATCAGGTTAGAATTGGAAATACATCAATAACTTATGCCGGCATACAGGTTGCATGGTCTATCACAAGCGACAGGAATCTGAAAAATAATATTTATAATTCTAATCTTGGGCTTGGATTTATCAGCAAGCTTCGTCCTGTTTCACACACGCGCAAAAATGATGAATCAGGTAAAACCGAGTACGGTTTGATTGCGCAGGAAGTTGAAGAATCTCTGAAGGAGGAAGGTGCTGAAAATTCCGCGATGCTAACCATTACAGATAACGGCGAATACCAATTAAGATATAACGACCTGCTTGCGCCAATGATAAAAGCAATACAGGAGCTTAAAGCTGAAAATGATAATTTAAGAACAGAAAATGTTGAATTGAAACAGATGTTTCTCGAATTTCAGCAAACACAAAATCAGATAGTCAAGAAAGTAGAGCTGCTTGAACTAAATGATACAGATGTAAAAGAAATTAAGCTGGGTGAAAAATAATTTTTTTTTATAAATATAATCTAGATTCCCGCTTTCGCCCCAAAAACAGGGCCGGCGGGAATGACAAAAGACCATGAAAAAACTAATATTATTAATAATTCTGAGTTTAACAGTTTCAGCAAACTCACAAAGCGTACTTACTCTCGGAACTGGAACTTCTTTGGGAGTTCTATCCGGCACTGATATTTGCGCTAACATAATTGGAGGCACAGGCATATTATACGGCAGCGGTACTATTTGCGGCGGACTGCTTAGTGTTGAGACTATTGCATCCAATGAATTGCCAACAAGTTTTGATATGTCCCAAAATTATCCTAATCCGTTCAATCCAAACACTGTTATTAATTACCAGATACCAAATAGCAGTTATGTTAGCATTAAGGTGTATGACCAGCTTGGCAGAGAAGTTTATGATCTTTTTGAAGGAGAGCAAAACGCTGGATTCTACAGAATTACTTTTGACGGCACTAACCTTGCTTCGGGGATATACTATTACCGCATTACCGCTTATTCGGGCTCAAACAGGGTAAGCAGTTTCACCAATACAAAAAAAATGTCATTAATTAAGTAGAATACAAATCATCATTATGAAAAAAATTAAAATCATTACCGCAGTTTTATTTATTCTCGCTGTAAATACTCTGTATTCTCAGCCAACATGGGTCTGGCAAAACCCTCTTCCAACAGGAAATGACCTTAACTCTGTATTCTTTATCAACAGTTCAACAGGGTTTATTGGCGGAAACAGCGGCGTTTTATTCAGAACAAATGATGGCGGCACTAACTGGACAGCGGTTAATCCCGGCACAACGGATGATATTAAATCAATATTTTTCACTGATGCTAATACTGGATATATTGGCGCAGGCAGGTTCCAGTGCCTTCTCTTAAAAACAACTAATGGAGGCTTAAACTGGACTCAGCAAAATCTTGGATTGCAGTATGGCGCGCGTTCAGTAAATTTTATTGACGCAAACAACGGAGTAGCTGCTTATCAAACAACAAACATAATTAAGACAACAAATGCAGGGATTAACTGGAGCAATATCCAGACAAGCAATACTTTTGTTACTGCTGCATGGATGTGCAGCCCTGCAATAATTTACGCTGTCGGCTCAACAGGCATTTCAAAAACCACCAATGGCGGAGCCAATTGGGTTTCGCAGGGTCCAAATACAGGAGATCTACTGACTGTTTGCTTCACAGATTCACTTAACGGACAGGCGGCGGGAAGAAACGGATTGATGCTGAGAACAACCAATGGAGGAACAAACTGGAATAACATTACAGTAAGCGGTTTGCTGGATATATACATGGTCAGGTATTTAAATGCCTCATCCGTATTTGCATGTGCCCAGGGCGGTGCAATTGGCAAAAGTACAAATGGAGGCATAAATTGGTCAGTATCAAACCCGACTGAAGCTTATTTTAATACCTTTTATTCAATTATACCTCTGAATTCAAATGAGGTCTTTGTTTCGGGGGCATACGGCACTATAATAAAAAGCACAAATGGCGGAGCAAACTGGACGCAGCTTTTTGGAAGCATAAACAATGAAATATATTATTCACACTTTACCGATGATAACAATGGTTATGCTGCAAGCTTCAACGGTGTAATTAAAACAACCAATGGGGGAGCAAACTGGGTAAAACTTAATTCAATAAATATTGGCGGACCTCTTTATTATATAAACTCAAACACGGGCTATCAAGCCGCATTAAATGCCGGGATATTGTACAAAACGACCAATGCGGGAGCTAATTTTACTCAACTTATTTCCGGTTACCCCGCAAGCTTCAGAGGAATACAGTTTATCAACAATAACACGGGGTTCATGACTGCATCAAATGCAACCACTCTTAAGACAACCAACGGAGGCATAAACTGGCTGATAATTGATTCAACGGCAGATTCCTATTACACTGACCTGAAATTCTCTGATTCGTTAACTGCATATATATGCGGATACAACTATGTTACATCGTCGGCATTTATCAGGAAAACCACCAATGCAGGCAATAACTGGTTCACGCAAACCCTGAACTCCACCCTTATTATGACAAATATTCACTTTGTAAATAATAACACCGGGTTTACAAGCTCTAACTCGAGCGGCCAGAATTTTTTTAAAACCACTAACGGCGGTACTAACTGGTCTCCTGTTGGAAATTATACTAATCCAATAGTAGATATTTATTTTGTAAATGAAAACTTAGGATACCTCTGCGGTTTCTTCGGGTGGTTTTACAGGACAACTAACGGCGGCCTGAACTGGGCACAGATTACCGTTCCCGCTCAAAATAACATAAGATCAATACATCACAATAATAATACAGGCGTAACTTACCTTCTTGGTGCAGGCGGAATGATACTTAAGAGCACAAACGGCTCTGTTACAGGATTTGAACAAACCGGGAACAACAATCCGACAGGGTATTATTTAAGCCAAAATTATCCTAACCCGTTCAATCCTGTAACAAATATTAATTTCAGCATTCCGAATGAGCAGTTTGTAACACTTTTAATTTATGATATGCTGGGGCGTGAAGTTGAAACTTTAGTAAATGAAAATCTGACTGCTGGAACGCATAATGTTGACTGGAATGCTGCTAATTACACAAGCGGAGTTTATTTCTACAGGTTAATTTCTGCAGATCATTCAGAAACCAAACGCATGGTATTAGTTAAATAGCGGGACTATGTGGATTTCTACAAGTTAGGCTCCAAATATTTCAGTATAACAAAAAAATTATATCAATAAAATTAAACAATAGATCAAAATGAAAACAATAATAACAATAATTACAGTATTTTTACTTCATGGTTCAATGTTTTCCCAATGGGAAAGTGACATAAGGTTAACCAATAACAGCAGCCAGTCATTTCTGGCTTATAATAATGCAAAAACCATCGGCTCTGACGGAAGTAATTTGCACACCGTGTGGACCGACGGAAGGGACGGAAATCTTGAAATTTATTACAAAAGGTCAACTAACGCAGGTTTAATCTGGAATACTGATTCCAGGCTTACAAATAACTCTGGTTCCTCATATTATCCGGCTATTTCTGTTTTAGGAAGTAGGGTAATGGTTACATGGACAGATAATAGGGATGGAAATTATGAAATATATTTTAAAAGATCTGATGATGGCGGCATTACCTGGTCACTGGATTCACGTTTAACAAACAATTCCGCATTGTCAGATTATCCTTCTATTGATGCAGCGGGAAATAACATCATTATAGTATGGCAGGATTTACGCGACGGGAACCTTGAAATTTACTGCAAAAGATCTACCGACGGCGGGTTAACGTGGGAAACAGATAACAGACTTACAAACAACTCTTCTTTTTCAGAATACCCCGCAGTAACCATTTCAGGAGCAAAAGTTAACGTTGCCTGGGAAGATAATCGTGATGGCAACAAGGAAATTTATTCTAAGTATTCACCCGATGTTGGTGCAACATGGAGTGCAGATAACAGGCTTACCAATAATTCATCCCCGTCAACTTCAGTATCTGTTACATCAGAAGGTGATTTCGTTGATCTGACTTGGTCTGATCAAAGAGACGGAAATTGGGAAATTTATTACAAATATTCTGCAGATGGCGGAATAACTTATACTGCTGATTCAAGATTGACAAACGCTTCCGGAAACTCATGGTATCCTTCAATTGTTACAGATGGTTCTTTTATACACATCTGCTGGCAGGATGCAAGAGACGGAAATAATGAAGTTTACTACAAACTTTCAACTGATGGAGGAGCTAACTGGTTAGTGGATTTAAGATTAACTAATAATCCTGGGGCATCTATTACACCCTCAATCAATATATCCGGATCAGCTTTGCATATTGTGTGGAATGATAATAGAGACGGGAACACAGAAATATACTATAAGAGGAATCCCAGCGGAAATCCGATTGGAATAACTCCGATTTCAACAACCATACCGGCTGATTATTCATTAAGCCAGAATTATCCAAATCCTTTCAATCCTGTAACCAATATAAATTTCGCAATACCAAGCTCCGGCTTAGTTAAATTATCTGTTTTTGATATGACAGGAAAAGAGGTTGCAGTCTTGGTTAAGGGGCATTTTTCAGCAGGCACGTACAAAGTTGATTTTGACGCTTCCTCACTTTCTTCGGGTGTTTATTTCTACCGCATCTACGCCGAAGGCGAAGGACAGAAGTTCACTAAAACACTGAAACTGGTTTTAATAAAATAAAACCCCCCGAAGGATAATATCTAAGGGCTAAATTACTTAAACAATAAAAAATCAAATGAAAAAAAAATTATTCTTAACATCATTCATCTTAATGTGGGCTGTTATAACTCAAGCCCAGTGGCAGCCGGATGTTCGGCTGACGATTGACCCTGCTCATTCATGGAACCCTTCTGTATCAGTATCCAGCACGGTTGTGCATGCAGTATGGGAAGACGAGGGTGATGGGAACTGGGAAATATATTACAAACGCTCTTCTGACGAAGGCTTAAACTGGGGTGCTGATACACGGCTAACAGTTAACTCTGCTGAGTCAAGGTTTCCTTCTATATCGATATCCGGACCTGTTGTGCATGTTGTATGGACGGACTATCGTGATGGGAACGATGAGATATACTACAAACGCTCAATAAATGAAGGCATAAGCTGGGGGGATGATACTCGACTGACGAATGCACCTTCTAGTTCATACCATCCTTCTGTTTCGGTATCCGGTTCAGTCGTGCATGTTGTATGGACTGACGAGCGTGACGGGAACCGGGAGATATATTACAAACGCTCATCGGACGAAGGAACAAGCTGGGAAGCAGATATACGGCTAACGAATCAAAATGCTTGGTCACAGTATCCTTCTGTATCTGTATCCGGTTCAGTCGTGCATGTTGTATGGAATGACGATCGTGATGGGAACTTTGAGATATACTACAAACGCTCAATAGATGAAGGCATAAGCTGGGGTGCGGATACTCGACTGACGAATGCACCTTCTAATTCATACAATCCTTCTGTATCAGTATCCGGCCTGGTTGTTCATGTTGTTTGGCATGACTTTCGTAATGGCGGGAGCCCTGAGATATACTACAAACGCTCAATAGATGGAGGCGTAAACTGGGGTGTGGATACACGGCTGACGAATAACCCTTTTGATTCAAATAACCCTTCTGTATCGGTATCCGGTTTAGCTGTGCATGTTGTATTTTCCAGCTGGCGTGATGGAAACTCTGAGATATACTACAAACGCTCAATAGATGGAGGCGTAAACTGGGGAGCAGATATACGGCTGACGAATAACTTTGCTGGTTCATTCTCATCTTCTGTATCGGTATCCGGTCCGATTGTTCATGTTGTATGGCATGACGAGCGTGATGGGAACGCTGAGATATACTACAAACGCGACCCAACCGGTAATCCTATTGGAATAATAAATATCAGCTCGGAGATACCTAATGAATTTTCTTTAGGTCAGAACTATCCGAATCCTTTTAATCCTGTAACGAATATAAAATTCGATATACCGAAGTCATCAATGGTAAAGATAACCATTTATGACATATTAGGCAGCGGGGTTTCAATGCCTGTTGAGATGAGGCTTGAGCCGGGCAGATATCAACTCAAATATGATGCATCAAATCTATCAAGCGGAACGTATTTTTATAGGTTATATGCGGATGGTGAAGGACAAAAATTCTCTAAAACATTAAAATTAGTTTTGATTAAATAAATATTACAACACTATGAAAACAATATCAATCATTCTATTTTTACTTGCTGTAACAATAAAAAGCTTTGCATTTGGAGGTGGACATGACTCACTTCTGTTTGACGGAACTGTAAATTATGAGTTCCCCAAAAATGCTGACTGTAAGATAAAGTTATCATTTATTGAAAGGGGAGGAATAGAGGTTATTAAAATTACATCTGAAGTTCTGGAAATTTGCGGGGAGATTGATAAAGAGATTAAAAAAGAAAAAATAATAATGACAAAACCCGGCGAGATACCGATTGGTTCTGAAATTACAACCGGACCTGATAACTATGCTGAAATTGAACTGTGGGAAGAAAGTATTATACGAATAGCCCCAAACTCAACTATAAAAATAACAGATGATTTCTGTGATAATCGAAACCTCATTCAAAAAACAACCTCAAGAGTATGGCATAGTATAAAAAATCTGCTTGGAGGAGGCGGTTATGAAGTTACCACTAATGGCGCTGTAGGCGGAGTACGTGGTACAGAATTTGAAGTAATAAAAGAAAAAGATAAAACAATCTTCAAAGTCTACGAGGGAAAAGTTGAAGTAACCCCGATAATGAATGATGAATCAAATAAACTTGTCATAAAAGCTTATGAGAAGCTTATAGAAGATATGCAATCAGGTAAAATTACAATGGATGAATATACTGAAAAAATTGTTAAGATGAATGAAATAATGGAGGGCAACCGTAAGTTCCCAAGCGTTATGGTTGAAGCTGGAAATATGGTCGAGGTTACTTATGAAGTTTCGGAAATTAAAAGTATTCCTGCTGATAACGATAACTGGTTTAATGATCCAAAATTCAAAAGGTAACTAATATTTGTTCCAATTTTTTCTGTTGTTAGCGATACAACTGTCATAGCAAGGCAGGCTAACTACTCGGGACGGCAGTAGTTTCATTCCTATTTCCTCTGTGTCCTCTGTGGTAAAAGCTATAAGTTTTTTTTATTCAGGGCTAAAGCCCCTTTTTTGAGAATCTTTAGTCCACGCCCTAAAGGGCGTGGCTACAACAGTAAAAAATCTTCCCCTTGCGTCTTGGCGCATTAGCGGTTAAGCAGCCTTTGATTTTCTCCGTGTCCTACGTGCCTCTGTAGTGATGAGCTTTTGATTTTAAAATAATAAAATATCTCCCCTTTGCGTCTTGGCGCCTTAGCGGTTAAGCAGCCTTTGATTTTCTCTCTGTCTCTGCGGTGAAGGCTTTTGATTTTCTTTTAAGCTGTTTTATATTATTTGTATAAAAAAAAACATCAAAAATTCTGTTAACCGGATTAAATAATACTCTATTGTTATATTAATTCTTCATTCAACATGTTCAAGTGCTTTTTCGGCTTTGTAAATATCGCAAGCAACTTGCAGGTTCATCCAGAACTCTACACTAGTATTAAGTGCACGTGATAGCAGTACTGCTGTTTCGGCAGTCATATTACGCTTGCCGTTAATAATTGTGTTAATTCTTTGTATCGGTATATTCATTCTATACGCAAGTTCAACCTGGCTAATTCCCAATGGTACTAAAAACTCCTTTAAAAGTATTTCCCCTGGTAAAACCGGATTTCTGTATTTGGGTATCATATTGTTATGTTTATTTCTTATGTTATATTTCTATAATTTTAATGATAATCTGTAATTAAAACATCTTCAGCATTATGATTGTTCCATTTAAATAATATCCTGTATTGGTCATTAATCCTTATAGAATAAAATTCAGAAAGACTTCCTTTAAGTTTTTCCAGCCTATTAGCAGGCGGAATCCTTAGATCTTTAATTATTGCAGCAGCATTTATCATATCTAGCTTTCTGCATGCAACTCTCCATATAGTTTGCGGAATTGAACGTGAAGCCTTCGAGTCAAGACCGTTAAATATATCCTCAGTCGCTTTATCGGCAAAATTTACTATCACTTACAAATTTAACGCTTTACCGTAATATGTGCAATTATAAAATTTGTCAATAAAAAAACTCCAACTGAAATAAACCAATTGGAGCGTTTAATTATAAATCTGGCGACCTTTCTCTGACAGCTGAGCTGTCATAGCAAGGCAGGCTAACGCATTTTATCCCGCTTATGCGGGACTCACACAAACTGCGGAGCAGTTGTGGTAGAGTACGGTTTAAGTAAAATAAAAACCCCAGCTTGTTTTCACAAACTGAGGTTTAATAATAAATCTGGCGACGACCTACTCTCCCACAACCCTGCGGTAGTAGTACCATCGGCGAGGCGGAGCTTAACTTCTCTGTTCGAGATGGGAAGAGGTGTGACCCCCGCTCTATAATCACCAGAAACTTTATATACAATCCTACATAAGATTCCTGCCTGCCTGCCGCAGGCACGGCGCAGGAATGACAAAATATAGGTGTAAAAATCAAAAGTAAGTTTTTCCTGTAAATAAACCCCGCTGCAATTTTTTTGAAAGGCTTTTAGCCAATCTATTGGTTTGCACCAATATTTTAAATATCACAAAGCGAATTTACCAATGCATTTCTATCTGATCGATAAAAATTTTAAGGTAAAGTCTTCGGCTTATTAGTACTTCTCGGCTGTACACATTACTGTGCTTACACCTGAAGCCTATCAACGTCGTAATCTTCGACGAGCCTTATCTCCCGAAGGAGGAGAAACCTAATCTTGAAGCGAGTTTCGCGCTTAGATGCTTTCAGCGCTTATCTCAACCGAACGTAGCTACCCAGCCATGCTTTTGGCAAAACAACTGGTACACTAGAGGTTCGTTCATTCCGGTCCTCTCGTACTAAGAATGAGCCTTCTCAAGTTTCTTTCGCCCGCATAGGATAGGGACCGAACTGTCTCACGACGTTCTGAACCCAGCTCACGTACCGCTTTAATTGGCGAACAGCCAAACCCTTGGGACCTTCTCCAGCCCCAGGATGCGATGAGCCGACATCGAGGTGCCAAACGTCCTCGTCGATATGAACTCTTGGAGGACATCAGCCTGTTATCCCCGGCGTACCTTTTATCCTTTAAGTGCCGGCCCTTCCACTCGGAACCGGCAGATCACTAACTCCTGCTTTCGCATCTGCTCGACTTGTCTGTCTCGCAGTTAAGCAACCTTATACGTTTACGCTCAACACCTGATTACCAACCAGGTTGAGGTTACCTTTGAGAGCCTCCGTTACAATTTAGGAGGCGACCGCCCCAGTCAAACTACCCGCCTAACAGTGTCCCCCATCCGGATTACGGACGTAGGTTAGAATTCAAATAAGCCAAGGGTGGTATTTCACATTGCGACTCCACAACGGCTAGCGCCGCCACTTCATAGTCTCCCACCTATTCTACACATAGATTACCCGAATCCAGTGCTAGGGTGCAGTAAAGGTGCACGGGGTCTTTCCGTCCATATGCGGGTAACCGGCGTCTTCACCGGTACCACAAGTTCACCGAGCCCGTGGTTGAGACAGTGACCAAATCGTTACACCATTCGTGCAGGTCGGAACTTACCCGACAAGGAATTTCGCTACCTTAGGCATTTGTTACGATTTTTATTTGTTGCTTTTAAATCGGCTGAGTCATTTCTGCTCATGCTCTCAATATCGCTATTGAGTTCGGACTATATCATCATCTGACTTGCTCATCAGTTGTCTGGCGTATAGTCTCTGAGGATGATCTTAATACCTCTTCCAAACTGTAAGCTCTTTGTTTTCCAAAGGCATTCATTCCAAAGGCAAGTTTCACAATTTTATGAAACCCTTCAATTTTATGATGATCTTTGTTTTGCATTTTAGTTACAATTTCCCTGAAGATTTTGTAATCATTTCGCTTGTTTGAAAGCAATGGATGTTTGTCAATAAAAGGCAATATTTTTTCAAATATTGTTTTTCTTGAATATACTGTAAAGGTCAAGACATTTGATTTGTCAGGACTCTTTTCGTATATTTTTCCGCATCCGAAGAATTTTTGGATTCTTTCCAAAAACTCAAGGCTTTGTTTATGTTGATTGATTGTAAAGTCAGGGTCTATTATCCATCCGAATTTAGCATTCGGGTTAGGATGAATTGAAACTGAAAAACAACCTTCTCCATCAATAAAGCCGGCAAGATATTCAGGTGTTAAGATTCTTTCCTGCTGATTGTCTCCATTCATAAATTATCACTTTCTAAGTATTATGAAATACCGAGATGTTCCAGCATTTGGCCAGATTTTTTAACGGCCCTTCTTTGATTAGTACTATTATAAAATAATAGCGTAGCGAAGAACTACCGTTATAGTTACGGCCGCCGTTTACTGGGGCTTCGGTTCAAAGCTGCCGGCTTACGCCATGACTTCTCTCCTTAACCTTCCAGCACCGGGCAGGTGTCAGTCCATATACATCCCCTTCACGGGTTAGCATAGACATGTGTTTTTGTTAAACAGTCGCTTGGCCCATTTCTCTGCGGCCCAAATAATTGGGCACCCCTTATCCCGAAGTTACGGGGTTAATTTGCCGAGTTCCTTAACCACGGCTCACTCGAGCGCCTTAGAATACTCATCTCATCTACCTGTGTCGGTTTACGGTACGGGCGCCTTATTATACGCCGGAGCTTTTCTTGGCAGCCTGATTAGGGAGAGTTTATAGGCTTGCGCCATCCCGTTCGGCTTTCATCTTGCGACTACGACCTTAGACCACCATATCCATCAGGTGGCTCTCCTTTCACTTCTGCGTCCCTCCGGTTTAAATTTCGGCGGTACAGGAATATTAACCTGTTGTACATCACCTACGCCGTTTGGCCTCAGCTTAGTACCCGACTAACCCTGAGTCGATTAACGTTGCTCAGGAAACCTTAGATTTTCGGCGAACAGATTTTTCATCTGTTTTATCGTTACTTATACCAACATCTTCGTTTCTGTACGCTCCAGCCCACGTTGTCCGTGAACCTTCGCTGCATACAGAATGCTCTCCTACCATCCCGCAAGCGGGATCCACTGCTTCGGTGCTATGTTTGAGTCCCGAGTATTATCGGCGCTAAGTCGCTTGACTAGTGAGCTATTACGCACTCTTTAAATGAATGGCTGCTTCTAAGCCAACATCCTAGTTGTCTCAGCAACTTAACATCCTTAGTCTGTTAACATAGACTTAGGGACCTTAGCAGGTGGTCTGGGTTGTTCCCCTCTTGGCAATGAAGCTTATCCCCCACTGCCTGACTCCCGGAAAACATATGTACGGAATTCGGAGTTTATCTGGGTTTGGTACCGTTGTGACAGCCCTACCCCAATTAGTGCTCTACCTCCGTCATACTTTTATCCGAGGCTAGCCCTAAAGCTATTTCGGAGAGAACGAGCTATCTCTGAGTTTGATTGGTCTTTCGCTCCTAGTCACAGCTCATCCGAGCGGTTTTCAACCCACACCGGTTCGGACCTCCACAAGGTGTTACCCTTGCTTCATCCTGGCCATGACTAGATCACACAGTTTCGCGTCTGCCGCATCATACTAAACGCCCATTTAGGACTTGCTTTCGCTGCGGGTACATTCCTTAAGAATTTACCCTGGCATGATACGAGCAACTCGTTGGTTCATTAAGCAAAAGGCACGCAGTCACCCCTTTACAGAGCAAGCTCTGTTAAGGTGGCTCCTACCGTTTGTAAGCACACGGTTTCAGGTACTATTTCACCCTCCTGTTAGGAGTACTTTTCACCTTTCCCTCACGGTACTTGTTCACTATCGGTCACTAGTAAGTATTTAGTCTTACGAGATGGTTCTCGCTGATTCCCACAGAATTTCACTTAGTCCGTGGTACTTGGGATCCTTTCAAGAGCCTATCGTTTTCGCTTACGAGGCTATCACTCTCTATGGCTGTATTTTCCAAAACGATTCAGCTAACGAATCAGTGTACTCTTTGACCTACTCGAAATTGGTCTGAAAGTCCCGCAACACCTGTGATGCAACGATTCGAGTCTTTAACACACCACAAGGTTTAGACTGTTTCCATTTCGCTCGCCGCTACTCCGGAAATCACTATTGTTTTATTTTCCTTCAGGTACTTAGATGTTTCAGTTCCCTGAGTTTGCTCTTCTAAACCTATGTATTCAGTTTAGAGTAATACGACATTACTCGTATTAGGTTGCCCCATTCGGAGATCCCCGGGTATAAGATTGCTTCCATCTATCCGAGGCTTATCGCAGGTAACCACGTCCTTCATCGCCTACTAGTGCCAAGGCATCCACCGTGTGCCCTTAGTAACTTTTACCAAAAATCTTTATCGATACAGATAGAACTATTGAATTTGTTAATTCAATGTACGCATCGATAAACTTGTTTATCTACGGAAAAACTTACTTTGTTAAAAGAACAACAATCTATCCTAATACCGCTGTATTTCGGATTATCGCGAAGTGAAAAGAATTGAATCTTTCTTACTCCTAATAAAAAAACTAAATTGATGTTATAGAACGATTGAAACAATAAACGTGAAACGTGAGATGTGAAACATTTTGAAACTAAACTTTTATTTGTAAGTGGAGCCAATCGGGATCGAACCGATAACCTCCTGCTTGCAAGGCAGGTGCTCTCCCAGTTGAGCTATGGCCCCAATGGCTGCAACACATTTGAAATTACGTGGGCCTAAATGGAGTTGAACCATTGACCTCACGCTTATCAGGCGTGCGCTCTAACCATCTGAGCTATAGGCCCTAATTGCATGGCTGAAACTAATCTTCCAGACCTGTCAGGTTTTAAAAACCTGACAGGTTTATTGAAAGATATATAAAATTAAATGTGCGCGTAATTATCTTCTGAGCTTCACCAAATCGAAATTCTCTTTAGAAAGGAGGTGATCCAGCCGCACCTTCCGGTACGGCTACCTTGTTACGACTTAGCCCTAGTCACTGGTTTTACCTTCGGCGCTTATTAAAGGCGACTTCGGGTACCCCCAACTTCCATGGCTTGACGGGCGGTGTGTACAAGGCCCGGGAACGTATTCACCGCGCCGTGCTGATGCGCGATTACTAGCAATTCCAGCTTCATGGAGTCGAGTTTCAGACTCCAATCCGAACTGAGACCACTTTTTAGGGATTAGCTCCACCTCGCGGTATTGCAACCCTTTGTAGTGGCCATTGTAGCACGTGTGTGGCCCTAGGCGTAAGAGCCATGCGGACTTGACGTCATCCCCACCTTCCTCACTACTTGCGTAGGCAGTCTCTCTAGAGTGCCCGGCATTACCCGGTAGCAACTAGAAACAGGGGTTGCGCTCGTTGCGGGACTTAACCCAACACCTCACGGCACGAGCTGACGACAGCCATGCAGCATCTGTACTAGCTCTCCTTGCGGAACACCGGCTTTCACCGGCTTTAGCTAGCATGTCAAGCCTAGGTAAGGTTCTTCGCGTTGCATCGAATTGAACCACATGCTCCACTGCTTGTGCGGGCCCCCGTCAATTCCTTTGAGTTTCAACCTTGCGATCGTACTCCCCAGGTGGAATACTTAATGCGTTAGCTGCGATACTGAGTTTAACCCCAACATCTAGTATTCATCGTTTAAGGCGTGGACTACCAGGGTATCTAATCCTGTTTGCTCCCCACGCTTTCGTGCTTTAGCGTCAATAATGGACCAGAGGATCGCCTTCGCCACTGGTGTTCTTTCTGATATCTACGCATTTCACTGCTACACCAGAAATTCCATCCTCCTCTTCCACATTCAAGCTTTGCAGTATCAAAAGCAGTTCCAGAGTTAAGCTCTAGGATTTCACTTCTGACTTACAAAACCGCCTGAGCACCCTTTACACCCAGTAAATCCGGACAACGTTTGCCCCCTACGTATTACCGCGGCTGCTGGCACGTAGTTAGCCGGGGCTTACTTTTGAGGTACCATCATATTCCACAGAGTGGAAATTTTTTCCCTCACTACAGAGGTTTACGAGCAAAAGCCCTTCATCCCTCACGCGGCGTTGCTGCTTCAGGATTTCTCCCATTGAGCAATATTCCTTACTGCTGCCTCCCGTAGGAGTCTGGACCGTGTCTCAGTTCCAGTGTGGCTGATCATCCTCTCAGACCAGCTACTGATCGTAGCCTTGGTGGGCCATTACTCCGCCAACTAGCTAATCAGACGCAGGCTCATCTTCAGGCACCAACCGATTGCTCGGTGGCTTTAACAACTGTCTTGATGTCAAGCCGCTGCATCATCTGATATTAGCCCCGATTTCTCGGGGTTATGTCAGACCTGAAGGCAGATTACCTACGTGTTACTCACCCGTGCGCCACCTCCACACCAGTATTGCTACCGGTGCTTCAGTTGACTTGCATGTATTAAGCACGCCGCCAACGTTCGTCCTGAGCCAGGATCAAACTCTCCGTAGTAAATTTATTTTTTAATACTTTGGAGTTTGATTTTTTAGCCCGATTGCTCGGATCTATAGATGAAACTCAAGAAGAAATTACGCACACAAACTTATTATGTTTGCGTGTTAAAATTGTTGAAAGAACGTAATTATACTAAGTGTGATTGTTTGAATCAGGTATAATTAATCAGGGTTACAAAATTACCTGTATTTCATCACAAAGTCAAGGAACAAAAATGGTGAAAGGGGGCGAATATTCCATATTTATTACGCTTACATTAGCTATCTGTTAAGCAAATAATACAGATAGCAAACCACTTTTTTCTTCAAAAAACTTGAAAATAATTCATTTTTTTTGATTTTAAATGTATGGATTTTTAAAATCTTTCAATTTTGCTCTAAAAGTGCGGTTTAAGTGAAAAAAACACGGTTTTTGGGCTATAATCGCTAATTATATTATAAGTAAGGAGGTTAGTTGGAGGGTTTGAGAGACTGGAGAAATAGTGATATAGTGAAATAGTGAAGTGGCGAAAAAGGGGAGTAGATGAGTGGGTGAGTGGGTGAATTGGGAAGTGGGTGAGTTGTTTAGTAGGTGAGTTGGAAAGTATGTTGGAATGCAAGAAAGTTTAAAAAATGAAACCACCTTCCTTCTCTTCTATCGGTAAGGCAAGAATCCGCCCCTCAATCAACAGCTTATCAGCAGTTAATTTCTTCCCATCCTTGATCCCGCTAAGGCGGGACCGCAAAAAAACTTCGTGTTTTCTTGAAGGAGGATAGCTAATTATGCTTTCTTTGTGTCTTGGTGACTTTGTGGCAGTTTTGTGTTTTGATACTTTCTTACAATAAATATCATTCAATGATACACATATGCTATAGGCATATATTATATTTGAAGTAACGTTTCTATTTAGAGCAGTCAAAGGCGTGCCTTTGACCTACGCGTAGAAAACTTTTATAAATTATTTATAAACTAAACATGGGGCTAACCGAATGAGATCCTTCGTCGTTTCACTCCTCAGGATTAAGGAATATGAAAAACTTTAACAAAACACTTCACGAAGATATTTCGCTGCTTAGAACGCTGCATGCCAGTAAAGATAAGCAGGAATTTGGTAACATGAAGGCTGAAATTATGCAGAAGCATAATATCAGCAAAGCTACGGTTTACAGAGAAATGAAAAAAGAAACTCCCGGTGAATACAAAACACCAAACTATAATCCGCCTAAAATGGATATTAATACCCAGGAGGTTTTAATGGTGCGCGAGCTGCTCCTAGCCGGCAGGCAGGCAACTGAGATAATAAAAATTATGAGCAGAGAGCTTGGCATAAACTATTATTGGGATAGGTTTGATAGGGCGCGGACAATGAGTGAGGAGCTTGATGAGGATGAATATGACCCGAAGAGGTCTTATTTTACCGAGAATGGCAGTATGTTCATCGAAAGACTTTTGGGAATGGAATATATGGCTACCGATACGTATAAAGAGTATGAAATTAACGGTAAAAAGATAAGGTTGAGCAAGGAATCATGTGACAATATAAAACTTTTGATTATGCGCGATAATCCACTGGAAGGTGAGCCGCCATCACAACACCTGCTGATAAGAGACCAGCTTGATCATGATGAAATGTGTGAGAACCTGAGAAGGAAAATTTCTC
Source organism: uncultured Ignavibacteria bacterium (assembly GCA_947084945.1). GTDB lineage: Bacteria > Bacteroidota > Ignavibacteria > Tepidaquicellales > OLB5 > OLB5. The sequence goes on along the minus strand of CAMTUP010000012.1, from coordinate 55,850 downwards.
ATATGCACAGGAGCGGCGAAATACCCAGCGCGTATGCGATAAGAAGCCTTCAGGAAACAAAAGAAAAGCTTGAGAAACGCCAAAGGCTCTTAAATAAAGTAAAAGATATGATGCTTGATGAAAGAAAAAAATTAGAGGAAGAGGAAAAGGAACGGAAAATTAACCGGAGTAGCGGTAATTAAAAAATTTCATTAAAACTGAAAGGTGTATGTTAGTGGCATATGTAGAATGCAAGATATAAAACCTAAAAATAAAAACTTTCACCGCAGAGGCGCGGAGGCGCAAAGAAAAACAAAAGACGGCCACGAATCATACAAATTAACACGAATTTATTTTGCGAGCCTTACAGAACGAAATGATGGAATGTGCTTTTTACATAAACATGACTTAAGCCGTAGAGCTGAAAAGAAAAGCAAAAGCTATAACCTTTGCCCACGCCAGAGGCGGGTAAACGCAGAGGTCGCAGAGAACACAGAGGAAAGAATAGTTGTTTTGTAGAAATGGCTCGCTTCGAAGGTGCCCCTTTGGGGCTGAGCAGTCTGATTTTATACTATTATGATGCATTAAACAATACTTGAAAATCTTTTAAAAGTTTAAACTTACTATTAATAGACTTTTATATAATGATTAACTTGTATATTTTTAAATTCAGCTTTAAAATAAAATATAAACTTTGCAACGATATTACTATAAAAATTCAATTTCTAATTTCTTGCGACAATCTAGCGATGAAATTAATGGTGTAATTCATAGAAATTACTTATTTCAGCTTCAGCAAGATCAATCAAAATCTTGGTTTGAACAAATTGAAATTTTAAAGAAAATACTTATTGGATTTGAAGGATTAATTATATTTGAATTCTCAATCCCTCGAATGGGAAGTAGAGTTGATGTAATTTTAATAATAAAAAATGTAGTGTTTGTTTTAGAGTTTAAAGTCGGAGAAAATAAATTTCATAATTCAGACATCGAGCAAGTATGGGATTATGCTTTAGATTTAAAAAATTTCCATGAAACCAGCCAAAACCATTTTATAGCACCAATATTAATAGCAACTGATGCAAAACAAACAGATAATACAATATCCATTACTAAACATGAAGATAAGGTAATAATCCCTGTCAAATCAAATTCTGCTAACTTATTAATGATAATTACTCAAATCTTAGAGTTTGCTGATGGAAATTTTATAGATTTTAATAGCTGGTCAGATGGCAAATATTCACCTACACCTTCAATTATTGAAGCCGCAATGTCTCTATATAATAGTCATTCTGTAATAGAAATAACGAGAAGTGACGCAACGGCAATTAATCTAGCAAGTACTAGCAATTCAATTTCTGATATAATCGAATTTTCAAAAAATAACTCAATCAAATCCATATGTTTTGTTACTGGTGTTCCTGGTGCCGGTAAAACTTTAGTTGGTTTAGATGTTGCTACTAAACACATGGATAAAGAAGAAAGAACAACAAGTGTTTATTTATCAGGTAATGGACCTCTAGTAGCAATATTAAGAGAAGCTTTAACAAGAGATAAAGTAAAAAGAGAAAAAGCAAAGGGAAACAAACTTAGAAAAGGTGAAGTATTTAGCGAAGTTAAATTAATAATTCAAAATGTACATAATTTTAGAGATGAATGTATAAAAGATGAATTAAATCCACCATTTGATCATGTTGCAATTTTTGACGAAGCACAACGAGCTTGGACAAAAGATAAAACGACAGATTTCATGAAACGCAGAAAAGGCATACCAAATTTTAATATTTCAGAACCAGAGTTTTTAATATCTTGTCTTGATAGGCATAATGATTGGGCTGTAATAGTATGCTTGGTTGGAGGTGGGCAAGAAATACATACCGGTGAAGCAGGTATAAGTGAATGGATAAAATCTTTAAATCATTCTTTTAAAAATTGGCATATCTATGTTTCAGACAAATTAACTGATAGCGAATATGCCGCTGGGGAAGCTCTTAAATTATTACAAGAACATAAAAATGTAGAGTATAAAAATGATTTGCATCTTGCAGTTTCGTTACGTTCTTTCAGGGCTGAAAATCAATCCTTACTAGTGAAAAACTTACTCGATTTGAATATTATTGAAGCCCGAATAAACTACAAACTCTTAAAAGATAAATATCCAATTGTTATAACTCGTGATTTACAAAAAGCTAAGAAATGGTTAAAGGAAAAAGCACGTGGTAGCGAAAGATATGGTATGGTTGTTTCTTCTCAAGCAGAAAGATTAAAACCTCATGCTATTGATGTAAAATCGCCAATGGATCCTATTCACTGGTTTTTAGATGGAAAAGATGATGTTCGCTCATCATTTTATTTAGAAGATGTCGCTACGGAATTTCATATACAAGGTTTAGAATTAGATTGGGCATGTGTAACATGGGATGGTGATTTTAGATATTCAGAAAATGGATGGAAAAACTTTTCATTTAAAGGTAGTAAGTGGCAAAACATAAATAAAGATGAAAGAAAGCTATATTTGAAAAATGCTTATAGGGTATTATTGACCAGAGCTCGGCAAGGTATGGTAATTGTTGTACCAAATGGAGATAAGGAAGACCCAACAAGAAATCCAGAATATTATGATTCTACTTATAATTATTTAGCTTCAATTGGTTTCAAGGTTATTTGAATGTGTATTACTTGTTTTTATTGTTCTTTTTGAATCAATATAATTTTCAATTAAATAATCTACTTCAACATTATTTGTAACATAAAAAGCTATCTCATTTAACCACTTTTTAACTTCCTTTTTATTTTTACATACAATAAATTCCTTTGCATAATCGCCACATATATTAAATAAATCCAACAAATCTTTCTTTTCATCTTCAAATTCTATTCCCAAATAATGATCAATTTCTAAATAAAAATATTCTTCGTATTTATTGGGTTTTTTTGTAAATAATTCATTTAACCATACTGGCTGTATATTCATAATGCTAATTTATAAAGTATATTATTATTATACCACCGACTATAGGCTACAAGCCTAAAAGCAAAAAAAGCGACTGCCCCTTGGGGCTTACGCTTTGGCTATGCTTAAAAGATTATATGTTACAATTGTGTCATTTAGCAAAAGGGGGGGGGGTCGTAGGCTTGGGGTAATCAATATTCCATAACGCTCTCTGCGGTGTGAAAACTTTTGATTTTGTTTCTAACATGTCGCCCCGCTGGGGCTCATCATTCGGGAGAACGCTAAATCTACAAACATTACACCCCTACGGGGTTAAAGGATTTTGTGTTCCTTTGGGGTTAAAGGCTTTTGTGTTCCTTTGGAGTTAAAGGCCTTTGTGTTCCTTGGTGTCTTGGTGGCAGGCTTTGGGTTTTGATTATAAAAGCGGCAGGCTACAAAGAGGTAGTTTCTCTGTATCCGTTGCCTGACTATTTTATTATGGAATTTTGTAAATGGGTTTTAGGGTTTTTCTTTGCGTAACTGGCGGTATATTTAATTTGTAATATGTAACTGTTTAATCTGTAATGCGTAACTGTTTAATTTGTAATTAACTTTCATCAGTTATTCTTTTCTGAGCGCCATAAACATCCATTAAAATATTATCATATTTATCAGCTGTAGCAAAAAGCCTTTTTATTGTTTCAAGTCCTGTTTCGTAAGTTAAATACTGGTCAAGCATAAAAGCCGATAATACAACATCCTGGTTATTTACGCTAAACATCATTTCTTCTAAATTATAATTTTCTCTTAGTAAAAATTCATACATCGCCCCAATATTTGTTTTAGGCATTAAGCATAGCATACTATCGCAAACAATAAAACCATCCTGATTGTAGTTGATAATTATTTTAGCCGTGCCCTCATCAACTTCCCATGTATAAGGTCCTCGTCTTGCAAGCTTAACATCTTTGCCAAGCTGTTCCAGAATAGTTTCAATTATCGCAGCAGCGCCTGATGGTTTATACTCGGTGTCTTTTTTAAGCACGGAAAATTCCAGTTTCGTTCCGCAGTTTGGACAGTATTCTCCGTCAATATTCTCTTCTGTTACTATATATCCGCAAGAGGCGCATTTTATTGCATACTTGCCAAAATAACTTTGATATTCTTCAAGGTCTTCTTTAAGGTATTCTACCGGTAATGCAAAACCTAAGTTATCACCGCCGGCAATTATGAATGTATTAACGCCAACAACATCACCGTTAGAATTCACAAGTGGTCCGCCGCTGTTGCCCGGGTTTATTGCTGCATCAATCTGTATATAATTAATGCCTCTTTGAAGGCGCTTAGATTTTGAGACAATCCCTTCTGTAGCTGTGTAGTTTAATCCGAATGGATGCCCTATTGCAATAACAGAATCACCTTCCTTAACATCAGTACCCTGTGCAAGATTTATTTCGGGCAGATCAATGCCTTCAGGTCCTTTTATGAACGCTAAGTCATATTTCGCATCGTTGAAAAAAACAGGTAACATCTGTTTTGGGATTGATCTTCCGCTTATCACAGCTTCTGAATTTCCTTTAACAACGTGATCATTCGTAATAATTAGGTTAGCCTTTTTGACATAGAAGCCCGTTCCTATTCCATTCGGCGTTGCTATCTGAATTATTACATGCTGATACCTGTCTATTATCTTTTGTGGATTCATTTATATTTTAATTTTCTTTTTTTAAAGTGCCTTGACTGCCTGACTTTATGTTGATAATGCGGTTTTAGCGGCTACAATTTAATTGTATAATTACGCTCAAATATTTACAATGTAGCTTTTAGACTTTTATTGATTATTGTTAATTGAATTGTTTACTGATTAAAATTCAACTGCTGAATTTCAGCAAAGTAAGTTTTCAAAAAAATAACAAGTGAATCAAACTTTAAATTTTCAGTATTGAACTTCAACTCAGGATATTGCTCATTGCTCTCTTTAATTATCGCATCAATTTTTGCAATGATTACCTGCTCGTGGAGCTTTCCTCCAGCGGAATCATAAAGAACTTCACCCTCGCCGAGCGCTGTAAAGAAATCCTGATTAGTAATATTAAGTATTAAATGAAAGAGTTTTGCATCAGGCTTGGGCAAACCATAACTAAAAAAGCAATATGTTGCCAGATATTCATACATAACAACTGCTATATCAATATACGCGTTATCCAGATACCATTTAATATTCTGTAAGTTGATATTGAAAAGGTCAATTACTGCCTTGTGCGGGGCTGGCGTAGCAATTCCGAATGTTGATTTAACCCTATAAAGATCTTCAATAATCTTTTCCTTCGGTAATTCTGAAAGCTTCTGAAGCGATTCTTTTATCTTGCGGTTTCTTTCAACGTAAGATTTATTATCCTTTGCAAAATAATCCCTGTTCATTTTTTCAATATCGTTCATCAAAGTACCTTCCGGAGCCACAAGGTAATCTATTTTATATATAGTATTTAGAAGCAGGTAAGATATTCCGCCCGATAAAGCATCTTCGTTTAGCTCGGCAATTCTTTTTAACGTATTATCAAGCCAGCCTTTAAAGAAATTATACTTTACTTCTTTTTCGGTTTCAGAAAGCTGTTCAACATGTGAATTGCCAACAGAATGAAGCATAGAAAAATCATCGGTCAGTATATCATCCTGTTTATCTGCTCGGGTTGCAAGTTCTTTCCATGCATAGTAAAGTTTTCTTGGCGATGCTGCCGGTATGGTTGAATCAAACTTAATGCATATTTTGTTATCCTTCAACGCATACCTGCAATAGAAGAGAGAATAATTCATTTCCATAAGCCTGCGCATGAAAGCTACAGAGAGCTTCTCGTAACTTGCAATATCTACTTCGCAGATTACCTTGCCGTTGGCTATGTAGCCGTGAATCATTTTGGAACCCTGCAGCAGTTCAAAATCTATTTTATCTCCTTCTTTTTTGAAGTTGACGTTATTTGTATCATCATCTCTCAAATAATTAAAGAACGCCTCATAGCTATCAGTGTATTTCTTTTCCAGAAATAAACGCTCAGATGTGTTCCACGCCTCTACTTTTGATGTTGCTTTAAAACTGTCTGAAAATCTTCCGAATGTTATCATGTTTTCAATATTCCCGCTTTCAGCCTTTGCAGGCGATAACGGGATCTATTTTTTATTTAACTTTAAATTATTTATAGTTTATTTTTTTTGATACTTCTTTCCTCAAAAGGCAAACTTACATAGCTATTAGCCGGTAAGGTTCTATATTGCAACCCTGCAAAATACTTTTAAACTAAATTTTATTCAAAGCAATAAGTTATCATAAATAAGGGAAAATATATTCATTTGTTCCGGTATAATAAGATTGCTCCGAAGGAGCTCCCGTAAAAGGTCCTTCGGACTTCAGAGCAAAAGCCTTATCTATTTCTATAAAACAATCAAACCTTTAAGCACCTATTATCTTTGATTAATATTCAGAATTTATTCAAAAAAAGTTGTTAATGATATAATTCTTTCAACTGAACTAATTGATGATTTCGCAAGAATTTCCAAACTTTATCCTGAATTTATCGGGATAACAAGATAATTTTATAACCGACCTTAAGTAATACCGAAATTAAACTTAATTTATTCAGAGATTTTTAAATATATTGCAAAAAACAATTAATAATTATGCAAACATTAAAACAAGAATCTATTAAAGCAATTTCTAAACTTCCTGAAGAATCTAATATTGATGAAATAATGTACAGGCTGTATGTTTTAGATAAAATTAAAAAAGGAAAAGAAGCGGTTCTCAAAGGAGAAGTTCTTACAATTAAAGAATTAAAAAAAGAAGCAGCCACATGGTAATTTGGTCAATTCCCGCAAAAGAAGCTTTAAAACAAATACATGATTTTATAGGTAAAGATTCAGAATTTTATTCTCAGGAAAGTTGTTGATGATATTATTCTTTCAACTGAACAAATTGATAATTTCCCGAAATCAGGCAGAATTGTTCCTGAAATTTTAGAAGTAAATATTAGAGAAGTATTCATTTATTCTTATAGGATAATTTATGAAATTACTAGTGAGAATATTACTATTCTAAACATTGTACACGGAGCAAGAGATTTTAAACAACTAAACCCTGAATAAATTTTAATTCTTACTATATTTTTCCTAATCCTTAATCAATTAATACTGCACTGAATATTAAATATTTACAGATTATTTTTGTGCGCATATCATAATATATATGACAAAGAAAAAACAAGTACATTCAATTCGGTTTGGGGTTTATGCAATTATGATATATAAAGATAAATTCATACTCATACAAAAATGCAAGGGACCATTCAGGGGCAGGTGGGACCTACCCGGCGGGAAAATAGATTTTGGGGAAACTCCCGAAGAAACACTTACCCGTGAAGTCTCTGAAGAAACAGGGCTTAAGCTGAAATCATACAAACTCATTTCCGTTGAAGCATATACACATGAAACCAAAAAGGAAAATTTTCATCATACGGGAGTAATTTTTAGAGCATCCGTTAAGGATATAAAAAAACTAAAACGTAAACCGGACGGCAATGATTCTCTTGGAGCTGAAATATTTTCATCTAAGGAAATTAAAAGGCTTAAACTTACTCCACTTGCAAAAATTGCTTTTAAGAAAGTTTAATGGCTAAACCCAAAAAAATACCATACCTCGATCCCGGTAAGCCGCTTGATGAGAGCTTGCTTAAAATCCTAAGCACAAGATTTGGAGAGATGACCTCGCATGAGCAAGGAACAATTGATGGCAGCGATATCGAGGCTCTGCATGATATGCGTGTTGCATCCCGCCGAGTACAGGCTGTACTTAAAATATTTCGGAGGGTATTCCCGAAAAAGAAATTCAAAGCTGAATATAATGAACTCCGTATGCTTATACGTTCACTTGGCGAGGTTAGAGATTACGATGTCTTTATTGATAAGATTGAAAAGCTGAAAAAAGAATCAGTTGAAACAGATAACCGCGCACTTAATCTTCTTATTATACGAAAAAAGGCTATGCGCGAACAAAAAAGAAAATTGTTACTATTGCATATAAACACACTTAATAAAGCAGGATATAAAGAACATTTTAACAATTTCGTTTCAGAAAATTTATTGCAAAAATACAAACCCCCATCTGTAGTTAATGGTAGAATTTAATAATTGTAGAAATTACTTTTAATTAGTTATCCAAAACAATAGACCCCCTTTTTAGAAGCAAAGGGTGGATTTATGAAAAGCATTTGAAAAAAACATACAACATAAAAAAGAAATTATCACTCAAAAAAAATCTTGCAAGGGTAATACCTGAAATGTACGATGATTTCTATGCATATGCTCCAATTGTAATAAATTTTCCACTTCGAAAAAATCAATTGCACGAAATGCGCAAAGCAGGTAAACCTTTAAGGTATGCTATGGAGCTTGGCGAATATTGTTTTGGAGGTAACTTCAAGCTTTTTCTAGATGAAATAAAATCATCACTTGACCTTATGGGCGAAGTTCATGATGCAGATGTTATGATTCCCGATATATCTATGCATATGAAAGAAATCCGGCTATTCAATCAAACTTTACAAAACGCTGAAGAAAGATTATCTACCCGGCAGATAAGGGAAAGCATTTTAACCCTCCGAAAACAAAGGCGTGAACAGTTTGCAGAGCTTTGTATAAAATTAAATCTTTGGGGAAAAAATGATTTCAGAGAAAGAATAATTGCTGCTATGATTTAATTATGAATGACCCATTAAGTCACCCGCTTAACAGAAGCAGAACTTTTTGATACCTTTTAGATACAGCTTTTAATCATTGTTCTTCCATTTGATTGCTCTTTTTCAGGGTAAACATATTTCGGGATAAGTCAAGTATAACAAAAAAGAGGTGCACCCGAATGATGCACCTCTATTAAATTTTGTTTATATGTTTAACTTTTTACTATTGTAACAAATGTCGTTATTTCACAAGTACCATTTTCTTTGTTTGCGAAAAGTCATTTGATTCAAGTTTATAGAAATAAATACCGCTAGCAAGCTGCGAGGCATCGAAATCATAATTATAAGTACCTGCAGTTAATTCGCCGCTGTAAAGAACCGCAGCTTCTCTACCCGCTGCATCATAAACTGTAAGTTTTACAAATCCGGTTTTAGGTATGCTGAATTTTATATTTGTTACCGGGTTAAACGGATTAGGATAATTTTGGTATAATAAATAAACAGCAGGTATTTCCAACGATACGATATTAATACCAATTGTATTACCACCTCCGTTTGTTGTTTTAAGTATTGCTCCAAATTCGCCAACTACAAAAACTGTATCTTTGCCGATGAAGTTTATCGCAGTGAGATTAGAATTTACAGAAGTTTGAAAGTATAACCAATTTATACCACCGTTTGTACTTTTAAAGATTCTGCCAAACGAACCTGCAATATATACAGTATCGCAATTCAATGCCAAAATATCACCTGCCCCGGTATAAAGAATAGTTATCGTGTATGATTGAGAATTAAAAGAACCATTTGTAGTCTTAAATATCCTGTTCGTATTTACAACCCAACCGGTTGTATTATTACAGAAAGATAAGCCTCTATAAGTTGAACCCTGATTGTTATAATCTATCCATGGATACCTACCGCCATTAGTTGTCTTAGAAACATAAAGAGATCCCTGTTCTTCTTTCCAAATAGCATAACCCGTATCTTTTGAAGGGAAATCAATACCATCTATTGCACTATATGGATATCCTCCTCCAAGTACAATAAACCAGTTATTGCCGCCATTTGTAGTTTTTATCACGACACCCAGTTCTGAACCGGACACATAACCCGTTAAGGAATCAACAAAATCAATATCATTTAGTATAGAGCTATTACTTTGTATTAAATGTTGTGTCCAATTTAAACCCTGATTTGTAGTTTTTATTATATATGGGCTATCCCCGCAAACATATCCGGTGTTTACATCCGTAAAAAACACTGCGTTCCAAGTATAATTATTACTTACAATAATAGTATCCCAGTGCAAGCCACCGTTTGTAGATTTCATTACCATTCCCTTGTTTAATTTATAACCCGTAATAAAACCTGTTTCACCATTTACGAAATAAACATCCTTATAATATAAATTAGGAATGTCAGAAGAAATAGTAAACCATTGAGATTGTGAAGTAACATTTAGAAAGGCTGCTAATATTAAAATTACAAGTATTTTCATTTTATCAGCACCATTTTTCGGGTATCAATAAATTCTGCTTCTCTGCCATATATTTCAAAAGTAATTAATTGATAGTAATAAATACCGCTTGCAAAATTAGAGCCATCAAAAATAATTGAGTGTTCACCCCTATCTAATACATTGTTTACTAATGTTGAAACCAATTTACCCGTAATATCATACACTTTCAAGCTAACTCTTGTATTCTCTTTTATAGTGAATTTAATATTGGTTACCGGATTAAACGGATTAGGATAATTTTGTTCAAGCCTGAAATCCTTCGGTACTTCATTGCTTATGGGTGTTATGCCAATAGGCTGGGAATATTTTATAGTCGCATATTCCTTAACATAAAATGGCGGTTCACCCTGACTAAAACCTGTCACATATACATTACCCTTGCCATCTACTTTGATTGCAAGTCCCTCATCAATACCAAGCCCGGGAAGAGTATATCTTTGAACCCACTGCTGAACTCCAGAGGTATTATATTTTACTGTCGCATAGTCATAATTCGTTCCGATTCCATCACTCCTGCCTGTTACATAAACGTTCCCATACCCATCCACTGCGAGTGAAAATGCCCAATCATCACCATTACCCGGACCGTTATATCTTCTTGCCCATTGCAATTCACCGTTGGGTTTGTATTTTACTGTGGCATAGTCCGGACCATTTGCGGAAAACCAACAATAACCTGTTACATATACATTGCCCGAAATATCCAATGCGAGTGTATATGCCCTATCTGTACTACTACCCTGTTCATTATATCTACGAACCCAAAGTTCTTCACCAGCGGAATTATATTTTATTGTGGCATAGTCACTACTATATTGCTCCCCCCCCCAACTCCAACCTGTTACATAGACGTTACCTGAGCCATCCACAGCGATGGAATATGCTATATCAACTTCATTACCCGTTCCGTTATATCTTTGAACCCACTCTTCAACGCCTGCTGAATTGTATTTTACTGTCGTATAGTCATCCCAAGATGCGACTCCCCAACTACTACCTGTCACATAGACATTCCCTGAACTATCCACTGCAAGAGCATTTGCCCAATCACCACTATTACCTGGACCGTTATATCTTTGGACCCACTGCTGAACACCGGCAGAATTGTATTTTATTGTGGCAAAGTCATTATTTGTACCGCTTCCAACACTGAAACCTGTAACATAGATATTACCAGAACTATCCACTGCAAGAGCATTTGCCCAATCAAATGAATTTCCAGGACCGTTATATCTTTGGACCCACTCTTCAACACCGGCAGAATTGTATTTTATTGTCGCATAGTCATAACTTGTACCGCTTCCAACACTGAAACCTGTAACATAAACATTCCCAAATCCGTCAACTGCTATTGAATATGCTTCATCATCGCCATTTCCCGGACCGTTATATCTTTGAACCCACTGCTGAATGCCTGCTGAATTGTATTTTATTGTGGCATAGTCATAAATTGTATCGCTTCCAAAACTCCTGCCTGTTACATATACATTGCCCTGACCATCCACAGCGAGTGAATATGCTTTATGAATACTGCCATTTCCCTGATTGTTATATCTTGCGACCCATTCTTGAGAAACCTGGCACAGAGAATTTTCAATGTGCAGTGCGCAATTAACAATTAAAAACAAAAAAAATAGTTTTCCTGACGTTAGGCTCATTTGAATTTCCTTATGATATTTATTTTAATAACCTTATAAAAAACCGTTCCATAGGCAGGCAAAAATAACTTCTTTATTTTACGAGGACCATTTTGCGGGTATCTATAAATACTACTTCTCCGCCATAGTTTTCAAAAGTAATTAATTGATAGTAATAAATACCACTTGCAAAAACAGAGCCATCAAAAATAATTGAGTGTTCACCCCTATCTAATACATTGTTTACTAATGTTGAAACCAATTTACCCGTAATATCATACACTTTCAAGCTAACTCTTGTATTCTCTTTTATAGTGAATTTAATATTTGTTACCGGATTAAACGGGTTTGGATAATTTTGGTATAATTTAAATTCCTCGGGCAATTCATTAGAAATTGGCTCTATCCCAATGACATATCCGCCATTTGTTGTTTTTACAATTGCCCCTATTGTAAATGTTAAACGGTCAATCCCTACAGCATATCCTGTTGTAGCATTTAGCATATCAATGCCTCCCAGACCATCATTATTAGGTGTACTATATACTACCCAGTTCACTCCCCCATTTGTTGTTTTAATTACACCCTGTGTAGCTGCAATATAAACTGTATCGGGGTTTACTGCTATTATATCCATCATACCTGAACCAACACCAAACCAGATCTGTATTTCAAATAAATCAAAACCGCCATTTGTAGTTTTATATATTGCATCAGTGGTTATAGCATAACCTGTATATTGATTGCACATAGATATTCCGGTTACATAAAAACCTCCGCCAAGATTATAACGCAGCCAGTTTAACCCACCATTAGTTGTTTTAAAAATTTGAGGCTGATATTGAAAATTACGTATGCCAAAATAACCGGTATCCCTGTTTATAAAATCAAGCCCATTGCCTCCTACGAAAAATTCACCATGACGCGGCAAAAGAGTAAATGAAATTCCGCCATTTGTTGTCTTTGATATACCATCATCGCAGCTAACGTAACCGTAAAGCGAGTCAACCATATCAATTCTCACTGCCTGATCATATGTGTTTACTTCGTACCAGTTTAAGCCTCCGTTTGAAGTTCTCAAAAAATTTTGAGGCCCGTTCCAAGCTATTGCAAAACCCGAATTTATATTTAAGAACAATACATCTATGAATCGAGAATTATCGCTTGTTATCAGAAGAGGGTGCCAGTTATCGCCTCCGTTTGTGGTTCTTAACACATGTCTAACCCCGCTAACAAAAGCTATATTAGAATCTAATACATCAACGCCACCAAAATAACTAACATTATAACCGCTATTAAGATTTACCCATTGCGAGAATATAATTGAAGGGACAATACAAAATATTAATATAGTTTTTTTCATTTTTTAAAAGTATTTAAAAAACAAAACTACAGCCCCAAAACACAGGACTGTAGTTTTAACAAGTTATTTTATCAGCATCATTTTTTTAGATGCACTATATATTTCTGAACTGCTATTCAAATCATATGCTATCATTTGATAATAATAAATACCGCTTGCAAAATTAACTGCATTAAACAAAGCGTTATAGCTGCCTTTGGACTTTATGTCATTAACAAGCTCAGTAACTAATTTACCCGTTATATCATAAACCCTAATGCTTATTCTGGAATCTTCAGGGACATAATATTTAATTTCCGTTACAGGGTTAAACGGATTTGGATAATTTTGTTCCAAATTGTAACTGCTGATAACGGTATTGTTTTCAATTTTCCCTGTAATAATATTATCATAACTTTCATTTGATTTTTCACCAAGGCTTGTTAATATCAATTCACCTTCTTCTGATACTGCAATGCCATGCGCGCTATCAAGGAAAGTTACAGATGTTAAATTCAATGAACAATATGTTTTCTGTTTTTTCCATGTATTACCTCCGTCATTTGTGCAAAGTATCAATCCATCACTTCCTGAAATATATCCTGTGTTATTGTTCAAAAAATATACATCGTTAAAATTATTTGAAAACTGGACTACCCTGCTTTGCCAGCTATTACCGCCATTGGCAGTCATATAAATTATACCTGAATTACCTATTAAAATTCCTTTTTGCGGGTTAATAAAAGAAATTTTATTTAGTTTGGTATTAATACCTAAATTAATTGCCTGCCAATTTAAACCTGAATTATTTGTTCTTAGCAGCAGACCACTGTTGCCTGCAATGAAACCACGGGAACTATCAGTGAAATATAATGAATTTATTGTGAATGAAGTATCAATTGAAATATTTGCCCAATTTATACCGGAATTTACAGATTTATATATTAATCCTCTGGTTCCTGCGCAATAAATTAAATTAGCTCCTACTAACTGGACTGAATTTATTTCTTTATTAGTATTAATTGTTCTATTTAACCAGTTATTACCAAAGTTTGTTGTTAATAATACAGTGCCCGCTTCACCTGCTATTACTACACTGTTACTATTTAGAAACATATTGTTAAATCTATTTGTATAACCACTCTGAATATTTCTCCAGTTCAAACCTCTGTTGCTGGTAAGTTTAACAGACCCCAGGTCACCAATTGCAAACGCTGTGCTGTCATTTAACCTGCTGATATATCTCAAAGGATTTCCGGGATTATCACCCGGATTATCACAAACTGGCGGAATCCATCCATTAGAGTATCTGATTGTAACATAATCAAAATCATTAATAGAAGGGTCGGGATTTGCGTCACTCCTACCTGTTACATAAACAACATCTTCTTCTATAACCTTTATATCACAAGGTTCATCTAATTGTCCGCCTAATCCGTTATATCGCATTACCCATTGCTGGTTACCATTATTGTCATATTTTATCGTTGTATAATCATTTGCTCTTATGTCGTTCCAAACTACGCCATAACTTTGACCGGTTACATAAACATTACCTGAAACATCCATTGCTAATTTTCTTGCAACATCTTCTCCAGCGGCAATATAACTATAATCTTTCAGCCATTGTTGAACTCCGTTTGTATTATATTTTATAGTTATAAAATCACGGTTATTTTTAGTGCCTGTTGCATAACCAGTAACATATGCTTCATTATTTCTGACAGCAATTGAAGTTCCAATAGCTTTTTTTAAAGGTATTGTCCCTTGTCCATAGTAATTTTTTGCCCATGCAATTTGACCATTTGCGTTTAACTTTATGGTTGTAAATGCTTCAAACCCTTCAGATGAACCATCATGAGGAGGATAAGGAAAGTCTAAGGTCTGTCCAGTTACAAATACGTTTCCGGTAGTATTATCAACTGCAATTGCTACTGGTATATCATTTCCATTTTGATATCCATTATATGAAGAAGTCCATATTCGTTCACCAATACCGTTATATTTTATGATTGTCCATTGATAGCCTCTAACAATATCTTCATCTAATGCAATGCAATAAAGATTTCCATCATTATCAACAGTCATATCTTGTAAATATTCATTCTCATATGTATTTCCGTAATACCTTGTCCAAATATGAGTACCATTTTCATTAAGTTTCATAATACATAAATCAGGGTGTATTTTATTAGGATCATTATTACAAGAACTACCTCCAAAATAAACAAAATTTGGGTATGTTTTAACTTTTTTGAAAACATCATTGCCATATGGTCCATCATTTATAACCCATTGTTGAGCTCCATAATAATTGTATTTAATTGCAAGAAATTGATCACCAAATGTAGAACCCAAATAGGAATTTCCTGCAATAAAAATATCACCTGTAGAATTAATATCTATATTATATCCATAATCCATTCCATAGTGATATCTGTTTACAAAATCTAGGCTAGCGCAAATATCATATTTTAAAGTAACAACGTCATAATGGTTACCCCAGCTATAACCAGTTACATAAACATCGGATGTTAAAGCTCTTGTTACTAATGATTGTGCTTCATCAGTCATAGAGGATGGCCCATTATACCTTGCTACCCAATTTTGGAATACTTGAGACATAAGATTATCAGTGGGGGGGGGGGGTAAATATTTAGAATGAATATTAATGCAAGAATTAGTTTTGTCATTTTGCAATTCCTTTCTTATTGTTTGGTTGAGTTGAATTAAAGAAATATTTTTGCAATTAAACAAAATTAGTAATTAAACCTAAACTAAACTATGACTTATGTTATATCTAAATATGATTTCTATCGTTTTTTGTATAATATATTTATTTAATTTTTAAAAAATCAGTATGTTCGGATTCTAAAAGTTTTTCTCATAAAAAAAAGAGATGGCTAATAAACCATCTCTTTGTAGTATGAAAACATTAAATTTTGCTACCCAATTTATTTCCGTACCCGCAGAGTCCTGCAGGAAAGCGCAGAGACTCTCTGCTGAAACATTAGCGGGATTTAGTATTTCACGCCTGCCCTTGACTGCCTTTGCAGTTTACTGAACGAAGCGAAGGAAGATTTCACATTTGACGTTTCACATTTCACGATTTTATTTCACAAGTACCATTTTCTTTGTTTGCGAAAAGTCATTTGATTCAAGTTTATAGAAATAAATACCGCTAGCAAGCTGCGAGGCATCGAAATCATAATTATAAGTACCGGCAGTTAATTCTCCGCTGTAAAGAACTGCTGACTCTTTACCCGCTGCATCATAAACAGTAAGTTTAACAAATCCGGTTTTAGGTACGCTGAATTTTATATTTGTTACAGGATTAAACGGATTTGGATAGTTCTGCTGCAATAAATATTCAGCAGGTATTTCGCTGCTAATAGGGGTAATACCGACTGTTAAACAGTTTGCTCTTCTTACATGCGCTCTGACAGTATCGCCCGGCAACGGACCAAATCCTAATGCAAGATTTATGGTTGCATTCAAATGGCAATAGCTCATTACTGTTCCTACCCTTGGTCTTAACGGTCCGCTATAGCATCCCCCTTCTACAGTATAACAGGTATCAATGGGACCGCCTGGCCAATTGCAATTGAAAGTATGATTAGAACCAAGATTATGTCCCATTTCGTGAACAACAACATTAACTGTCCAAGAATAATTAGGGAATGGCTGAGCAGCGTTATCAATAACGCTTACTCCATATCTGCCCGAAGAATCACTTGGGTCAAAAGGTGAGCATAGAACTCCTAACCACGCGACACCGCCGGAAATATCTGTTCTGGTTGATATCCAGTGTGCAAGATCACCATTAATTGAATTTTGCAGTCTGCCTCCGAATAATTTTAAAATTCTTGTGTTACTTGTTAACACTGCATATGGGTCGGAAGTTGTCCACACAAATATCTGCTGGATTGCAGTATTGATACTATCCTGCGCATACATTGTAATGCATGAATTAAAAAATCCGGTAACATAGTTATTTACGTTTACGGTACTGTTCCCAAAATCCTGAAACATTTTAAAATCGCATTCAAAGTATTTCCTAACAAGCTGTGGCGGTGGGTTATCGCCAGTGTTATTCTGCCCGATATTATTGCCCCAGTTCTTGCTCCTTTTATCAAAAATAGGATTATCATCGTTAACTCCGCAGTTAAAGTCCTGTTGATTAATCATTGCTGCATCATTATAAAATACATAGTTTTCAGAGTACATTGAATTATCACCCTTTATAGATGAAAGATTCCAGTTGCCATCTTTGTTTGAAATAACCGACATAACGAAATCACTGAATACACTTAACGATGCAAATGATTCATTATCACCTTTTATAATTCCGCGGTAATGCAAGCCGGGCGAATAATTAACATAATTTACCGTTCCATTTCCGCTTAAAGTGCCTGATTTGAAATCGTCGGTGGTAACATTTACACGTGTTAGCTCAAGCGCCATTACGTTGCCATTGCCTGTTGGAATATTAAATGTAATATTCTCATCTCTGCGGCTTAAGAGCCTGTCTCTTAAATCTCGGTCTAATTTAAGGGCAGTGTAGCTTTTAAGATAGCCGTTTAACATTGTGTTTAAATTCTGCGAGGCATTAAGATTAAAAATCTTTTTTTCGGTAAAAAATTTACCTGCACTCTTTAATTGATTTATTTTTGCAGCAAGGGGTTTAATTTGTGAACTTTTTACTGAATTAGTTTGAGAAGTTATTGTTTCTTTGGGTTCGTTGAAACCGTAAACAAATAATATCAAACATAAAGTTGATGCTAAAAATGAAAGCCTGAAAAAAAAACTGAATTTTTTGTTCTTCATTGCTGCTCCGCTGGATAATTTATGGATTATAAACACTAATTTAATGAAAATTGTTTTAAAAACAAAATGTTTGTTTAAGACACTAAATGTAAATTATAAGACTACTCTGAAGGAGCTTCCGTAAAGGTCCTTCGGACTTCGGAGCAAAAGTCTTTCTATATTAACCAATAAATATTTTGCTTAAAGGTTTTTTAATCTATGTAAAACGATAAGACTTTTGCAGTCTGTTTTTAAAATTAGATTTCGCTATCAGGATTTCAGTTATTATATATTAAATTTTCTCCTGTTTCCTTAGAATAATATCTATCACTTCCCTAACACACCCTTTTCCGGCTGATACTTTCGTAATGTAATTCACTTCGTTGCGGACTTCTTCAATTGCCTCGGGAGGGCAGGCTGAAAAAGCCACCTGTTGCAATAATGGAATATCAAAAACATCATCACCAATGAAGCAAAGGTTTTCATCGGATAAATTATATTTTTGTTTAATTTCATTTGCGGCTTCGGTTTTATCTTCGCAATTCTGATATAACTCCTCAATGTTCAGTCGCTTTGCGCGTAGCTCATTTGCAGCGGCTGACATTCCTGAAATTATTGCAAATTTTAGTCCGTGTAACCTGCCGCGGTTTATGCCAAATCCATCGTGTGCATTGAAAGCTTTGAGCATTTCTCCGTTTGAGGAGTATATTATAGAGCCATCTGTGAGGACGCCGTCAAGATCCATTAACACAAATTGAATTTTAGAGAAATCTATGTTGTTAATATTTTTCATTAGTCTGTTGTTGGAGACAACTCCAACAACGGGGGTTGATCTATGTTATTAATATTTTTCATTCAATGTTTAATAATTATTAACTAAATTGCTAATAAAATATGATTATAGAAATGAATAATGGTGGATGTATGCTAAAAAAATTATCAGACTACAAAAGTCTTCTCATTTTATGCAGATAAAGAGAATCTTCAAACTAATTATTTACAGACAGTAATGAACAGACTTTTGTAGTCTGATAATTGAAAAATACTTTAAGAAATGAATAATGAAGTAAACATAACTGGTTGGGATTTTACACCACTCACAAAAAGCGGGAGGATGCAGGAATCTCCTTTACCATGGGATTACCATGCAACCGTTAAGGAATATATTCCCGGAGTGATTAGAATGCTTGATATGGGCACAGGAGGGGGAGAGTTTTTGATGACTCTTCTTCCGTTACCAAAAGAATCATTTGCAACAGAAAGGTATGAACCAAATGTTAAAATAGCTGAAGAAAATTTAAAACCAATTGGGGTTAAAGTAATAAGCGGATATAAAGATAATGCGCTCCCGTTTGAAAATAATTTTTTTGATCTTGTGATAAACAGGCATGAATATTATGATCCGGCTGAAGTTCATCGTATTTTAAAACTCGGCGGATATTTTATAACTCAGCAGGTAAAGGGAAATTGTGATAATTCAATTACTGATCTATTTGCGTCAAACAATGATAATGATTTTAAAGAATGGTGTTTTGATAAAGCTACCGTTGAACTAAAAAATTATGGATTTGAAATTCTAAATAAAGGTGAAGCAATAGGTTTTACTATATTCAGCGATATAGAAGCACTCGTATCTTACATTAAAGTAATTAACTGGCTGGTTCCTGATTTTTCAATAGAGAAATATTCGGAGACATTAAATAAAGTTAAGCTAATCATTGAAGAAAAAGGATGTTTTAAAAGTACCCTTGACAGATTCTTTTTAGTCAGTAAAAAAATAATCTGCAAAAAATAATAGGTGAATTCGCAAATATCACTAAATCCGTTACTAAAAAACTCTATATAATATATTATCTTTGGCGTAATTAGTTAAAGGTATAAAATACTTTTAAGACTGGTTTTTCAGTCAACGCTAAAATGATAGGGGGATATTATGCAACACACAAACACACAAATCACCAGTTCGCTCTCCGCCACAGGCGGATCAAAAAAAATTCTGGATTATGTTTTATTTTTCGTTGCACTTTTTATAATAAGTTTGCTTGTGCAAAGCGATCTTACTGCATCAAATAACTTAAACCAGCCTAATTATGTAACAAATCCCAAAGGGACTTATGATTTTACATTTGCAAACGCGCTTCAAAAAGTAGTATGGCGTGAGGATATATACGATCCCGCCATAAAAGGGCATGTAAATGTTATCAAGATTGATGAAAACTACTTTACAAAAGTTACAGAGCCTGAAAAAGCGGTACTTGGTTATTTGGCATCAACTATAGGCAATGAGTGTTACGCTGATGGCAGCAAGCAAAACGTAAAGTGCAAAATACTTACTGCGCTGAATTTGGGCTACCAGTGTTCTGAAAGTAATAAATCATTTCTTAAGAACTGGTTTAGAGATGACGCAACTATAGTTAATCAAATAGAGAACTGTCTGCCGACACTTCCTTCAACAATAGAAAAAACATTTGAGGAGGTTAAGATATCAACAACAGAAAATACAATTAATGTAGAGCTAAAAGGGCTGAAGCTAAATATAAAAGAAAACACATCAAGTAACTGGAGCGAGAGCATATCATTCAAGGTTGATGGCGATAAAGTATCGCTTGTTGAAAGAACTAAGAAGTAAAATTAAAATAAAAAATATAGATTCATAGTTGCAGAAAAGGAGCTTGGATATAGCTCCTTTTTTTTTACGGAATTTTGTATGAGTAAGCAGTATGTTTAATAACAGAGATTTTCATATATTTGTATTAGGAAAAACTTCAATAACTAATTAGCAGTAGATGGCAAGAGATCTACTTAGTGGGATTAAGGCATCGCACTGCGTTCAGGATAATGGATATAGCAATAGGAATTTGTTTAGGGCTGGGACTTGCGGCAAGCTGCGGCTTCCGTGTATTTGTCCCTTTACTAATAAGCAACATTGCCTCTATGACGGGCATAGTTCATATTGGCAGTGGGTTTGAGTGGATGGGTTCATGGTCCGCATTTGCGATATTTTTAACGGCAACGGTTGCCGAAATTTGCGCGTATTACATTCCAGTTTTAGATAATGCGCTTGATACAATCTCTATTCCACTTGCAACAATAGCCGGCACACTGCTATCGGTAACTTTCATAACTGATGTTCCGCCAATGGTTCAGTGGACACTTGGTATTATAGTAGGCGGCGGTTCGGCAGCGGTGATAAAAACCGGCGCAAGTATGGCAAGACTGAAATCAACAGCATTCACCGCCGGCTGGGCAAATTGGCTAATAGCAACCCTAGAGCACATTACCTCTTTTGTAATGAGTATGTTAACTATTATAATTCCTGTCGTAATGGGCGTTATGGCTCTGGGAGTTTTAGGATATTTTGGGTGGAAACTGATGGCGAAGCGACCCCACCCCAACCCTCCCCGAAGGGGAGGGAGTTAAATCCCGTAATCATATAATGCTTCTGCAGAGACGATGCGGGCTCAATTGAGTAGCCCCGCTTTTTAGCGCGGGGAATTATCTTGTTCCCAAATTGAGGGGCTTTAGCCCCAATTTCATCTTGTTAACTTCGGAGGAGTCCATTGGACAAGCATTCGCTTGGAGACAATGAAATTTTTCAAATTAATCAAAAGTGAATAATGATCAAGGCTGTTATATTTGATATGGATGGTGTCATTGTAGACTCTGAGCCGATTATGGATATCGTCCTTATTCAGTTTTTTAATGAAATGAATATTGAGTTTGATAAAAATATTGCAAAAGACTTCAGAGGCGGCAGCAGCGAAGCATTCTGGGCAGAATTAAAAAATATTTATTCATTGTCAGATTCGGTTGATTATTATGTTACTGAAAGATTAAAGAGAACAATAGAATATTACAGAAAACACGGAATAAAATTAATTGAAAATGTAATTAATTTAATAGAAGAATTTACAAATCAAAATTTGAAAATTGCGATTGCAACATCAGCGGCACATGAAAGAATGCAGGTAACAGTAGACCTGTTAAATTTAGAAAATTATTTTGATGTAATCATTACTTCAAAATTCATTAATAACGCAAAACCTGACCCTGAAATATTCTTATATGCATGTAATTCTTTGAAATTGAGTCCGGAAAACTGTGTAGTAATTGAAGATTCGAAAAATGGCATAATAGCAGCAAAAAAGGCGGGTATGTTTTGTGTTGGTTTCGATCAATATGGAGATCAGGATTTATCCAAAGCAGATATAGTTGTTCGTGATTTTAAAGAAAACTCAAGGAAAAACATCTTTGAATTTTTCAAACTAAATATGTCGCTCCTACGGAACTTTGATAATTTTTGATTTTACTTTTTACAAACATTTCGCTCCTAACGGAGCTTTAAAATATATATCTTTCTAACTGGATCACCTATTTCCAACTCAACTACTCACCTAATTCACTTCGGCAGCCTCACTGATACTCCCAGCCCAACAAAATAATCAGGTGACTTTCCCGAAATACCCAGTCCAAATGATGCATCTGCTTGAATGTTTTTCATAATCAGGAAGGTAAGCCCCGCATCAAACCTATGGTCAGGCGAAGATTTCTCTGGTAAAAATCCATATATTTCAACAAATGCCGAAAGTTTATTTATCAATCCTGCGCCAAGAGAAACAGTATATAAACCAGTTGCACCGGTTGAACCAGCACCGAATTCACCCCCTATATTATATGAAAGCGAAAATCGTTTGCTTAAAGTATGCGATATTGCAAAACGGAATTCTGTACCAATATATTCTGACTGGAACGCGCCTTTATCTTTAAAGGGGATTGATAGACTAAGCAGTAATGCTGCCTCAGGCAATAATCCTTTTTCTGTGAACATTTTTATTTTCGTTCCAACTGATAAGGGACTGAAACCTCTTTCATTAGGACTGGAATCTTCAATGTTGCTTAATTCTTCCTGAAGATACTCAGCGCCAAAACGTATTTCTACATTTCCTGAAACACCGTATCTTAATAATACAGAGGGATAAGAATGTGAAAATATTTTATATAATCCTATAGGTGAATTAAATTCAACCACTTTTTCTATGCTCGCTCCCAGTTCAACCTGAATAAACCCCTTTGGTAACAGTAAAGGTGATTCACATTGGTCAGGTCTATCAGTAGAAATATCTTCAATCTGCGAATATAATAATTGAAAGTTTATTAATACGCTAAACACAAATACAGGAAATATAATTTTCATAAATATAAATCACCTTTCGCATTCCCACTCCGCGCCTGCGTCATACTTTTCGGCAGGCAGGAATCTTGATTTTGATTTTAGTAGTTATTTATAATTTTGTCATTCCTGCGAAGGCAGGAATCTTGCTTTTGATTTTAAGATGTTGATTTTTCATTTAACAATTTCATTTCATTTTCAAATTCTTCGCCACCAATATCATAATACAGGTCTTTCCATTCAATATTCTTTTCTTCAATAAGACGTATCTTCCATTCTCGTTTCCATCTTTTAATACATTTTTCACGTGCTACAGCCTCATCAACATATTCGTATTCTTCAAAGTAAACAAGCCTTTTTATAAAATACTTTTTAGAAAAACCATCATTTACATTATGCTTGTGCTCGTAAACTCTTTTTACGAGGCAGTTTATAATTCCAGTATATAAAACACCATCTTTTTTACTAGCGAGAATATAAACGCAAAAACTATACATGAAAATTGTTTAGCATTAATAATTATGGATTAATTTCTAAAGATTCCTGCCTTCGCAGGAATGACAAAACCAGAGATTCCTGCTTGCCTGCCGCAGGCACGGCGCAGGAATGACAAAACCAGAGATTTCTGACATGCCAGCGCAGTTCTTCGGCCTGCGGCAGGCTCGAAAATTCTGCGTAAGGAGAGTAAATAAATTTACTTAAAACGGGAACGGTATCGTAACCAATCTAATAATTGAAAAAACAAGTATAACAACAGCAAGTATCACATATGTTTTCTGCATTGTGGAGCGCGTCTTAAGCGAAGCTAAACCCGAAAAGAACAGAACAATAGTAAATAACACAGTGCATAATGTAAAATCATCACCAAACTTATTTGCGTTACCGCCTTTAACCATAAGTACTTTTGCTGAATCATTCATATCATCTGATTCCTTCAATCGTCCTTTGATACTATCTAAATCTGCTAACTGCTCTTTTTCATATGCACTTACATCCTTTGGGTCATCAATTAAGTCTTTTTGCAGTCCATCACTTAGCTTTCCAAAAAAATATGTAGCATCTTCAACGTCGCCTTTTTCTGAGTTATCCTTCCATTGCGTATAAAGAATATCATCTTTAAGATCGTTCATTCCAAAAGCGTTAAGATCATTAAGCGCTTCCAGGTAAACTGTGTTTGCATGGTTTGTTACGGTTATTGACTGGGAGTAGCTTGATTGCATTTCACCGCCCCATAACGCAGAACAATAAGCTGCAAATGCGCCAAGTATTGTTGTAATGCCAAGCAGTACTGTAATAAATATTTCAAGCCTTGTTGCTTTTTCGAGTTCAGGTTTTTTGTCTGAGTCTTTATTAGTATCTTCTGCCATTGTATTTTCTCCTTAAACTTATAATTGTTGATTTAGCACAAATATAATGAATTAAAATTTAATTTTTCCATAATGCTCTATATTACTAAGAAAACAAAAACGTATATTATTTTCTGGGGATATCCGATCCGTGCGGATCTTTTTCCGGGAAACCAAGCTCTTCATCAATTTCATCAACAATATCTTCGGTAAGCACGTGCTCAACAATTTCAGCCTCCGGGTGAACATGTTCAATATCAATAACATTTTCTCTGGTTACGTATGTTTCCCACAAACGATGTGTTCTTACAAGTCTGGTTGCATACTTTATGCCTTCTGTGGTAAGATTGCAGCTTCCGTTCTCGCTATTCATCAAACCTTTTCTGATAAGAATTTTAAAAGCTGATTCAACTTTACCTCTGGATATCCCAATTTCATTTGCAATTTTATTGGTTAATTCTGTTTTTTTAGAATACTCAGCAAACATATAAGAAAACTTAATTACATCTTCTAAAAGCACAAGTTTTGATGTTCTTCTGTTGCGGATAAGTCTTGTAACAACCCCTTCTTTTGGAGAGAATAAAAATGCCAGCATAAACAATGTTACGGCTACAAGGACAATTGATGCCCCTGAAGCAAAGTTGAAATGATACGAAAGGTAAAGCCCCACAACCGCAGAAAGCATGCCAAAGGCAGATGATAATATCAGGATTTTTTTTAAGCTGTTAGAAAGAAGATAAGCTGTGGCGGGCGGAGTGATAAGCATTGCTATGATGAGTATAACCCCAACTGACTGAAGCCCTGCAACTATTGACATCGAAAGCAAAGTCATCAGCATGTAGTGAACAAGTGTAGTTGATATACCTATTGTCATTGCCATTGTCGGATCAAACGACGTAATCAGCAATTGCTTGTAGAACAGAATAATACAAAATATTATTACAACCATTATAATCAGGGATAGTGTAATATCTCCGGTTGAAACACCAAGTACATCGCCAAAAAGATATGATGAAAGGTCTATGTGTACCTGTTTAAGCTGTGATACAAGAAGAATACCAAGCGCAAAGGCACCGGTAAAAATTATTCCAATAGAAGTATCTTCTTTGATCTTTGAATTCCTGTTAACAAATCCTATTAGCAAGACAGTTAAAATACCGGAAGATACCGCTCCAAAAAAGAGAGCTACTTCGCTTTTTCCGGCTACAATAAAACTCACAACCACTCCTGGCAGAATTGCATGAGCTAAGGCATCTCCAATTAACGACATCCTTCTTAACATTATATATGTTCCTATAAGCCCACAGCTAATTCCAATAGTGATAGATGCTATCAATGCCCTCTGTATGAATTCGTATTGAACAGGCTCAAGTAAATATTTTGTAATAATATCCATTAAAATATTAACTCCTCGGTTTTTTGCAGTAAAGTAAGCCTGCCTCCGTAAGTTTTGTTTACTATCTCGGGTGTGAATACTTTATGTGAATCTCCGAAAGCTATCAGAGTTTGGTTTATCAAAATTAACTTATCAAAGTAATCTTTAACCATGCTTAAATCATGATGAATAACAAGAATTGTTTTCCCGTTATTTTTAAGTTCTTTCATTAGCTTGAATATTGTGCGTTCTGTTTTGGCATCAACGCCTACAAAAGGCTCATCAAGAAAATACACATCACTTTCCTGGGCAAGCGCTCTAGCAAGGAAAACCCTTTGCTGCTGACCTCCCGAGAGCTGCCTTATCTGGCGTTTGGAATATTTTTCCATCTCTACTTTCTTAAGCACCTGTTCAACTATCGTTTTATCAATTGCCTTAGGAAATCCTATAATGGGTAAATGTGCATAACGCCCCATTGTTACAACATCTTCAACGTTGATGGGGAAGTCCCAGTCAAATTGTTCACGTTGAGGAATATATGAAATTCGCTTGCGTGATTTACTGATATCTTTGCCGAATATTTTAACATCACCGGTATCAAATGGCAGCAAACCAAGCATTCCCTTAAGAAGTGTTGATTTACCAGCACCGTTTGGACCTATTATACCAATAATATTACCGGATTCTATATTAAGGTTAATACCTTTTATAGCAGGTTTTCTATTAAAAGAGATTGTTAAATTTTTTACTGTTATAACGTTCATTTTCTTTATTTAAGAATCTATCAGCACATTTTTTACTTTAATGCATTAACTATAGTGTTTACATTATATGTAACTGCTCCAATGTATGTGCCTTCAATTGTTCCTTCATCGCCAACTGAATCCGAAAAAAGTGTGCCGCCTACTTTAGCTCCCGTTTCTTTTGATATTTCTTCCAGTAGCTTTGGATTTACGCTAGTTTCTATAAATACGGAGTTAAGTTTTCTTTCCTTTATCAAGTCAATGATAAGTTTTACATCCTCGGTCTGAGCTTTGGCTTCTGTTGATATTCCCTGTAGTCCTCTGACCTCCATACCATATGCTTTACCAAAATAACGGAATGCATCATGTGATGTTATTAGTACGCGTTTATCTTTTGGTATTTTTTCAATTTCACCCTTTATCCACGCTTCAAGTGAATCCAGTTTCTTCAGGTAACTATTCAGGTTCTGCTTGTAATATGGTTCATTAGTCTTATCAATCTCACTGAGCGCTTTTGAAATATTTTCTGCATAGGTTTTTACATTCTGCACGTTAAACCATGCATGTGGGTCAGGGTCACCAAAACCCTTTTCGTCGGTCATTGGAATTAAGCCATCGGTAACTGTAACTACTTTTTTATTTCCTCCAGAATTTCGCACCATTTCTTCTATCCAGTGTTCAAGTGCAAAACCGTTGATAAAAACTATTTCGCATTGTGAAATAAGTTTTGGGTCATTTGGTTTAGGTTTGTAAGTATGCGGGTCAATGCCTACTCCGCAAATGCTTTTTGCATCTACCTTATCGCCGCCAATGTTTCTTACTATATCATTTATTATAGTGATAGATGATACTGCGGTTATTTTGCTGCTATTTGTTTTGCTGCTTATTGTTTTATTCTCATTTGTGCCGCATCCCCAAATAGCTATTGATAAAAATGTTGTTATAAAAATATAATATGCTTTTTTCATAAACTGTTTTAATTTTTCAAATTTGATTTTTTTAGCATTTGACATTTCGCGTCTCACATTTCACCTTTCACGATAATATCATCCCGCAACAAATATCTGCTCTGCCATCACTTTGCTTAAAAGGTTTTTCTTCCCTTCGATAATAATTACTACCGAGCCATCAAACTCTATTTTTTCACTTAAAATTATTTTAGTGTTAAGTTTAATTCCTATTTTGGTTAGATATTGAAGTATTTCTATTGATGAATCTTTAACCTTGGCAATAATATATTCCCTGCCCGTCTCTGTATTTAATAGAAGCTTGTAATGGGTTGGCGCAATATTTAATTCTTTATCTGGGATAGGGTCTCCATGCGGATCGAATTTAGGAAATCCAAGGTATTCTTCAATCTTGTTTATGAACATATCACTGCAAACGTGCTCAAGTTTTTCTGCTTCTTCATGAACCTCATCCCATTCATAGTGTAGATGCTCCTGCAAAAAAACTTCAAGCAGTCTGTGTTTGCGTATCAGGTTTAAAGAAATTTTTCTTCCGTCAACAGTAAGTTCAAAACCATGATATGGTGTGTTATCTATCAACCCTTGCTTTGAAAGCTTATTTATCATTTCGCTTACTGATGCAGGGGAAATTGAAAGTGCAGTTGCCAGACTTCCGGTGTTTACTTTTCTTCCATCTTCCTGTATATGGTAAATATTCTTTAAATAATCTTCTTTTGAGCGTGATGTCATGCGTAATAATTAAATTAGGTTTATCTCATTACAAATTTAGGCAAACCTAAAATTAAAGTCAATACTGTTTTTAGTAAAAATTTAAGTTTTTTTTGAGATTTGGGTTATATAAAGATGTAAAAATAATTAGGGGATAAAAAGAAGTAAAGTATTATAAGTGCAATTTGGTGGGTTTCTTGTATTTTGCAGAGTCTCTCGCCTTTTGAGGACTCTGCAAACAAAAAAATCCCTCCTTCATAAACAAAGATGGGATAAATACTAAAATCATTTTCCTTTGCGACTAATCGTTATTACGGGAAATTTCTATTCTTTATTTCAACTGCGAAATTATCTCTTCACCCATTGGCTTTACCGCGCTTGAAAAATACTTGATTAAATTACCATTTCCATCAAGCATGTATTTATTGAAATTCCATTTCGGCTGCTGGTCGTTCCAACCATTTAAATCTTTGCTTGTTAACCATTTGTATAATGGATGCATATCGTCACCCAAAACCGAGATCTTCTCGAACATTGGAAAAGTTACGCTATACTCCGAAGTACAGAACTTTTTGATTTCATCGTTTGTCCCTGGTTCCTGTCCGCCAAAGTTATTTGCAGGAAAACCTAATATTATAAGTTTATCCTTATATGTTTCATAAAGCGTTTGTAGTTCTTTATATTGCGGTGTATAGCCGCACCCCGATGCAACATTTACTATAAGCACTATTTTGCCTTTGAGCTGCGAGTAATCAACTTCCTTTCCGTCAATTGATTTTACTTTAGCGTTTGGG
Organism: uncultured Ignavibacteria bacterium; assembly: GCA_947084945.1. Lineage (GTDB taxonomy): Bacteria > Bacteroidota > Ignavibacteria > Tepidaquicellales > OLB5 > OLB5. The sequence continues at coordinate 26,802 of CAMTUP010000012.1, read as the reverse complement.
TTAGCTTCTAAAAATTCATAGAATGAAGTTTTATCTGACATATTTATATTTTCCGGTTTAGATTTTATCTGTTTGCATCCAAAGAAACTAATTACTGCGTATAAAAAGGACATTAATATTATTGTTTTCGTTTTCATTGATAAATTTATTTTATTTCATCTCAGCGTAAGTCTGGTAATCCAGTTTTACCGGGCTTTCAATCAAAAACAGTCTTCCGGCACAGATGGTTTCAAACGTAAATTCCTTGTCATCTTTAATTACAGCAAAATCATTTGCTTTCATCTTTCCCGCAGGTATTGTTATATCACCATCTATTAAGTATAAAGAGTTTATTTTCTCCTGGTTCAATTCAAGATTATGTTTACCTGCTTTAAAATGTATTTCAACCGCTTTAACACCTGGTGCTTCCAATTTTAGCGGTGAGTTTTCACCTATATACTGTCTTACCTCAAATCCATTATAAGCTTTTACAGGAAAATCCTTCTGCTCGTAATCATTATAAGCAGCAGGTGCTTGTATCGCTTTGCGAAAATCAGGATCAAACCAAACCTGGAAAACATGTGAGCCTGCGTTAAGTTTTTCTGAGTGGCTGATACCGCTTCCGGCACGGATTATCTGCGCGCCGCCTTCACCAATTGGCATCCATTTCAAATTCTTTGAATCATAATGCTCAATAGTTCCTTTTATAATAAATGTGATTATCTCAAATGCTTTGTGCGGATGCTCTCCAATTGTGCTACCGTTATCGCTCCAAGCATGCGCCCAGTAGAATAAATTTGAATAGGGCAAAAGGTATTCCGGGTTGTGCGTCATCACAACCGGACGGTTTTCTAGGATTTCGCCATCATTGAATCCACCCTGTGCTTGCTCGGCAAATGGATATATGGTTATTGACATAAATAGTGATTTTTGGTAAAATTAATAAATATTTAAAGAATTAATAGGTATTTATAAAGTTGCTAACCGATGTAAGGATTATTTAATTCCTCGTAACACTCTATATATATGGTTATTTTTAACCATGATTTGCTAGATTAAAAGATTAACTTGATTTAAAAGCGCTAATTTAAGGATTTTTAATGAACATATAAAACATATCATTGAAACACGAAGAGTTAACCGGACAAATAATTGGTTGCGCTATGAAAGTACATTCTGCCCTGGGGAATGGATTTCAGGAAATAATTTACCAGAGAGCTTTGGCAATTGAAATGACTTTGATAGGATTGAATTTTGAAATGGAGAAGGAAATGAAAATATTTTATAGAAATCAGGAAATTGGCACAAGAAGATCAGATTTCTTTGTTGAAGAAAAAATTATGGTTGAAATTAAAGCAAAAAGTAAACTAGAAGATGTTAATCTTAATCAGGCAATGAACTATTTAGAAGCATATAAAATGGAAATTGGATTGTTAATAAATTTTGGTGCGAATAGTTTGCAATTTAAAAGAGTACATAATAATAAAATATTAAAACCAGAACCATGATTTAAAGGATTACAAGATTTCCATGATTATTCAATCATGCACATTCTTTAATCAGACATATCAAGGTAAATCAGGTAAATCAGGTAAATCAGGTAAATCAAGGTAATCAAGGTGAAAACACGCTCAATTAAAAAAAATAAAGTAAACGTCATCACGCTTGGATGCTCGAAGAACATCTACGATTCCGAAGTGCTGATGGGACAACTTAAAGCTAATGATTTTACCGTCTCACATGAAGACGATAATTCCGATGCATCAATTGTGATAATAAATACATGCGGATTTATTGATAACGCCAAGCAGGAATCAATCAACACTATAATTGAATGGGCTGATGCAAAAGAAAAAGGACTTGTTGAAAAAGTTTATGTTACAGGCTGTCTATCAGAACGCTACAAACCCGATCTTGAAAAAGAAATTCCGAACATTGATGAATACTTTGGCACCCGTGACCTCCCCCGATTACTTAAAACACTGAACGCTGATTACAAACAGGAATTAATAGGCGAACGGTTACTCACAACACCGTTACACTATGCTTACTTCAAAGTTTCTGAAGGCTGTGACCGCCCATGTTCATTCTGTGCTATTCCATTAATGCGCGGTAAGCATGTTTCTATCCCAATGGAGCGGCTTCTTCAGCAGGCAAAAGACCTTGCGCGGCAGGGAGTAAAAGAATTAATTTTAATTGCACAGGACTTAACTTACTATGGCTTAGACCTGTACAAGAAACGAAACTTATCAAAACTATTAGAAAAACTTTGTGATGTTGAAGGTATTGAATGGATAAGGCTTCATTATGCATTCCCGCAGGGATTCCCTATGGATGCGCTTGATGTTATTGCCCGTGAGCCAAAAATATGCAAATACCTTGATATGCCGTTGCAGCATATCAGCGATAATATGCTTAAATCAATGCGTCGCGGAACTACCAAGCAAAGAACTATTGACTTAGTAAATGCAATGCGTGATAAAATCCCGGGTATTGCAATTCGTACTACATTAATTGCGGGTTACCCGGGTGAAACCGAAAAAGATTTCGAGGAAATGAAAGAATGGGTTATCGAAACGAAATTTGAAAGACTTGGTGTGTTTACATATTCGCATGAAGAGAACACACACGCATTTAAACTTGATGATAATGTGCCTCAAAAAGTTAAACAGCATCGGGCAGATGATATTATGAAAACGCAGAAGAAAATATCACTTGCACACAACAAGTCATTAATTGGAAAAACTTTAAAAGTGCTAATAGACCGTAAGGAAGGAAATTATTTCATCGGCAGAACCGAGTACGACAGCCCCGAAATTGATAATGAAGTGTACATAAAAGCAATTGTTAAACAGCGCTCCACCACTCTCCTCTTAGGAGAGGGGCAGGGGGTGAGGGCAAACCTTTACCTCCGCACCGGAGATTTTACAAACGTCAAAATCATCAAAGCAAAAGATTATGATTTGGAAGGGATTCCAATAATTTAAGTTCTCCTCACCGAACTCAAAAACGAGTCAGGAAAACCGGTTCAAAGACTTTTTTATATTATTGCCAGTCAGATGTGCGGTTTGCCTTATTCTATAAATACCTTCAAAGTATATTCTGCATTACCTCTTGTACCGCCAACAATAATTTCATAATCACCCTTTGAAGGCAGGTTACCTTCCCATCTCATAGCATCATCAAATTCTCCAGCGCCTTCGAGATAATAACCTGAATTCCTGTCAATTATCTGAAACACTGCATTATTTTCAATTGACATTATTGATACAACCATATACTGATTTCTATCTGCGCCAACAAGATAAGTATCTCTATCACCCCTAATTACACCGCCTTCAATTGTAGCAGAGCTTTCGCCCTTTTTAAACTTTATCCTTTTGTTTGTAACTTGTGAATTGGAACTTAATGTTAACCCAAATACAAAAAGCAGTAATAACAGAATGTTTATTTTTTTCATTTTATATTATTAGACTTCAAAAGTCTTATGGTTTATTGTAGATAATTAATTTCTTCAGAATCCAAGTAACTTTTTTAATATGAACAGACTTAAGACTGGTTTTTCAGTTTTGAAGTCTTAAAAGCTATTTTATAAAAAGATACAGCGTCAAACTGTCTCTTAAATATTTTTTTTCATTTCTTTGCGTCTTAGCGAAAAATATAGCCTTCCTTCTCTCACTTCGTACTATCAGGATAGAGACCTACCCTACAATCTTTGTTATGATTAAACTTATTGATAAAAGTACACCAAACATCAACGTTAACTGAGCTGTCATTGCATCAAGCATTGCAATTTTACCTGTGTCTTCTATCTTAACGCCTTTTATCATGTTCATGTTCTTTAATGCTATAGGCAGACTTAAAAATACAAGCAATGCCCATATTGAAAGCACGCCAAACACAACCAGAAGAATAACTGTTATATATGCGCCCACTATTAAAAATACATACTCGCCTTTAGCAAAGCCTTCGCCAAATATTGTTGCAAGTGTTTTGATATTTGCTTTTCTATCATGGATGATATCACGCAAATTGTTTGCATGTAAAATCCCGGTTACAAGCAGACCCAAAGGAATGGATATCAGCGCTGCAGTCAACGAAAATACTCCCGTTAACGCATAGAGCGTACCTGTAACAATAGCAGGACCGTATAAAAGGAATATGAATATATCGCCAAGCGCAACATATTTATAGCCTATTGGTCTGCCTGTATAAAAGAATCCGCCTACTATACCAATTATACCAAGCCATAAAACCATCATACCTCTATCTAAAATTATCGGCAACCCGAATAATACAGCAAGTGCAAACAGTAACATTCCAAAACGGAACATTTCCTTTGTACTTAAAAGACCATCAGGCAGAACCCTGGAGCCGCCAAGCGTATCTTTTGAATCAACACCTTTGCGATAATCATCTACATCACTGATAACGTTTGAGCCGGCGTGTAAGAATAAAAGTGAAATTGCTATGAATGGAATTAACCACCAGGTTACCTCGGTGCCGTAAAGCAATGCAAGCATAGCACCAAGCAAACAGGGAATTAGTGATGCAGGAAAAGAAAATGCCCTTACCGCCTGAAAATATGCCGCACCTTTTGATAACGGTGCGTTTGGTTTTTCTGTTTCGGATGGTGAAGCATTCTGAGCCTCTGACATACTTTGAATTGAATCCTTTCTATATTATAGTATTTCAGACTACTCCGATGAAGCTCCCTTACAGGGTTGTAAACCTTCGGAGCAAAAGTCTGTACATTTTTTAATTATAACTAAATTTCTTAAGTTTATTACTTATTGTAAATAATCTAAGCCTTTTGCGGTCTTATATTAAAAACCCTATATAATGATTTATCAAAAATAATGATATTTTTATTAAGGTTAAATGAAATTAATGGGATAAAATCACACAAATAGCATCAAATATCATATAATTTTATGATAGTTATCCCTCTTTGTATTGAATTTATATTTTTTTAAACATATGTTTGTGGTAAGTTTTCGAAAACTAATATTTAAAGCAATCTATGGAAGATGTAAAAACCGCTTCACACACAATTTTTCCACCGGCGGGCAAATGGAATGAAGCTTGTGAGAAATCTCATTCAATATTCCCGCCAGCAGGTACGTGGGATTCTGCTAACGAAAAATCACATTCGATTTTTCCGCCAGCAGGAAGTTGGAATAGCGCAAATGAGAAATCTCATTCAATATTCCCGCCCGCGGGTTCATGGAATTAATTGTTTTAACGCTTTATAAAGAAGCCTTGGGTATTTTATCTCAGGGCTTTTTTAATTTATAAAAAACTTGAGACTTGATAGGTTTTAAAAAAACCTCAGGTCTAAAATAAAATTATGGATAGAAAAGAAATAATAAAACTAAAGTGTGACCTGCTTATAAACGGCTTAAGATTAAATGAACTTAGAAACGATTTGATTGCCGGGCAGGGATGGGATGACGTGCGAGCTAATAGATTTCTTCCCGCTGAGCTTAAGCTTCCAAAAGAAGTATTTGTGCAGGTAAGAGAAAATTCAGAAGCGAATTTCAGGTTAAGGATAATTGAAAATAATCTGATTGTGCAGGATAAAGCCGCAAATATTATCTGTACCGGTGATTTTGTAAGCCTGCCGCCTTTTGCGCTTGAAAAAACCGGTGATGGCGCGCTATTAAAGGATATTGTTGTTTATAATGGTACGTGTAATCTGAATTTCACTTGGAATTATTTTTGTGATTACTTCAGAACTGAAACAGCCTGCAGGTTTTGTAACTTAACACCCGCACAGGATTTCTACCCGGAAGAAAATATCACTAACTCATTTAAAAACGCCATCCAGATAGCAGATGTTATAGAAATTGCAAAACGCTATCATGCCGATCCTAAAGCAATACTAACCCGCGGCACACCAAGCGATAAACATGGGCTCGGCGGCACAATCCAAATACTTGAAGAGCTTGCAAAACGTTTTCCTTTTAACGGGCATTATAACAGGACGAAGGTTTTATTCACAATTTCTCCCACAAAAAATATTGAAGATGTTAAATTAATGTATGATATGGGAATGCACTCTGTATCGTTCAACTTTGAAGTGTTCGATAAAGGATACTGGAAAGCTATAGTCCCGGGGAAAGATAAATATATCGGCAGAGATCTTTGGGAAGCATCATTGATTGAAGCGGTTAAATGTTTCGGTGAAGGCAGAGTTTTTTCTGCAATGATAGCCGGGCTTGAGCCAAGACAAACACTTTTGGAGGGCGTCGAGTGGTGTGCCGAAAGAGGGATTATCCCCATAGTAGTACCTTTTAGCCCGGAAACAGGGAGCCAGTTTGAAGGCTTTAGACCCCCCACACATAAGTGGATGATGGATACAATGCTTGCTGCAGCAGATATAATATTGAAGAAAATTCCTATAATCGGAACTGAAGAATATTGGGAAAAAGATGCACCAATTTGCGCAGAGTGTTTTACAGGTGGATTTATTTATGATATAGTAAAGGAAAATGCAGGTTTGAAAAATTATCATAGTGGACATAAGTTGAGTAAATCACCTAAAACAGATAAGGCTGATATATTTTCTGTAAATTGAACTTGTTTTGATTTATATATTGGCGTGAATAATTAAAAATATGGATTCCAGCCTGCGCTTCAAATAATTCGCCGTGGCGGACATGGAAACAAAGATAACGGGAATGACAATTGTTATGACATTAGACGAATCAATAAGACTGAAAACCGAACTTTTGCTAGAAGGACTTACCTTAAGCGATGAAGCAATGGCAACTGTTGGTCAAGGCGGACTTGAAAAAGTTTTCTGGGTGTTTGAAATGACGCCAGTTACCCACCAAGGCTCGGGTGATGGTTCACGTCCACTTCCAAATGATATGCTTTTGCCGTATGATCTTTATGTTGATGTTCGTTATAATCCAGCCTCGCCATTCAGCGTTCACTCATCGGGTGAAATAATTATCCTGCTTAAAAATAAAAAAGAAATTTGCGAAGTATGCTGGCCTACCCGCCCTAATTTCTATGATAAAAAGACCCGCAGCAAAGAGATGATGAAAAAAGTTGCTTCAATGCGCGGTGATTGCGGCTTAAGGGTCTGCTTTGATAATGCATGTAATTACTTTTCTAAAGGTGAGCAGTGCAAATTCTGCAATATTGTACCCGCAAGGCAGCGTAACCGCGACCACGTTGTAACTATTAAAGAAGCCGAAGATATTTATGATGTTGTTAAAGAAGCAATAAATGATAATCCTGTTTGCTCTCACTTAGCAATGACAGCAGGCGCAGCAAAAGATGACGGTCTTGGTAATCTCCCGCAGATATTAGAGAAATTGAAACCCCTGCTGGCTGAAAAGTATTTCCCTATCGTTACTGCAATTACTGCTACAAGGAATAAAGCGGAAACCGAATATCTCTGCTCCACCGGAATAAGTTCAGTGGCATTTAATCTTGAAATATGGGATGAAAAACTTTTCCATGAAATATGCCCGGGTAAGACTAAAAGAATTGGCAGAAAGAGGTGGATAGAATCATTAAAAGAAGCGCGTGATTTATTAAAACCTGCAAGAGCGTTGAGCAGTTTTGTTGTGGGATTAGAACCAAAAGAATCTGTGCTTGAAGGAATTAATTATCTTTCCTCTGAAGGAATATTTCCGATAATGAGTCCGTTCATTCCTATGGTAGGTACTGATTATGAAGGCAAACAGGCTCCCGATGCTGACTGGGTCTGGGATGTACATGAACAGGCTACGGATATAATTTACAAAAACCTCCCTGAAGCATTTTGCGATGAAATATGGGATGGCGATATTGGCATATGCCCAAGCTGTACTACAACAAAACTATTTTTTGATTTTATGAGAAGGGTCGTACCTCGTGAAAATCCGAGAAGAATTAGCTCTCCAAAAAGTGTTGAGGCTTTTTTGTGATAGTTATCATTCCATTGCTCCCTGCTTTTGCTTCTCTTGGTGTCAGGCAAGCCTTTAGGTATGCTTGCCTTTATGGTTACCTGACACGTGAACGAAATTCACAGAAAACAATATTTATACTACTTCTTTTAGTTTTCCGGAAATATATTTATGCAGAACACTTGATACAAGAGTTTGATAAGGCATACCTTCTTCAAGCGCCCTCGCTTTTAGTTTATCCATGTCGCGTTTGGCTATACGAATATTCATTCTTTGATCTTTAAGCATTGTGTTTTTAGCTGCAGCCCTAAGCCGATTAATAAAAGCTTTCGGATTTTTAACGCTTTGCCATTTACCGCCTTCTAAGCTCTTTAGTAAGTTTTTTTCTTCTTTATCCATTATCTTCTTTTGTTAAATATAAAGCAGTATATTTTCTGCTTGGGAAAATTGTTTTAAAGAAATATTCTTCTTCAGATACAACTGTTGGGACTGCATAAGCATAACCTTGAAATTTTATAACTATAATAACCTGATGGTTATAATTTGTTGATAAGTTTTCAAGTACTTCTAAAACATCTCCGTTCTCTATTGCAATAACCACATCTTCAAAACTTATTCCCCGTAAAGACTTTAGTTTTTTATTTTTATCGTCATTCCAGTTGAATACCATACTGTAAATTAATGTTTTGTGTGCCTATTGTCAATACAAATAAATAATCATTTTTTGTGATTTTGTAAGTATCTATCTATAAATCAATGTTTTTAACTTTTTACTTTTCACTCTTGTTTGCTTCTAATGCTGACTGGGTCTGGGATGTACACGAACAGGCTACGGATATAATCTACAACAAAACTATTTTTTGATTTTATGAGAAGGGTTGTGCCGCGTGAAAATCCGAGAAGAATAAGCTCGCCTCACAGCGTCGAAGCGATTACGTAAAAAATGTAACTCCATTTGAAGTCAAAATCCATTAATGACACAAAAATTGTTGTTCATTGATTTTTTCTCATTTTTTCGAGACTGCCTTCCCCTTTAATCTTACCTTTTAATTCGAGTAGAGATTTTTTATTAATGCTTTTTTTAGTTTTTACAAACTTCATTGCTCATTGTTAATTGTTAATTGATTCAATGTTTCGCCCTTTTCTCGTCAGTCCTTTCAAGGAACTGCCTTACTATCGGGTCACTTGTTGCCCTTAATTCTTCGGGTGTGCCGTTAAAGTGAACCATACCATCATACATCATAGAAACCCTATCGCCAATTTCATACACTGTGAAAATATCATGCGTTACTATAATAGATGTAACTTGTAACCCTTTTTTGGTCGCAACGGAATCCATCAGTTCATCTATTGTTTCGCTTGTTATCGGGTCAAGTCCGGTTGTGGGTTCATCATATAATATATACTGCGGATTGGTTGCTAGTGCCCTAGCTAAACCAACACGTTTTTTCATGCCACCTGAAAGCTCAGATGGCATAAGATTCTCGGTTCCCGGCAGGTTAACCAGTCCTAGCTTTTCTGAAACTACCTTGTTTATCTCAGCCTTTGTCGTAAAAGTGTTTTCCCTTAGCGCAATTCCAACATTATCACCAACTGTCATTGAATCAAACAATGCTGCGCTTTGAAAAAGAAAACCGAATTTTTTCCTGATAGCGTATATCTGCTTTTCGTTCATCGTGGTGATATCTTCCCCATCAATTAAAATGTGTCCCTCATCGGGTTTAAGTAACCCAACTATATGCTTAAGTAAAACGGATTTACCGCAGCCGCTTGCCCCAATAATTACATTGGTCATACCTTCTTCAATGGTTAGGTTAACACCTGTTAAAACGGGTTTGTTACCAAAACTTTTTTTGAGATTTATTATTTCAATCATAAATCATTTTTTATTAGTAGAATAGGCATTCTTGCCTGTTTGTCAGTATTTTCTATAAAAATTATCCACAGACAAGAATGTCTGTGTTACTATATCACTACCGAAACAAATGTGTTACTTAATATCTAAATTGTTAATTGATTCCTTACCACTTCCAATGCCATTTTTGCCATAATGTCTTTATTCCTTAAACGGTCTTTTGTGAATATAAAATCCTTCGCGAAAGTAGTTTTTTTTTCGCAATATCCTATCCAAACAAGTCCCACGGGTTTACCGGGTCTTGCGCCGGTAGGACCAGCAATACCCGTTACAGATAAACCGATATCTGTTTTTGAGCGTTTCCTGATGCCTCGTGCCATTTCAATAGCAGTTTGTTTACTTACAGCTCCGTATTTCTTTATGGTTGCTGCTTTTACTCCAAGCAGCCTGATTTTAGCTTCATCGCTATAACTAATAATAGTGTCCATTACATACACAGAACTTCCCGAAATATCTGTAAGTTTTGATGTTATTAATCCGCCTGTACATGATTCAGCAACGGCTATAGTAAGTTTTTTCTTCTTAAGCAGATTGCCAACAGTTTTTTCAATTGAACCTTCACTTGTGGAATAAATATGCTCCCCGGCTTTTCTGCTTATCCGTTTTTCTGCCTCTCTTATATACATATCAGCCCTTGATGGATTTGGTGCTATTGCAGTTATCCTTAATCTTACTTCATAGTTTGAAGGAAGGAATGCAAGTTTTACCTCAAAATCTTTGCCTTTGCGTACAATTTTGTTTATATCACCAATTTTCTCTGCTAATAGTGATTCGCCAATACCAATTGTGTGAAGTGTTTTTTGTTTTATGACACATTGAATTTTCTTTTTGTATTTTTCCCTTAGGTAAGGAAATAATCCTGTTTGGCTGATATATTTCATCTCGTAGGGTATGCCCGGCATCACGCAAAATACTTTGTCTTTTTTATCTATGAGCAGTCCCGGTGCAGTGCCCGATTTATTTTCAAGTACCGTTGCCGCCTCTGGAACCAAAGCCTGCCCGATATTTACAACAGGCATTGGTATATTCCTTCTTTCAAACACACTTTTTACGTGCTTTAATACTTTTTCATTCAGAATCAATTTGCTTTTAAAAAATTTAGCTACACACTTAACCGTAATATCATCATGTGTCGGACCCAATCCGCCGGTTACAACAACTACATCATAATTACAAAAAGCATTCTTAAATACCTTGAGTATTTCTTTTTCGTTATCAGGAACTGTAATAATCCTTTCAGCAGGAATCCCTGTAGAAAGCAATTCTCTGCCAAGCCATGCAGCATTTGTGTTTACCACCTGCCCTATTAAAACCTCGTCGCCTATTGAAATTATTATTGATTTCATGAAAGAATGATTGAAAAGAAAAAACTTAAATTAATTGTCAAGGGATCTTGTTCATATTTAATTTGTGGTAAGACAACAGTCTTATCATATTTCATAAATCAGTTTATTTATGATTTTAAAATAAATGTAACTTGTTTGATTATTGTTTATTGTAGTCTGATAATTTAGCTATCTCGCTATTTCATAGTTTTGTTACTCACCCAACTATCCTAAATAAACTCTAAAGAACTGGTACCAAGCTAAATGAGAAAGCACCGCAGAGATTATTCCTGCATATAATCCTGCTGCAATATCATCCATCATTATACCCCAGCCGGAATCTTTATTGTCAAAATATTTAGCAGGCTCAATCTTTGCTATATCAAAGAACCGGAATGCAAAAAAACCAATTCCTGCGAAAACCAGTTTTTGATTTATTGCTGTCGCCGGATCAAATGATTTGAATGGGAAGAACAGTTCAAATACAATTGAACCTATTAGGTATGTAAAAAGTAGTCCTGCAATTTCATCTATAATTACCTGAGGCGGATCTTCGCCATAACGTTGCCTCATTTTTTCTGCACAGAAAATACCTACAAGAAATACAAGTACCAGCAGCAGGGTCAGATTATAGAGTTCAGACATTTGGGGAACGAGGTAAAGTCCAAGCCCTATTAGCGAGCCGAATGTACCTGATGCAATCGGGATAAATCCAACAAAAAAACCACTACCAAGCATAGTAATTATAAATGGTACCTTTACATCTTCGTTGGTTGGATTTTTTTCTTTTATTAATCTGAATGCCATCTATTACTTATCTGTTGAGCCTATTTTTTTTAATTATGCGTTTTGTTTTTCTGCGTTTGATTCAAAAATATACGCAATCCCGCTTGCCGCTGTAAGTATAGTTATCAAAAGCAATATATAATAAATAATATCTGAATGCAAATAGTTAATTATGCTTATGTTTGCCGGGCTGTCTTTTAAGAGTGCTGCAGAAGAAAACAGTCCGATTATCAGGAAAATAAATACCATTTGAATAAAAGTCTTTGTTTTTGATATCATTGAGGTTCGGAACTCCCTGCCTTTTAATTCCTGTATGCTTCTTGCAATAGTTAACACAATATCCCTGAAAACTATTACAACAATCAACAATATGATTGGAATGGGTTCAGAGCTTCCTAAAAATAACGGGTCTATTTGCTTATACATATAAAACCCAATAAATGCTGTTGATGTTAGTATCTTATCTGCGAGTGGGTCTATAAACTGCCCCCACCTCGTTTTGAAACCATATTTTCTTGCATACCAGCCGTCATACCAGTCAGTTAATGCAGCAATTGTGAAAATAACAAACGATGCCGAAACAAGCTCTGCGGAATCGGATAAGAATAAGAATAAAAACACCGGCGCAAGTATTATTCTTATCAGACTTAATGTATTCGGAAAATTCATCTTATGATATCGGATTGCGGATTTACGATTTTGGATTTAATATATTGTTTTCAAAATTATGATTTCAGAAATGATTGATTAATCCGCAATCACCAATCCGAAATCCTATATCTTTTAAAATCGTTCAATAATCGTTGCAATTCCCTGACCAACGCCTATACACATAGTTGCTAAACCATATCTCAAATTTCTTTTTTCCATTTCATACAACAGCGTTGTTATAATCCTTGCTCCGCTCATTCCTAAAGGGTGTCCAAGCGCTATTGCACCGCCGTTTACATTTATTTTAGTTATATCAAGTCCAAGTTCATCTATGCATGCAATTGATTGCGCGGCAAATGCTTCGTTTAGCTCAATAAGATCAATTTGCTCAAGTTTAAGTCCTGCCCGCTCTAATGCTTTTTTTACTGCAGGTATTGGTCCTAAGCCCATACAGTCAGGCTCAACCCCCGCTATTGCGCTTGATACTATTCTTGCGCGTTTTGTTAAACCAAGTTCATCCGCTTTTGCTGCTGATGCAAGAAGTATTGCGCAGGCTCCATCATTTACTCCGCTGGAATTACCTGCCGTTACCGTACCACTTTCTTTTGCGAAGGCAGGTTTAAGTTTTGCAAGTTTATCCATTGTTGTATCAAGCCGCGGGAATTCATCAACATCAAAAATAAGTGTTTCTTTCTTCGTAATAATTTCAACAGGTATTATTTCATTTCTGAACTTACCTGCAAGTATTGCATCTTTTGCTTTTTGTTGTGAAAAGAGCGCAAACTCATCCTGTCTTTCACGCGAGAGATTATATCTCTTTGCAACATTCTCTGCGGTTTCGCCCATTGAATAAGGATAATACATCTTTGCAAGCTTTGGATTTGTAAAACGCCATCCTATGGTAGTATCATAAACAGCGTTTGTTCTTTGAAATGCTTCGGAAGATTTTGGCATTACAAACGGGGCGCGTGTCATTGATTCCGTGCCGCCTGCAATTAATATATCGCCTTCACCTATCATAATTGCGCGAGATGCATCAATAACTGCCTGCATACCCGAACCGCATAATCTATTAACTGTAATACCTCCAACCTTTACCGGTAAACCAGCAAGCAAGGCGCTCATTCTTGCAACGTTTCGGTTATCTTCGCCTGCCTGGTTAGCGCATCCAAGCACAACATCTTCTATCAAATCTTTTGAAATTCCTTTATCATCAATATTGCGTTTTACAATTTCTTTAATTACACCGGCTGCCATATCATCAGGTCTAACATCTTTTAGCGAACCGCCATATTTACCTATTGGCGTACGCACTGCATCAACAATAAACACCTCTTTTTTATGCATTTATATACTAAAAATTTGCTTCATTTGGTTCAAAATATTTCGTTAAATTAATTAATTATCACTCGTTAAACAAGGTAAAGTGAATTACAGGTAGTTCTGGGTGGCTACTGCTGAGTGTAATGCTAAACCGCTTAATTGTCCCAAAGTCCGAAGGACCTTTACGGGGACTCCTTTTGAGTAAACGCTAATGTTTGTGGGAATCCACTCCTTCGGAGCAGACTTTAAAACAATCTTTTTTTTTACACAAACCAACGGACCAAATAGATAGTAAAAAATTGACGCAATGAGTATATTTGGACTTTAGCTGCAAAGCAAAATTGACATAAAAACCCTAATAGACTCTGAAAAGGAAAACTTAAAAACTATACATGTGAATAATAATTCCGTTGTTGAAATTCGTGATGCCAAACTTCCCAATGACATTGATTTTGTCAGACAATTATGGACAGATTATCTAACATGGGGAAACGACAAAATGCAAATGCTTTATGGTGTGCATCCACATAATCCAATAGAAGCGGTGGAACAAGACATTAAAATGATTGACAAATTTTTGCCACCAAATGGACGTCTTATGCTTGCATTCATTGATAACAATGCCTGCGGAATAGGATGTCTTAAAAGTATTAATGAAGAAATAGGTGAAATCAAACGAATGTACGTAAACCCATCTTACAGAAAGATTGGAGCAGGACGGGCTATACTTGAATTTTTATTAAATGCAGCAAAAGAAACAGGTTACAAGAAAGTGCGATTAGATAGCCCAAAAATTATGGAAGCAGCTCATTTACTTTACCGAAGTTTTGGTTTTAAAGACATTCCAGCTTATGAAGAGGTTGAAATTCCAGAAGATTTTAGACAGTATTTATTGTTTATGGAATTAGATTTATCTTAATCTTAAACTATTTATTAAGATGTTTGATCAAAAAAACCCAGCCGCTAACAAGGGCTTAAATGAAATGGCGGGTGCATTGGGTAATCAAACGGTAGTGTTTTCTATTTTCATTTGTGATTAGCGAAAGTTTTGTGCTTTTTAATCCCGCACTTCTAAAACCCGCAAACCGTTAGCGGTAAGCAATGGGGGCAGTCCTAACCCGAAAGTTTCTTCTTCTTATTGACACATTTTTTTACTATCTTTGATAAAAATATTGACGAATATGTTAACATTAAACGCCATACTAAAAGAGATAAAAGATGTACCTGTTAATCGTCTGGAAGAACTTTATCAGTTTGTTCATTCACTGACACCGACTACCAAGCAGACTGAAAATTTGCGGAAGAAAATTCTTTCTTTTGGTGGTGCTTTTAGCGATATGAGCAACAAAGACTATGCGGATTTTCTTAGCCAAACAAGAAAAACAAGGACAAAACTTTTTGACCGCAGCTTTGACCTATGAAACCATCAATGCTTGACATTGATATTCTTTAGGAGTTTTTACGAGGCAACCCAAAAGTTATTGCCAAAGTTGACGAACACTTGAAAGAGTTTGGTTTCATAAGTTTAAGCATCATCACTTATTTCGAAATTCTCAATGGACTTTTTTACAAGGACGCAAGAAAACAATTGACAAGGTTTGAAGAATTTGTAGAGTTAAACAAAGTAATTCCGCTGACATTAAGAATGGCAAAAGCAGCAGCTGTTATTCAAGCAGACCTAAGAAGAAAAGGAAATGAAATAGGACATACAGACACATTGATTGCAGGCATAGCGCTGACAAATGAACTTCAATTGGTGACCAATAACGCTGACCACTTCAAGCGAATAAAAGGACTTGAAATTGCAAATTGGACGAAGTAGAACGGAAATTTTTCCAGCCGCCAACATAGGTTTGGCAATATGGCAGCTGACGTGCTTCGTATGAACATTAGTGTTAAAATTCCCTGCATTCTTAAAGCCACAAATCGTTATATAAACATTTCCAGAAAAATAGAAATTATTTGCATATTTCGCAAAAAGTACGTAAATTTGTACTTATAAACGTACATAAAATATTAAAGCTATGATGACAACAACAATATCGGATTTTAGGAGTAACATAAAAAAATATCTTGACAGAGTATCTAAAAATTTTGAAACTCTTATAATTAATAGAGGAAGAGACAGTGGAATTGTGATAATGTCTTTAGATGAATATAATTCTATAAATGCTACTCATTATGAATTATCATCAAATGCTAATGAAAAGAGGCTTGACAGAGCAATAGAAAAATTAAAAAAAGGAGATTCATTCACCAAAGAACTTATTGAAGAATGAAATATGTTTTTGTTGATGAATCATGGGATGATTATCTTTATTGGCAAGCAAATGATAAAAAAATGCTTCAACGAATTAATGAATTATTAAAAGATATTTCCAGGAATCATTATATTGGAATTGGTAAACCGGAACCATTGAAATATAAATATAAAGGTTTTTGGTCGAGAAGAATTAATGATAAACACAGACTAGTTTATCAAGTCAGGCAAGATGAAATTCTGATCGCGAAATGTCGATTTCATTATGACGATTAGAAAAAAACGTGTGGTAACAAAAGCTTGTTGCTATGCGGGCTGACATATAATTTGAAAATTTGTATCATCGTTTTATGTTTGCAGCGGCGGATAGTTTAGTGTTTCAAATCCCCACCTTCGCCAAACCCGCAACCGTTATCAATAAGGATATGATGACGCGTTTTTAACATTTTCTTGACAATTTTGACTTGTTTTATGTTATCTAATTAGCTAACTTTACCTCGTGGGTAAAAACTTCATACGGGATATCTTATACTATCGCGACTACTACAGGGGCTTCTTCAAAAAGCAGTCCTTAAAAGTTCAAAAGAAATTGAACTCGCAGAAAAATTAAGAAAACAATACTACAATGAAAAAAAAGATAAATAAAAACCTGACATCGTTCGCTGATCATCTCGACGAACAATATGGTAAACGTGGCACAAAAAAACGCGAAAAATACGAGGAAGAGTTTGAATCTTTTAAACTCGGAGTTTTAATTCAAGAAATGCGTAAGAAAAAACATTTGACGCAAGAACAACTTGCTGATAAATGCGGCACGACAAAATCATATATTTCCCGAATAGAAAATAATGCAAGCGATATTAGACTCTCGACTTTAATGAGAATCATCCATGACGGACTCGGCGGACATTTGCGACTATCTCTTTCTCTGTAACGCACAGCCAGTTTTTAACCTCAGCCGTTACAGGGCACGTGGGAAACTAAATTTGAAGTATCTTAATTTTCTGCTTTTCCAGAGGTCTGTTTTGTATTAAAAGCTAAGCCTGTACCCTTCCAAATGGATTTAATGCTTAAACACTAATAGCTATCTTTACACCTTACTGATAAATTATATAAACAATAAATCATAAATGGCTGATAATAAAATAATATTTTCAATGGTGGGGGTTAGCAAAACTTTCCCGCCGCAGAAGCAGGTTTTAAAGAATATTTACCTTTCCTTTTTCTATGGAGCTAAAATAGGCATTATTGGTCTTAACGGTTCGGGGAAATCAACACTGTTAAATATAATAGCAGGGGTTGAAGATAATTTTGATGGAGAAGTACATTTCACAAAAGAATATTCAATTGGGCTGCTTAAGCAGGAGCCGTATCTTGATGAAACCAAAACCGTAAAGGAAATAATCCAGGAAGGCGCACAGGAAGTTGTTGATATACTTAAAGAGTATGAAGAGGTAAATAATAAATTTTCTGAGCCGATGGATGATGATGAAATGACAAAACTTATAGAAAGACAGGGCGAGCTTACTGAATTAATAGATCATCATAACGGCTGGGAGCTTGATGCAAAATTAGAGCGTGCAATGGATGCCTTAAGAACTCCCGAAGGCGATGCGTTAATTAAAAACTTAAGCGGAGGCGAAAAAAGGCGTGTTGCATTATGCCGCCTGCTTTTAAAAGAGCCTGATATACTTTTACTTGATGAGCCTACAAACCATCTTGATGCCGAATCAATTGACTGGCTTGAACAGCATTTAAAGCAGTATAAAGGAACGGTCATAGCAATTACACATGATAGGTATTTCTTAGATAACGTTGCGGGCTGGATACTTGAGCTTGATAGAGGCGAGGGGATCCCATGGGAAGGAAATTATTCATCATGGCTTGAGCAGAAAACCAAAAGACTTGAAGCAGAAGAGAAACAGGAATCCAAACGCAGGAAAACTCTTGAGCACGAGCTTGAATGGGTTAGGATGTCACCACGCGCAAGACAAGCAAAATCGAAGGCAAGGCTTGAAAATTATGACCGCATGATGAACGAAGATGCAAAACAGAAAGAAGAGAGATTAGAGATATTTATACCAAATGGTCCGCGTTTAGGAAATAAAGTTATAGATGCCGTAAGCATAAAAAAAGCATTTGGCGATAAATTACTTTTTGAAAATATGAACTTCGCGCTTCCGCCTGCGGGTATAGTTGGAATCATAGGTCCAAACGGTGCGGGTAAAACAACGCTGTTTAGAATGATACTCGGCACAGAAAAACCTGAGGCAGGAAAGTTTGAAATTGGCGAAACTGTTCAGGTTGGATATATTGACCAGGCGCATTCTGAAATAGACCCGAACAAAACCGTGTGGGAAGCAATATCAGAAGGCTCGGAAGTAATTGAGCTTGGCGGTAAACAGTTCAATAGCCGAGCATATGTTGCAAGATTTAATTTCAACGGTTCTGATCAAGGCAAGAAAGTTGGCATTCTCTCCGGTGGTGAAAGAAACAGGCTGCATTTGGCATTAACGCTGAAATCACAGGCAAATGTATTGCTGCTTGATGAGCCGACAAATGATATTGATATCAATACGCTTCGTGCATTAGAAGAAGCCCTTGAAAATTTTGCGGGATGCGCTGTTATAATTTCACATGACAGGTGGTTTTTGGATAGAGTCGCAACTCATATTCTGGCATTTGAGGGTGATTCAGAGGTGTATTACTTTGAAGGCGGCTATACCGATTACGAAGAGAACAAGAAAAAACGTATGGGCGATGTTGAGCCTAAGCGTGTGAGATATAAAAAGCTGGTGGGGTGAAGACAAATAGTGAGTTTGCGAAATGGTGAAATAGTGGTTTGTTAAATCAGTTTTACAGAGTCCTGCTGGCGCAGAGACTCCGTAAAGCACAAAACATAAATGATTGTTCCGCTTTTTTTTCCGCTAAACAACTAATCCGCCGTGGCGGACAGGAAAAAGCCGTACTACAAAAAAGCGCAGGAAACCAAGTGGTGGATTTTTTTAATTAACCAGTTTTTTTAGCTCTGCGGTTTTTGCAAGGTACCATTCTTTTCTAGCGGCAAGGTATGAGGCTGCGGATTTTTCAAGAGTAATAATATCATCAATAGAATATTTTTCCGGGTTAGCTCTTATTTTATATAATTTTTCAATCATCGAAACTCGCCCTGAAAGATTTTTTTTAGCAGGCACTGAAAATTCATCTGTATCCTTAATAAAATGTTTCAAAGAGTCAATAGCGGATAGTCCCTGCTCAACATAACCAAGGTTATAGAAAGCTACCAGAACTATCATCTTTGCGGAAAACTTTGTCTGGTAGTCTGTAAATTCAATGTTTCGGATATAGTCAAGAGACTTTTCATTATTTCCGCGTGATTCTTCTATTAATGCCATCGAGTAGCTGTAAGCGCTTGCTCTTTTATCCTCCTCAAGCTCAACTGTAAATTTATTTATAAACTCTTCTGCATAATCCTTTTCTCCCAAAATCAGAAATGCTTCCACTATATTCCTGAAAGTTCCTGCCTGCAGGGGACCCATGCCTTCTGTGTTGAACTTCACATTTGCCAATTGAATTCTCCTTATTGCGGCTATATCCATCAATAGGTCTTTATTGCCCGCAATATAACCTGTAAGCAGAAAGTTCATAAGGCTTGAAGTAAGGTGCCATCTTTCAGCATTAGAGTATTTAATAATATTATTAATAATTAATTTCTTGAGCGTAAGATAATTTTCGCGGTTTTGAGGCTCGGTATAAAGTTTCATCAGCATCAGCTCAAGTGCTATATGGTTATAATACTCCGGTTCAAGATCTATTATTTCATTCAGGAATTTTACGGAATCGAAATTCCTGTAAAAAGTTTCCGTCAGGTTAACTACAGGCACAAAGTTTATCTGGTTTTTAAGGTAATCCATTCCGGCAATATCATGCTTTAGTGTAGAAATAATGTAGCATGAATTGTAAATGCTCATTGGGTATAGTGTATTTGCCGCATTCTGATAAAGGTTTTTCTTTGCATAATATTTATGAAGCTTCTCTACAAGACGGCTCTTGTTAAGGTAAAACACAGGACTAATCGCGGAATACTGAAGCTTTTTTTTAAGATTCCTGTATTCGGCAAAGAACAGCTTATCAAGCGAACGCGAAATAAATTCATCGAGCCTTTTTAATCCTTCTTCAAATTCTGCTTTTTTAATATCCTCGTTTGAAGCATTGACCTGAATATAAACTGCAAGAAATTTTTCACACAAACTAAAAAGACCGCTAACCAGATTTTTCATAATCCCGTAATTGTATTTTTTACCGGGAAAAATTTTTCCGTATAGATATTCTTCTGTATTTTTTTCTTCTTTTGCCGGGGAACTGTATTTCTTATATAAAGCAAACAGCTTTACAAGGTTTTTATTAGAATTAAATAAAGGAGACCCAATAAATAGTTCAAAATCTTTTGATTCATTAGAAGTGAACGTTTTTAATATCTCAAAAGCTTTATTTTTAGTCATAATTTTTATGAAAAATTTACCCTAAAATACTCAAATTTATTATAAATTTCAGTGTTTTTGCAATATTAATTATATTATTTTTTATGAAAAGTAGAGGAAAATTTCTTTGAAGTAGGGCATGGAAAAAGGGTAACTTTGCATCAAGTAAAAATATCCGGTGGGGACCTATGTTTAGTAAGAACAAAAAAATCAATCAAAAATAAATTACCATCTCCAATACCCACCGGAGATAAGCTGATAGAATAGACCTGCTCTTCTGTAAAAAGTAAAGCGGGTCTTTATCAGCGGATAACTATAAAAGTATTTCATAAACCAATAAATTAAAAAGAGTAAAAAAAATGAAAACAATATTAATTTTAATTACTGGGCTTTTTATATCCGCAGGAGATTTATTCCCGCAGGTTAGCCAGGAATGGACAAGACGATACACCAGCGCAGGTGATAACATTGATTATGCAACCGACGTTGCTGTTGATGCTGCAAATAATGTATATGTAACGGGGGTAGTATCTTTTGCGATGGATGATTATCGTATTGCTACAATAAAGTACAGTTCCGCTGGTATCATAT
This sequence comes from uncultured Ignavibacteria bacterium, assembly GCA_947084945.1. Taxonomy (GTDB): domain Bacteria; phylum Bacteroidota; class Ignavibacteria; order Tepidaquicellales; family OLB5; genus OLB5. The sequence goes on along the minus strand of CAMTUP010000012.1, from coordinate 5,587 downwards.
CGTGGACAGCTGTATACACAGGGGGCTATAATTATAATCAAGGAACTAAAATTAAAGTTGACGCATCTGGTAACGTATATGTAACGGGCTATAGTTATGGAAATGGAAGCTCATCAGATTATATAACTATAAAATACAATTCCGCAGGCACGCAGCTTTGGGCAGCAAGATATAACGGAGCGGCAAATAGTGGTGAAGAGGCGGAAGATATAGAGGTTGACGGTTCGGGTAATGTTTATGTAACAGGCTTCAGTATCGGAAGCGGTTCGGGAAGAGACTATGCAACTATCAAGTATAATTCAGCGGGTCTTGTTCAATGGATTCAAAGATATAACGGTCCGGCAAGTAGTGGTGATGAAGCACGGGATGTTACTATTGATGGCTCAGGGAATGTTTATATAACAGGCAGAAGTTACGGAAGTGGTTCCAGTGATGACTATGCAACAATCAAATATAATTCCGCAGGTGTACAGCAATGGGTTCAAAGATATAACGGACCGGGAAATCTCTGGGATTACGGGTTAGATTTAGCCGTTGATGGTTCAGGCAATGTTTATGTAACAGGCCAAAGTATCGGCAGCGGTTCCGGTTGGGACTATGCAACACTGAAATACAATTCAGCAGGTGTTCTGCAGTGGGCAACAAGATATAACGGTCCGGGAAATGGTCTTGATGAGGCCCCTTCACTTGCTATAGATGGTTCAGGGAATGTTTATGTAACAGGATATAGCGTTGGAAGCGGTACGAGTATTGACTATGCAACAATCAAATATAATACAGCAGGCGTACAGCAGTGGACAGCAAGATATAACGGACCGGGAAATAGTGGTGACGGGGCAAGGGCTTTAACGCTTGACGCGGCAGGGAATATTTATGTAACGGGGTATAGCGCGGGAATTGGCACAAGCGCTGACTATTTAACATTAAGATACAGCCCTGCGGGTACGCAAGTTTGGGAACATAGATACAACGGCTCAGGAAATGCACAAGATCTGGCTATGGCGATTGCAGTCAGCAGTACAGGGATTGTTTATGTAGCAGGTGAAAGCTATGGCAGCACAAGCGGGAAAGATTACTTAACAATTAAATACTCGCAGACAGTAGGTATTCAAAGCGCAGGTTCGGAAATACCTTCGGACTACTCACTCGGGCAGAATTATCCGAATCCTTTTAACCCGGTTACAAATATTAAACTCCATATACCAAAGACAGGATTTGTTTCGCTAAAGGTATATGACGTATCTGGCAAAGAGTCTGCTGTATTGGTAAATGAAAACCTAAGCGCAGGTGTGTATAATGTTGATTTTGACGCTTCACATCTTGCAAGCGGTGTGTATTTTTACAGGATAGTTGTTGGTTACAACACCAACAACGGGGTTAATGGGTTTACTGATGTTAAGAAAATGGTATTGGTGAAATAGAGAGCAGTGAAATGTCAAACGTGAACTGTGAAACGTGAAACAATAATACAATAAATAATAACGCACCCGCCCGCCGAAGCGGGGGGAAGCTGGGAAAAGCGGGGAATAATATCATACAAATCCCCATCTAAGATTAACGGAATTAAAAGAAATCGATGAAAGTGCACTAATTATAAACTTGTAAATTTGCTCCCCCTTTTCAAGACTTTTGAGAAAAAAAGATGAGCTTAGAAAATTACGAAAAAGTGATTGATAAATCTATTAACGCTGTAAACTCCGCATACAGTTTAGGCAGAAGGATAGGTTATGTTCTTATGGGGATGTTCTTTATGCTCATAAGTTTTATTCTTATCGGCTGGGGAATTTATAGTTATAAAGATAAGACTGAAAACTTTGCCAGCTATAAAAAAACAGAAGGTACGGTTATCCGTATGCGTGAAGTTCCCGATAGTGAGCATGCCGGGATAACATATGCGCCAGTAATAAAATATAAAGATGCCTTGGGTAAAGAATTTACGTATGAATCCAAACATTCCAGCGATCCGCCGGCATATGATATAGGCGAAAAGGTGTGGTTGATATATGATCCTGCAGACCCGAAGGAAGTATATATAGATTCATTCCGTGAAAAATGGGTGCTTACTATTGTGCTTTTCCTTTGCGGAATAATCGTCTTTCCCATTAGCATCTGGATGATTTTTACCGGATTCAGAAAAGAACAAGCCTTCGCCGGTTAATCAAAACTTGGCAAGCGGTTCGTTTTCATCTGTGAGCATAGGTTGAAAAGTGTATTAGTTTTGCAGCGTAATTTATTAAACATTGCAGATTTCGAAAACTATTTTAAAACATTTCTGAAAATTTTTCCATAAGAAACAGCTTTTGCGGGCTTTTTTTTATTAACAATTATAGCTAATTTAAACTATTAGAATGGGTATTTTAAATTCACTTTTTAAAGGATTCCACAAGGTAGTCAATGGCGGAAAAGATGTACTGGAACCCGTTGAGGGGATCAGTTTTGAAGATTGGGCAAAGGCAAATGCCGGGCTTGCTTCGGGCAAACAAGTCGAAGAGATAATAAAACTAATCGGCGTTGACCGCCCAAGGTGGGATAGAGCTAACGAAGAGTGGCTTGCCAGAATGAAAAATGATAAGACCTTTACTCTTTCAATGAAGTACGCATCGATCTTTAATAATGCTGCGGCAGGCAACCTGCCTCACAAAAAAGATTTTAACGACGGGACATACCCGATCGAAAAATATGTTGAGGTAATAGTCGCGATGGATTACCTAGGCAAACAGGGCAGAGACGCGCAGGATGTACTGAAAGATTTTGGATTAACGGTGGCTGATTATTCAAACTTAAGCAGTTATTACACGAAGAAGATATTCCTGAGCCCGATGGGTACGGGCATGAAATTCCAGAACCTGATCATGGAGTACCGCGCGAAGTATGAGAAGATAATAAAAGAAGACGGGACTCATGATGATATTGAATATTAGTTTGAAAAAAGTGCAGTTACTAAAGGAAAATTAAACATAAAATAAATTTTTTATAACTTAAACAAAATAATAAAATGGCAAGTATATTAGAGCCTTTTGAAGGCGTAACACTTGAAGACTGGGCAACAGCAAACGCAAAAATGACATCAGGGACAACCAAAGAAGAAGTCTGCACGCTTCTTGGAGTTGATGCGCCCAAATGGGATCGCGTAAACGAAGAATGGCTTGCTAGAATGAAGAACGATACATCGTTCACAATTTCAACCAAGTATGCAGCAGCATTCAACCAGTCAGCATCAGGTAACCTGGGAAAAGGCGGAGCTTCCGCAGCGCAATCAATTTCATTTGAAAAGTACATTGAATCGATGGTTGCGCAGGATGTACTTGGCAAACAAGGCAGAGATGCGCAAGATGTACTTAAGGATTTTGGGATGACAGTTGCAGATTATTCAAATGTAAGCTCATACTGGAGCGGACAGATGATGAGCGATTTTTCTCTGGCTATGAAAATGCAGACGCTGATGAACGAATACAAAGCTAAGTATGAGGCTATGAAGCCGGATTCACACAGCGACTTGGATTTTTGAAAACAGTTAAAGGTTTCAGGTTTCAAGTTAAAGGTTAAAAGAAATTAATGTATTGCAGAGTCCTCCAAAAAACGAAGAGATTCCTCGTTTACAAAAATTAAATAAATTTGAGGTGAAGGTAAAATTAATGAGACCCTTCACTTCGTTCAGGGTGTATAATGAATGATTTTAACAAAGAAATTGATGCAGCTTTTCAGGCGGCATGGCATGCAGATAAAGGCGGGGATGTTAAATGGAGCGAGTTTATGCAGTCATACAGCGCCGAACCCTTGACCGATGCGCTTAAGAAAGAGCTGCTTAATTCTGAAATGAAAATTGCGCGCGGTGCTTTTCCTATTGAGCTAAGACGGGTCTTTGAGAAAATAATTGCCAAGTATCCAAATGATTCAAAAAGTTTTGCAATGGATTCAAAAGTGCTGGAGTATTATCAGAAGATAAAACCGTTTTCGGGTCTTGGTGATATTTTCTCGAATGCTTCAACAGGAACGGCTAAATATTCACAGGGATTGCAGAAAGCAAAGCACAACACTATCAAATGCAAAAACTGCGGCGCGCCAAGACTTGAGGAAATGCAGTATGATAACTGTATGTTCTGCGGAAGCGTGCTGTTTGAAACGGCTTAATAAATGAACTGCAAAACCCCAAACCCCCGAAGTAGATTGACCGTAGTTCAGATTCAACGTTCAATTAAAGTCATTTGATCTTTGAAGCTTTTTATCCCCCCTTCGGCTGAAGAGGGGACGTGATTCCGAAGAACAGGATCTTTGAAAATTGATAAAACAATCTTTAAGCACACAGAAGCGCGGATGGGGGTTTGAAAGTATTTGAACGCTATTGTTAAATAAAATTAATTCAAATTAAATATTGAAACGAATTGTTCTCAGAATGAGACCATTCCTGCCTGAACTGCCGTTACGGCGGGCAGGCGTTTCACTCAGGGTAAATAAATATGGCAGACTCAAATCCGGAAGTACAGGCACAGGTAACAAGGTGGAATGAGTTCCTGAAAAAAATTGAAGGGCGCTATTTCGAGGTCTTAAAGCAGACCGAAGCCCCGCTTGATGGCGTTATTGAAAACATTCAGTATGATAACATCATAATTCACAATATATCAAACGGCTTAAAGAACCAGACGGTAACACAGCTTTCGGAAAAAGTTGATGGCGCTGCGATAAAGTTTGAATCAGAAATGCGAAAGGCTGGAGCATCATCGGGGCTAACCTCAAATGAGCGCTCAAAGATACACATGCTTAAGAACTGGATGGAAATTGAATACCTTAAGTTTGAGGTCGGTTTATTTGCCAGAGCGGCAAAGAAAATTCTTGAGAATGTGAATAAACATGTTGATGAAACCAAAATGCACCGATGTACACAATGCGCGGCGGACTTGAAGATAAATGTATATTCATTCATGGCGGTAAATATAAAGTGTGATAGCTGCGGTTCGGTTAATACATACCAGCCTGATGACAGGGTGCGTGCATTGGAATATTATGTGATAACTCCGCTTGCCGAAGAGTATGCCTTTGATGAAAAACTTAAAGCAAGAACCGATAAATCGGCAATGAAGGAATATTATAAAAAGTTCTACAGGTATTTAATGCAGAACGTGCCCGATAAAAAGCAGTATTATGAAAGAGATTTGCACGAAAGACTCACCAACCCAATGTTTTCAATGTAATAACTCGCCTTACGCAGAATTCCCGAGCCGTGCCTGCGGCAGGTAGGCAGAAATCTCTGGTCTTGTCATTCCTGCGCCGTGCCTGCGGCAGGCAGGAAGGCAGGAATCTTTAGAAATTAATCCACAATTATTAATACTAAACAATATTCATGTATAGCTTTTGCTTTTATATTCTTGGTAGTAAAAAAGATAGAAGCGAGATAGAAATATCCGGCTTATTGAAGAAAAAACTATGGAATAGAAAGACCTGTATTATGATATTGGTGGCGAAGAATTTGATACAGAGAAGAAATTGATAAATGAAAAGTCAACATCATAAAATCAAAAACAAGATTCCTGCCTTCGCAGGAATGACAAGGGTCCTGCCTCAGTCACGGCGCGGGTATGACAAAATTATA
>CAMTUP010000011.1:0-164219 GCA_947084945.1 uncultured Ignavibacteria bacterium | reverse complement strand
GGCAGGGATGTTGACCAAAGAAGCGATATATACTCATTAGGCATAACTTTATTTGAGATGTTAACAGGTAGGTTGCCTTATGACACACGAACAGAAAGTGAATTTGATATACAGACAAAGATAGTACGTGAACCGGTACCATCGATCAGGTCAATCAATCCCAACATTTCTGAAACACTTGAGAATATAATAATAAAGGCAACTGAAAAGGACGTTAATTACCGTTTCCAAAGTTGTGATGAATTTGCACGGGCATTAGAGCAGGGTGGATTCAGTTATGCTTCTCAAAAAACAGTTTACCAGCAGCCACAGAGTAAAACAGTCTATCAGCCACAGGTAACTATGCCCCAGGAATTTGAAGGAACTTTTAAAAAGAGGGGAAAGACTCCATTGTATGTAATGGGTGGGTTGTTATTTGTGATACTGCTTGTTGCTGCATTATTTTACATCACAAGTGAGGGGAGTGTTCAAAAGAATACAGTACAAACTACGCAATTGAAAAAACTTTCAGAAGACGAGATTAAAGCATTTGTAAATGATTGGTTAAATAATCAGAACAGCAAAAATATTAATCAGTACCTTTCTTTATACTCAACAGATTTTAACGGTATAAAAAGAACTAAAAGCGGCAAAACAACTTATCTGAATTATTATGAGTGGAGTGAAGACAGAAGAAAAATGTATGAAAGTGCAGTCGATCTGAATATTTCGATAGGAAACATTGATGTAAAGGAGATCAGCATTCAGAATGGTACAGCTAAAATTGAATTTGTCCAGTATTACCGCAGTGCAAAATACAGCGATGAAGGAAAGAAAGTAATGAATTTAAAAAGAGCAAGCGACGGAACGATTAAGATCGTTTTTGAAGAACTAGTTTATGCAACCGAAACCGGAGAATGAGTATTTATATAAAATCAACAATTCGAATAATATTTGTTTGCTGTATTTTATTTTTCAGCTGCAATGAACAGAAAGTAAAACCTAAACAAGAGGCTATTGAGAGTGGTCCTCTAAAATTATATGCTGTTTCAAAGTACCCGACTCCTGTACTAAACACTCCATATATAGATAGTGTTTATGGAGGTAAAGACGGGAATACACTGAAAAAAAGCAAAACAGGGCTTATTAAAGAACTGGAGTATGTTGCTTATGCAGGATCTTCATTCGAAATTCTGAATATTGTAAATAAAGGATCACATTCTATATATAAGGTTAGTGCGGCAGAATATTTAATTCCTGAGTTGAAAATAGATCTATTTATTGATTCCAGATTTGTTGATACAACTTCAATAGAGCCAAAACGAAGAGTTGCCATACTTCCGAAAAAAGATGATATAATTAAATTTATGTATGAAAACATCGGGGCTTTGTATGTATGGGGCGGAAATAATATTGAAGGGGTTTCAGAAATGTTTTCCTTTTATCCCCCAAAAGGAAAGTTGGAGCAAAAAGAGAAGAAAGAATGGGGTCTTAAGGGTTTAGATTGTTCGGGGCTTATATATCAGGCAACCGATGGATATACGCCTCGCAATACACATCAGTTAGTTCATTATGGCAGTTCTGTAGAAATTGAAGGACTTAGCGTTAATCAAATTATTTCAAAAGTTGAGCCTTTAGACCTGATAGTATGGAAGGGACATGTCATAATAATTACTGATAGTAAAACTACTATTCAAAGTGCACATAGTGCGTGGGGTGTTGTAAAGAAAGATCTGGATGACGTACTTAGACAGCTATTGCTGAAAAGGAAAGCGGTAAATGAATGGGTAGATGATGGCACAAAGCAATTTGTGATTAGAAGGTGGTATAAAGATTAATGAATTCTATTTTTAGACTGGTCACAGTATTTGTGATAACAATTGTGACATTAGGCGACGGTACTTTTTGTCAAATGGCACCAGATATGAATTACTCTGCTGATATAATCTTAAAATACAAAATCAAAAGTATCAGCAAAATGTATAATGATACTATTATGCAAACTAATTACTATGATACTTTGGGGTTATTTTTCTATGAAACTGGAATAAATGGAATTTGTGGCTGTGAATATGAGGTTTTCAATAAATACAATGATGAGAAACAATTAATAGAAAAGAAAACAATTTCGAGTACTTTGATACCGAATAAAAAATATACAGAAACAGAAACGTATAAATATGATAAATCTGGGAATTTGATTAGAGATGGGATGAAGTTTAATGATAGAGGACAATTAATTGAAACATATGATTTTTATGGTGAATTAGGGCATAAGAAGTTTATTTATGAATACGATGGTGATCTAATCGTAAGGAAACAGCAAGTTGATGATTCTTTATGGTATACCTTATATGAATATAACAATAACGGTACTTTGATATATGAGAAAGATAATTCATATACGGGTGCACCAGATGCCGAATATTACAGAACCACGGAAACTAATTTCAGCTATGACTCTTATAACAGGTTAGTACGTAAACAATTGAAACACTATGAAATTGAGATAAGTTATCAAGATACAGAGACAAAAACTGAGCATTCACCTGTTTCTTATTTCCAAACTATCTATGAATATAATATGAATTTATTAACTAGCATTGTTTCAATCTTTAAAGATGGCAAAAGCGAGTCTCATTTTTACTATAATGATTCAGAACTTCTGATTAGAGAAGAACATATATCAACTGATACAAGAACAACTGTCTTCAGTTATCATTATGAATATTATTAAGAAAGAACAATTTGATAATTATAAATAAAAACATAGGTTTATGATAAATACTGTGATTCTGAATTACCGTGTTCTTTCTCTCATCGGCGAAGGTGGGATGGGTTCAGTGTATTTGGCTGAACACCAGACACTTGGCAGAAAAGCTGCCATAAAAGTGTTGCTTCCTGAATTAGCCAGAAACCAGATGATTAGGGATAGGTTTATAAATGAAGCAAAAACCTTGTCGTTACTGTCTCATCAGAATATTGTTACATTATATGATTTTTCTGATGTTGACGGCAACCTAGTGCTGGTTATGGAATATACAGAAGGAACCCCATTAGATACAGTGATAGAAAAGATCACTGGAGCTATCCCGGAACAAAGATGTATTAACATATTCAAACAAGTACTGGGTGGATTTTCGTATGCACATAAAAAAGGTGTTGTTCACAGGGATATTAAACCAGCTAATATTATTTTGCAATCTGATGATACACCTAAAATACTTGATTTTGGCATAGCAAAGATAGTCGAAGGTGACGTAAAACTCACCAAGACAGGTACCAGGATGGGAAGTGTTGTTTATATGAGTCCTGAGCAGGTTATGGGCAGGGATGTTGACCAAAGAAGTGATATTTATTCGCTAGGAGTAACACTGTTTGAAATGCTTGCAGGAAGATTGCCTTATGACACCCGGACTGAAAGCGAATTTGATATACAGACAAAGATAGTACGTGAACCAGTACTACCTATCAGGGCTATCAACCCTAATATTTCCGAGACACTTGAGAATGTTATAATTAAAGCAACAGAAAAAGATGTAAATTACCGTTTCCAAAGCTGTGATGAATTTTCACAGGCATTAGAGCAGGGTGGATTCAGTTATGCTTCGCAAAAAACAGTTTACCAGCAGCCACAGCAAAACAGAACAGTGTATAATGCTCCCGCGTATGGAAGCAGCCCGGGAACAGTTTACCCTCAAAGGAAATCAAAGACCCCAATTGTCTTAGTTGGCGGCGGAGTTATGATCATAATTCTGTTTTTGCTGATATATTTTGTGACTCAGAATAAAGATAGTGCAGTGGAAAAAATAACAACTTCTCCCCCCGGTGAAAGCAATACTCCACAAACAGTTAATAAGCCGCCTGTAAAAGAACCATCTATAACTTCACTAAGTCAGCCTGTTGAAACTGTTCGTGACTTCATTAATTACTTGGGAAATCGTGATTTTTATTCAGCATATCAAAAACAAAATAATAAGTCATGGGGGGATTATAGTTTCTTCAGTTCTTCCAAGTCATTTGGCGGAATTACAAGTACAACAGTAGAGAGTATAACTCTAAATTATGATAATAATAGTGATGCTTCGGTATATGTAGATTATACAGCATTAGACCCTCTTAATAAAAATGGTAGGTATAAACAGGATTTTATCTTAAAGAAAATGGGGGGGGAATGGAAAATTATAAAAGTGAAGAATATAAGCATACAGCAATGGTAAAATACATATTTACAGCATGTAAAGTAATATTATTAGTATTTGTACTAGCGTATTTTAATTCATGCGGTGAAAAAAAGATTGATAAACAACAATCTAATAATGAAGTTAAAGAACGGGATAATACTAAAAACAATATAGAAAATATTGAAAAGGATTCAATTACCTTAACCAGTTTTCTAAAGGATAATGGTTATATTTCAAAAAAAACGGATTCAATCTTTAACGCACTGAGCGATGGTGAAAGAGTGAGCCAGATGATAATTGCTTCATATGGAGAACTGGGAAAATCAAAAGAACAGGTAACAAAACTGATTGCCGGAAAGAAAATTGGAGGCGTTGTTATACTTAAAGGAGAATCATCAGAGCTTAAAGAACAGATCAACTTTTTAAAGAATACAGCTAAACAAAACGGTTTGCTTCCGCTTATCTTCTCGTGCGATGCGGAACCAACACTAATCAATTCTAAATTACGCGGTTCTCCGAAAGTCATTAATACGAACAATATTAAGAACATAAAAGACTGCGCGAAAGTATCTTTAACCATTAGTGAGTTCATAAAAAATATCGGATTTAATCAAAATTATGCACCCGTGTGTGATTTTGATCTGAACAAAGAAATTATCGGAGATAGGTCATTTGGTCACGATACTGCAATAGTAACTCTATTGGCAAACGAATTTATTAAAGTATCCCAAGATAACGGAATTGTTGCTACTGCAAAGCATTTTCCAGGGCATGGAACTGTAAAGGGTGATAGTCATCACTCAATAGTGTTCATCGATGGAGAACTTAAAGAGCTTGATGTATTCAAATCGGTTATTAAAAGCGGGGTGATATCTATTATGGTCGGACATATTGCAATAAAAAACAATAAAGAATTTGATACTGATGGATTACCATCAACTTTATCCAGGAAAATTGTAACTGATTTGTTAAAAACCAAACTTGGATTTAAAGGAATTATTATTACAGATGCTATGAACATGGGAGCTGTTACCGATTTTACTAAACCTTCTTTAAACGCAGTGAAGGCAGGATGTGATTTAATTCTAATGCCGACAAATGAGGATGCTTTATATGAGTCAATATTAGCTCAAATGAAAAATGATGTTGAATTCACTAATCAGATACATGAATCTGTTAAAAAAATTATAAGATTAAAAATATGTTTAGGGCTATTATAACAAAAGATATCTACTTTTTATTCAATTATGAATTAAAATAAATAAATAATGAAATGCCAGAACTGTTCCTCTGAAATAAAACTAAATGCTGTATTTTGCCCTAACTGTGGTACAAGGGTAGTTAATCTAGGTTCTCAAATTGTAAATTCAGATGTAATTACAATTGGAAGAGCACATGATAATGTAATCCATATCGAGTCAGATGGGGTTTCATCTTATCACGCAAAAATGTATGTTAATGATAATAAGGTATTTATAGAAGATCTGGGATCAACTAATGGAACATATGTTAACAATCAGAAAATAAATATATCACATATTGAGCTAAATACAGATATTTATTTAGGTAAGAATTATAAGTTAAATCTGAATAATATACCATCAATATTATCATTTTTTGAATACAACATTAATTCTAATCAAAGTATTTCAGTTAAAAAAACTTCTATTGAACCTGTGAATAATGCTCTGGTTATGAATTTTCAATCTGACCCGATTATTTCTTCTCATGGGAATCCTGTAAATTCAGTTCCTTCTATGCAGCAGCAGGTAAATATTAGTATCCATCAGCAGCCTAAGAGTGTTGGCATTTCACTTCTTTTAACCTTTCTTTTTGGTCCACTGGGCATGCTGTATTCAACAGTTTCTGGTGGTTTGATTATGCTTGCTGTTTCTATATTGCTGGCTATTTTCACATTTGGCTTTTCTGTATTTATAACACAACCAATATGCATGGTTTGGGGAGCAATTGCAGCAGATAATGAAAATAAAAAAACTTTAATTTCTGCTCAAACAATATCACGAAATTATTAATAAATGAATTATAAAATAAAAATCAATTATTATGAAATGTCCAAAATGCAGTAAAGAGAACCTACCCGGAGCAATTTTTTGTGCAGGCTGCGGGAGTAAACTTTCAGCGATTCAAAAAGTTTCTGTCAAACAGGAAAGTAAAACTCAGATAGTTCAATCACCGAGTGGTATGATCCGAAACTACGATTCAAATGATGTTATTATTGGTAGAGCTTCGAATTGTGATATTGTTATTGATAATGCCGGTGTTTCAAGCAAACATGCCCGTATTTATGTGGATGATTCCAAAGCATACATTGAAGACTTAAGATCTTTAAATGGTACAATAGTTAACGGAAGAAAAATAAATTCAAAGACTCAAATTGGACCTGCTGATGTGATCATTATTGGCGATCAAAAACTGAATTTGGGACATCCGGCTATTATGAATATTTTATCCCGCTTTGGCGGTGATGATTACTCTTACTCAGGAGGTACGCTTCAATTAAAAATGAATACCAAATGGTTTGGTAAAATATTGTATTTCATTATGATACTGTTGTTATTTTTTCCGTGGTTGACTGTGAGGGCATCTGGATCATCAGTTTCTTTTACAGCAATTGATTTTGCGTTCAATAAATTTCCGGCTGATTTAAGTTTTATGAAAATTGTAAATCCAGATTACGGACCGCTTCACACATTGTTCTTATTCATTTTTATGGGAGTGATAATAGGAATAATCCTTAACTTCTTGAATTTTAAGATCTCAGAAAAATTCAATTATGCAAACATTCTTTCAATAATTCTTTTTGTAATGAATGTAGGTTATCTATCATTAGTATCTTCCATAGATAATCTTTTCGGTATAGTATCGGTCGTGCTTCAGCATAATTTTGCAGCCTTTCTTTTTATTTTTATTTGTTTTATTTCTATTTTTGAAGCGTTAATAGAATATCATTTGTTTAATAAAAATCGTAATTGAATATTGATCATATGATTTATGAGAGTAAGTTTTAACAAAAACAGAAACCATTTTGTTCTTGTTAAACAATTATCTTGTTTATAGTTAAATCAATTTATGAAAATATCTGAACAAATTGATTTTCATTAGGAATATTATCATTCGTCAAAAAAACTCTGCTGAGCTGTAGTTTTATGCCCTGTTACTTTATCAGTTATTGATTTAGTAAATTTGTTAAATTGAACTCAATGATATTTATTCTACTCTCAACTTCGCCCTCGCTTCTATAATCCTTCTCTCAAACATGCTTACAAGACTTAGATTATCACTTTCTAACGCCTGGACAACCTTCTCAGCCCAATCAAAATATTCTTTTCTTCTTACCAGGTTCCAGTGTGTTGGGGGATTATTCATAACATCTGTAATATTGCATATCTTATCACATAACTTGATCAGTTTTGCTCCTTTACTTTTGTGAGGAGCATTTACAATCTGCAATCGCTTTCTTTCAGCCTTTGGTAGCGATTTATCGTCAGTCATTTCAATTACATAATCTGTAACTTCTTTACCAAATTTCTTAAGTAGCTCTTCTTGAGTAGTCTCAGTATCTTCAATGGTATCATGCAGAATTGCAGCTTGCAGAATATCCGCATCATAAACTACGGCAACATCAGTCAATAGCTTCGCTACTGCAATGGGATGATTTATGTAAGGTTCTGCATTAGCACCCTTTCTTCTCTGATCTTTGTGCTTATTTGCAGCAAAACTAATTGCTTCTAGCAGTTTATCGATCACAATTGTTGCATTTCCAGTATTACAATATTTATTATCTTCGCTCAATTTATATTCCTTTCATATTTAATTTTTACTTAGCTCTAAATACTCTTCCAGATACTCATCGTAATCGATATCCCCGTTTCTTAATAGACGGGTGAAACTATCCACCCAGTAACCAGCCCTTCTTTGCCAGCTGTTAATTCTTAAAACCGGAGAGGGCTCTCCTGCAAAGCCATTGGTACCGAATTCAGTTATCACATTATATAAAGCATAATAATTATTCCCAAGCTCACCAGTATATTTGTTTAGTAATGAATTGAACTGTCTTTGATAATTAGACAGCTTTATCCTTGCTTTTTCTTTCTTTAATTCATTGATGTTATTTATATCAAAGGATAAGTCCAAAGCCTTGCAAAATATCAGGAATGAATAGTCTATCACTATTTCACTATCTTTCAATATCTTGACATCAGATTTGAATTTATTTATTATTCTATTGAATTCATCTTTTCTGACTTCAAAATCTATCACTTTTTTTGTTCCCCTAACATGACTATAATTTAACTTAATGGCATCTTCACCAAAGATCATTCCGTTTTTGCAAATAAAACGGCACACCCCAGTTTTAAATGAGAGCGTAAAGCTGGTGTTATAGCTGTTGGTGATCCTTATAAATGGCAGGTATTTCTCACCCAATACATTAAAACTACTTCCTTGGCTTGTGAGATCAATATGGCAGAATGAGTACTTATCAGGTGAGATAATATTAAAGAGTTCTATATCGGTATCATTAGTGATATTAAATAAGGTTTTCATGCAATTTTTGCCATAATTGTACGCCTCTTCATTAGTGATTAGTTCATAGCTGTTGCTGACAATGGATATTGGCTGGTCAGTTAATGAGTTCATTAATACGATCTTGCCGGGAATATCAATTTGTTTACCGTTCTCAAGGATTGCATAAACCGGTCGTTTAACCAACGGAAATGATATATCTTGCAGAGTTCTTGTTATCATTTGGGTTTCTCCTTGCTAATTTCTTTGACACATAAATATAACAAAAAAAGTTCTTTAAACTGTATCATGCCATGATATTTTTTATTGACAATTAATTATTGGACTAAATTTTGTATTATGATATATATTTAAATATTTTTTAATTTCCAGTCATAATGTTTATCTGTATTCGGAATAATCCTCTTTGTTTTTTTCTGAATTTCAGGTTCAACATTTGATTTGTTTATATATGCAAAAAAACTGCAAAAACTTAAGAAAAACACAAACATCAGATAAAAGTAGTATTTTTTAATTATTCGCATATCTTTATTGTTTTAAATTTATTAATTATACTTGAAAAACTACCATTCACCGAAAACAAAACTCTGTTGACCCGTAATTTTATGTCCTGATATTTTGTCGGTTATTGATACTGTAAATCCAACTGAATATGGAGATGATTTATCTTGGGTAAAATTATTAAATGCACTAATTGAGCCAAAAGCATTCATAGTGATATCAAAAGTGTTATCACTTACCTGCTTAAAAGTAACTGGTCCGTTAATTTTTACCTCAAGCTGATCGGGATAATCATCCTGAACAGTAACGCGATAACAAACATTCCTTTGAAGTGTTGTAACTTTAGTTTCATCATTCATAGTTGTTATTCTTTGAAAACTAACTTGCGGCTTTTTATTTTCTTTTACATTGAATGTTTCAGTATAGCCACCTGCTGATAGTGTAATAGTATTATCTCCCATAATGGTAATACTGTTTGAGGAATTAGCCGGGATCACAGTTGTCCCAGATGAAGTTGCCACTTTCATTTCTGTATTATTAGGATTATTTATTGAATTTTGCCTGAATTGGACAAAATTTGAAGGAAATTTTATTTGAATTGATTGTGAACCAGGATTTAAATTTTTAGTTTCATCGGGGATTTTTGTAGTATTATCAATTGGCGGCTGCGTAGGATCAATTATAGAACCAATACTTCCCGGATTATTAATTATCAATCCTGCAAATTTATCAGGGTCTTTATTGTATTCATCCCTTGATATTACAATATAGCGTGTTGAATCAAATTCAATTAATTTATTTGCTTTATCTCTATCAATGAGAACTTTGCCTGAAGTATCTATGTAAACATAGCCCGGGTCAATCATTCTTTTGATCTCAACAGCATCAAGATTGATATCAGCTCCTTTCATAGCAATAATACAGATGATAAAAATATAAAGAGATTGGTAGATAATAAATTTTACATCACGTTTTTGTTTCATGTTAATATCTCCTATTAAATTGTATACAAAAATATAACATAGAAAGAGCTAAGTAAATCAGAAGATATACTCGTTTTGTCTAAGTAGTTATACTTCTTTTTAAAAAGTTTTCAAAATACATCTTTATTTGTTCATTAGGTAAGAGTCATTTAGTTGTATTATTTAATCCTGTTTTTAATATCTGTATTATTCTCCTCAAAATAGAGAGCTTAATACCGGCAGCGGCTGCATTGTGCGACCTGCTGGTTTTTTCATTTTGAGTAGTTCTGCCTATTTCCTTTCGCTATTAAACATATTATCTTTGTATAAATAACAGCACTTCATATGAAAACATTCATATATTTCATTTCGGCTGCATATGTTACCTTCTCATTATGGATGGCAGTATCATTTTTTTCCTTTTTAACTCATGATGACTCCCAATATTTCAAAATTGATCCCGCTTTTGAGCATCACAAGAAAATTACCAAAGAAATTAAGCAGATTTAGTAGAGTTTACTTTAATGTCTCTGTAAGAAATACATTCTTTTAGTAGGGATGAAAATATGCTAATAATGTTAGATTAAAGTGTTATAAGTGCTTTGAAGATAATGAAGATACAATATTCTATAAAATAATGAATTCATTCTTTGGCTTCCAAGGAAATCTGTTGTTTTAATAAAATGCTATCTTTAAATTGTATTTTATAATATATTGTTTTATAAGAATATTTAATGAAGAGAATAGAATTAATATTTTTTACGATATTGGTTTTGATTATTCCTAATGATGCATTATCACAACAAGGGTGGTTTCCATTAACATCCGGAACAAATGATTATCTAAAATCAATCTACTTTACTACGAACTTAACAGGATATGCGGTAGGATCTAATAACAGTATTATTAAGACTACAAATTCCGGCCTAAATTGGACTTACCAATCAGTGCAGGGAAGTTATAATTCAATATATTTTATAGACCCTAATACAGGTTATTCTGTAGGAGTAAATGTGTCCTCTACGGTTAGCTTAATAATAAAAACCACTAACTTGAATTGCTTCTTGAATTAAATCTTGTTTCCCAAAAGAAACGTGAAAATAATTTACTGTGAACCATGCGTTTGAAATCATTTTAGCAAACAAAACTTTTTTTGAAATCCTAAGATGTCCTGTTTCAACCGATTGCAGTATTGAGAGTAACCAATAATACTTGTACGTTGCAGAAGTATTGTTGAAACAAGCAGCCAAAAGGTTAACTGGTAAACCATTTGAATTAGGCAGTTCCATATACTTTTTTTAAATGTTCATCCTTAATTTGTTCACTCAATTTATCTTCTAATTGAGTAATCATACTTTCAACATACCCTTTAGTAACGATTGAATTTTTAGGAAACTCTTTTTGTTCAATTAAAGATTTGTAATGTTTCAATGATTCTTGTAAAAGATAAATTTCAAAGCCACCAAGTTTGAGATTTTTCATTATTTTAAGTTTAATTAAAATTAGTATTTACCTTTTTATTTTATTCACCCAATCCTTTTTCTTTTAATATAGTATTAATTTACCAATTTAAGAAACACATTTAACTAGTAAAATACTACTTCTATGGTTACATTTATTTATGACGCAACTAGTTATTTTAAAATTATGTAAATTTAATGATATTTGAATTTTTTTAGTAATTTGACCTTTAAATAAGTTATGAATAACTGAATTTATTAATTCCTCAAAAATTATTATGTTTGTATTCTTCATTATTTCGGGGTGTGGCTCAGCCCGGTAGAGCGCCTGGTTCGGGACTAGGAGGCCGGAGGTTCGAATCCTCTCACCCCGACATAAAACGGCAATTATGGCTCAGAAATACCATTTTTCTGAGCCATTTTTTGTTAATAAAACTGAAAGCTAAGCGGAAGTAACCTGACAAATACCATTTATCTCTTATATGTAACATTCAAAAAAAACAATATAGGTATGTTAGATTAATTGTAAGATAATTTATGCTAATAAAAAAAACTTTGTTTATTAAACAAAGCTTTTATGGTGAAAATAAGTATGTTAAAACACTCTTAACCGAATACAAACCCAACTACAATAATTGCAAGCACAATTAAAGCCGTTGTTCCAATGAAAACATTACTGCTCTTTTTTACATCATTCATCTGTTGTTTCGTTTTTTGTAAATTAATTTCTTGTGTATTCAAACTATTAAATCCCTTCCTGTTTTTGTTTAATAATATTGTTTCTTTCGTATTCAAACTAATATATAGGTGTTACAGTAACAATCACCCTAATACGTGAAGTTAATATTTATTTAAAAAAGTGGAGCTATTACACCACAATTTCTAAGTTTCTTTCTTGTTATTTCTAAGTTTCTTTCTTGTAAAATTGTAGAATTACCAATAAAATATAGTGATTTTAAGCTAATATCCAACAATCCAATCACTAATTCTACCATATGGATATATCTAAATAAAAGAGAGTTAAAGAATCACGTAATCTTAAATAATCTTACATGAAATTACTCCAAAGTATCTATGAAATTTTTCGTAAATTTTCAGTAACTTTGTAATCTAAAACCAGAAAAAACATCTGCTACTTTTTCGTGTATATATAAATGAGGGTTAAATAGTTGTATATATCTTAATGAATTCTGCTGCTCAAGCTTCTATGCAGCAGAATCCATTTTACCTGATACATGTTCTCATAATAACTTAGCCAAAAATAAAACCAATCATTATGATCACAAAAAATATTGTTAGTGTTCCGGCAATGAAAACATTGCTCTTTTTTTTGAAAGATGATATATCTGTATTCATATTTTTTCCTTTAACAATAGTAAAATTTGTAAAGTTTAGTTTCAATTGCAACACTAAAAATACTCATTAAATAGCATTTATACATAACCAAACAGGTTATTATTAAAGTTAAATATATAATTGCTTTGATTAACTGAATTTTTTACTATAACAAGATAAAAATCATAAAACAATATGATACAATAATAATAGTCGAAAATAAACCGCTAAATGCCATAAAAAAAGAGAAACCGGAAATTCAGTTTCTCTTTTAAATTCAATATTACAAAAACTATTTTATATCTACAACTTTTGTAATTTCAGAAAAAGCTTCTATCAATAACCTTTTTTGTGTCTGGGTAAATCTGTGATATGAACCCGGCGCAGGGGCGGGACTTTCATCCCTGCTCACTCCATATAATGTCATATTGTT
This sequence comes from uncultured Ignavibacteria bacterium, assembly GCA_947084945.1. Classification (GTDB taxonomy): domain Bacteria; phylum Bacteroidota; class Ignavibacteria; order Tepidaquicellales; family OLB5; genus OLB5. The sequence goes on along the minus strand of CAMTUP010000011.1, from coordinate 150,820 downwards.
TCCAATATCCCTCAGGTCACGTTTTAGTCTGTAAGACATAAACATCAGTGCACCCATATTATGAGGTTCTTCCTGTGCCCAAACAACTTCTTTCGCATTGGAATATGTTTTCAGTATAGATTTTATTTCTTCCGATGGATAAGGATAATATCTTTCAATTCTGACTATTGCAGTATCAGTGATATTATTTTCTTTCCTGTATTTTGCAAGATCATAATAGAATTTTCCGCTTGTCAAAATAATTCTTTTTACATTGGATTTATTTGCGATATACTCATCATCTATTACAAGCTGGAATTTACCACCAATGAACTCATCCTTTCTTGAACGGGCTTCGGGTAATCTCAGCAGGCTCTTTGGTGTCATTATTATTAGAGGTCTGCGATTATTGTACTTTCCCTGTGTCCTTAGCAGGTAATAATATTGTACAGGTGTTGTTGGATTGCATACAGTAATATTATCATCTGCACAAAGAGTAAGAAATCTTTCCAGTCGAGCACTGGAGTGTTCAGGTCCTTGTCCTTCCTGTCCATGAGGAAGAAGCATAACTAAATTACTTTGCAGGTTCCATTTATCTTGTGATACAGTTATAAAATTATCTATTATAACTTGCCCTGCATTGGCAAAATCTCCAAATTGAGCTTCCCAAATTACTAATGAAAGTGGATCGGCTGTGCTGTAACCAAATTCAAATCCAAGCACTGCAGCTTCCGATAGAAGGCTATCTAAAGGCTCTATTGTTGCAATCTGAGGAGCAATATTGTTTAGTGGAATTATCTCTTCTTCGGTTTCTATATCGGTAAGCACAATATGCCTTTGCGAAAAAGTACCTCTTGCGCTATCCTGACCGCTTAATCTAACATGAATTCCCTCTAGTAAAAGTGTTCCGCAAGCCAGTGCTTCTGCAAAAGACCAATCAACTAAGACTGGTTTTTTTGACTGGTCTTTCAGTTCAGTCATAACATCACCTGTTAAAAATTCTCGTCTTGTTTCAATGAATTTTTTAAGCTTTGGATGTAAGTTGAAATCATTTGGCAATGTTGTAATTATATCCACAACTTTATTCAGTTCAGCTATTGTAATAGCAGGAAGCTGGTGAGAGCGGAGTATTTTTACCTGCTCATCACTAAGCCTAATCGGAGTATCCGACTTAAATATTACTTCACCATCATGCGCCTTTGTATACCCTTTATCCATAATCTCATATATTTTACTTTCCATAGCCTTAATATCTTCATCAATAATAACTTTATCACTTAAAAGCCTGTTTTGGTATATGTTTTTAACTGTAGGATGTTTTCTGATTGCTTTATAAAGTACCGGCTGGGTAAATGCAGGCTCATCTGACTCATTATGTCCAAGCCTTCTGTAACTGTAAACATCAATTACTACATCTTTATGAAACTTCATCCTGTATTCAAATGCAAGCTTAGTTACAAGTAGTGTTGCCTCTGGGTCATCTCCGTTAACATGGAATATTGGCGCCTGAACCATCTTTGCAACATCCGAGGCATAAACTGTTGATCTTGCATCAACCGGACTTGTAGTAAACCCTATTTGGTTATTTATAATTATATGAATAGTTCCGCCAGTGCTATAGCCTTTAAGCTGTGAAAGGTTAAGTGTTTCTGCTACAATGCCCTCGCCTGCTATTGCAGCATCTCCGTGAAGTAGTACAGGAATATATTTATTCCGTAAAGTATCATTCATCATTGCTTGTTTTGCGCGGACTATGCCTTCAACAACAGGGTTTACAAATTCAAGATGACTGGGGTTAGATGCTACCGAAACATTAATATCATCTCCATAAATAGTGTCGTAAACACCTGAAGCTCCGAGGTGATACTTCACATCCCCTGAGCCTTCAACTGAATCAACATCTGTTATATCTTCAAACTCCGAAAATATTTCCTGCAGATTTTTGCCAATAATATTAGCAAGAATATTAAGTCTTCCCCTGTGTGCCATTCCAAGAACAAGTTCATCTACTTTTTCATGGGCGGCTAATCCTAAAAGATAATCAAGCACCGGGATTATTGTTTCAGAGCCTTCAAGCGAAAATCTTTTGTGCCCAACATATTTTTTATCTACAAATTTTTCAAAATTTTCTGCCTGTATAAGCTTATAAAGGATATGTTTCTTTTCTGTATTTGTGAATGATGGTTGATTTTTAATCGGCTCCATTTTATCCTGCAGCCACTGCTTTTTCTTTGGGTCCTGTATATGCATATACTCTACGCCAATGTTTTCGCAGTATGTCTTTTGCAGAATATCCAGAATATCGCGTAATGATGCAGTTCTTAAACCCGCAAGACGCGGTGTAATAAACTGTCTATCGTAATCCCAAACGGTAAAACCGTATGTGTTAGGATCAAGCTCAGGATGGTATTTTGCAACAGCTTTTAACGGGTCAAGATTTGCAAGTAAATGACCACGCACCCTGTACATATTTATCAACTGAATTGCTTTTGCCTGCTTTTCTATTTCTTCAAGGTTATCCAAGCCATCAAAACTATCAGGATTATTATCTGATTTCCACAAAACAGGTTTTACGGGCATACCAAGATCACTGAATATGATATCGTAAAATCCTTCTTCTCCAATCAATAACTTGTGCATTATCTGTAGAAATAAACCTGATTCAGCGCCTTGTATTATTCTGTGATCATAAGTACTTGTGATATTCATAACCTTACTGATGCCAAGCTTTGTAATAATATCCTTTGTTACAGCCTGGTATTCTGCAGGATAGTCGAGTACTCCAGTAGCAATAATAGCACCTTGACCTATCATAAGTCTTGGCTGAGAAGCTACTGTTCCTATTGTTCCAGGATTGGTTAAAGTTAATGTGGTTCCCTGAAAATCTGAAATCTCTATTTTTCCATTTCTCGAACGGTTAATAATATCATTATAAGCATCAAAGAACTGACGAAAGTTTAACTTATCAGCATTCTTTATATTTGGCACTATTAGCGAGTGTGATCCATCTTTCTTTTCAAGATCTACAGCCAGACCAAGATTAACTGATGATTTCTTTATTAAATGCGGCTGACCTTCAATAATAGTAAAAGCATTATTTAAAGCAGGTATTAATGCTAAAGCCTTAACAATTGCCCATCCTATAATATGTGTAAACGAAATTTTACCGCTGTTTGTCTTTTTAAGATAACTGTTAATAATCAGCCTGTTCTCTTCAAGAACTTTAACCGGAATTGTTCTGAATGATGTTGCAATTGGTATCGTAAGGCTTGATGTCATGTTTTCTATAATGCGCTCGCCAACACCTTTTATCTGAATAGCTTCTTCGCCTGTTTGAGGCTGGGGTAAATATACCGGTTTTTGCGGTGCATAAGACTGGATTTTCAGTTTAGTTTGCTGAACAGAATCAATCGATGTTCGCTGTTCTGCTTTTGGTATTCCAGTTAAATTTTCAGGTTTTACTGTAAATTTTCCGTCTGTTTCTATATTTAAACTTGAAAATAATTTTTGCCAGTCTTCGGCTACAGAATTTGGATTATTCAGGTAACTTTCAAGTAACTCCATAACAAACCATGAATTTACTCCAAATTCAGCAATTTTTTCGCGCTGCTCTATTGATAAATCTTCTAATTTCATCTAAATTTTTTATGATATTTACAAATTTAATCAAAATTATTACTAAGTTCACTTCAATTATTCTATCCAAAGATCACATCCGTCCAAAACAAATAGGAAAGCTTAAACACTAATTTCACTAATTATCACGAATTTTTCTTAAAATATTGCAATGTTTTATTTGGACAGCATAAATTATCTAATATTGGTTTATGAGAGGATTGATTTCAAAATTCACAAAACACGTGAAAAATCTAACTAAAATGCTCAATAAAATAAAAAAATGCATTTTCCATACCCGCAGAAAGTCTCTGTTTTTCCTGCCTGCCTTACCTTTATGACTTTAGTTGGATTCTACGGAAATAAAGCAACCCCCATCTAAGATATTCGAATCTTATAGCAACATCACAATAGCTTTATGTTTGATAAACATTGAAACTTTCAAAAAAGCAAAAACTTTCACCACAAAGGATACCAAGAGCACAGAGAAATGCAAAAATAAAACCGCAAAGCACGCAAAGTCACAAAGAAAAGCAAATAAATAAAAACAAAAGATTGCCACAAAGGCTCTAAGGCTCAAAGAAAAGCAAAAGCTTCTAACACAGAGAGCACGGAGAGCACAGAGAAATGCAAAAATAAAACCGTAAAGCAAGCAAAGTCACAAAGAAAAGCAAAATGCCAACTAATCCGCCGTGGCGGACAGGAATTACAAAGCCTAAATGCCAAAAAATCAAAAATCAAAAGATTTCAACACAGAGGGCACGGAGAGCACAGAGGTACTGTGTTAAAAAGCAAAAACCCCCATTTATGATTTACTGTAGATAATATTTTTCTATTAATTTACATTTTACGAATATTGAAAATACTACTCCCCCCTTTTTTTTAAAGGGGGGACGATTTTTTCGGGTTTAAAATTTTTTGCTAATTAATGTATTAGCATTAGGTTTAAGATAAACATTAATGGGGGTTGCTTATTTTACGTTCTAGCAGAGTCTCCCCGAATCTTTAGCTTGAGTGTTTTATTTAATTTTAGCGTCAGGTCTCCGAGGACCTGACACAAGCAGTAAGTATAAAACAGTAAAGCACGCAAAGTTAAATCAAAAAAAAATCACCATACTTTATTCCGCCTAGGTCCCGCCTATACTTGATAAACAGGGCTGAGAAAACACTGCTTGTTTTCTTGAAAGCAGAACCCCCATCTATGCTCATCGAAAAACTATGATCTTGTTCAATCTGCACGGTTTCAATCCTCAAGCATAAAATCCCCCCATCAAAAACAAATGGGGATAAAAGCTTTCACAAAAAAACAATCCCCTCTTAATTTTTAAAAAAAAGGGGGGGTAAAATCTAAAAAAAAAGATTAAGGGAGACTCTGTTAAAACATAATTTTTAAATTCATTTTAAGGGAAAACGGTATATAACAAATATTATTTTAACTATATTTATTAAGCGGTATTTTTATATCTATTGTTGTACCAATATCTTTTTCACCCTTAATATTCAACAAGCCTCCAAGTATTAATACTCTTTCTTTCATACCAAGTATTCCTAAAGAAGTTCCATTATCAATTTCAATTTCAGTAATTCCACGTCCATTATCTGTTACTCTTAATATCATCCATCCGTTTTGTACTTTTAGGTCTATTTTGATTTCTTTTGCACCGGAGTGCCGTGCTGCATTAGTTAAGGTTTCCTGAAAGATCCTGAAAATAGAAATTGCTTTTTCTGGGTTTAGAGATATTTCAATATTTTCAAGGTCAGTGATACATTTAATTTTTGTCCTCTTTCCAAATTCATCTGCATGCCACCCAATTGCTTCAATCAATCCTAATTTATCAAGAATATCTGGTCTTAATTCAGTAGAAATTTTTCGTACCTTATTAATTATATCGTCAATGTAAGAACTCATTTTTTTCAATTCATCTGTAACATTACGGAAATTATTATCATTTTTATTTTCGTGATTTTTAACATTATGTTTATATAATAATGCAAGATCCATTTTTAAAACTGTAAGATCCTGTCCAAGCTGATCATGAATTTCCCTCGAAATATTCAATCTCTCTTCTTCTCTTACTTTTTGCTGATAACTTGATAGCGCCCTTAATCTCTTAGTTGTTTCTTCAAGTTTAGTTTCGTAATTTTTTCTTTCAGTAACATCTGTTAATATAGCCTCTATTTGAAGGGCTTCGTTCTTTTTATTCCTTACAATTATACTCCTTTGGTTTATCCATATTTTTTTGCCGTTTTTATGCTTTATCATATATTCAAATGGTATTGTAGAATGCGCTGAAAGTACCAGCTTCATTGAAAATTCATATTGTTCTTTCCAATCAGGATCAACTAAATTTTTAAGCAATCCCGGTTTATTATAAAAATCATCAGGTGAGTAACCTGTTAATTTATAAGATGAACTATTTACATAATTATATTTTAATGTTGCAATATCCTGACTTATTATCATATCAGGGGCATTTTCAGAGAGCCTGAAATATTTTTCTTCTGCATCTTTAAGTTTTTCTTCCACATCACGCCTATACATTGCTGAATTAATTGCTGTGCTTATATCCCTGTCATCTAAAGGTTTTGTTATATAACCATATGGATTTGTTCCTTTTGTCTTTTCAATTGTAAATTCATCCTGGTGCGCTGTAATATAAATAACAGGTATCCCTAAACGGTCATTAATAATCTTTGCTGCTTCAATGCCATCTAATTCTCCCTTTAAGGTTATATCCATTAATATCAAATCAGGCTTAACCTGTTCAGAAAGAGTTATGGCGTCTTCTCCTTTAGATACGATTCCGGCTGATACATGTCCAATCCGTTTTAATGTTAATTCAATATCTTTTGCAATGATGCCTTCATCTTCAACAATTAATACTTTTATATTATTAAATATTAAGTTCATAACATTTCCTTACAGGTCTTAACTGAGCTCAAAACTGAGAAACCAGTCAGGAACGAGCCAGGCAAACCAGTCTTAAGTGTTAAATTGATAAAATAAATTCTAAATATTTGTTTTTTCAAAATCTTTTATTGTAAACAGAATCTTTAAAGTATAAATTAATTTCAGTTCCGTTATTAATTGTTATAGAAATTTCACCTTCAATCTGGTTAGTTAGTGTATGTACAAGCTCCATTCCCAGCGAAGAAGAATTTTTGATATTAAGATTAGTTGCACCAATACCATCATCTTTAATCATAATATGGAATAAATCATCTGTATCTTTATACAATTTTAAAATAATACTACCACTAGCACCATTTGGGAACGCATATTTAATTGCATTTGTGAAAAGCTCGTTTATTATCAATCCGCATGGCAGAGCGGTATCAATTCCAAAATACAGCTCCTCAGCATCAAGTTTTAGGTTTATTCTTCCATGTGTAGCATCATTAGCAAACAGTAGGTACGAGCATAACTCACTTAAATATTCCCTGAAGTTGATACGGCTAAGGTCTTTTGTCCTGTATAGCTGCTGATGGATAAGCGCCATAGATTTTATTCTTTGTTCACTCTGTTTAAAATACTCTACAACTGTATCATCTTTAATTTTATCTGCCTGAAGTCTTAAAAGACTTGAAACTATTTGCAAATTATTTTTTACTCTATGATGAATTTCCTTGAGCATAATTTCTTTCTCGCCAAGAGATTTGATAAGTTCATCATTTATTTTTTTTATATCGGTTATATCCTGTATAGTGCCTCGCATTCCTTTTAGCGTTCTATCTTTATTGTAAACAGGCTCTCCCTTTACCTTGACAAATCTTATCTCTCCATCAGGTCTTATGATCCTGTCTTCATTTTCATACGAAACACTTTTTAACATAGCATTTTTTATCACCTCTATTGTCTTTGATTTGTCTTCCTCAAAAATACAATTTATTGCTTCGTTAAAATCTACCACACCTATCTGTTGATTTATACCTAAAATTCTATATACTTCCTCCGAATTTGTAATTTGGTTGGTATTTTTATCAAATACCCAGCTTCCAATATGTGCAATTCGTTGTGCTTCTTCAAGATTTTTCTTTATCTGCTTAAGCTCATCTTCCTTTTTTATTCGTTCTGAAATTTCGATCTGAGCACGTTTATATAGCTCTGCATTTGCAACAGCTACTGAAAGATTCACTGAAATTGATTCAAGTATTTTAAGGTCGTATTCGGAATATGCATTTTCTTTAAAACTGAACACAGAAATAACCCCTATAACATTTTTGCCAAGTTTCATAGGAATATACAAAGCAGATCTTGTTACGTGTGAATCATCATTTATAAGATTAGCAGAATCTTTGGAGTTGAATATATTTCCTTCATCATCAATTAAAAATTTATCTTTTCTGTCTTTAATAATCTCGTAAAAATTATTTATTATTACTGAATTCCCTGTAACAATTGCCTCTGACTGAGTTCCTTTGTAATTAGCACCTAAAGTTAGTAGAGGGAAATCAGAAGGATTGTGTTTTGTGTTTTCTACCCAGGCAGCTTTACAATATATTTTATTACTTTTTTTACTATACTCAGAAATTATCATAGAATCGCATGGAATCACCTCTATTACTTTTCTGTAATATATTTCATATATTTCTTCAAGGTCAAGTGTACTTAAAAGTTCACGTCCTGTTCTGTATAGTAATGTTATTTCCTTATTTCTTAATGCAAGCTCTTCACGTGCTTTTTGTTTCTCTTCAATTTCAATACTTGCCTTTCTGTATAAAGATGCATTGAATGTAGCTGCTGTTATCGGACCTGCTAAAGATTCCATTAAATTGAGATTAGAAAGATTATAAGTATTCTTTGCGTAACTCAGTAACTGGATTACTCCTATAATATTATTTTCATGAACCATAGGTACAATTATAGCAGAGTGATACTTGACATTATCTATATTAACAACCTTATCATTTGTGTAACTGAAATGTGTTATTGTTTTTTTAAAACAATCTTGATAGTCATTAATCAATTTAGATTTGCCTAAACGGATAACTTCACTCTGTATGCCATAACCTTCAGGCGCTAATGGTATTAAAGGAAATATATTAATATCCGGTTTTACTCCATCAGCCCAAATTGAAAGTATCCGTATCATCTTATCACTAGAATTATAAGAAGATATTATCATAGAATCACAGGGAATGTTTGAAGCAATTATCTTGTATATTTTATCATATATACTTTCAATATCTAAAGAGCCTGAAAGAACCTGCTGTGCTTCATAAAGGATTTGCAGTTCTTCGGTTTTATTTTTTAATGTTTTTTCTGCAATTTGTTTTTCGTTAATTTCATTTTGTGCCTGCTGATAAAGCTTTGCATTTATATAAGAAACAGCAACGTGGGAAGCCAGTGCTTCTACCATTTTGATATTTTCTTCGGAAAATGACTTCTTACTAAAATTAAGAAGCTGGATAGTTCCCAGTACTGCTCCTTTATATAATAAAGGAACAATAAGCGCAGATTCAGCTATTTTAAATGATTTATTTTTTTTATTTGAAACCGATCCGTCTTCTTTTATATAATACTTTGCTTCTGATTTTTTCAGATGTTGTTTGTAATTTTCAATAACTCTTGATTTTTTTGATTTGATAACACTGCTTTGAAGACCCTTGCCTTTTTCATCATACTTTATAACAGGAATATCTTTTGTATTTATTTTTTTATCATCAATAAATAAACTTTCTAAACTAATGGTTTTTTCTTTTTCATTAAATATCGAGATCCCAATATCGCATTCCGGAAATGCTCTGTTTATTGTTTTGTTTATTTTATCGTACAATTCATTAATATTTAACATACTGGATAAGTCTTTTGATATCTGGTAAAGATTAGTAATATCTTTAGATGATCTTAATAATTTTACTTCTGTTTCTTTTCGTACATTAATTTCATTTTGTGCCTTAATGTGTAACAATGCATTTGCCGTTGCCGCAGATAGCTTTGCACTCAATGCTTCTAATAACTGTAAATGTTCCTGGTGATATACATTTGCACTATAGCTGAATACCTGAATTACACCTATAACACTTTTATTATGTAACATAGGAACTACCAATGCCGATTTATTAACCTTGTCTGTTTTTCGAAGTTTTTTCTTTACTGAATTATTTTTATAAATATAAATTATACTTTTATTGTTACGGGCATATTCATCTAAATTACTCACAATAATTGATTTGCGTGATAATATTGCTCTGCTTTGTATGCCAATTCCAGATTTATCAAGCGGCATTTCAGGAATTTTGGATATATCCAATTTTTTTGATTTTATCCATGCAGCTTTACATATAATGAGCTTTTTTGATTTATCAAAAGTTGATATAATCATTCCATTTGCGGGTATCAATCTACTAACTACTTTGTATATAGTTGCATAAATTTCATTTGGATTCAACGTTGAAGATATCTCTTTAGCAGAATTATATACAAGCTCTATCTCTTCATTCTTTTTCCGAAGATTTTCCTGGGCTTTTAAAACAGATGTTACATCCTTTACTAGAATAAGTATGGCATCTTTATTTTCAAATTTTACCGGGGTTCTTGTGATCTCTACATCAATTAACTCTCCATTTTTCTTTTTGTGTTTCCAAATACCTGCAAAAGTAGAAACATATTGTTCTTTTCTATTTTTCAGTTTTTTGTGATAATCGCGATATTTTGAAACTTCTTCTTTAGGACGTATATCGGTAAGTTTCATTTTTAAAAACTCTTTTTTGCTGTAGCCATAATGCGCTATTGCAGAATCATTTACTGCAATAAACCTGAGTGTATCAAAATCAAATATCCACATTGGTAAAGGATTTTTGTAAAAAAGAAGTTTATACTGCTCTTCGCTTTGTTTTAACCTGTTTTCAAAGTCTTTTAAATCTGTATTATCAAGGTGGTCTCCAAGTAGATATAAATTCCCATTTATTTCTAATTCTTCAACTGATAATATTACACTTTTTTTATTTCCTTTTAGAGTATTAACATCGAAATTAAAAATTTTTACATTATTTTTTCTGTATTCTTTTTGTATTTTTTTTCTTTCATTCCGGTTTGCCAATAAACCAAGTTCATCAGGTGATTTGCCTATTACTTGTTCGCGTTTACATTCAAATAGTTTAAGGTACTGTTTGTTTACTTCAATATATTTTCCGGTTCTGTGTAATATTAATACCTTAGCAACAGGACTGGAATAAAATGATTTAAAAAAAACAGGATTTGTTTTTATTAATTCAGATATTGAAGGAAGTTTTATTGTTTTATTTAACGGTTTGAATCTTTTTTGCATAAATATTATATGTATTATTATTAAATCAAAAATATCTTTTTCTGATGCACTGTTTCAGTAATTTATATATTAAAGCAATACATTTATTTTAATGTATCTATAAGTAAATATAGCTGTTTGTATCGGTTTTTCATATAATTAAAATAACTACAAACTAACTGCTTTATTTTATTGATAGTTAGTAGATAAATGATTAATTTGCAATATGGAAACAATAATATTAGGAGCTGATCACAGAGGATACAGCTTAAAAGAAAAACTTAAGGTTGTATTGTCAAACAATTTTTCAATCATTGATGTAGGTACAAACTCTGAAGAGTCTGTTGATTACCCGGATATTGCTGAAGCTGTAGCAAAAGAAATTCTGGGAGGTATAGGAAAAAAAGGAATTTTAATTTGTGGCAGCGGTGTTGGCGCTTGTGTTGCGGCAAATAAATTCAAAGGCATACGTGCCGGAATTTGCCATGATGTGTTTTCAGCGCACCAGGGCGTAGAAGATGATGATATGAATGTATTATGTCTGGGCAGCGGTATTGTTGGTGAATCACTTGCTGTTGAAGTGATAAACACTTTCCTTAAAGCAAAGTTTAAACCCGAAGAAAGATATATAAGAAGATTACAGAAGATAAAAAAGATAGAAGATAGAAATTATTAACTCACCTTGCGCAACGTTACCGTATGCCCTGTTTTAGGGCACAAAGTGAGTTAGTAACACAGACATTCCTGTCTGTGAATCATGTTATATGCGTAAGGTGAGTTAATAATGACAATTTTCAAAAGTATAATCATGTATTTTTAAACTGTAATATTAAGTTATTATTCAATAATAAAAAATGAACTAAAATGAAATGGCAAGAATATATTTACTCAAACCCTGAAATATTACGAGGAAAACCCGTTGTAAAAGGAACTCGTCTTTCCGTTGAGTTTATTTTAAGCTTGTATGAAAAAGGATGGAGTGAAGAAACTATCAAACAAAATTATCCTTCGCTATCTCATGAGGCTCTTAAAGGGGTATTTATGTACGTACGTGAGTGTATGGAACTTGAAACAATATTTGATACTCAAAAAAGTTGATGATAACTCATTATTAATACCTATGATTACTTTATGGCAATTTTAGAATTTCGGAAAAAACAAAACTTTCACTGTAGCACAAAGTAAGCGAACCCCTTTACCTTTACAAGGCGAACAAGGTTGTAAACCCATTGAAAATTTTCTTTAAGATTTTAATTTAGGATTAATTGTGGATTAACGAAAACTCAAGAGCCAATCCCCCCTTTTGTTAAAGAGCCTGTCTCAATACATCCAATATTAGACGACTCGCCGAGTCGTCTTTACAAATTTTGGAAGATTTTCGTGTAGAGACGACCCGTTGGGTCGTCTTTTTTGAGACAGACTCTAAAGAAGGGGGGATTTAGAGCCTGAAGATTAAAATAGTACAGATTGAAAAAATAAATTGAGGTTACGTAGATTTGCAATGGGGATACGCCTTACTCCATAAAGTGGCAGGTAAGTTTGTATTTTATCCCGCCAAGGACCTAAACTCAACTGAGCTCAAAAACGAGCCGGGAAAACCAGTCTTAAAAACGAGTCAGGAAACTGGGAAGGCAGGAATGACAGTTTCAATACTTAAATTCACATTTTACATCCATTGCTCTTTCAAGTATTTCAAGGTATGCTCGTTTTGATATTTCAATAGCGCCAAACTTTTCGAAATGAGGGGTCATCATTTGTATATCCATAAGAATAAATTTGTTCTTTTTAAGCAGTTCATATAGTTTCACAATGCATATTTTTGATGCATTGTTTACTTTGTAGAACATTGATTCACCGAAAAAAGCACCTTTATATGACACTCCATATAAACCCCCAACAAGCTTATCTTTTTCCCATGCTTCAACGGAATGTGCATATCCTCTGTGATGAAGTTCGGTATATGCTACCATGATAAGCTCATTAATCCAAGTGCTATCCCTCATAGAGCATTCATAAATAACTTTTTCAAATGCTGTGTTTATTTTTACCTCAAAAGTTTTTTTATTATTAAACTGCTTCAAAGACCTTGAAATATTAATACTGCTATTAGGAAGCTCAATTGGCATTATAGCGCGCGGAGATGCTTCAAACCATGAAATGCTCCCATCTTCTTCGCCCATAGGAAAAATACCCATAGCATAGCCATTCAATACCTGATGCCAGTGTAATAAATTATATTTATATTTTGTTGGACGCAAAGGATTATGTTTATGCGTTAACTTCTATTGACGTTCTTAAGGCAATTTCTTCAAGTATTGCCTGGGCAGCAAGACATTTATTCAGTTCTCCCATAACTACTGCCGCTCTTCCTTTGTTATGCACTTCCATGGTAATTTGTTCAGCCTTATCATAACCGTAACCGGTAGCTTTGATAATCTGGTTTATCACCTCATCAAAATCGTGGTGTGAGTCATTGAACAAAATGAGAGTAAACCCCTCTGTAGTTGTATCAATATCTATCGGTGATGTAATTTCGTCTATTTGCTGCATTCGAAATTTTAGGTTTAAATCTGTTAGATTATTTTCAAATTATTGTGAGAATCATTTTATATTACTTTGATTATTTACACATTCAACCAGACTACAAAAGTCTTAACTTTCTATAAAAATGATCAATCTTTTAAAAATACAATAATCTTTAAAATAACAACAGACTTTTGTAGTCTGCACTTCTTAAAGCTTTATTAATTCAGCCTCTAGACTGCTGTTTTCATCTAATAATCCACAATCAAAAATCCGCAATCTCAAATCCTATGAGTTCCATTCTTCGTTCTCATAATCATATGACGAGTGTGAGCCTTTTTGGGTTGCCTTATTATAAAGCATAGCTCCAACCATATCTTTGTATGAAACACTATCATCTAGCTCATCTTTTGCAATTTTAGAATTATTATGCAAACCATCAAGCATAAATTCCATCATTGATGCCAGCTCATATTCATTTTCTATAGTTTTTATGTACTTTTTCACTGTCTTTTCAAGACCATCAATACGTTTTAATGTATTAATATAATTTTCAAATTTCATATCATCGTTAAGTTCTATATAATTGCCTGCTTCAAACCATTTTACTATTTCTGCATAAGGATCTCTCAATGAATTATCTTTTTGCTCAACCGGTTTTCTTTTTTTCTGAAGCGGATCTGGGAAGTATTTCCTGAAGATTTCGCGGACACTTTTACCTATTAATGCTCTGCTTACTTTTACAGGACCTTCCTGCTCACCTTCAAAAACAAGCTCTATCTTACCTGTCATTCCGGGTAACACAGCCCCAAGATCTGTTATTCTTGGGAAAATTATTTTTTCATCATTAATAATCGAGCGTCTTTCAGCGTTGCTTACAAGATTTTCCATTGCTGATATTGTCATTCTTGCGCTCACTCCTGATTTCTGCTCAACAAACTCGCTTCTTCTGGCTTCGTGTGCAGTTAGTTCTATGATTTCTTTCATATAATAAGGAATTATCACATCCTTATTGTGATGTCTCTTTATCCAGCTTTGTGATTCTGTTATTTTAATGCCATCTTCAACGCTTTTGGGATAGTGGGTTATTATCTGGGAATCAATCCTATCTTTAAGGGGTGTAATGATATTACCCCTATTGGTATAATCTTCGGGGTTAGCAGTATAAACAATAAATATATCCAGCGGGAAACGGATATTGAAACCGCGAATCTGTATATCACGCTCCTGCATTATATTCAGCAACCCAACCTGTATTCTTGGCTGTAGATCGGGCAATTCATTTATTGCAAATATTCCCCTGTTTGTCCTTGGTACTATACCAAAATGTATAGCCCCTTCATGTGAGTAATGCAATCTTTGTGTAGCAGCTTTTATTGGATCAATATCACCAATAAGATCTGCAATGGTTACATCAGGTGTAGCAAGCTTCTCGCCAAAACGTCTGTCTCTGCCAATCCATTCAATTTCAGTATCATCACCCTGTTCATTAACGGTATCAACAGCAAATTTTGATACTGGTAAAAATGGATTATCGTTTATTTCAGATCCTTTTATTATAGGTATGTATTCATCAAGCAAATCAATCAGCATACGTGCCATCATAGTTTTTGCCTGTCCTCTTAAACCCAGAAAAATTATATCATGCCGAGCCAAAATTGCGTTTACAACCTGCGGAATAACTGTTTTTTCATAACCAATTATACCAGGAAATATTTCTTCTTTGTTCTTAAGCTTTTCTACTAGATTTTTTCTTAACTCATCTTTTACAGCAAGTACATTATAACCTGATGATTTAAGCGCACCTATAGTCAGTGGATGATTTGGTATTTGACCCATTAAAATTTATTCTTTCTATATTATTATAAGCAAAAATTAGTTAAATTAATAATGTAAATCAACTTCATAAAATTTAACTTTTTTTTATACAAATATAAAAAAGGGAAGATATTATACCCTCCCTGTTTTGATAAAAACTGCAATTGATTAAAGGATTTAAACTTTAGATTACTGAATAATTATTTATAATAATATATATAAGAATTCAGGTTCTCTATTTCCTGCTTTTTTTCTTCGCTATCTTCAGCCATCAGGTCACGCATTGAAACAACGCCAATAAGTTTTTCACCATCTCTAACAGGCATATGCCTTATGCCTTCCTGCTGCATAATTTTCATACAGTCGCTATATGAATCATGCGCTTCCATAAGTATCACGCCTTTGGTCATAACTTCATCAATTTTGGTACTTTCCATGTCCAGTTTTTTTGCAGCACATTTAGTCATAATATCACGCTCAGAAAAGATACCTTTAAGCTTACCGCCCTCATCAAGTACCGGAACAGCCCCAACGTTGTTTTTAGCCATCACGTTAACTACTTCATAAATAGTCATACCGGTGGTTACATAGTGCATTGGTTTATCTATACAGATATCACGAAGTGATTTCATGGTATTGCTCCTTTCTGGTCTTAAGGTAATTCCTTATAGACCTTGAAAAAAAGTTCGACTTTGTAGAATTGGAATACCATAAGATAATAATTATTGTAAGCTAATGCAACTTTATTTATTAAACATTACTTATTTATTATGAATTTCTGCAAAAATATCCATTTTTTAAGGAGTATTATATGATTTATAGTAATATTTTAGTTCTACCTTTTATCAAAAACGATGAATTAAACTAAACATCCAAAATGGAGGACTATAATAGCTTTATTATATTTAATGGTTTTATTTTATTCTTGAATTATTATTTCCTTTTTTATGATAACCAACTAAACGTAAATTTGTACCAATTAATACTAAAATTTGCAGGATAATGTACAGCAAAACGGGTCATTTCAAGAGCCGTTACAATACCCGATTAAACAAAAACGGAAAAAAAGATTTGGTGTTTGGTTAAATATCATTCTTTTTATTCTAACCTGTATTACTACTATTATGGCAGGTGTATTCTGGCTAGGGAAGAATCCTTATGAAATAAGTAATCTTCATTTAGGAGTAACCTATGCTTTTATAATTATACTTTTTTTAACGTTTCATGAATTTGGGCATTATTTTGCTGCAAAATATCACAAAATTGATGTAACGCTGCCGTATTATATACCAATGCCTGATTTGCTTAATCCGTTTGGCACAATGGGAGCAGTTATAAGAATTCGTGACACTATTAAATCAAAAAAAGCTTTGTTTGATATTGGGATTGCAGGACCTATTGCCGGTTTTGTTGTTGCGGTTTCATCTTTAATTTACGGATTGCTAACATTGCCATCTATTAATTACCTGTATGCTATACATCCAGAGTATGTTACAGGTGGTATTCCTTCGGAATCGGGGCTTACATTTTCAAATACTCTGATATATGTAATATTAAAAAATATTTTACCACTGCCGCAAAATGCTTTCTTGCCGCCTATGAATGAAATTTATCATTACCCATTCCTTTGTGCCGGATGGTTTGGTTTATTTGTTACTTCGCTTAACTTAATACCAATCGGTCAGCTTGATGGCGGTCATATAACATACGCTTTGCTGGGAAGTAAACATAAAATTGTTGCAAGAGTATTTTTGGGATTGCTGATACTAATGTCTGTTATTGGAATATTAAACTATGCTGAGGTGATAAATTACCAGGATCTTGGTTCACCTATGTGGGTAATTTGGGTCGTTTTACTATTCTTTTTGATTAAGATTGATCATCCACCCTTTTATGACCCCGAGCCATTAGGGATTGGAAGAAAACTACTTGGGGTATTTGCATTTATTATGTTCATTTGTTCTTTTACACCTGCACCTATTAAAGACTTTTAATAATAATTCATTAATCATCCATACAGAAGAATATGATAATATCCTTTATAAATCAAACTTTAATGAGTGTGGAATTATTTTGCGGGAGCTTCTGTGAGTTTCATATTCTCTGAATTGAGAAACCATTCAAATATTCCATTTTCAGTTGCAGGGTCAAAATTTATTTTGCAAACACTTGAATTCTTGAAATTCAACTGAATATTTTTAATAGGATTATCTTTTATCAAATTTAAGCTGAATGTATTAACATCGGGTGCATGTCCAAAAATAGCTATCCGGTTATAGTGTGAATTCCTTTTAATAAGCTGCAGGAATCGGTTAAATGTGCTTCCTCCAATTAACTCGATGGCTGTTTTGATCTCGTGATCATACTTCATAACAGTGGCAAATACTTCTGCTGTCTGCACAGCTCTAACAAGCGGACTTGAAAATACAGCATCAAAATTTACCTTCATATCCTTCAATCTTTGTGCTACTATTCTGCAATGGTTCCTACCATGTATCGTCAGATACCTGAAACTTTCTTCAACAATTTCACTGTCAATTTCCGCTGCTACTCCATGTCTTATTATATATATATCCATTAATCTGAAATTTTACCCTCAGCAAAATTATAAGAATTTACTTCAGTAATTTCAAATTTTGAAATATTATTTTCCAAGTCTTCATTTGAATTGGTTTGTACCTTTATATAGTTTTCAGTAAAGCCGTACATATTATCGTCTTCTTTTACGGATTCAAACAATACATTATGAACACTCCCGATATTTTTTCTGTAATAATTCATTCTTTTTTTATTTGATAGCTCCCTCAATATCCTGCTTCTTTCCTTTCGGGTATTCATTTCAACCCTACCCGGCAGTGTTACGGCGTTTGTATTTCTGCGCTCTGAATATGTAAAAACATGCAGGTAGCTAACAGGTAATTCTTCCAGAAAATTAAAAGTATTGTTGAACCTTTCGTCAGTTTCACCCGGAAAACCTATAATAACATCAACACCTATCCCGGGATTTGGAATTAAACTATATATCCTGTTTATCAACTCTTCATAGTAATCTTTGTTATACCTTCTTCTCATAAGTTTCAGTGTTTCTGTATCTCCGCTTTGCATTGGTATATGAAAGTGATTACAAAAACTTTTTGAGGAACTTACAAGTTGTATGATTTCATCAGTTAAAAGGTTTGGTTCTATCGAGCTTATTCTTATTCTTGGAATACTCAGCTTTTCAAGCTCAACTAATACATCGATTAATTTTTTTGTGTTACCTTTATCATCTGTGAAAGTATAGTCGCCTGTGTTTACCCCTGTTAAAACTATTTCCTTATAACCAGAATCAAGAAGCTTTTTAGCATTTTCAATTACTGAGTTTATATCAAGGCTTCTTGATTTTCCCCTTGCCAAAGGGATTGTACAAAATGAACAGTTGTAATCACAGCCATCTTGTATCTTTAAAAATGCTCTTGTCCTTGATTCAACATCACTTGAATATGCATAATCAAAATTAGTTACCTCATCTATCGGAGATGTAAATACACATGAAAGGTCTTTTTTCTCAAAACCGTTTACATAATCAAACAACCGGAATTTTTCATTAGCGCCTAAAACAAGATCAACACCCTGTATTTCAGCAATTTCATTTGGCTGTAATTGTGCATAGCAGCCGATTACTATTATATAGGTATCAGGATTTTTATTTAAAACACTTCTAATTATCTGGCGGCACTCTTTATCTGCATTATCGGTAACTGAGCATGTGTTAAGTACAAATATATCAGAAAACTCACCATACTCCCTGATGTTATATCCATTGTTATGGAATTTGCCTGCAAGTGTTGATGTTTCTGAGTAATTTAACTTGCAGCCTAATGTATGTAATGTTACAGATTTAGCCATTTTGCAAATTTACGAACAAATAGATATATATTTAATGGAATTTTAAATACAATACTAACCTTTTATAGGTATAACTAATCTAAAAAAGTATCTGTTTTAGCACTGAATTTATGGAATTAAATCAATAAAATTAAGAAATATGATGAAAATATCAATAATAGTTTTATTTCTGTTAATTAATGTTAAGTTATATACTAATGAAATAAGAATAATATCACCTGATAATAATATAGAGATATTATTCAAATTAAATGAAAAAGGTGAGCCTCTATATTCAATCAGTTATAATGGAACCCGGTTTCTTAATTGGTCTCCTCTTGGATTGAATTTTAAGGGCAGCGGAATGTTGAATTCAGGTCTTAAGTTAACTTCAATAGGACGAAATATTGTTGATGAAACTTACAGAATATATTCAGGCAAGTCGAAATATTCCCGTAATTACTGTAATGAAACCAGGATTTCGCTTGAAGAAAAAAAATCTCCATCGAGGAAAATAGATATTTATTTCAGAGCATATAATGACGGTGCTGCATTTAGATATGGTATCCCTCAGCAATTAAACATAAATGAATTTATTATATCAACAGAAGAAACTTACTTTAATTTTGCAGGGAATTATGAATGCTGGGCAATGAAAAAAGACCGCCTCAGTCATAGTTATGAAGGGGAATACAGACCGTATATATTAAGTAATTTAAATAATACTCCCGGAGACTCAACAAGTTACTTCCCATTTATTACTTTACCATTAACGATGAAAATGAGTGAAGATATTTATGTTTCAATTTCAGAAGCAAATATTACAAACTATCCCGGTATGCATTTAATTAAATCCGATGGCTTAACACTTAAGAGCAAACTTTCTCCTGATATTAATAATATTGATATTTCTGTAAGTGGAAAAACCCCGGCAGTAAGTCCATGGCGGCTTTTTATTATTGGTGATAAACCGGGAAAACTGATTGAATCAAATTTGATAATGAATCTAAATGAACCTTGTAATATAACAGATGCAGGTGAGTGGATTAAGCCCGGTAAATCTACATGGAGCTGGTGGGCTGAAGATAGAGGTTTTGACCCTGCGTTTGGCTACCAGATACTTTCAACCAAAACCGTAAAATACTACATTGATTTTGCAGCATCAAATTCATTCCAATATGTTACTCTTGATGGCGGCTGGTATGGTTGGTTTAGTGAAATTAATATTAAAAATGTTCACGATATTACTAAAACACTTCCTGAACTTGATTTGCCTGCTGTGGCTGCTTACGCTAATTCAAAAGGTATTGGTCTTATACTTTGGGTTGTTTGGTTTGATCTTGAAAGACAAATGACGGAAGCTCTGGATTATTATCAATCGCTTGGTATCAAAGGTATTAAAATGGATTTTATGGATAGAGATGACCAGTATATGACAGATTTCTACAGAAAAGTAGCCGATGAATGTGCAAAAAGGAAAATGATAGTTAATTTTCACGGGTCATATAAACCTGACGGTTTAAGCAGAACATATCCTAATTTATTAACTTACGAAGGGGTCTTAGGAAACGAATACGCAAAATGGATAACTGGTTTACCAAACCCTAAACTTAATGTAACTTTACCTTTTACCAGGATGATAGCGGGACCTATGGATTATACCCCGGGTTCAATGTCAAATTCTACAGAAGCTGGTTTTACAGGTCAGTGGAAAAACCCTATGACTATAGGAACCCGAACGCAGCAATTGGCAATGACAGTTGTATATGAAAGCGGAATATTATCATTGTGCGAATCACCAAAAATTTATGAATCACTGCCGGAATTTGAATTTCTAAAAAAAGTACCCGCTACCTGGGATTCTACAATAGTGCTTGATGGTAAAATTGGTGAATATATCATCGTTACCAGAAAAAAAGATGATGACTGGTTCATTGGTGCTATGACTAATCAGAACAGCCGGGATATAAATATTGATCTTAGTTTCCTTGATAATTTAAATTATGAAGGGGATATTTATGCTGATGCTCCTGATGCTGATACAAATCCTACAAAGGTCAAGATAATGAAGCAAGGACTGAAACGTGGCGATAAATTAAAATTCCGCCTCGCAAAAGGCGGAGGTCTTGCAATGCTCATTAAAAAGGTTAGAGATTAATATTTAATTTCACATCCAACTAGTTTAGATGAATAAAAATATTAAATACTGGTAGGTTTTTTTAAGTTGAATGGATGATGAAAGCAATGCACATCAGGGATTTATTCATTTTTTGCTCTTTATTACATTTGTTTTCCCGATAATTCTATAATATTACCTAAGTGAAAAAACTATTATTACTGTTTATTTTTCAATTCAGTTTAATTTATTGTGATACTCTTAATGTATTATTTCTTGGCGATACACACTTTGGTGAAAATTATCAGTATGACCCTAAATTTGGCAGGGATGTAGATATTATTGAAGAATATGGCTATGATTATTTTTTTGAAAATGTTAAAGATTTTCTTTCAACTTCTAATATTACTTTCTGTAATCTTGAAACCCCGCTTACAAATAACAGTTCAAATCCTGTATCATACATTAAGCCATATCTTCATTGGAGTAACCCTGATTCCTGTGTAAAGTATTTTAATAAGTATGGAATAAATTATGTCTCTTTGGGAAATAATCATGCGTTTGATTATGGAATATCAGGATTTTCTGAAACGTTAAACTCTCTTAATGCAGGAGGTATAAATTATTTTGGCGCCGGTGAAAACTCAGTTAAAGCAATTGAACCGTTAATAGAAAATATTGGTAGTTATAAATTGATAATATTCGGCGGGTTTGAATTCAGGGAAAAGTATGACACTCTTTATGATTTCTATGCTGATTCCAATAAACACGGAGTGAATAAACTTGATACAATAAAATTATCATCACAAATAAAAGCATACAGGCAAAACTATCCTAACGCAATAATTATCATATATCCACACTGGGGAAGCAATTATAAGCCCGCAAATGATATGCAAAGGTCTTATGCTCATAGCTGGATTGATGCAGGGGTTGATTATGTGATAGGGCACGGTGCGCATACAATTCAGGAAGCGGAACAATATAATGGGAAATGGATATTCTATAATATCGGTAATTTCATTTTTAACTCTCCCGGCAGATATAGCTCAACTAAAGCTAAACCATATGGATTGATGTTAAAACTGATTTTATGTGAAAATAATAGAAAAATTGTTATTTGTCCTATCAATACAAATAATCACGAAACTGATTATTGCCTAAGGAAACTGGATGAATATGAAATGAAAGATTTTATAAAATCCATGTTTAAAGAAAATTACAAATTAAGTCTAAAGGAAGAACATTATATTGAACTAACCAACAAATAATGTTTATATCAATCTAATTGTAATTTAAAATACTGTATCACATAAGTTTAAAGTAATTTATTTTTATTAACTATAATTTTCTTAAATCCCTAAAAATTGTTAATCTATAACGTAAAAGTTGTAGCTATAAACATTAGTTTTTTTAAAAAATTTTCTCTTTATTATTACTCTATATTTAAATAACTTATAGTTACTTTTTAACTAAAATTACTTGTTAATATTATGAAGAGGTCTTATTCGTTTTTTATCGTTATCACATTCCTTTGCTTATCATTTCTTTCATTTAAATCGTCAGAAAATAAGATCGGAACAATGCTCGGCAAGGTTCTTGAATCCCCTAGCAGCGAAAATTATGTAGTGTGGGTATATTTTAAGGATAAAGGTCCCAATGCAATGGCAAAACTTAATAATCCGTTACAGATAGTTTCGCAGCGTTCACTGGATAGAAGATCAAAAGTAAAACCAACAGGCGAGCTTTTAGATTATACTGATATTCCGCTTTATCAGGATTATGTGAATAAAGTTTCCCGAAGCGTTACGAAAATAAGACATAAAATCAATTGGCTGAACTCTATGAGCGTTGAAGTAAACCGTGAG
The DNA here is from genome assembly GCA_947084945.1 of uncultured Ignavibacteria bacterium. Taxonomy (GTDB): domain Bacteria; phylum Bacteroidota; class Ignavibacteria; order Tepidaquicellales; family OLB5; genus OLB5. Next base: position 127,784 of record CAMTUP010000011.1, on the reverse strand, counting down.
CAAATAAACACACTTTCTCATTTTGATTTTGTAACTAAAGTAGAGCTTGTTGAAAGGTTTATAAGAAAACAAGGTATCCCTGAAATATCATCTGATGCAAGCCTGGTGTTTATTAGCCCAACAGATGACCCGCTTGTTGATACTCTGAATTATGGTACTGGAAATGCCGTTATACAAATTACACAGATAAAAGTAAACTTAGTGCATAATCAGGGTGTTTACGGACAAGGTGTTATGATAGCAAATTTTGATGCCGGATTTTCTAATCTAACCCATGAAGCTTTCACAACTTTCCCAATGAAAATACAAACAACTTATGATTTCCAAAACGGTACCCCGACTCTTACAGGCGACTCACACGGCACAGCAACGTTATGTTTGGTTGGAGGATATAAACCCGGTAGAATGATAGGACCTGCATACGGTTCTACTTTTATACTTGCTAGGACAGAAGTAACTCAGTGGGAACGACCAGTTGAAATGGATAACTGGATTGCAGCAGCTAGATGGGCTGATTCTCTTGGCGCTGATATAATTACTAGTTCACTTGGTTATCTTGGTTTTGACGCAGGATATCAAAGTTGGACTTGGCAGGATATGAACGGTAATACAATGCCTGTAACTATTACCGCTGATTTAGCAGTTAATAAAGGTATAATTGTAAGCAATTCCGCCGGGAACAGTGGCACTAATCCATCTCGTAATACACTTAGCGGACCTGCTGATGGGGATAGCGTTTTAACAGTTGGTGCAGTTACAAGTACGGGTATTAGATCTAGTTTCAGTTCAGTTGGACCAACTACCGATAACCCGCCAAGGATTAAACCAGATGTTATGGCTATGGGCAGCAACAACTATTATGCAGCAACAACCGGTAATAACTATTCAAGTGGTAGCGGAACTTCGTTTTCTTGTCCACTCACATCAGGTGTTTGTGCATTAGTACTTTCAGCAAATAAGAATTTAACTCCATTACAGGTAATGGGAATACTAAAGAAATTTGCAAGTAATTCAAGTTCACCAAATAACCTGATGGGCTGGGGAATTATAGATGCATCACTTGCAGTTGACTCAGCCAGAAAACTTGATAACACAGTGCCTATAATATTGCATACACAACCATTCACCACAACAGCTCTGAATACAGCAATTATAATGAAGGCAAAAATAACTGATAATGGAATAATAAGGAACTGGACAAATGAAGCACCATTATTGTATTACAGAAAAAGCACTAACGGTGGGACTAATTGGACAGTTTTTGAATCAGTAAATTATACTGCATTAAATCTTGATACATTTTCATTTGCAATTCCCGGAAGTGTTAATGGTACAACTGTTCAGTATTACTTTGCTGCACAGGATATTGCACTGCCTACTGCAAAGATATCAACACTGCCGGCAGGCGGAAGCGGTATAACACCTCCCGGCTCAACAGCACCATCGACAAGATTCCAATTTACAGTCGGATTAACTGGAATTGAACCAGTATCAGGAGAAATACCGAAAGTTTACAAGCTGTATGCAAACTATCCAAATCCGTTTAACCCAACAACAAAAATTAAGTTTGCAATCCCTAAAGCCGGATTTGTAGAGCTAACTATTTTTGATATGCTGGGAAGAAAAGTTGCAACAATAGTAAATGAAAATCTAAGCGCAGACACATATAATGCAGACTGGTCCGCCGAAGGCGGAGCATCAAATTATCCAAGCGGGGTTTATTTTTATAAAATTATTTCTGGAAACTACACAGATACAAAACGGATGGTGTTGATAAAATAGCTCTGCTATTTTAGAAATTCCTGCCTGCCTTTGGCATGGTGATTTATCAGATTGATAAAAAAATATTAAACATCGCTTAATTTCATTTTACCGTATTCACGGTAGAACAATTCTTTAAAAGTTAAATGATATTTGCAGTGTTATGAAATACCTCCAAAAGATTTTCTCATCTTCTTAAAATGAGGCAGGTGTAAAAACCTGCCTTTTTTATTTATTGTTTTTAATATTATTTACTAAATTAAACATAACATATAACGGATATAAAAATCGCTACTTTTATAAAATATAAATATGGATTCCCGCATACTCGGGAATGACAATCAAAATGGATCTATTTAAAGCAATTGTAAGCCGCAAAACCGCAAACTCAAAATTTGCGGATAAAAAAATTACCGATGAACATATCGAACTTTTGATAAAAATGTCATCACGCTGTCCTAGTCATTTCAACAGCCAGCCATGGCGGTTTATTGCTGTTACTGATGAAAAGTTAATTGGTAATATTGCGAAAATTGCCGGAGACTCAATGGTTCAACTAATGGGTGATGGCAGGTTCTGGAAGCAGTATAGAAAATACTTCCGTTTCAGTGAAGAAGAAATAGAAAAGAAAAAAGACGGCATACACATTGACCACCTGCCAACAGTTCTAAAACCCTTTGTCAAAACAATATTTTCAGAAACAGGCGGGAAAGTAATGGCTAAGTTTAAAATCCCGATCATATTAGGCAGCGATGAAGAAAAACTAGTTGCATCTTCTCCCCTGCTCTTTGTTATTTGCTTAACCAAAGATGAATATAAAAAAGAAGAACTTTCAGGTTTTTATTCCGTAATTTCTATGGGTGCAGTTATACAAACTCTATGGTTATGTACTACTGCTATTGGAATGGGTATGCAGTTCATATCAACACCTGGAGAAATTCCAGAAAAATGGAGCGAGATAACTAAGATACTGGATATTCCTAATGATTATGAAATGTGCGCTATTTTCAGAATGGGTTATATTGATCCCGATGTTAAACGCCCAACAATTGACTGGAAATCATCTCAAAGAAAAGGAATTAACGAATTGGCTTTTAAAGATAAATGGGGTAAGCCTGTTAAATAGCATTAGCTTTTACTGTATTTGAGGGAGTAACTTATTTATTTAACCTGCCATTTTTATTAAATTGAATTACAACATTAAATACCCTAACTTTGCTTAATTTCCATTTAAAATCATACTAAAATGTTAAAACTTATATATCATGGGCATGCTGCCTTAGAATTTAAGACAGATAAATATACTGTATTTATCGATCCGTTCATAACCGGAAACCCGCGTGCTAGAGTAAAAGCAACAGATATAAAAGCTGATTTTATAGTACTTACTCACGCACATGAAGATCACTTTGGCGATACTCTTGAAATAGCAAAAAATAATAACTCACAGGTTATTGCTATAAACGAGCTTGCAAATTTTATTTCATCACATGGCTGCAATGCCCACAATATGGGTATTGGCGGGCAGCATGAATTTCCGTTTGGAAGTGTTAAATATACAATAGCTCATCACAGCTCTACATATGGCGGTGCTTATATGGGTGAGGCGGCAGGCGTAATACTGAATTTTGGTAATAAAACAATTTATCATGCAGGTGATACAAGCCTTTTCCTCGATATGAAGCTAATAGGTGAAATGCATACAATTGATCATGCCTTTTTGCCAATTGGAGATAACTTTACAATGGGTATTGATGATGCGGTTAAAGCCGTAGAATTTTTGAATTGCAAAGCTGTATCGCCAATTCATTTTGGTACTTTTCCGGTAATAGATACTAACCCTGAAGAATTCCGCCGCAAAGTTGAATCCATTGGCAAAAAATGTGTAATATTACCTTTCGGTGAAGAAATAGAAATATAGAAGATAATTAATTGTCAAAAATAATTTCAATAGCTAATCAAAAAGGCGGAGTAGGTAAAACAACTACTGCTGTAAATCTATGCGCTGCCCTTGCTGCATGCGGATGTAAAGTGTTGCTTGTGGATATTGATCCGCAATCAAATGCTACCTCCGGACTTGGTTTCCCAACAAACTCTATGGAGGGTTCGGTTTATGAACTTTTAACAGATATAACAAATCCCAAAGACTGTATTGTACCAACAGAAGTACCTAACCTTTTCATGATACGCTCAAACATCAATCTTGTTGGTATTGAAATTGAGATCGTTTCAATGCCTGAAAGAGAATTTATACTGAAAAAGAAACTTGATGTAATTAAAGAATACTTTGATTTTATATTTATTGATTGTCCCCCTTCTTTAAGCCTAATTACTTTAAATGCCCTTGTTGCATCTGATTCCATTTTAATTCCGGTGCAAAGTGAATATTATGCATTGGAAGGATTGACACTTTTACTTAACACAATTAAGATGATAAAATCCCGATTAAATCCTGCAATCGAAATCGAAGGATACCTTTTAACAATGTTTGATGCAAGGCTCAGGCTTTCTAACCAGGTGGCTACGGAACTTGAAAAATATTTTCAGGAAAAACTCTACCCCGTGAAAGTAATGAGGAATGTTAAAATAAGCGAATCACCTTCATACGGTAAACCTGTTGTTGTTTATGACCCTCTTTCCGTTGGGGCTAAAAACTATACAGAGCTTGCCAATGAATTCTTACGCAGAAACGGAAAAGAACATTTGCAGAAGTTTGATAATATCCTCACCTATGATGCTCCTAAATTTGAAGTTGTAAATAAACAAATCCAGTCAGATGAAACAAGCGGAAATAATATCAATAAAACAAGCAGACAATAATGTCAAAAGATAAAACAAAAGGCGGACTTGGAAAAGGGCTTGATGTACTCTTCGGAGGCGCACAAACTTCGGAGCAAAATACAAGTACTCCTGAATTCCATAAAAATATCACCGAACTTAATCCTAAAAACGATGAACAGATATTATTTATCGAACTCGAAGGTATTCAGTCTAATCCTTACCAACCCAGAAAAGAATTTGATCCCGCAGAGCTTAATGAACTTGCAGAATCAATAAAACAAAAAGGTATCATTCAGGCAATTACTGTTAGAAAACTTGATGACGGAAATTATGAGCTTATTTCAGGTGAAAGAAGATTAAGAGCATGCAAAATTGCCGGTATAGAAAAAATTCCAGCATTCGTTCTTGATGTTTCTTCAAAAGAAGACTTGCTTGAAATTGCACTAATTGAAAATATCCAAAGAGCAAACCTGAATTCTATTGAAATTGCTGATGGTTATAAAAGACTTATTGATGAATGCAATCTTAAACAGGAAGAAGTTGCTTTAAAAGTTGGAAAATCCAGAAGTGCTGTTGCAAATACACTAAGGTTACTTTCATTACCACCTGAAATAAAGTTAAGCATTAAAAAAGGTGAAATATCTGAAGGGCATGCAAGAGCAATACTTGCAATGGATAATGATGTTGACCGTTTATTGCTATGGAAAAGAATTACCATCGAAAACCTGAGCGTTAGAAAAACCGAAGAGATTACAAAGAAGAAAAAAGGAAAAGGTCCCTTACGTGAAAAGAAGATATATGAAATTACTGACCAGAACAAAGCCGCAATAAAATTCCTTGAAGAAAAATTCATGGAGCATTTTGGAACAAGGGTAAAACTAAGCCCATCATCACCAACAACAGGAAGCATAGTTATTGAGTATTACACATCAGAAGACCTTGAACGGATTATAGATTTATGTAAAAAACACAATTAGATTTGATTTTTTAAATTTACACTTGATAAAGAAATAAGTACAATAGTTTGGCCCAATGGCGCTGATTTTGAACCTTCAATTCTCCATAACTGGGAAAATTACGAGGAAGAATTGATATCAAGACTTTATTCTGTAGTTTAATTTTTTTGGATGGAATTAATAAAACCTGTCAGGTCTTATTATTGCCTTCACATTTTAATTTTAAGCGGTCATTATCCACTGAAAAGGCTGAAAATCTGGATATTTTCAGCCTTTTTTATTATAATTACCGCTTATCAGCAATTATTTTTTGGTAAATATCGATTTCCATAGGCGGAATTTATCTGCTAAATTGCATCATAAAAGTAAGAGCAATTACATTAACCCCTTAAAAGAATATAGCATCAATCGTTCTCATCATTTATTACCCCAAAACAAAAGGCAGTCTAAAAGACTGCCTTCTCCAATATAACATTTATTCCTAAAAATATATTTTAATAAAGGAAATCTGGTATTTTTTTATCTTTTAATATTTTATTTGCTATATAGTTAACTCTCGTATCAGGATTTTTTTTTGCCAGTTTTTCCAGGAATTGAATCATCAAATTTTCTTCTTTTAAATAATCCTTAAGAAAAAAAGAATAATGAAACAGATGAACATCAGCATACCATGCATTTGGATTTGCTCCGAATAAGAATGACATATCTTTGTTCATAAGTGAGTAGTTATTTTGATAATTCTTATACAGAGAAGTTAAACCAGAATAGGCAAGATTTAAGTACATTTTATTTCTGCTGTCATATAAAAATTCTCTCCATTTTAAAAATCTTTCATATTTATCTTCTACTCCGGATATTTCGAGATACCTTTTATAATTCTCATTATTTACATCATCGTCTATTTTTAATTTCACAGTATCAGAACCTTTCATAAATACTAAGTATATTCCGGGACCTAAATAAGTAGAAAAACTTTCATAATAACCATTGAATACAGGAACTCCATATGATTCATATGATTCATCGGGAAGAATTGTAATATGGTTACCAGCACAATCTACAATTAATGATTGTATTTTGTTTAGTACTCCATAGTCATCTTTAAAGATCAATCTTTCCGAAATATCACCTTCGAGTGAACAGTTATAAGATATACTATGAGATATTGTATCATTATTAATGTATTTCACTCTAGCAACTATAAGTTCTGAATAGTTATATATTTCTTTTTCAAAACTTAACCTGATGTTCAGTTTATTTCCTTGTGGAAATAAATTTGAAGATATTATAATAATGAAGAGAGTAAGAAAAAAGTATATATTTGTTTTCATAATTACAAAAATAAGAGATTTTTGCAGAAAATGTAATTGAATAATTTGCGGTTCACTATTCGCAACCTGTAACTTGCAACCTGTAATCTGTAATCTGTAATCTGATGAATCAGCTTAATCTGCGATCACATTCTCTCCGGCGCGCTAATTCCTATTATATCAAACCCGTTCTTTAATACTATCCTTGCGGCTTCGCAGAGCTTTAATCTGGCATATGATAGCTCTTTTGCATCTGCGTCAATCACTCTATTGTTATGATAAAACTTGTGATAATTTTCTGCTACTTCGTTCAGGTATGTTATGATCTTATGAGGTTCCAAAGTATGGGCTGCCCCTGCAACTGATTCAGGGAAAACAGAAAGTATTTTCATTAAGCTTATTGCTTCGGGTGAACTGAGCAAACTGTAATTTATTTCATTCACCGCTTGATACTCTGGGAATACTTCCAATGCATTACGCAAAATGCTGCATATCCTTGCATGCGCATACTGAAGGTAAAACACAGGATTTTTATCTGACTGCTCTCTGGCAAGTGCGATATCAAATTCCAAATGTGTGTTTGCACTTCTCATAACAAAAAAGAATTGTGTAACATCAACACCAATATCTTCAATCAAATCATCTAATAAATAGATATTATCCGCTCTCTTGCTCATTTTTACAGGCTTACCATCCTGCACAAATGTAACCATCTGGTGTATAATAACTTTTATCTTTGAAGTATTGTATCCAAGTCCTTCTATTCCCGCTAATACTTCTTTATATGTATCTCCATGATCTGAGCCAAAAATATCTATCATCATATCAAAGCCTCTTTTTATCTTATCTATATGATAAGCCATATCTGGAAGTCTGTATGTCGGTTCACCTGTTGATTTGACTATAACTTTATCAGCAGAAACTTTTTTATTCTTCAAAAGCTCGCTTGTCTTAAGCCAAACAGCACCCTCCTTTTCGTATGATAAACCCCGCTTTTTAAATTCTTCGAGTGTTTCTTTTATTTTTCCTGATTCATACAATGAACTTTCATTAAAAAAAACATCATGTGTAATTCCTAAATTATGGAGTGTTTGTCTTATTGAATTAAAACACCAGTTCTCACCTGCTTCACGGAATATCTTATCATCAGAATCTATTAATGCATCGCCATGCTCTTTTTCAAGTATGGCAGCAATTTCTTTTACATAATCACCTGAATAACCATCTTCTGGGAAAAGGTATTCAGATTCAAATATCTGCCTGTATCTTGCGTAAACTGATTTTGCAAGATTGTCCATCTGTTTACCTGCATTGTTGTAATAATATTCACGTGTTACTTTATAACCTGTCCATTCAAGTAAATTCGCAATTGCTTTCCCTAAGGCTATCTGCCTTCCATGTCCTGTATGCAGCTCACCGGTTGGATTTGCGCTCACCCATTCAAGGTCAGCGGTCTTACCTGCATTATCATTCATCCTGCCGTATTTACCTTTTTGCAAAATTATATCCTGTAGCTTTGATGTGTAATATTTATCCGCTATGAAGAGATTTATGAACCCGGGTCCTGCAACACTTGCTTTGGTAATATATTCATCGGGTATGTTAAGTGATTCAATTATACTCTGGGCAAATTCTTTTGGATTTAGCCCGAGCTTCTTGCCATAAATCATCGCTGCATTGGTCGAAATATCACCATGTGAATTATCTTTTGGTCTTTCAAGAATTATAACTGTTTCCTCGACTCCAAGAGATTTTAATGAATTCTTTAGTTTATCTGTTATGTATTGTTTTATATCCAATGTTTTGTTTTTAGTAACACGACATTTGTGTGACCTTTAAGCTTGCCTGTGCTTATAATATTTTCTGACTTTAGTAACACAGACATTTGGTACAACCGTTTTCTCGGTCCTGTCTGTGTATAATATGCTTTTTCAATATTTATGCTTTAAACTAAGAAGGGTTCAATTATGAACCCTTAAATTTATAAGTATGGATTCCCGCATTTGCGGGAATGACAATATTAAAAATTATGCAGCAACTTCTTCATTTTGCCCAACAAAAGCGCCATGTATGCCGATTAATTCATAACTCATTCCGGCAAGTTCAGGTACTTTTACTGTCATATCATCAAACACTTCTTCTGTGTTGCTATAACCAAAATCACTGCCAAGCACTTTAGCCAACTGTGAAATTACTTTCCATGCCGGGCGTGCATTGAACCTTGTACCTTTTGTCCATCTGTCATTATGAGCTCCGAATTTATCCAGCCTGCTTACGGCAAAATCTCCCGGCAATCTTTCCTGCTCAAGTGCTGCAACTGCTGGCTTGATTCGCTGCACCCTGTTCTGGAAATTTACGAAAGTTCCGTTTACCTCGGCATATGTTGATGCTGGAAGTACAACTGTAGCTTTATGACTTTTCTCATAAAAATTGCTGATATGAAGTACAGCAATTTCAATCATCTTTGATATATCTTCTGTTCTTTCAAGCCTTCCAAGGCTATCGTTCATAATATAAACCATCTTTATCTGCCTATTAACTATCTTATCTATGAGCTTAATATCAATCGGGTCTATTCCAAGTATCTTTAAGCCGTTTGCATTTGGAGTTTTATCAGCTCTTAACAATAACTTATCATCAGTGCCTTCTATATGTGGTATGTATGCAATATTATCTGAGCCTACAATTTCCTTTGCAAATCTCTGAAGCACAAAATTATCTTCAAGAGTTGAATACGGCGAAGCAATAAATGCTATTTCTTCTGCTTTATAATTTTTTATTTCTGAGATCACTCTTGCAATTGCATCATCCCAGTCACATTCTTTAAGTCCGTTCGCATCCTGTGATACTCCTTCTTTGCGCATCATAGGCGTTTTAACGCGGGTTGCGTCATCGTTAACAAACTTAAATGTATCAAGCCTGCCGTGGTCACACATCCAGTACTGGTTAACATCCATATTTTCTCTTGGTGTAAGTCTTAAAATTTCATTATCCCTTACCCATATTTCCATATTGCATCCCCTCGCACATCCTGTACAAACGCTATCCGTGTGAGACATATCCCAAACTCTTGCTCGGAAGCGGAAATCACGTGATGTGAGCGCACCTACGGGACACAGCTCAATTACATTCATTGCATAAGGATTATCAAGCTGCTTACCTGGGAAAGTTTCAATTGTAACTTTTTCGCCGCGGCTTACAAATGTTAACTGCGGATCGCCTACAACTTCTTCACAATATCTTATACATCGCGAACAGCTTATGCAACGCTCCTGGTCAAACATAACATTCGGACCCAATTCAACTCTTTTATCTTTATGATTTTTTTCTTCATCAAACCTTGATTTACCTATGCTGTATTTGTATGCATAATCCTGCAGCTTGCACTCACCTGCTTCATCGCAAATTGGACAATCAAGTGGGTGGTTGATTAATAGAAATTCCATGACTGCATTACGCATCTGAATGGCTTTTGGTGAATTTGAATGAACCACCATTCCTTCAATTGCTTGTGTGGCACATGCAATCATTCCTTTGGGAGCTTTTTCAACTTCAACTAAGCATATTCGGCAATTACCTGAAACACTAAGAGATGGATGCCAGCAAAAATGAGGTATCTCAATTCCAACAGCTTTAGCTGCCTCTATTATAGTTTGTCCCTGTTTAAATTCAAGTTCTTTTCCGTCAAGAAAAAATGTAGGCATAATATGAATTTTTTTGTAATAATTTAGTAAATTTACCAGTTTTAAAGTGTTTTATCAATATAAATATTTCTTCCGAATTTATAGAAAATCAGTCTGATTTATCATACCTCTTAACGGGCTTATCGAGGAATTTAACACAGTAAAATCTCAAATTACTCTTCCTCTTTTATCCTTGAACATTAATTTGCTCATTTATTGTTATGGATAATATGTATATCTTTGCTCTTTTATGCATAAATTTAGACACTAAATCTATTTCTTTATAATACATGAAAATAGTTCGTAGATTATATGATTGGGTACTCCATTGGGCTGAAACACCTTACGGACTACCAGCCTTATTTATTTTATCTTTCCTTGAGTCTTCATTCTTTCCAATTCCGCCTGATGCACTTTTGATTGCTTTATGCCTTGGACTGCGTCCCAAATCATTTAAATTTGCACTATACTGTACTATTGCTTCTGTTTTAGGGGCATTGCTGGGGTATATCATTGGGCATTACTTATGGTACAGTACTTCTGGTGAGTTCACATGGATAGCAAATTTCTTCTTTAATCATATACCCGGATTTACTCTTCAATCGTTTATGAATATTGAAACCTTGTATAATAAATGGGATTTCTGGATTATTTTCTCTGCAGGATTCACTCCGATACCATACAAACTCTTCACTATAACAAGCGGAATTTTTAATATCAGCATTCCAATGTTCATAATTGCTTCTGTTATTAGCCGCGGAGCAAGATTTTTCCTTGTTGCATTTCTGATATGGAAGTTCGGTGAGAAAATCAAAACTTTTATAGATAAGTACTTCAATATTTTGGCATTACTTTTCACCATTTTGTTTATCGGAGGTTTTGTTGTTGTAAAATATTTGATCTGAAATTAAAGCAATTATTTTTTGTTCTATTACTTCTGTTAATAAACTTATTTATAAAAGAATAGGTTTGTTTTTCTGTGATATTCCATGCATCAATTTTAACATCCAAGCAATTGTTTTAACATGATGACCCAAATTGCAGAAATAAATCCCCTAAGAAAAAGCAATGAAGATGGACACGGGATAAATAAATACCGGAACAAATTGTATGCATAGCAAGTGTAAGATATAGACACTGAAAAAAGTGGAACACAATTCTTCAAACTCACCAATAACCTCGTTTTTGCCGCCTGATGTAACCCAAATTACCAGGCGGCTTTTTTATTTACTGTAAAGAACATTATATCAGATAATTTAAAATAAATATAGACTAACAATTTTTTTAATTACTTAACTCGTTTTTTTAGTAAATTCATGTTTATTAGTGCTTACCTTTATGAAATTCTGCCTGACTTTCACTTTCTGCGCTTTTTGGCCCGAAGGGACTCCTTCGGAGCAGTCCTAGTTTATCCTGCTACAGCAGGACTCTTTCCTGACTTTAGTTGCTTAGCGGGATTGAAAGTTGGTTAAGGTTTATTTACTTTGAATAGATATTGCTAAAAAAGGCTTCATTATTGCTTATTTTTGGTTTTACAATTGTTTTTGCAAACATTAATGGTTAATTTTGTATGATATTTTTATCAAAATCTCAAATTTGAAAGGTTTTTTTGGAAGATTCAGAGCAAACCGTGAAAACGGCGATCGGCAAAGTAAAGGATAACCCTAATACAGTAACAAGTTCAGATGTATCTGAGCCAAAGATCGAAAAAAATGTTACAGAAGCAAATGTTAATGCACCAATTGATTCACCCAATGATTCAATAATTAAACGTAAGAACGTAAAAAGCAGGTACCAAAAGTATCCTAAAAAAAACCGGCTAAACGGAAAAAAAGAAACCGAAAATCCACTAGTGATTGAAAGCCAACAGGAAAACGTAAACCAACAAAATAAAGATACTACGCAGGAACAAAAACCGCAAAATAAGAAATTCTATAGGAAAAACTCTAACCAGAGACGTTTTTTTCAGCGTGATAATAAGCAACTACAACAGTCACAGCAAATAAATATTTCCAATAAATTTGTCAGCGTTGTAGTGCCACTTTACAATGAAGAAGATTCGTTGGTTGAGCTTTCTGTTTCACTCAAAAAAGTTTTAGATGGACTTAGATGCACATGGGAAGTTATCTTTATTGATGACGGCTCCAGTGATGGTTCATACAATAAACTGCAGGAAATTCACAGGGTAAACAGCCGTTTTAAATGCTTAAAGTTCAAACGCAATTACGGCAAATCAGCCGCTCTGCAGGAAGGTTTTAAAGTTGCAAAGGGTGATTATGTTATCACTATGGATGCAGACCTTCAGGATGACCCGGATGAAATTCCGGCAATGATAGCAAAGCTAAACGAAGGTTTTGACCTTGTTTCCGGCTGGAAGAAAGTCCGACATGACCCGTTCATAAAAAAGCATACATCAAAACTCTTTAACAAAGTAACCAGTATGATGGTTGGTTTAAGGCTGCATGATTACAACTGCGGCTTAAAGGCTTATGTTAGGGATGTTGTAAAGAATGTAAAAGTTTACGGTGAAATGCACCGCTACATTCCCGCACTTGCACATCTATCAGGATTCAAGGTAACTGAAATGGTAGTAACTCACCATGAACGCAAATACGGCAAAACAAAATATGGTATTTCAAGGTTCTTCAACGGGTTGTTTGATCTTATAACAGTTCTCTTCACTACAAAGTATATTAAACGCCCATTGCACCTGTTTGGATTTTTAGGTGTGTTAAGTTTTATAGCAGGTACAGGAATTTTACTTTACTTAACCATACTTAAATTTGTTGAAGCAACCCCCATAAGCGGAAGACCGCTGTTCTTTGTCGGAATTTTAATGGCAATTGTCGGAGTTCAGTTCTTCTCTATTGGCTTAATAGGAGAAATGATAGCAAAAACCTCGATTGAAAACGATAACGTTATAATAGATAAAACCCTGGGCTAATAATAGTCAGTACAAAAAAAAATCATCATCATTCTATTAATCTAAATAGCCCTGTATTAACATATGAGTTTGATAAGCGATAAAGCAGTAATTTCACCCACAGCAATTATTGGTGTCAATGTATCTGTTGGACCATTCAGCATTATTGAAGATAAAGTTACTATAGGTGATAATTCCGAGATACACTCAAACGCACTGATACATTCTGGTTCTACGCTTGCCAAAGGTGTAAGGGTATTTCACTCTGCAATAATTGGCGCTGAACCTCAGGACCTTAAATTTACGGGTGAAGTTACTACTGTTGAGATTGGCGAAAACACCGTTATACGTGAGTTTGCAACTATAAGCCGCGGAACAAAAGCTCACAACAAAACAGTAGTTGGAAACAATTGTTATGTTATGTCATATGTACACATTCCGCATGATTCAATTATAGGAAATAACGTAATACTTTCAAATGCCATCAATATGGGCGGGCATGTAGTTATAGATGACTGGGCAATTATCGGCGGTATGGTTGGTATTCATCAGTTTGTGCACATAGGAGCGCATTCATTTATAGCATTCAGTGCAAGGGTTACAATGGACGTTCCGCCCTACATACTTGCAGGGGGCGCACCGCTTGGCTACAAAGGGCTGAATGTTGTCGGATTGAAACGCAGGGGATTTACAGATGAACAATTGCAGAATATTAAAAATGCATATAACCTAATCTATGGACCTGAATATAATATCAGCGATGCAATCAAAGCAGTGAAAGATTCTGTTCCATTAACAGATGAAGTTAAAAATATAATCTCTTTTATTGAGCAAAGTGAACGCGGAATCATCAGGAAATAATTCAGCAGAAAAAACCACTGCAACTACTCCACTTGCTGAAAATAAAAAGTGGGAGTTCTTAGATACAGGTTACAGATCCGGAGTATATAATATGGATCTTGATATGCGACTGGTTAATAGATGCAAAGACGAAGATACGGCTTTTTTAAGATTTTACCGATGGAAGCCCTTTGCAATTTCTCTGGGGTATAACCAGAACAGACTTGCTGCTGAGATAAACATTGATAGCACAAAATGCAAAGCCGAAGGAATAGATATCATAACGCGTCCAACCGGCGGCAGAGCTGTACTACATTCAGAAGAGCTTACTTATTCTGTAATCTTTCGTTCACATAAACAAATTCGCGAGCTTTATAAAGATATTTCTCTTGCGATACTTAACGGCTTGAAAACACTTGACCCAAAACTTTCTTTACTTTCATTTACAAAAGAAACCCCTGACCTGCTTAAACTTATCCGCACAGGAATGTATAACTTGTGTTTTAACAGTGCCGTAAAATATGAAATTAATCACAAAGGCAAAAAACTTGTTGGCAGCGCACAAAGAAAATTTGGTGAAATTGTCTTACAGCACGGCTCAATTCTAATAGGCACTCATCATAAAAATATTATTAACTACCTGAACATAACCGGTGAAGAGCGTGTTAAAATGATGCAGGAGATAGATAATAAAACCGAATGCATAAACAATATAACAGGCAGAAAAGTTGATTATACTGATGTTTCTGAAGCTGTGTTTAATGGATTCAGGGATACTTTTGATTTGAACTTTTATAGCATTAACAGGGTTGCTGAATTTATTGAACCAAGGATGAAAACCCGTTTTACAATGAATTAATTATTCAGGGAAAATGACTGATAAAAGTACACAGGAAAATAAAACTACATTAACTAAAGAGCGGAAAAAGATAACCACTAAAACACTGGTTACCATGAAACAGCGTGGCGTGAAAATAAGCGCATTAACGGCATATGATTATCTTACTGCAAAGTATCTTGATGAAGCCGGTATTGATTTTATACTTGTTGGCGATTCTCTGGGTAATGTTATACAAGGTAACGCAACTACGCTAACTGTAACTCTTGATGAAATGATATATCATGCAAAGATCGTAAAAAAAGCTGTAAAGACAGCCCTGCTTGTTGTTGACCTTCCATTTATGAGCTACCATGTTGATATTAAAGAATCCGTGAGAAACTGCGGAAGGGTTATGAAAGAAACCGGTGCAGATGCTGTTAAACTTGAAGGCGGTGAGCGTATTCGAGAGGTGGTTAAACATCTTGTTAAAGTTGGTATCCCTGTTATGGGTCATTTAGGATTAACACCGCAATCAATTAATATCTTTGGTACTTATGTAACACGCGGCACCGACCCCAAAGAAGCACGACAGATACAAAAAGATGCTAAAATACTTGAACAGGCAGGCTGCTTTGCTATTGTGCTTGAAAAAATTCCTGCATCACTTGCAAAAAAAGTAACTGACTCAATTAAGATACCAACAATTGGCATTGGCGCAGGTATTAACTGTGACGGGCAGATACTTGTAACCCATGATATGCTGGGAATGACCGAAATGTTCCACCCGCGCTTTGTTAGAAAATATCTTAACATTGCAGAGCAATCAAAGAAAGCATTTAAGAATTATATAAAAGACGTAAAAGATAAAAAGTTTCCTGATAGGTCGGAAAGCTACTGATAACAATGAGCAATGAGCAATGAGCAATGAGCAAATAATAATGATAAAAAGTAATCTGCAACTTAAAAACTAATAATTTATTCTTAATTCCTAATTCGTAATTCCTAATTGAACTTAAATATATTATTCATAGGCGATATAATTGGCGAACCGGGCTTAAAGTATGTTGAAGACAATCTGAAGAAGATAGTTGAAAAGAACAGCATACATTTTGTAATAGCAAACGGAGAAAATCTCTCAGGCGGTAAAGGCTTTCTTGAAAAGGATGTTAAGCGCGCATACGATGCAGGCATTCAGTGTATGACAGGCGGCAACCATACATTCAGTAAGTTACAATCGGTTAATATACTAAAAGATGATGCCAGAATGCTCAGACCCGCAAACCACCATGATGATGTTTATGGAAGAGGTTACCAGCTATATCCTATTTCTATTGAAGGCGGACTGTTTAACCTGTGCGTAATCAATGTTATGGGCAGAGTGTATCTTTCTACTTTAAACTGTCCTTTCAGAACTACAAATAAAATTGTTGAGCGAGTTAAGAAAGATACCAATTTAATTTTTGTTGATTTCCACGGTGAGGCTTCCGCTGAGAAAATTGCATTCGGCTGGTACATGGATGGCAAGGTAAGTACAGTCGTTGGCACTCACACCCATGTGCAGACAGCGGATGAGCGCATACTGCCAAACGGTACGGCATTCATAACCGATGTTGGTATGACAGGAGCATTTGAGGGTGTTATTGGCGGCAACAAAGATGCTTCGATTGCACGGTTTTACTACCAGACACCCCACAAAACCGATGTCGCAACCGATGATGTAAAGATCAGCGCAGTAGTTGTGAATATTGATGTGAATACGGGTAAATCAGTGGGAATAAAAAGAATATTTGAACCTAAGTTTAAGAATTAACAATAATTTTTCACTGCAGAGACCATGCCATAAACAGGCAAGCGCGAAGACGCAGAGTTCAGTAAAGACAAAACCTGATAGGTTAATAACCAGTCAGGTTTTTTCATTTCATTTTAATCTGAGCAATCTTTTAATCTGATTAATCTTTTAATCTGCTCAATCTGATAAATCTGCGATCTTACTTCATCAAAACCATTTTCTTCGTTTCAACAAAATCACCCGAAATTATCTTATAAAAATACACACCGCTTGAAAAATTTGACCCTCCGCCGTTGGCGGACCAATCAGCCTCATATGTGCCGGGTTTAAGCTCTTCGTTTACAAGTGTTGCAACTTCCCTGCCCAGCAGATCATAAATAATCAATTTTGTGAAAGATGCTTTCGGAACTTCAAACTTTATCTTCGTTTGCGGATTGAAGGGGTTGGGATAGTTTTGGAATACATTATAATTCAATGGTAACGCTTCTGACAAGTTATTTAAACCTATAGGAATCATTGTGCCACCACCATCTGTAGTTTTAAAAATTGTACCTCCATATCCACCAACCATAAATCCTGTATTTGAATTAACAAAAAAAATATCTTTCATTAAATAATTTGCCTGTATATCAACATTTTGAGAAAACCAATTTATTCCGGCATTAGTTGTTTTAAATCCGGTAATATAACCGGTATTATCATTTATAAAATACATTGCATAACTGCCATAGTTAAGTATTTCAAACCAGTTAGTACCGCCATTAGTCGTTTTTCGGGTTAAATTTGATTCTACGGCATAACCGGTATATTCATTTATCATTTGCATTGAGTTATAACCCAGATTATAAAAATTAGTAACATAAAACCAAGATTCACCCTGATTAGTAGTTTTAAAAACATATGTTTCATAAGTAGGACCTTGCACTCTACCTAAACTATAACCAGTTGAAGAATTTAAAAACTGAATACAAGATGTAGCACCACCTGAAGTATTGACTATATACCAAGAAGCACCTTTATTTGTAGTTTTATAAATATAATTATTACCTGAGATAAACCCGGTTAAACTATTTAAGAAGAATACCGATGTTAAATATACATTAACACTTTTCAGAGTATCCCATGATAAACCGCCGTTTGTTGAATTTATTGTTTTACCATAAGCTCCAACAGCAAATCCAGTTAAATCATTAATAAAATATATATCAGTTAAGGTAGTTGTTATATTTGTATTTAATTTTATCCAATTTATCCCGGTATTTGTAGTTTTTAGTACATTTCCAAATTCTCCACATATATATCCGGTGCTTTGAGATGGAAAATAAATAGAGTTTAAAGTATAAAGATTTCCGAATGTAGAAGTTTTATTGTACCAGTTAACACCGTAATCAGAAGATTTATAAATCATACCACCTGTTCCAACTACAAACAAATTATTCTTTACGGAACTTAAACTAATACCACGTACATCTACATGTACGCTATCCCATGTATTGGCACCATTGTAGGTTCTGAAAACCATACCTCCCCAATTTGTAAAATAACAAGTATCAGTACCTACATAACTAATCTCTCCCATGTTAAAAGTAACACTGCTAAATTTTAAAGTCCAGTTTTGACCTTCATTAGTAGTTTTATAAATTTTATCATAATCACCCGCACAATAACCAGTGTTAATATTTGCAAATTTTATTGACCTTAAATTAATAGATAAACCTACATTAGTGGCATTCCAGTTTGCACCAGCGTTGGTAGTTTTAAGTATATTTCCATTATTACCGCTAACAAATCCAGTGTTCTGATTTACAAAATTAATAGAATACCACGTTCCGGGAATTGGACTTACTCCGACCCAGTTAAATCCACCATCGGTCGTTTTAAAGATAATATTTCCGTTTATATAAAATCCTATTGAATTATTTACAAATTGAATGTCTCGCACTTGTGCTATGCTTATCAATTGCCAGTTTATTCCACTATTCGTAGTTTTAATAATACCATTCCCAGCGACAATTAATGTATTCTGATCAAAAATATGAATACACCTTAATATCCCAGAATAATATCCGCTTCCTATTAAGTTCATTACTTCATTATTTACTAAGGTCCAATTCTCACCGCCATTTGTAGTTTTAACAATCGTTCCATGCCAACCTACCGCATATCCAGTATTTTCGTCATAAAATCTAACTCTTTCATAATCATTTCCAGTCGGTGTTGGGTTCTGCCACACCCAACCGCTTTGAGCATAAAACAATTTTGTAACTATTAGGCAAACAAATATTAATAATTTTAGATTTTTCATTTTCATAAAATATTTATTTTATCAAAATCATTTTCTTTAACTCTACAAAATCACCCGAAATTATCTTATAAAAATACACACCGCTTGAAAAATTCGAGCCTCCGCCGGTGGCGGACCAGTCAGCTTCATATGTACCGGGTTTAAGTTCTTCGTTTACAAGTGTTGCAACTTCCCTGCCCAGCAGATCATAAATAATCAATTTTGTGAAAGATGCTTTCGGAACTTCAAACTTTATCTTCGTTTGCGGATTGAAGGGGTTGGGATAGTTTTGGTAAAGATTAAATTTTTCCGGTAGCTGGTTTGATAACTGATGAACGCCTACATAAATACGATACTTGGATATTCCCCCGTTTGATCTTACCGCATATATATACAAATTACTGTACGATAAATATATGTTTGTATAATTTCCAGCAGGTGAAGTGTATTGAACGCTCCATGTTGAACCGTTATTACTTGAAAGATAGATTTTGTTATCAGACCTTACATACCACCAATAATTGGAAAAATTACCAAAGCCTCCAAAATTACCTGATCCTAACGAAGAAATTTGGCTCCAGTTGTTTCCGCTATTTGTAGAAATCATAAGAGTGAAACCCCCTGATAAAACATAATTGGAACCAACATTTGCCATAATAGTATATGAATTGATTTCAGGGGCTGTTGACTGTACACTCCATGTAAATCCTGAATTTGTTGAATAATATATCCGGGAATTATTTGTACCAAACCAAACGCGGTTATTATAGAAATACGCTGAATTACTCCACCCGGTCTCACTACCGTTCTGCGGCAGGTATAAGCCTGATGAATCCCAATTCACGCCGCCGTTTGTAGATCTGAATAGTGACCATCTGCCGCCAACAGGGTTTCCCTGTATAAATGCATTGGTAATTGAAAACTGGGAAAACCACATTGAATTTATACGTCCGTTTATCTGCGAAAATACCTGAGTCCAGTTTGCTCCTGCGTTTGATGTTCTGTACACATAAGTAATTCCTGCCATTGTGCCTGTTGTTAAAGCAATATTTGTATCATTAACCGGGCATACTATATTTACAAGATCAATTCCAGCGGGAATTCCGTTTCCGCTTACATTAGTCCATCTTCTCCCCCCAAGTGCAGGTATTGTTTTTAATACCGTACCATTATTACCGCAGCACCATGCCCTGTTAGGATTGAAACAGACTACTGCATTCAGTTGTACATTAACACCTGATGAATCTTCAGACCAGAACTGAGAGTAAGATATATTTGTAGTAAATTCACAGAGTATAAATAATACAAAAATACAAAAGACCTTCATTTTGTCCCTCCTGGAATTTCTTAAATATAGTATATAAAAAGTGTTTACAATATTACAAAATTTATATACTCCCTCAAAATATGCAGATTTAGAGGTATTTTAATATAAACCTGTCAGGTTTAATATATTTCTTACAACGGAATATTTCCGTGTCTCTTCTTCGGGTTTGATTGTTCCTTCGTCTGAAGCATCCTTAAAGCTTTAACCAGCTTTAATCGGGTTTCTGATGGCTCGATAACATCATCAATATATCCGCGCGCTGCTGCTGCATATGGATTCGCAAATTTTTCTTTATACTCTTCAACCTTTTCATCAAATGCTTTCTTCGGGTCCTTGGCTGAATCAATTTCCTTCTTGAAAATAATTTCCGCTGCGCCCGCTGAACCCATTACAGCAATTTCACTTCCGGGCCATGCAACATTATAATCAGCGCGAATGTGTTTAGAGTTCATCACATCATATGCCCCGCCATAAGCTTTGCGTGTAATAACGGTAAGTTTTGGCACTGTTGCCTCTGCAAATGCATAAAGCAGCTTTGCTCCCTGTTTGATAATCCCCCGCCACTCCTGAAACGTTCCCGGCATAAATCCCGGAACATCTTCAAACACTACAAGCGGTATATTAAAAGCATCACAGAACCTTACAAACCTTGCGCCTTTTACCGAGGCATCAATATCAAGCACACCTGCCATTTTGCTCGGCTGGTTTGCAATAACACCTACTGATAAGCCATCAAGCCTTGCAAATCCTGTTATAATATTTGGTGCAAATAATTCCTGTGTTTCAAAAAAGCTTGATACTAATCCCGGTTTTACAAGCTCAATCTCTTTACCTGTTTTGGCAGTTTTTGCTTTCTTTTCTTTTTTATTATTTTCAATTTCTTCATCAAACTCGGTAACCGGTTTTTCTTCCTGGTCAACCACAAGATTTATTATCTTCTTCATATCATAAGGTCTTGTATTATCTTCGGGGATTATATGGTTAAGCTCCATTTCAATTCTCTCAGGGTCATCAACGGATTTCTTCTCTGGTGTTTTTTCTCTCCAGTTCTGAGGCATGTAACTGATAAGCTTCCTTACGTACTGCAAGCATTGCATTTCATCATCACAAGCAAAGTGCGTTATACCTGATTTTGTTGAATGTGTTTTAGCGCCGCCAAGATCTTCAAATGATACTTCTTCATGTGTAACCGTCTTAACAACATTAGGACCCGTAACAAACATATGGCTTTTACCTTTTACCATCAGAACAAAATCAGTAATAGCAGGTGAATACACCGCTCCGCCCGCGCAGGGTCCCATAATAGCGCTAATCTGCGGGATAACACCTGACATAAGCGTATTGCGTAAAAATATATCAGCATATCCGCCCAATGATACAACGCCTTCCTGTATCCTTGCTCCGCCTGAATCATTAAGTCCTATAAATGGCGCTCCCATTTTTTCAGCCATATCCATCACTTTGCAAATCTTCTCAGCATGCGCTTCCGATAGTGAACCGCCGAACACTGTAAAATCCTGGCTGAAAACAAACACAAGCCTGCCGTCAATTCTGCCGCTGCCGGTTATAACACCATCACCTAAAAAAATCTGTTTTTGCATATCAAAATCATGGGTACGATGCGTTGCAAAAGCATCATACTCTTCAAATGAACCGGGGTCAAGCAGCATATAAATTCTTTCGCGGGCTAAATATTTTCCTTTTGCATGCTGGGCTTTAATTCTTTTTTCGCCGCCTCCCATTTTAGCAGTTTCCCGCATCTTATGTAATCTTAATAAATCTGTAATTCGTTTATCTGTTGGCATATAAATAATTTAATTTTAGTTTAACTTATCATTAAGATTAAAAAAATCAGAAAGAATTAAAGCAAAATTATTGTTTAATTCTATTCACCTTTAAAATCTTACGCTACAAAATAGCATTTTTTAGGTAAAATTACTATAATATATATCAGTGGAAAATATGATTTATGTTAGGGTATTTATGTGAATGTAAGCAAATATTAACAAAAAATGTTCGAATTTTAATCATTATTGTGAATTCCGATCCTGTTAGGTTCTACTATAACGCATTCTCCAGCGGAATTTCAACAAATCTTGCTCTTGACATTTCAGAACCATATGCAATTGCAGCAAAAATATCTTCTCTTATTAATTGAGGATAATTTTCCAATATTTCATCCATAGTAGCACCTTCTGAAAGCAGATCTAAAATTAATGAAACCCATATCCTAGTTCCTTTAAAACAAGGTTTACCAAAACATATTTCAGGGTTAATAGATATTCTTTTTAATATATTATTCATTATCTAAATTATATTATCTTATTTATTTTTTCAAGTCCTTTACTTTTATTATGAATTCACCGCATGTTTTAACTGCCCGCAACCGGCATTTATATCTATCCCCCGCCTAATCCTGAGTGTATTCGGAATTCCTGCTTTATCAAGTATTTCTCTGAATGCCTGAATACGCCTTTGCTTTGATTCATGTCCATCATAACCTGTGGTTGGATTTAATGGTATGAGATTTATATGACATAACATTCCCTTTAATATCCTGGCAAGTGCCTTAGCCTGCTCGGGAGTATCATTTACATTATCAATCAAAGCCCACTCAAAACTAACACGGCGGTTGGTTTTATAGATATAATTCCTGCATGCTTTTATGAGTACATCTAACGGGTATCGTTTATTTATCGGAAGCATCGATTCACGCAATTCATCTGTAGCTGCATGTAGCGATACTGCAAGATTTACCTGCTTCTCTTCCTCTGCAAATTTTTCTATCATTGGTACAAGCCCGACAGTACTAATTGTAATTCTTCGTGCTCCAAAATTAAAACCATCGGGGTCAGTTAAAGTATCAACGGCTTTCATCACTTGTACGTAATTTGCAAATGGTTCACCCATACCCATAAATACAAGATTTGTAAGCTTTTCATTTTTTTTTCTAAGCTCACGCTCAAAGAAAATTGCCTGCTCTACTATTTCACCTGAGGAAATATTTCTTTCCAAACCCCACTGACCTGTTGCGCAAAAAGTACAGCCAAGCGCACACCCTGCCTGAGTTGATATACACGCTGTTCTTCGGATATGGTATCCCATTAAAACAGTTTCTATCTGTGCACCATCGGGCAGCTTGAACAGTATTTTTCTTGTGTGATTATCTTTTGATTTGAGATCAACCTGCAGATTAAGGTGAGATATATCTATTTCGGCTATAAGTTTTTCTTTGAGTGATTTAGGTATCCCGTTCATTTTTTCAAATGAAGGAACAACCTTATCATACACCTGCTGCCATATCTGTTTAGCACGGTATGCAGGCTCACCAAGATCAGTTACGATTTCTGTTAATTCTTTTAAAGTAAGATCGAAAAGGAATGGTTTTTTAATATTCATTTAAACTGCTTCATTATGTTATTCAAAATACAATTCAACAGCTTCTTTTAGATTTTTAATTGCCTCTAATCGATCATTTCCAAAAGATGAAACTTCAACATTTAGACATAATGCAACATAGTATTTATCTTCTTTCCAAACTGCAAAATCAAATTCTTTCATTTTTTTCTCCTTTACTCATATAAAATTGATTTACCTAACGCAGATTCTATAAAATCAACAGCAAGCTCAGATGTTTCGTTCTTTGAATCAAGTATCGGGTTTACCTCAAGCATTTCCAGCGAACTCATACAGCCGCAATCAGCAACCATTTCCATTATTACCGATGCTTCGCGGTAAGTCAAGCCGCCTTCAACCGGTGTACCAACTCCGCCGGCATAATCGGGGTCAATTCCATCAAGATCAAAACTTATATGAATATGATCAACCTCATTTTTAAAATCATTAAGTACTCTTGCAATTATTCTGGTAACCCCCTGCTTATCAACATCAGTCATAGTATATACCTGCATACCTCTGTCGCGATACTGCTTAACTGTAACAGCTTCTTCAGCATCAACATCTCTAATACCTATTAACGCTACATTTTCTGGCAGCACCTTCGGTGAAAACCCACCGACCCTCGTCAGCTTTTTTTCACCAATACCCAGCGATATCGCAAGCGGCATTCCATGGATATTACCCGAAGGAGTCGTCTCTGGTGTATTCATATCAGCATGAGCATCTATCCATATAACACCCAGCGTTTTATTGTTCTTTTTACAATAGCTTGATATACCAGCAATACTTCCAATTGCGCATGCATGGTCACCGCCAAGTATCAATGGAAAATATTTACGGTTTAACATTGATTCAACTTTTTTGGCAAGTGTTTTGGATGAGCGGACTATTTCAGGTAAAAACTTAAGCTTCGGATTTCTGATCCTTTGAATTTCAGCGCCTGCAATGATAATATCTCCAAAATCTTTGACAACATAGCCCATATTTTCAAGTTTTTGCTCTAAATGAGCATATCTTAAGGCTGAGGGACCCATATCAACACCACGTCTATCGGCACCTAAATCTATAGGAAAACCGATAATTCCAATCTTCTTCTTTAATCTTTTTGAAAAATTTACTTTTCCCATTATCAGCAAATATATAGATTTGCCTGTTAAGTTTTTAGGGCGATTATTATCCCTATGATAATAATTTATGAATTATACCTGCTTTTTCTGTTTCAAACATTAACATTATAGTATAATTTTACACAATAAATTAAATAAAATTATGAAATACTCAATTATAGTTCTGGCATTTTTATTTTTGTTATCAGGCAGAGCATTATCAGGAAACTTGGATCTGGATAAACTTTGTGACGATATGTACAAAATATATGATTCAGATGAGCTGCCTGCCAAGAAGGAAATACTTGCTTACAAAAAGCTAAACGGACTTATCGGTACATCAGTATCTGTTAAGATAACAACAACTGACTCCATAACTTATGACAGAAAAGAAGATGTAACCAGTTTAAAATCCAAGGAAGTGTTTACTTCAGATAATAAGACAGGATATTTCGGAGTTTTTGTTTTAGCCACACAGAAAGGTGATGCTTTACTTATGAGCACATCTCCAAATAAGGATATGACAATTTCAGGGAAGATAATAGATATTCTGGTGGTTGGTTATATTAAGAATAACTTAAATGGAAAAGCATATACTTCACTCAAAGATTTTGATGATAAGGGAACAATAATTCAGCAGATAATTATTAAAATTGAGATGTAAATAATTTATTAATGTAGAGACGACCCGATGGGTTGTCTCTTTTTTTATGTATGAAAATTTTTATACCCTCATCGCATCATTCAAAAAATCATTAAGTGGATTTATTACTTTAAATACTTTTGCAGCATAATCTGCGTAACCTTTTGATAACACTTTTTCTTCCTTTACTATGTGACCACCAATAAAACTTTTCATCTTCAGATATTCCATCATTGGGTTATCTTTATCAAAACCCTTTAGAGCAGTTTTTAGTGAATTACCCTCCCACAATTTACCAAAATACTTTTTGAACTCTTTATTTCCAATAATTCCTTTAAATTCTTTTGAACTTACTGCGATTTTATTTCTTACAGCAAGTAATTTATCAGGCATTGGCATATATAACCCGCTGCCAAGGAAGTATTCCGAAGGATCAATATGCACATAATAGCCCGCAGTTGGCGCTTTTCTGCCGCCTTTATTTATCGAAGCTCCTAAGTTTGTTTTGTAAGGTAATTTATCCTTCGAAAATCTTACGTCTTTGTAAATCCTGAACATACAATCTTTTGGTTCAAGTCCTGAAATTGTTTCATCGAATTCAGAAATTTTCTGTATAAGCTCAAATATAAATACTTCAAAATCATACTTAGCGTCTTCGTAAAGAGGTTTGTTCTTTGCAAACCACTCACGGTTATTATTCTTCTTTAATTTCTGTAAAAAATCAATTGTACTTTTATGTAGCATAGTTTTTTAAAATTATGAAATAGTCTATATATTTATAGTAAATCTAAAATCAAAGTCAATATTAATCATGTCAATCCTTGAATCAAGTTAATCATGGTTCCGGTTTAAAAATTTAGCAACCCCGTTTTTACAGTCAGGGGTCATACGCGTTACAGCATTAAGGTCACATGCATATTCAAGCGCTTTATCAAAATCCATCCCTGATATATTTCCAAACATTTCTTTTGTTAATTTTAGTGATGTAGTGGAATTCTTCTTCAGCATTTCACAAATCTCATTTACTTTACTATCAAGCTCGTTTGAATGCACATAATGATTTATCAATCCCATCCTCAAGGCATCATCTGAATTTATCATTCTTGCTGTTAATAGTAGATCCTTTGCGTGGGTTTCAGTAACCCGTTTTAAGAGGAACATCATTACAATTGCGGGAATAAAGCCAATTTTTACCTCAGTATATCCAAATTTCGCTGTTTCATCCGCTACTATTATATCACATGCTGAAGCTATCCCCGAGCCCCCTGCAAGACAGTATCCTTTAACCTTGGCAATAACAGGCTTTGAACAGTTGTAAATATTCATCAGCATATTTTTGAATTTTCGCGAATCATCCTTGTTCTGAATTATATCATATTCTGATATCTTCTGCAGGTAATCCAAATATAACCCAGAGCAAAAGTTATCAGCTGCCCCCGTGATAACCACAACCTGCACTTCTTCGTTAATTGAAAAATCCTTCATCATCTCACTTAAGTCATGAATAAGTTCTTCATCAAGCGAATTCATTTTCTCAGGGCGGTTAAGTACAATTTCAGCAACACCATTTTCAACTTTGTATAATATATTTTTTAATCCCATAATATGTTTGTAGATTGATATATAGTAGCACAGACATTCTTGTCTGTGTTTCATTTATTTCTATTTATTCAAATATCAATGCAGCAGCACCCATAACACCAGCATTATTATTAATAGCAGAGCGCAGGACTCTGAATTTATTCCTGATAGTTTTCAGGCTTCTGGTTTTGATAGTTTTATTAACTTCGCCGATAAAATAATCATAATTGTTTGAAATTCCACCGCCTAAGATAGCTGTACGAACATCCATTAAATTAAAATAGTTTGTTATTGATACACCCAGATAAAATCCATACAAATTTAACAGTTTTTTTGCAGTTTTATTACCCTTTAAAGCAAGCCTGCTGATATCTTCAAAATCTATCTTTTTCCCAAGCTTTTGTATTTCCTTTTTATTTTGTTCCAGAAAATAGTTTCTGCCTATATGCGCCTCAATTGAGCCCTGATTCCCGCCCAGGCACCCTGGACCCTTATAGTCAATTGTCATCATACCAAATTCACCAGCGCCATTTTGCTCTCCCCGGTATATCTTACCATCAATTATCATAGCACCGCCCACACCTGTACCAAGCGTTAGGAATAAGAAATTTTTATATTTTTTCCCTATACCAAATTTTAGCTCGGCAAGCCCTGCGCAATTTGCATCGTTATCAACTTCCGTTTCAAGTTTATACTTCTTTTCAAAATGTTTCTTTAAGTTTACTTCTTTCCACCCTTTAAAGTTAGGTGGATACTTTACAACTCCACCGGTAACTACTCCCGGCGCGCCTATCCCTATGCCCGATATTTTATATTTTAATCCACTTTTGAGTTCATCTATGCAAAATTCTATTTGCTTAATAACTTTCTGCGAACTTATATGCGATAAGGATTCAATCTTAAAATGTTTTATAATCTTACCTTTGGAATCTATTATAGCAGACTTTATATAAGTTCCGCCAAGATCGATACCAATTACATATTCAACTTTATTCTTATCTGTTTCTATAGTTATCATTATTCAATTTATTTTGCTTGTATCAATATTCTGAGTTGGAATTCCCCGAGGCTCTGCAAATTCACCTAGCATTACAACATCTTTAAGGAATGTAATACATACACGCCGATTACTGCGAAGGGTAGAAAGAATTGCCTGATATGAATCCATCGGAAAATTCATGCTAAATATACCATTTTTAAAACAGTCCCCTTCTATTTTTGAAACATCATCATAGAAATTAATCATTCCTGCCGGGGCTCCATTAATATCGAATAAAGTAATTGTTGCCCTTATTGAATTTGAATATCCAACACCTCCGTAAAATGCAACTCCATAATTATATATGTCAATCGATTTTATGTCCTCTATTTTTTTTTGTTCGTTCATCGCTTTTTATTCCTCCAAAGTTAATTTTTGGTAAATGTACCACCGAATCCAATTATAAATCCTATAAACTTTTGTTTCTATTTTATACTTTATTACAAAAAAAATAATCTTCTCTAATATTTATTTTTTTGAATATCCTCTTTCTAATTTACTCAAGTTGACCGTTCCGATAGGTAAACTTAATAATTATAAATATTTAGTAGCCCACGACTTTAGTCGTGGGAATGATGATATGCTAAATAGTAACCGTTTTAACGGTTTTTGTATCAAAGACGGTCAACTTGAGTAATTTATAATTTTTGGAATTTCATACTATTTGATTAGTCCCGCAAAGCGGGATTTCAAAAATAACTTCGTTATTTTATCAACATCATCTTTCTTGTCTCTGAATAATCTTCTGTCAATAGTTTATCCGAATGGATCGCTATGCGATAAAAATACACTCCGCTCGAATATTTAGCTGCATTCCACTCCACTTCATAAGTACCGGGTTTAAGTTCTTCATTCACAAGTGTAGCGACTTCTCTGCCCAATATATCATACACAGACAGGTTTACAACCCTGTAAGGGAACGTTTGTGCTACTGATGAACCCGGTGGTATATCAAACCTGATCTTTGTTACCGGATTAAACGGATTTGGATAGTTTTGTGAAAGTGAAAATTGATTTGGAACTTCATTTGAAATCGGTTGAATACCTGTAAGCTCTCCAAGCGGTCTTCTGTAAACGCTGCTATCACCCGTGCCGGCAAATATGTAATTGTTTAATATACACAAAGTATATATGTAAAAGGCAACTAATCCTTCATTTCTTTGAATCCAGTTTGTTCCATTATTTGTAGATACATATACACCATACCCAAGAATAGTCCCGGCAAAGATATTATTTCCGTTTACTGCTAATGCATTCACAATTCGATTATTTAAAGAGGTTTGAGTCCAGCTTGTGCCGTTGTTTGTAGATAAAAATACACCATTACTAAAAGTTCCGGCAAAAATATCATTTCCGTTTACTGCTAATGAAATAACAGATTGATTATTTAAAGAGGTTTGAGTCCAGCTTGTGCCGTTATCTGTTAATAAATAAACGCCATAATAAAGTGTTCCTGCAAAAATATTATTTCCTTTTACAGCTAACGAATGAACAACTCGATTATTTAAAGAGGTTTGAGTCCAGCTTGTGCCGTTATTGGTAGATAGATATACGCCGTTATTCCAGGTTCCGGCAAAGAAATTATTTCCGCTAACTGCTAATGAATATACAGTTAAGTTGCCCATTCCATTATTCATCTGCACCCACTGAGCATGGCAAATACCAAATAACAAAGAGTAAATAGCAAATGTAATGAAAAAGGTCTTTTTCATAAGTCCTCCATAATACTTTATTTTATAATTTTACAATTTCTCACAATTGATGAATAATTAGTGAAACAGAAACTCACAAGTTGTTCCTTTTTATTATTGATAAAATACCATTGTCTAATTTTTATATCAAGGCAAACCTTTCATCTTTTTTTATCCTTCCACCAGTTTTTTAATCTTTCAAGGATTTTTGCTTCCTCGCCAATTCCCGTTGGTTTATAATACACTTTATCTTTTAACTCATCAGGCAAATATTGCTGCTCGGTAAAATGTCCTTCAAAGCTGTGGGAATATTTATACTCTTTACCATAATCAAGGTTTTTCATAAGTTTTGTTGGGGCATTTCTCAAATGCAATGGCACAGCAAGCTCACCAGTATTATCAACATCTGCTTTTGCGTCCATCAATGCTGAGTACGAAGCATTGCTTTTTGGCGCGCTGGCAAGATATGTTGCCGCCTGCGCAAGCACAAGCTGAGCTTCAGGCATCCCGATATAATCTACAGCAGTAAAAGCTGATGTTGCAATGGTTAATGCATACGGGTCAGCATTGCCAATATCTTCCGAAGCAAGAACTATCATTCTGCGTGCTATGAATTTCGGCTCTTCGCCTCCTTTTAGCATTCTTGCAAGCCAGTATATAGCAGCATCAGGGTCACTGCCCCTTATGCATTTTATGAATGCAGATATGATATTATAATGCTCCTCGGCATTTTTATCATACCTGATATAATTTTTCTGATATGCTTCTTTCAGAACATCATTTGTAATATTTATTACTCCGTTATCATCCGGCTTTGTTGAGCGTACCGCAAGGTCAAGTCCGTTAAGCAATCTTCTTGCGTCACCGCCTGAAAACTGCAGAAGTAATTTTTTATTCTGAATATCTATCTTCAAATTTTTAAGCTCTGGATCTTTTGTTAATGCGTTATCAACAAGCATCAGCAGTTCATCATCTGAGAGATCTTCAAGTATATAAACCCTGCATCTTGAAAGCAGTGGTGATATTACTTCAAATGATGGATTCTCTGTAGTAGCTCCTATAAGTGTAATTACGCCGCTTTCAACTGAATGCAATAATGAATCCTGCTGCGCTTTATTGAAGCGGTGAATTTCATCTATGAATAATATCGTTTTCCTTGATAGGTGTTTCTGATTGATCTCAGCTTTTTCTATTGCAAGCCGCACATCTTTAACCCCCGATGATACTGCCGATAGCTGAATGAATTCTGCATTAACGCTGTTAGCTATTATAAGTGCAAGAGTAGTTTTACCAACACCGGGCGGTCCCCAGAATATCATAGAAAATATATTATTATTTTCAATCATTTTTCTGATAGGCTTTCCTTCGCCTATAAGATGCTTTTGACCCGCAAAATCATCCAGCGTTTTCGGGCGCATTCTCTCAGCCAGCGGCTGAAATTTTGCCTGCTCTATAACTTTTTCCTTTATCGTATTTTCGTTACCGAAGAGATCCAATGATTAGTATTTATAAAAGCAATTTTAGCTATAATAGAGTAAACAAAAAAGGTAATCCATAAGATTACCTATCTTCCCCTTTGTTGGTGTTGTCGGACTCTTTTTTGAGTTCAGCCTTGACTGCTGGTTCAGTCCACCAGCAAACATCCTGTAAAAATAAACTCCACTGCGTAGATTTGAGCTGTTAAAATCAAAATTTGTATTCTCTGCTTTTAGTTTTACAAATACTTCTTTTGGCATTAACTGAAAAATTTATACTAAGAAATCTAAAAAAAATATTTTAAGCCTTCGCTTTTTTTGTAAAAAGTGAGGCAAGATTCGCAATTATTATCGTTATAATTACTCCTATTAAAGTGTACCAAGTCCATCCAATTTTTGTGAAATAAATAATAAATACCATTCCCGTAATACCGCATGCAAAGCCAAAAATTGCCGGTATTTGGCTAATCCGTTTAAAAAATACCCCAAGCAAAAATGTGCCCAGCAACCCGCCGTATGTAAACGATGCAATGGATAGTCCAAGCTCCACCACCGCCTGTGATGAATTCATAAACAAAAACGCTGAAAGCACTAACACCCCGCACCATAAAAGAGCGATTACTTTTGAAACCCTGAGCAATTGTTTTTCTGATTTATCCTTCCCGAAGTATGGCTTATAAATATCCTCAACAAGCGTTGATGATAACGCTGATATTGAGCCTGAAAGAGTTGACATTGCAGCAGCAAGCAATCCGGCAATTATTATTCCCGAAATACCGCTTGGCATATAGCTTATTATGAATTTAGGAAATACTTCATCTGATTTCATCTGCTCACCGTTAAAGAATATGTATAACAATGACCCTATAAATAAAAACAGTGCAAACTGAAAGAATATAATAAACCCGCTTGTGATAAGCGCCTTACGTGAGCTTTTAAGTGAATTTGTTGTAAGCAGTCTTTGTACAATAATCTGGTCTATGCCGTGAGATGCCATAGAAAGGAATCCTCCGCCAAGAACACTTGCAAATATTGTGTATTTTTTTGTGAAATCAAATGAAAAGTCAAAAAAGTTAAGTTTCCCTTTTGCAGAAAGCTGCGAAACAATTTCCGTAAAGCCGCCTTGTAACTTATCGTTTAAAACAAATACAGCAAGTATGCCACCGCCAATGTAAATGAACATCTGTATAACATCTGTCCATATTACCGCCCTTACTCCGCCCATATAAGTATATGCAAGAGTAATTATTGCAATTATAATTATAGAATAAGTATATATCTGCCAGTCAGCCGCACCTGAAAATAGATTCCATCCTTTAAATATCAAAGCTAAAGGAATTGCTGTTGCATAAAGCCTCACACCATCGGCAAATACACGGGTTATCATAAATACGCTTGATGCAAAATTCTTTGTCTTAGCGCCAAACCTCTTACCTAAATACGAATATGCAGTAAGCAGTTCACCTTCAAAATATTTTGGCAGCAAGAAGTAACTGATGACTATTCTGCCAAGTATATACCCGATTGCAATTTGCAGGAAATTCAGATTGCCCATATAAGCAATACCCGGCACACTAATAAAAGTGAGGGCGCTTGTTTCAGTGGCAACAATTGCAAAGCAAACTGCCCACCAGGGAATAGCTTTTTCGCTCACAAAGTAATCACGGGCTGATTTTTGCTTGCCGCCTTTTATTAATCCATAAGCAGTAACTCCGCCCAAATACAGCACAACAATAATTAAATCAATAATAGAAAAGTTCATCTGCAAATATATGGTTTATAAAATAAAAAAACCCCGAAAATCGGGTTAAGATTTTGTTGTTGGTGAACATTTCGTCAACAAGGAAAGTACGTAAAATGCTTGACTATATTATTTATGTTGGGCTTTTTCTTAAATAATCTTGAAACGTTTCTCGGATATATTTTGCTTTAGCATTGAAAATAATATTATATCTATCCTCTTCATCTTTACTAATATCTGGGTTAATAATTTCAACTTTATTCAAATTGTTGGCGTCAACTGAACTGAATAAAACTGTTGTTGCAGTATCTTGAATTGGCAAACTATATCCAACGACCGTTATTTTATTAGCATTTTTTATTATCCTGACAGCTTTTTTCCAAAGTTTTAATATTAAAGAAGTTTCAAATTTTTTAATAGCGGTAGGAGTAACTAATATATAATCTATCTTTCCCTCATATTTTTTAAACTTAGCGTTTCTACCATTAAATTCTTTATTATATTCCTTAAATAAAGGAATACTTAAGTCATTAAGATTTCTCCATTCTAACTTCAAACTGTCGTCGAATTGATTATAGCTATCCCAATTAATTGAACCATGAAGTTTTATAATTTTTACCTTAGAAACATGATTATTCAAAACTTTATCGCCATGTTTAATTTTTTGAAAATATCCATCATCTGGAAACCAGTACCCTAATGAATACAAATATTGCTCTAGTAAAAAGTCGTAATTAAATGTGATTATTGTAAGATTTGAATTTGTGTGATTTTTGAAAAAATTTCTTAAGTAAGGTTCCAAATTAATATTAATGTCTAATTCACATAAAGATAAATATAAATATGTTTTTATGGCCCATTTAGATTCTTCTAGCAAATTTTCTCCTATACCTCCGATTGGGAAAGCACCTATTAGCTCTAAACTATTTTCTTTATCATTTGGATTAACCTTTTGTAGATTCAGGTCAATAAATGTTAATAAATCTTCAAAATTATTTTTAACGGTAAACTCATTATAAATTCTTATACTATGTTCTTTACCGTATTTGTCACTCAAATTACTATCTAGGATTTCGACTAAACTCATTAAGTTATCATAGGTAAATTTTCTTATGCTATATATTTTTTCTACTTCATATAATTCAGCAAATATTTTAAACATTTCGTTTGTTAATGGCGCACTAGCTACTGCTTTTGAAAATCCTGCACCTAAGACTAAAACATGGTTTTCTTTTTTCATAGTATACAAACTTTACGGTTTTCGTTATCTAGTTTAAATAAAAAATGCGAACCTTTTAAAGCTCACATTTTGAATATTAATAATTAAGATAGTAATTCTGATATCAGATAACCCTATTTCTATTTGATACATAGTTGTTTATTTGAAATTTTACGGTTTCTTTGCTATCTGTTCTTATTTTATCAGCTTCAAGTGTGTCAAGCTCATCCTGAAGTTCCTCAATTATCTTTTTAAAGTATTCAATCTGTTTATCCAAATTTGAAAACTCCTCAAGCGATAATAGAACTGCTTTTTTTTTGTTTTTTTCGTCTATAACGTATTCCATATATAATACTCCTCTGTTATTACTATAAATTATAGAAAATACTTAACTAAATCTACAAAATAAAAAATGCCTGCTCATTTCTTAAGCAGGCATTTGAAGTACATTCTTTGTTACTTAACTGACCTTACGCATATAACATGATTCACAGACAGGAATGTCTGTGTTACTAACACACCTTACGCCCTAAAAACAGGTTAGGCGGAAACGTTGCGTAAGGTCAGTTACTTAATATTCAAGCAGGTGCTTCTTCTGTCTTAGCTTCGGGAGCTTTTCCTCCGCCTGCTGCTTTTTCTTCATCTTCCATGACCGCTTTATGGCTTAATGATACCTTGCCGGTTGCCTTATCAATTTCAAGCACCTTAACGGTTATCATATCACCGCGCTTTAGGACATCTTCAACTTTGGCAACACGCTTTTTATCTATCTGTGAAATATGCAGCAAGCCTTCTTTGCCCGGCAGTATTTCTACAAATGCGCCAAAATCTGTTGTCTTAACTACCTTGCCGTTATAGGTTTTACCTTTTTCCGGCATTTCGGTTATCTTTCCTATCATAGCCTGTGCAATAGCTGCTGATTCACCTGATAGCGCCGCAATTACCACTGTTCCATCATCATCAATATTTATTTCTGCACCTGACATTTCAATTATATGCCTGATATTCTTACCGCCCGGTCCTATAACTGCGCCTATCATATCAATAGGTACCATCATTGTATAAAGGTGCGGTGCGTAATCTGAAATATTTGCTCTCGGCTCGGCAATGGCTTCCTTCATAATATTAAGGATATGCATTCTGCCTTCTTTTGCCTGCGCCAAAGCTGTTTCCATTACTTCAAACGATACGCCTTTAATTTTTATATCCATCTGGAAGCCTGTGATGCCTTCGGTGGTTCCGCATACCTTGAAATCCATATCACCAAGGAAATCTTCATTTCCTAAAATGTCGCTTAACACTGCAACCCTATCGCCTTCTTTTATAAGACCCATCGCAATACCAGCCACAGGGCGTTTTATCTGAACACCGCCATCCATCAAAGCAAGCGTGCCTGCGCAAACCGTTGCCATTGAGGATGAACCGTTTGATTCAAGTATATCAGATACAATCCTGATTGTGTAAGGAAAATCTGCTTCTTCGGGTAACATTCCTTCAAGTGATCTCTCTGCTAAATGACCGTGTCCAATCTCTCGTCTTCCGGTAGAGCCGTATCTTCCGGTTTCACCGGTTGAAAATGGCGGGAAGTTATAATGAAGCATAAAACGCTTTTTCCCTTCATCAAATAAACCGTCTATTATCTGTTGGTCTGATTTTGTGCCAAGCGTCATTGAGGTTAAGCTCTGTGTTTCACCGCGTGTGAATAAAGCTGAACCGTGATTTCTTGGTAAATATCCAACCTCGCATGATATAGGTCTTATATCTGTAGTTTTTCTTCCGTCAAGCCTTCTGCCATCTGAAAGTATCATCTCTCTCATATCATAATACTGGATATCATCAAATGCCTTTGCGATTGCTTTATTCTGTTCGGGAAATTTTTCTTTTAATGCTTCTGTAATAGATTCATAAAGTTCTTTATATTTCTGGCTTCTTTCATCTTTAGTAACATCGCTTCTGTGAATTTCGCCAATTACTTTTGATGCAAGTAATTTTACCTCATCAACAAGTGCGGTATTTACCTCGGCAGGAGCTACTACACGTTTTACTACATTGCGTTGGGCGGCAAATTCTTTCTGCATCTGGCATATCTTCTTAATGTTTTCATGAGCAAATTCAATTGCTTTCAGAATATCAGTTTCAGATGCTTCTTTACTATCACCTTCAACCATTACAATTGAATCTTCCGTTCCGCCAACTATCATATCCATATCGCTATCTTTAAGTTGGGTAAATGTCGGGTTCACTACAAATTCACCGTTTATTCTTCCAACTCTTACTTCACTCATTGGTCCTTCAAAAGGAATATTAGATACCATAAGCGCAGCTGATGCTGCAACTGCTGCTACAACATCAGCATCATTTTCCTGGTCGCTTGAATACACTGTGCAAATAACCTGTGTATCAACCATAAATTCTTCCGGGAATAATGGGCGAATAGGTCTATCAATAAGTCTTGCGGTAAGAATTTCTTTTTCGCTTGGTCTGGCTTCACGTTTAAAAAATCCGCCCGGAATTTTTCCAACCGCCGCTGTCTTTTCACGAAATTCAACCTGCAAAGGGAAAAAATCCTGTCCCTCTTTTACAGCATCTGCAGCAACTACAGAGCATAATACCACTGTATCGCCATAAGTTGCCAATACAGCGCCGTTAGCCTGTTTGGCAAGTTTACCTGTTTCAAGCTTTAACGTTCTTCCGCCAAGCTCCATTTGTTTACTTGTTACCATTTGTTTGTTTATCTCCTCCGAAGTCTGAAAAGACCTTTACGGGATTCTTTCGGACTTATTAATTTAAAGGCTGTAATAAATTCAGGAGTTACTCTGTTTGTTAAGTATAAAAGATAATTATTTTATCTATCATGCTTCAAGCAGGATGGCGAAATAGCAGCCGTATGGTCATTCAGTTTCAGACCCGTTTGAGAAAATTATTTCATGTACGAATGTTATTTCGTCGCCCTGACTTAACAGAATAACCGCCCTTTGTTTTATAAAGCCCCTGTTGAAATTACTTCCTTATGTTTAATTCTTTTATAATAGCTCTGTATCTATTTATATCTTTGTTCTCAAGATATTTTAACAGTCTTCTTCTTTTGCCAACCATCTTTAACAATCCTAGCCTTGAGTGGTTGTCTTTTTTCTTTGTGTTAAAATGGCTTTCGGTAAGCGAGTTTATTCTTGTAGTTAATATTGCTACCTGTACCTCAGCTTTTCCTGAATCTTTTTCGTTTGCTCCATACTTGGATACAATCTCTTGTTTTACTTCTTTGGTTAACATCTTCTGTGTTGTCTCCTCCGAAGGAGTCCTTCGGACTTATTAGTTATTATTTATTTGTAGTTATTTGTTTATATTCTTTAATCTCTATCCGGGACTAAAGTCCCTTTATAAACCTATGCTCTTATCCCCACTCTAAAGAGTGGGGTTAATCATTTATTCGGTTACCGCAGAGGCTCATCGCTCTCTCTTTGTATCCGTAGAGGCTCATCGCTGTCTGCGTCTTTTGCGGTCCCGCTTTTCTGCTTGGCGGGATTGATGGACTCTACGGAAAAATTTGAATTGGGACTAACTTTCACGTCTCACATTTCACATTTCTCGTTGCACATTTTACGTTTCACGTCTCACATTTCACGTTTGACGTCTCACGTTTATATACTTCAGCGAATCTTCCTTATCTTTATCTATCTGTGTTATCAATTCTTCTTTGCCTGAAAACTTCTTATCATCTCTAAGTCTTATTAAAAAGCTTATGGTAATCTTTTCACCGTAAACAATTTTATCAAAATCAAATATATGTACCTCAAGCGCACGCTTTATGCCTTCACTTAAGGTAGGTCTGAAACCATGATACATCATACCGTAATATTCATTACTATTATGAATTACCCTTACACAATAAATCCCTTCCTTTGGCATAACTTTGTTTTCTTTTACAGGTTTAAGGTTTACCGTGGGATATCCTATTGTTCTGCCTACTTTATCGCCTTCAACCACAATGCCGTCAAAACCGAATTCATAACCAAGCAATTTGTTTGCCTCTTCAATATTCCCTTCTGAAAGTGCGTAACGTATTCTGGTTGAGCTAACCGGCTTGCCATCTATATCAATTTCATCTACGCGGTGAATATTAAATCCATATTCACTGCCAAGTGTCTTAAGTGTTTCAAAGCTGCCTTCGCGGTTTCTTCCGAATAGGTGGTCATACCCTATTACAAGATCGCTTAATCCTATCCCGCCATATATATACTTTTCATAAAATTTTCTTGCATCGGTCTTGGAAAATTCTTCCGTGAACTTTATCACAAGCACATTTTCAACTCCAGCTTTTTCAAACAACCTAAGTTTTTCGTCAATTGCAGTAAGCAATTTAATGTCCGGAGTAATATTCTTTAATACTTCCTGAGGGTGAGGCTCAAATGTAACAATAAAAGAACGAAAACCTTTTCCCTTTGCAATCTCAGTTACTTTATCAATTATCTGGTGATGTGCAAGATGCAGCCCGTCATAAGTACCAATGGTTATGACTGATTTTGTATCTCTTTTAATTTCTTTTAAATCGTTATATACGTTCATCAAGCCAGATTCTTAAGCTTATTATATGTAATTATATCTGCATCATTAAATCTTTTTAAAACCAAAAGATCTTTATCGGAAGTTATCAGTAAATCTGCCCTTCCATCTAAACATAATTCCAAAAGAAAATTATCTTTTTCATCTCTACATTCATTTACTTCAGATTTTATAATAATTTCTTCTCCAAAATCTTCAAAAACTGCTTTTATTATTCTCTTTGAACCAGCGCTGAAATATTTGATGAATTTAGGTCGATTTATTACTTCAAATACTCTTCAATCAACTCTTTTGAATATAAAACTGTAAATTCATTTCGTATCAAAAGATCTTCAAGATCATCAAAACTCTTACCAATCAGAAAGCTAATCCATATATTAGTATCAATTACTAATCTGCTTCTTTTTTTTATCTTCATACCGGTTTTTTCTTACAGACTCAACTTCTTTGCTTATTTCTGTATAGCTTATAGGAAAATTCTTGGTTGAAGTTCTGAGTTTATTAAGGTTCAATCTGATTCTTTCGCTCTTTAGTTTTCTAAACAATTTGTCCTTATCGGTTACCGATAGCTTGTTTACCGCAGCAATTACCTTAGTGTATGTTGTTGTTGATTGTTCCTGTGTTCTCATTATTAAAATATCTAATTACTGTTTCTGTTTATAAAATCTTCTACTTCTATTGCATCTTTAATATCAAACTCACCAATTTTTGTTCTTCTCAATTCCTTTAAATATGCGCCTGCTCCAAGTTTATCACCAAAATCGCTCACCAAAGACCTAATATATGTACCTTTTGAACAGCAAACCCTGAAACCAATTTCAGCTCGGTTTGTTGAAGTAATCTCAAACTCTTTTATATTTACAGTGCGTGGTACTCTTTCAATCTCAAATCCTTTTCTTGCTATTTTATAAAGCGGTTTACCTTTATGCTTTATTGCAGAATACATCGGTGGTATCTGGCTTATTTCCCCCGAAAGTTCCGTTATCGCTTTATCCATCATCTCATGTGTTATCTGAGCAATTTCTTTCTTTTCGTAAACTTCGGTCTCGCTATCAAGACTTTTAGTCTTTTCGCCAATTATCATAACACCTTCATATTCTTTATCACAAATAAGCAAATCGTTAAGTGATTTCGTTTTCTTTCCTGTGCATATTATCATTAGTCCGGTTGCTTTGGGGTCAAGTGTACCAGAGTGACCCGCTTTATTTACATCCAGAAACTTTTTTACTATATTTACTATCCTTGCGCTTGTATATTCTTTTGGCTTATCAAATAACAGCATAACGCCTTCTGTGCTTGCCATTGTGTGGCGCTCTTTCCAGGTCATTTGCCAGAATGCTGAATCATTTATCATCTTTGGGGTTAGTCAGTTCAGCCTCATCGGATTTACTTTCATCAGCAACATCACATTTGCCTGCTGTATCATTCTTATGAATCTCTTTTATCACTTCTTCTATTCTGCTTGCATACTCAATATTATCGTCAAAATAAAAATCAAGTTCAGGCACAAACCTTAAATGCATATTTTTACCAAGGCGCATTCTAATCTGCTTTTTCCTGTTATTGATCTTTTCAATACAGGCTGAGACAGGTTCCTTATTGCCGATAAAGCTCAGATATACTTTCGCATTCTTAAGGTCGCGGCTTATTCTAACCGCTGTAACGGTAACAAGTCCAAGATGCAGTTCGCTAAGATCCCTGGACAATATAGCTGCTATTTGATGCTTAATTTCTTCCGCTACTTTTTCTGTTCTTATTGACATAGTTCAATCCTGAGCAAGACAAATGACCCCTTATTTAATTAAATCTTTCCTTCGTATAGATCCCATATCGGGAAACACATTTCATAATCACCCCACACAAGGTCACCATATTTAATGCCATAATTCTGAAAATTCGATTTCTTTAAATACTTTCTGGTCATTGGGTTAAGAGAGTTTTTCAGAAAGTTTCCGAAATCAATTACCCTGCTTTTCCCGTCATTAAAAAGTAATCTTGTTTGATAATCTTTTATATATAACGCTGATTTTACTTCTATTATATCTTCTTTTGCTGTCATCTGTTAAATAACTTTTGTAATTCTTAAACCTGTAACCTTTTACTTTCAACCCGAAACCTTATACTTACTTCTTCTCTTCCAGCTTCCTTTTGGTTTCAACAATTGTATATAATTCAATTATATCTTTAACTTTGATATCGTTATAGTTCTCAAGGCTTATGCCGCACTCAAATCCCTGTTCAACTTCTCTTACATCATCTTTGAATCTCTTCAAAGCGTTTATGTGTCCATCAAACACAACAAAACCATCTCTTTGCAATCTAACTTTATTATTCCTAACAACCTTGCCATCTAATACATAACATCCCGCAACTGTTCCAATCTTGGGCACTTTAAATATCTCACGTACTTCAACTGTAGCAAGAACTTCTTCTGTTTTTTCGGGTTCAAGCAGACCTTCCAGAGCAAGTCTAATTTCGTTTATAACATCATAAATAATTTTATGAAGCCTTATATCAACATTTTCAATTTCTGAGAGCTTGCGAGCTTTAAGATTAGGTCTGACATTAAAACCTACTATAATAGCACTTGATGCCGCTGCAAGAAGCACGTCGTATTCTGTAATTTCTCCTATTGCTTTATGAATTATGCTAACCTTCACTTCGCTTGTTCCTAGTTTAAGCAAAGAGTCCGATAGCGCTTCAACAGAGCCATCAACATCACCTTTAATAATAATGTTAAGATCAACCTGTTTGCCTTCTTTGATCTGTTTGGAAATATCGTCAAGTGTAATAAACCTTACTTGACGGAAATCCTGCTCACGTTTTAGCTGCTGTCTTTTAAGTGCAATATCCCTAACTTCTCTTTCGGTATCCATTGATACAAGCACATCTCCTGCCTGCGGCATACCATCAAATCCTATAACCTGAACAGGTGTTGAAGGCTTTACTGAATCAACTTTATGTCCGCGCTCATCAAACATTGCCTTTACTTTGCCATTGAAATTTCCAGCTACAAATGAATCACCTATCTTAAGTGTTCCTTTTTGAACAAGTACTGTTGCAGAAACGCCTTTGCCCTTATCAAGCTTAGCTTCAACAATAGCTCCCCTTGCATTTCTATCAGGGTTAGCCTTCAGGTCAAGCACTTCTGCTTCAACAAGTATTTTTTCAAGCAACTGGTCAATGTTGGTTCCCGCTTTTGCAGAAATTTCAACTGACTGATATTTGCCGCCATACTCTTCAACAAGCACACCTTTTTCTGAAAGTTGTGTCTTGATCTTAGTAGGGTCAGCGCCTTGTTTATCTATTTTATTTATAGCCACAACTATCGGCACATTTGCAGCAAGTGCATGATTGATAGCTTCTATGGTCTGAGGCATTACACTGTCATCAGCTGCAACTACAAGAACAACTATATCGGTTATCTGCGCTCCCCTTGCTCTCATAGCTGTAAAAGCTTCGTGACCCGGTGTATCGAGAAAAGTTATAAATCTTCCATCTTCAAGCTTAACCTGGTAAGCGCCTATATGCTGCGTTATCCCGCCTGCTTCACCTGCAACTACACTTGCTTTGCGAATATAATCAAGCAGCGATGTTTTACCATGATCAACATGACCCATAATGGTAACCACAGGCGGCCTTTGAACAAGTTTTGCTTCATCATCTTCAATATCTGTTAGTGCATCTACTGCATATTCTTTCTGGAACTCGATCTTATATCCAAATTCATCAGCAAGCAAAGTTATCAGATCTTTATCAAGCCTTTGGTTTATGGTAATCATCATTCCCAGCTCAAAGCATTTTTGTATAAGCAGGTTCACTTCTGTTTCCATCATAACAGCAAGTTCTGAAGTGGAAATAAACTCGGTTACCTGTATAATATTAGCCCTGGCAAGTGTCTCTTCGGCTTCTTTAAGTTCCTGCTCTAAGCGTTCTTTCTTTTTCCTTTTTCTTAATTGCTGGCGCGCTGTTGATGCACCTGATTCATCCATCTTAGCCATGGTTTCACGAATAGCTTCTTCAATCTCTGCTGTTACCTCTTCATCTGCTAATTTTTTCTTCTTTTTAGCTTCTGCACCATCTTGATATTTCTGTTTTTTTGATTTTAAATTCTTATCAAAATCACGTTT
This sequence comes from uncultured Ignavibacteria bacterium, assembly GCA_947084945.1. Taxonomy (GTDB): domain Bacteria; phylum Bacteroidota; class Ignavibacteria; order Tepidaquicellales; family OLB5; genus OLB5. The sequence continues at coordinate 84,726 of CAMTUP010000011.1, read as the reverse complement.
CTTGGCAAGTGAATCTGCACTTTCGGCTGCCGGCTTTACCTGTCCTTTATCGTCCTTTTTCTTTTCATCTTCACGTGAAGTAAACGGTTTTTTAAAGAATGGTTTCTGTCCGGGAATAGGTTTTTTATTCTTTCGGAAATCATCTTTAATGGTAACTCGCTCAAATGTTCCTCCGGTTTTTCTGCCTTGATATCCAACACCCGGTTTCTTTGGTACAGTCCCGGTGCCTTGTGAATCTTTAGGCTTGAAACCTTCTTTGCCTTTAAATCCTTCTTTTGGTTTGAATCCCTCTTTTGGTTTAAAACCCTCTTTTGGTTTAAAACCTTCTTTTGGCTTAAACCCATCTTTGCCTTTAAATCCAGGTCTTTTGTCATCGGGTCTTTTAGGTTTAAAATCACCCGTCTTATGTATTACAGGAGGTTTTGGACCCGGGTCTTTATATTCCGGCTTTTTATCGCTAACAGGTTTCTTTTCGATAACGGGTTTTTTCTCTACGGAAATTTTATCTTCTTTCCTGACTTCAGGTTTAACTTCCGGCTTGGGTTTTAATGCTTCTATCTCTTGTTTTTTCTTATCTTTGTCCTCTTTTATCTTCTCGTTTTCAAGCTCCTCTTCCTTTTCTTTTATCAGTCTGCGTTTTTCATCTAGGTCTTTCTGAAACCGGGACTCTCTATCAAGTTTAACTTTATCTTCTTCTGCTTTTTTCTGTTGCTTTTCTTCTTCTTCCTTAAGCTTCTTTTCTCTTTCCTTCTTAAGCTCGTCCTCTATTTCGGCTATTTCAATGCCTTTATGTTTCCTCTTAAACTCGACGAGCTTCTGTTTATGCTTTTCAGCCTCTTCGAGATCGCTTTTAAAATGCCCTAAAACTTTATGGTAAACATTATCATCAACTTTGGACATAACACCGCCTACTTCAACACCTATTCGCTTTAGGTATTCAAGTATTTCGCCTGATTGCCTGTTTACTTCCTTGGCAATCTTTGATATCTGTATTCCTTTTGAACCTTTGTTTGTTGTTTCGGGCATTAAATTTTTTTTACCTTCTTTATTAAAATGCTTCTCTTATATAACGCTCTTTTACTTACGAACTTCTTAATTTTCGAACATTTAACTTATCTTACTTCTTATCTTCTTCGGCTACTTCTTTATCGTTTGATTCTTTATCATCATTTTCCTCTTCATCATCTTCATCCCCATCATCATTTTCTTCTTCGTCACTATCATCATCTTTATCTGACATATCTTTTGGTAGCTTTGGAATATTTTCATCTTCATTCTCGGCTGAATCTTCCGCCTCGTTCAATTCTTCATCTTCTTCTTCTTCTTCTGATTCCCTGCTAAGCTCGCGCTCTAAGGCTTCTTCGATATCTTTCGGTCTGCCGCTATTACGCTCAACATCAATTTCATAATCGGTAAGTTTACTTGCAAGTTTTATGTTCTGACCATTCTTTCCAATAACAAGCGATATCTGGTCTTCATCTGCTACTATCTTTGCTACCTTATTTGCTTTATCAAGATATATATCTTTCAGCTTTGCCGGAGCCAGCGCTCTTGCTATATATAAACCTATATCTTCGCTGAAATTTATTACATCAATATTTTCGTTGGCAAGCTCGCGTACTATTGAGTGTATCCTGATTCCCTTCATTCCAACGCATGCACCAACGGCATCTATTCTATCATCGTATGAATAAACCGCAACCTTGGCTCTCTCCCCGGGCTCGCGGGCAATGCCTTTTATTTCAATTACTCCGTCATATATTTCGGGAATTTCAAGCTCAAATAATTTTTTCAGGAAATCATCCGCTGCGCGTGAAACTATTATCGAGGGCGGTCCCGATGCTTTCTTTGATACTTCCTTAACATATACTCTTAATGATTCGCCCTTCTTGTATCTTTCCTTTGGTATCTGCTCGCCTTTTGGAAACTGTATCTCGTTGCTGTTATGAATAAGCAGGATACTGTGAGGTTTTATCTGGTAAATTTCACCGACAATAATTTCGCCAAGAATATCCTTGTAATCGTTATATATAATTTCTTTTTCAACTTCGCGTATCTTCTGGTTCAGGTTCTGTTTTAAGTTTACAATGTGCCTTCTTCCGAATGAAACGTAATCAAGCACTTCTGTAAAATCATCGCCAATATCAAGCTCTTCACCTGATCGCTCACGAGCTTCTGTAAGCGTAATTTCTGTTTCGGGAACTGTAACTTCTTCGACTACAGCTTTTATAAGGTACATTTCAATATCGCCTTTATCCATATTCACAATTACATCAAAGTTTGCAATCTGCCCGAATTTTTTCTTTATCATCATCCCAAAGACTTCCTTGATTATACTTTCAAGAAGATCTCTATCAATTTTTTTATCCTTCACCATTTGTGAAAAGGAATCAACTATCTCAGATTTCATTTGCTAAGCCTCATATATATTATATTAAATTATTAATCCTGAACGAAAACCCGCTCCAGCGGGGTTGAGTGAAGGATCTCATTCTAAAATCCTTCAATAATTAATCTTTTAATTCTTTTAGGTAGGGTCTATAGAATAAAAAAGACGCTTTTAGAGCGCCATTACCATTCATAAACATTAATTATCACACAAATATAGGAGTTTTTTAGGAAGTATGCAAGGTAGGGGATTGTTGCCATATTACTTATATAATAAGGGGAAAATGAAACATTGTTAAACTATTGTTAATAATTGTTTTAAATAATGTTCTTTATGATAAAATTCCTAATATTTGTTTATTCTATTCTTGTTATTTACTGATTGATATTTTTAATGCCTGCTATGCTTCGGCTCTTTTTATCCTCTTCGTGTTTCGGAATCGCAATTATTCCGCCTGCTCTTACAATCTCACCATTTCACTACTTCACCCTATAGTGCCCAATAATCTTCCACTCATAAAAACATCTGATAATATACCCTAAACGAAACATTGATTTTCAATAATCCATATTATACTTTACAAGCTAAAAGTATAATATATTATTTTGTATTATACTTTAAACCTATAAAGTATCCCAAAGGGATGCCTTTGGCATAATAACCTCATTATCTTAGTTCCTCCATAGGAGTCTTTTGGACGAGTTCTCGGGAGTGTTTGTTTTATGTGTGTTTAAAGCATTTATGTATTTTTGGTATTATACTATAGAGTATGCAGGCTCAGACTGGCACATGACACAAGATTGACTTTATAAGCGGTTTTAATATTTTAAAATGACTTTTTGAGGGGACAAATGACACTATTTAACCAAAACCATTTTTCTCGACTCAAAATAATTACCAGTTTTCATTGAATAAAAATACACACCGCTTGCCAGATTACTGCCATCAAAAATTATCGAATAAGTACCTGGACTTAGATTTTGATTTAATACAGTTTCAATTAATTTTCCCGATACGTCAAAGATCTTTAAATATACTGTTTCGCTACTATTGATGTTACCCGGAATATCAAATGTAATTTTTGTTACCGGGTTAAACGGGTTTGGATGGTTTTGATACAGCTTATAATATAAAGGTGTTGTACCTGTAATGTTGTTTATTCCGATAATTTGAGAAACATCCAGTTTCCAAACAGCGTTAGCTTCTGTCCCTGCAAATAAATAATCACCCGAGATCATTAAGGAATAAACTCTTTGACTGTCAAGCCCGCTGTTCAAATAAACCCAGTTATTCCCAGAATTACTTGAATAATATACACCTCTTCCGGTCCCGCAAATTAAGTAATTATTTATATCCAATATACAGTTTACGTCTGTATTTCCTATACTGAGACTTGACCAGCTTAAGCCGTTATCTGTTGTTTTGAAAATACCTGCACTTTCAGTTCCGGCAAACAACGAATTATTAGAAGATAATAGCGTTAATACTCTGCTTCCTCCAAAAACCGAACTCTGCCAACTTCTTCCGGAATTAGTTGAGTATTTAATACCTATATAGCCGGGATAATTATTATCCGCACCAGCAAATAAGATGCCATTGAGTTTTGCAAAAGAACGAACTGTATAGAAATTGAGTCCGATATTTTGCCAGTTATTCCCGTTGTTTGTTGAGCGATAAATTCCACGTAAACCTGTTCCGGCATACAATTCATTTTCGTATTTATCAATAAAATAAACTTCATTGGCAGGTAAATTATTCCTTATCCAGTTTATTCCGCTATTAGATGAAATATACAAGCCATTGTCCAGTGTTGCGGAAAAAAGGGTGTTTTCGTTAACTAAGAAATCAGAAACGTCAAAATAAGTAAGGTCCCGATAAGCCCAGTTTAAACCGTTATTGGAAGAATAATAAATGCCGTTATCAGCAACGCCCGCAAAAAGGTCATTACCCGTTCTCAAAAGGGAAAGTGTACTTACATTATGCAATTCTGTTTGTTGCCAGGTTACTCCATCGTTGGTAGAAATGAAAACACCATCACCGGTTATACCGGCAAAAATATTATTATCTTTTAGAATAAACGCATATGCACTGCCATTTATTATGTTGGACTGGGTGTAAGTTAAGCCGTAATTGGTAGATCGCCAGATTCCAAAACCGCCCGTACCGGTTAATATAAGATTATCTTTTGCTATTAACGAAGGAATTAATGTCCATCCAATACCCGAAAAAACCCAATTGGCTCCTCTGTTTGTAGATCGATAAATACCCGCATAACTTCCTGCATATACATAATTGTCCTTAAAATCCAACCCCTCTACCGGATGGTTTATCGTAAGAATCTGAGTCCAGTTCCTTCCGCTATCCAGTGAACTATATACGCCACCCATACCTGAACCCGCATAAACTTTGTTATTATCTGTTATTAAAATTCTTGCTGTAAAAGCACTGATATTAACCCATGTGTTTCCGTTATCGCTCGAAGAAAATATCCCGTTGGATGATACCAATATATTATTTCCGACTACAGTAATTGCTGATACTCCTTCATAATCAAAAGAGTTCTTTAACCAGTTAATTCCGTTATTAGTCGAATAATACAAACCATCGTAATTAGTCCCTGCAAAAATCATATTATCTTTTACCGCCATACAATTTACATCAGTTCTTCCTGCAACAGAAAATTTCCAGCTGTTACCATTATCAGTTGAACGAAAAATTCTTGATGGTCTGAGATCAATTATATTGCTGCAGCCTGCAAAAATTATATTATCTTTTACGGCCATCGAAAAAACAACACCACCGTTCATTCCGGAAGATGTCTGTTCCCATTGCGAAAAACAATTAATTGAAAGTAATATCAGGGCGTATATTATGATAATAATTCTATTCATAGGATTTAATAAAAAATTTTAAACTAACACAAATATAACATATATTTACGTTATTTTTTATTCCATTCACTATCTCTCCATTTCGCTATTTCACTATTTAATTCTATAGTGTCCAATAATATTCCACTCATTCAGCACATCTTCTTCAGCTACGTAACCCGGGTCGGGGAAGTTATGAATGAGATATGGAACTCCCTCCACAAACTTATCTGATACAATCCCGATATGATCACCCCATCCGTCTTTGTTCATATCCCATGCAACAACATCTCCCGGCTGATAATTATCGCCTTCAACTTCATTCCAGTGCCTTGCAAACCAAACCATCTGAACAGGTACGCGTCTTTGATCAATATTCGGGTCAGGTTTTTTAGCCGACCACCTCGTCATAGGGTAGCTGCTGAAGTTAGATTTTATATCATTATATATTTCTTCCTGAAGGTCACATACACCGCCCCATCTTAAAGCTCTGACTATAACATCAGTACATACCCCAATTGTTGGCTCAAGATCGCCCATAGGAAAAACCTTCTTACCTGTATTAACGTCATCTTTATAGGTCAATACATAATAACCCATTGTCATATCGTAACTGAACTTAGCTTCAAGACATTGCTTCGCGCCGGCTAAAACTTTTTTCTGATTTTCGGTTAATGTAAATTTATTTGTGAGGGAAGAATCACATTTTTTGATATTTTTATTCGGATGTTCTGATTTAACCTCCTGCTTTGAACAGGAAATAAATAGCAGTATCACGAATATTACTACCGCAATTTTTGAATACTTAGTATTTAATAATAATTTAATCAAGCCTCGGTGGCAAAAAAGTTTTTGATTTTCTCAGTGGATTTACGTGAAACTTGAATTCAAAAAAAATTGAAGGATCTTCCTTGCTTCTTCTATAGGTAGTATTTTTTTTACCTTCTATTTATGCATTTAAAGGCAATACACCAGCCATCTCTCCGATAACATTTACTAATTCGGTACCTGTTGGAATAACAATTTTAGCATTCGATTTAAGCGAGGCTTCAACGGTTTCAAGCTTCTTTAATAATTGAGCATTACCTATAAAGAATTTATCAGCAGCTTCATTAACTAATTTAATTGCTTCTGCTTCACCTTCTGCATGCAATATTTTTGATTGTTTATAACCTTCAGCTTCTTTTATTGATGCTCGTTTTACTCCATCTGCAACAGTTTCCGCTGCAGTTGCATAGTCAATAGCAGCTATTTTTTCGTTTTCTGCTTTTACAACTTTATTCATTGTTTCCTGAACGTCGCTGGGTGGATCTATTTGTTTTAATTCAGTACGCACAATTTCAATTCCCCATGTTTTTGTTTCTTCGGCAAGAGTTCTATGCAGTTCTGCATTCATTTTACCTCTTTCGCTATTAGCCGATTTTAATGTAAGTGTTCCTATAATATTTCTTAGTGTTGTTCTGGCAAGATTAACAATCTGCCATTTGTAACTATTAACGTTGTATTGAGAATTTTTCACATTATCTTCTGTATCCAATACCCTAAAATAAACCTGGGCATCTACACTTGCATTAAGATTATCATTTGTAATAATTTCCTGTGGTTCTGCATCAATCATTTGTTCGGTTATGTTTACAGAATACATTTTATCTATAAAAGGTCTAATCCAGTTAAATCCGGGTTTTGCAAAGTGATGGTATTTCCCAAGTCTTTCAATTAAACCTCTGTGTGTTGGTCTAACTATTCTTACTCCTGAAAAGAATACTAATAATAATACTCCAGCAATGATATAAATAAATGTTAAGTCCATTTGTAGCTCCTTTAAAATATTAAGTTAAAAATATGAATCATAAAAATTTAATTGATACAAAATAACGAAATAGGGGTTAAGGTAATATCCAAATCGTCCATTAAGGTGGCAAGTGAAGTTTCACCCGATAACCTCATTGAATCCTTCTGATGACACAAAAAATAAGTCTTCTTTGTTAAACTTATTCATAGGGAAACGGACCCGCTATAACATAAAAAACTGGATCGAATCTCGTGTTGTATCTTTAGCATAATGATTTACATACAAGTTAACTCTTTTACAATTAAGGTTTTATTCCTGTAATAGATATCTTCTGTTCACATTCCATATAATCACAGCAAGTATGGCAAACTCTTTTATATGCGCGGAAATCTATTAGTTCTACATCCGGCGATAAATATCCGTTTTTAACAGGTTCTTTTCTAAGCAAATCTGTGCTTAAATATTTTTTATTGGAATCCGGGAATACCGTTGCCACAACCGAGTCTTCGCCGATCTCATTTTGTGCCATCAATGCTCCTATAAAATTAGCTCCTGAAGATATCCCAACGGCAAGTCCAAGCTGTGAAGCAAGCTTTTGTGCCATGATTATAGCATCTCCATCATGAACAGCAATTACTCTATCCACCAGCTCAAGATTAACTATTGGAGGTATGAATTCATCTGAAATACCCTGTATCCTGTGCTGTCCTACTTTATATCCGGTGGTTAAAGTGGGTGATTCGGCCGGCTCTACAGGATGTATCTTCACATTGGGATTCAGTTCCCTCAATCTCTGACCTACACCCATAATTGTTCCGCCAGTTCCTACGCCTGCGGCAAATGAATCCGGTTTTAAAGAGCCAAACATAAGCTGCCACCATATTTCAGGACCCGTATTTTCATAATGCGCATCAATATTTGCTTCATTAGAAAACTGGCACGGCAAAAATACGTTTTCATTTTGTTCTGCAAGCTCTTCGGTTAATTTTATGCTTCCTTTAAAACCTCCCTGATCTTTTGTTACCGGATTTACCTTTGCACCCATGCTTAATATAAGGTCAACTCTTTCGCGGCTCATCCAATCCGGCATAAATATAGTAACCGGATGTCCAAGTGCTCTTCCAATTGCAGCAAACGAAATTCCTGTGTTGCCGCTTGTAGCTTCCACAATCTCATCGCCCGGCTTTATAGCTCCGCTTAAGTATGCTTTACGTAATATATGCAATGCCATGCGGTCTTTTATGCTGCCGGTCATATTCAAATTCTCTGACTTAGCAAATAATCTCCGTTTCTTTCCCTTATAAGAAAAGTTTATTGCAAGCAAAGGAGTGTTGCCTATTAAATGATGTATGCCGTTAAATTTTTGTTTGATTATTTCCGAAATTTCGGTACCAGTTTCTAAGACCATATTCTTTTTTGATATTGTAAGTTTCTTAATAAAAAATCGCTGATAATTTTAAAGTACTCTCACAAGAGTCTCTACCGCTATTCCCGATTATTCAAGGATGTTATCTGTTAGACTTTGATAAAAATCACCTAAGACTCGTTTCTGAGTTGAGTTCAGTTTTGAATTCAATTTCTCATTAAAAACTGAAAAAATACGAAACATTTCCAGAAATAGTTAGTGTTCTTTTCAACCCATCAAAATTATAATTCCTTTTTAAAAACGGTATAGCAGCTAAGCAGGTTAATGTTAATTCATCTGATACTTTGTAGCTCACAGTACCAAGCATATTAACCTGAGTTTCATTACTGCCGTCAACCGTAATAAAACTTTCGCCTGCACCCAGCGGATCCCTTACACTTGATGCCTGTAGCCTTAATATAGTAAGTATCTCTGCTTTCACGCCAACTTTGTCAAATTGTTCAGAAAATCCAGCGCGGAAAAAAACATCATCTCCCCGCTTAAGACGTGTATCATAATTACTGCTTCTGCCAAAAGGCTTCTGGTATCCAATTCCAAAATAATAATTTCCACGTGAATAAACAGCTCCTGCTATTAGGTCATTTGTCCCCAGCCCCGGCATATATCTCTGCGGTAATAAATCGCTTGAATTAACTTTTCCGGTTGAAAATTTTCCGCCTAATGAAAATGTCAATACGCTTTTCTTTTTGATTGTAAAACTTTTTGAAATCACCATTGCCAGATCGCCAACGCCATTATTTTCTCCAAGCGGACCCGAAACAAATGTATATGGGATAGAAGCATTCAAACGCAAGTCTTTTATGATATCAATACTTGCTTCAAACGTAACGCTGCCATAGCTAATGTTATTAAGCGCTCCATTTACATCTGCATTTTTGCCGCTTGAGCCATAAATGTATCCAAATGAAATGCTGTTTTTCTTTATCGCAAATTCATTTAACTGGTGTTTGCCAATAACACAAACTCCAGCATCAGAGCATTGCGAAAAGACATTATAGGTAATTACAGATATAAGTAAAACCAAAGCTAATTTGTTTATCATATAATTTTAATAGTTCAGCAATTTTAATGATTTATATGGTTTATTTCAATTCTATAAGAGATTATTGGAGATAATAGTTTCTACATCTATACAAAACATATAAAAACATTAACCAACTTTCAAAATGCGAAATCAGGCGAATATTTCGGGCAACTTTTAAAAACACCCCAACTATATTTAAAGATAAAAAAGATGTGTGGAATCTATTCAAATTAAATCCATAGTCTATCAAAAGAAAGACTTTTCAAAATATTCTAATTCAGTAAATAACGCTTTGCTTCGCTATTTCACTTACTCACTATTTCACTTTTGCTTTACTCGCTATGTCTCTTTAAATACCCGTCAAGAGAATACTTACCCGAGCCTTCAAAAAGAAAAAGTATAGCCAAAGCAAATACTATTAATGAAAGCTCTGCTTGGGGTTTTAAAGACATAAAGCCGTTTGGTAACACAACAAAAATAATATTGCATATCAAAACAGGCAATTGAATTGCCGCAGCCAATCTTGTTAGCAACCCAAAAACGATAAGCAATCCACCTGCTAAATGTATGCCTATTATAGCATGAGCAGCGGTCATTGTGTAAAACCCAAAACCGTACTCGTTAACAATTTGAATTATTGCATTCTTATTCGCTATAAAGTAAAGTGCCTGCCAGATAAGTACAATACCAAGCAACACACGGAAGAAATCAAGCCAGAGTGGATGATGCTTTTCTGACCAGTCATCTATTTTATGAAGAAGGTACATTTTGTATCCCTCCTTTCATTTCAAAAATAATACATTAAGTGTCTGATAAAAATGATATATGTCTGTTAAATTTATGATTTATATCCGCTTGGAAAAGAAATTGTTGTTTTTAGCTAAATTTTTTATGTAAAAACGCATAATTGATTTAAGTCAAATGAAAAATTATGCTTTATGTATATTTTTGAACAGAAAAATTTATTAATCAAACATGTTGAACAAAGAGTATCCGCCGAAGGCGTACCGATTTTCATCGGGAAAAAATAAACACTTATTTATACTCCCTTTTGTTTTTATCAGCCTGCTTACGGGAATATTTACTGGCTGGTTCCGGGTTGGGTGGAATTTTCCGTTTACATTACCTGCTGGCGAGCATGGTGCGCTTATGATAGGCTCTTTTATCGGAACTTTGATTTGCCTTGAGCGAAGTGTAAGCTACCCTAACAAAATTGCCCTGATTGTTCCGATCCTTAATGCCTTGAGCATAATTTTCTTTCTGCTATCTATGCCAAAGATAGCATATATGTTTCTGTTATTAGGCGCTGCTGGATTGGCTACTATTTATTATTTACTATATATCAAACATAAAAGTATTCATATCTTAATTATGCTTGCAGGCGCATTATGTTATTTTATTGGTAATGCTTTACTGGTAAATACTTCTTTCTATCCTGCTTCGGTTATGTGGTGGGTTGCATTTCTATTCTTCACAATTACAGGCGAAAGGTTAGAGCTTTCAAGATTTGTAATGAATAAAAATGTTTTTGTAAAACAACTTGTACTGTTAATACTGCTTGGTATTTTTGTTTTGGGTATTATTCTGCCTTTCTACTCATTCGGCGGATATGCTGTGGCTTTATCTCTTATCGGTTCGGCAATTTGGTTATTTAAGTATGATATGGCAAAACATTCACTTAAGAAACCCGGGCAAAGTTTTTATTCTGGTTTATTGTTGATAACCGGATACGTTTGGTTGATAGTAACAGGTTTATTTTTTGCTATAGGCTCTTATTATGGGTCATACTATGATGCATCTATCCATTCATTTTTCATTGGATTTGTTTTTTTAATGATATTCGCCCACGCTCCGGTGATACTCCCGGCAGTTTTAAAATTAAATATTAGTCTATTTGGGAAAACACTTTATATATGGTATATATTTTTAAACTTAACGCTCATACTTAGAATTCTATGTATATTTCCCGAGATAGCACCGCTAAAAGCATGGGCTGGTATGTTAAATGGTTTGGCTATATTTGGATTTTTTGCAAACTTGATAACTCTTAGAATTCTAGCGAAGCGTCTGAACACAACTGCACAACCAGTCTTAAAAACGAGTTAGGAAAACAAGTATAGCATTTGCAGCATTTCCATTTTCCGCAGAGTCCAATTTTTTTTAAAACCGCAAAGCCCGCCAAGAACCACGCCATCGGCAGGCACGGCAAAAAACTGCATTTTCGTTAATATAATGTAATAGCCCGTTACTTTGATTTTTTGTAATCATATAGCCATTGCACATTTTCCGGTATTGAAAACTCATCTTCTTTGAACAAAGGGTTTTCGTCATATACAATTGCCTCTACAACATTTCCCGGCTTTTCCATTTTCAGCATTAAATCACCATAAAACAAATACTGAATAGTCGAGTTCATAAAAGATAATTTTCCCGAATCATAAACATCACATTCTTTAAGTAATACTGCCTGCTTATCGGGCAACTTTGTATATTGTTTTACAAGCGGGGTAAGACCGTTAAAAATGATCTTCCACATTGAGCATATCATATCGTAATTTATCTTTCCATACCTGTTGCCAGTAGTTCTCTTATCAATTCCTAAGTCACAATATTCGTTAATGCTGTAATCAATAAGGGTCATAAAAGCGCCATGCTTGCCCGAGCGGTATAGTTTAAACATGTTTCCTTTTTTATAAAGCTTAATAGTATCAATTTTATCTCCGGCTGTTTCGTTGCGGTATTCAATATAAAGGTTTTCGGGTAAAAATTGGGTGTATGAAATTACAGTAAACATGCAAAAGAAACAAACAAACAGAATTATGATTTTCATTTTAGTATTACATTGTTTATTAAATATCTTATCTTGATCTATCATTAACATTTATTTTCCCCCAGCAATTATCCCCGCTTGTGCAAAACCTCCACCTGTTTTCAGCAACAATCAACTCTGTTCCATCAGCGTAAAGTGTTTGGAATATTTCACTATAAAAAGCATCAAATATCATCACTTCTTCAAGATAATTCATATACCTCATAGGACACTCCATTGACCCATTGTAAACAACAGAGTGATGCTCAATGCCGCAGGCATGACCGGTTTCATGCAATGCGTTTTGCCTAACCATAAATTCTATAAGCATATTGAATTTCCTGGGATTATTTAGCACATCCATATAAGCGTTTAGAGTTGCTCTATCTATTGTAAGCCCGCTAAAGTAGAATTCTGTTTGAGAAGGGTTAAAACTTAACATATACTCAAACCTGTTTCTTTGCAACTCAAAATATCGTCTCAGCCGGTCTGGCATTACAATTGTAACATTTGCAAATTTTGGCGGTCCTATATCAGAACATCCGGTATAATTTGTATCGCTATCTCCTCCACATAGATTATACGGGTCTTCTATTCCGTTAATTCTCACCAAATTAACAGCATATTTTTGCCCGCCTTGGGTGTTTCGGCAAAAGTTAACTAATCTGTAATCCGGGGTGCTTTCCATTGGTCCACCGCAAAGATTTCCATAGACCAGTTGTTCGTTTAACCTGTATATCGGTATACCTGTAGCAATTTGCCAACTGAATTGGGAAAGCATAAAATTATCATCAATTATAAAAAGTTCTTTCCTGTTAGGGTCCATTCTTATATGCATTATGCTTTCATCCGGTAACAACTCATAAAAACCCCTGTACTCTTCGTAGATAGTCATACCATCACCATTAACAGCTTGGTTCATCGGTAAATTATCATCGTCAGAATCTGGCGGCAGATCAAATACTCTGTTATCTTCTTCCCACTTATCAGCAATTTTATTATCATTCATATCGTATGGTATATTAACTGAACTCCCGGAAACTTCATAGCTTGTTGCCTCAATAAATCTCTCCCTAACTTTGATCCTTGCAGATACTTTCCCAAACGCTCCGTAATCATGCGCTCTCACATAAATTGTTCTTGATGCCCCGGTTCTTCCTTCGGCTACAAATGCATAGCTATCACGTGTAATTGTATAGCCGGGGTTATCTTCTTCTTCAATCGTTAGATCCCAATCCGGAGTTAATTTAAAAAACTCAGTGTTTTTATCGTTAAGGCATCTTCCCTGTTCTTTACTAACATCAAATAATATCCATTCAATTTCTTTTACTGTAGCTTCGCATTCTATATCCAAAGTAACTGCATAAAGCTGCATAGGCGCCGGTATAATTAACTTATCTACTGATTTTATCAAAGCTCTGCAATTTACGGGTTCTCTTGTTGTATCTCTTGGTGGGGGAGGAGGCGGGTCGCCTTCGGTAGAAACTGGGGGCAAACCCGGGTCAACGCCTTCTTCTGAGCCCTGACCTGTAACACCTATTCTTTGGGCATTGTTACCGGGTATTGCAAGATTAAAACCAAAATCAAATCCTTCGGTTTTAAGTGAACCGCCTTTGGGATTATTAACTTTTACTTTTTCTGTGAACTTTTTTACCGCTGCATCTGTGGCAATCCTTATTATCTTTTCAATTGATTCTTCCTTCACCTGAAAACGCAGGCTATCCAGAACGAATTTCATGCAATATTCAATTTGTTTAAGTTCGTAAAGTTCTTTTTCTTCATCATTGCTTAATTTTTGGTTTTTGTTATATTTATTTAAGTAATCAAACAGGTTTTTAATTTTTACATCTCTGTAAATCAAAGATGCTTCCAGCGGGTCTGTAACTATACCTATTTCTTTTCTTTTATACTGGCTTGTTTGGGTAGTATGGTTATCAATTGTTGTGTACCACAACATTTTCATAACCTTGCCAATCGGTTCGCCATTAAGCTTAATTCCGCTTACCCTGTTTATCTTGTATGATTTTGAAGAAGGATAAGTAATAATATCTGCGCCTGGATTATCGTCGTACTCAAGTTCAAGTGTTCCAGATACTGAACTCATTGTTTTAACCCTGCCTTTTTCATCATAAGATATTGTAACTTCTTCTGGTTTATATATATCCAGTTTTGTTTTGCTTCCTCCCGGTTTGGCTCTAACGTAATATCCGTTATCCATTAAGGTCCAGCAATTTTCGTCTATCTTTACATCATTTTTGCTTACTTCCGGGTCGGTTTGGGGCATTGAAATTCGTTCAATTTCATCATATCTATTAATACCTTCTGAAATAAGTTTTCTCAAGTCAGATACAACGCTCATTTGCTCCTTAACTTCTTTCGGTAATGGCAGATTGAGAATATCTTTAATATTCACTTTTGATTTAGCGTTTTTATAATCTTCGGGCAATAAGGATGATATCTTATTTTTAAAATCAACAGGGAAATCTGAATAACCGAATCCCGCAAGTATTCCCCATAGCAATGTTTGAACATACTTTTGCTCAATTTCTTTATGAGATGCTGAACGCTTAATGATTTCTTTTATCAGTCCTGCTTTATTTCCTTTCAGGGGACCAAGTACATAGCTGTATGTTGCTGAATTATTCACGGGTACACCAGGTTTCAGGCAATATGAAATTACTTCTATCCTGAAAAGTCCTTCATTTAATTCTTTTAAAGATTTTACATCAGAATAATTTTTTATATATCTTTCAAAATTTTCAACCCACCTTGCAGATAGATATGCATCTTTAAGTGAAGTAGTTATGGCATCTTTATCAAACGGGTCTGGTTTTGATTGCAATTGGCTGCAAACAAACAACAGTATAATAATAATTGCAGGTATCTTAATAAGTTTGTTCATTTATATTTATTACACTAATTTTTATTTTACTAACATCATCTTTTTAACATCGGTAAACTTAGGTGTAGTAACTTTATAAAAATATGCGCCACTCGATAGATTGCTTCCATCAAATTTTACTGAATGCGACCCTGCAGAAAACATTCTATTTTTCTCTAAAGTATTAACCAGCCTGCCTGAAATATCAAATACTTCTATTGTAACTTCATCGCTTACCGGTAATGAAAATCTGATAGAGGTTGATGGATTAAACGGATTTGGATAATTTTGGTGCAACGAATACTGTTTTGGTAAATTTGTATTATTATTGTTATTTCCTGTTATCGGGTCATCTCCGTTAATATCCCTGACCCATATCCCTCTTCCGTATGAACCAGCCACTGCGTAAAACTTACCGTTAATTGATGTGCTGTCAATAAATGAAAGCTGGGAGATGATAACGCCCTCACCCATTCCGTTATTCCATTTGTGCCAGTTTTGTCCGCCATTTGTTGTTCTGAACATTGAAAATCCAGGCGTTCTTTGAGAATAATCAAAAACTCCGGTGCCAACATAAATAATGTTTGTATCTGTTGGATGAAATAATAAACCCTGGTAAGAAACTGGCGCATTAAAATTACCGGTAATTTCGCGCCATGTTATACCCTCATTATTCGTCTTAAAAAGCCTGCTTTGTAATATACCTGTAACAGCAATGGCTGTATTTGTAACATTCTGGTTCGGTGTTACAAATCTTACAAAATTATTTTCAGGTATTCCTGCTGCCCTGTCAAAGAAACTGCCGTTATAAAATTTTACCCTATCATTTCCTGTTGATTTGTTCAGGGTTACCCAAACATCCAGATCTGAACCATTTTTCTTTACTCCCAAACCAAGTGTGTTGTTTACAAATGCTGAAGCATTCATTTTTACCCAGCTTGTGTAGGGAGTAACGCTCCGGTATAAATAACCGCCAGTTGAGCGGTACAATGCAACAGGTGCATTCCTGTCATTTGTAGCCTCATCTACTAACCAGTTAGGCGTATCTATACCTGTATTAAAGAAATATGAACTTCCCCATGTATTGGTTGTACCATACCATGAATTATTAGCTACAGAAACTCCAAACATTTGAACAGGATTAGTTGGTATGAACGTTGATGCATTTCCGTCTCCTCCAATGGCAGTGTGCCAGTTTACCCCTGAATTTGTTGTATATAACGTACCATTATCTTGGGTTCCGCCAATAATTACACCCTGCTGATTTCTGGAAGCTTCCATTCTGTAAAACTCCATAGTAGAAAGATAATTAATTCCTATCGAAGAGTAACTTCTACCTCCGTTTGAAGAGAAATATATTCCACCATCTGTTCCAAGGAATACCCTTGTCCCATCCTGCCAAGCAGCGCGGCACATATCAACATGAATAGTATCCTGTATGGTCCAGTTTACCCCACCGTTTGTGCTCCATTGTAATCCTAATGTTCCCCAAATGACCAAATTACTGTTTGTCGGTGAAACTGAAATTACATGATTCCTGTTGGATTGCCCTATATTCGCAGCTCCGGCTGAAATGTTTTGCCAGCTAGTTCCACCGTTAGTGGTTTTATGAATACTGCATAGCTGACCACCATCTCTACCAATAGATAAATAGATTATTTGAGGGTCTGCTTTAAATATATCAATTCTTGAATCATCCATCTGGCTGTTTGTGCAGCCTATTGATGGAGTAATATTGGTGAAATTAACCCCTGAGTTTGTTGATCTGAATAATCCATTTAGCACACCTGGATCTTCGCTGTAGCCTCTTGTTGCATATACAATATTACTGCTTGTAGGATGTACTGCCAGATCTGTTATAACACCGGTCATTGTTCTGGTCCATGTATTACCCCCGTTGGATGAAACCTGGAAGCCGGAGTTTGTTGCCGCGAATACTAAATTTGCATTTACAGGCGAGTATCTTACTTTATAAAACCCCGAAGGAGTCTGATTTGCTGGATCCATTAACACCTGGTTCCAGTTCACGCCTGCATTGGTTGTTTTAAACATCCCCAAACCAAATAACTTACCTGGCTCTCCCGTACCAACAAAAATTGTGCTAGTGTCGGATGGATGTGTGGAAAAACTACCAATAGTCTGTGTTGGCAAATTCGAGGAAATATTCCAGAATGCATATAGAAACAGGACAAGTCTTCCGCTCCATAAACCGCCTGAGCCTGTAGCAACCCGGAGTGTTGATATCGGATGATATTCAATATCACTTACTTTACCGCTGTTATGTGCTGTAGTTGTATAGTGTGGTAAAACTACGGGTGCAGGTCCTATATTTCTCCATGAATTCACGGGTGCATCACCATAATCATTTTCACTCGGCATATTTTTTATATTATTATACATACTTAAATATTCGTCATGTGTCATTGGTTCAAACAGTGGCTGGAAAGATTTCTTCTTGCCTGTTTTTTTATGGTTTTCTATTGCATTATTCGAAATAAATTCGATTACTTCTGTATCTGTGGATTTATAATATGATACATATGCTACAGCCGTCCCTATAAACAACACAACAATAATCGGTAATACTATCAGATACTGTTTTACTTTCTTAAATTTTAGATTTCTCATAATTTCATCCTTTATTGATGAGATTTGTTTAATTTAGTTTTTTTTATTTATATTATTTTCTTTTTCTTCTATAATCTTTTTATGAAGCAAGATGCAGGATTCGGTTATTACTGTATCAGCATCATCTTGCGTTAATTCCTGCAAACTCTTTATCAGGCTATGTGTTGAAATCTTTAGTCTGTAACCTTTTGCTATCCGTTGCTCTTGTTTTTGGGGTTTGTTATACTCTTCAAACATTAATATTTTCTTCTTAAATTTTATGCACGGTATTGTGCAACAGTGCGAAAATACTACACTGATACCGTGCACTGCAAAGAAAGTTTTTGCGGATTTTAAACAGAAAATCAAACGTGATACATTAATAATTTGCGTTTATTAGCTATTTCAGCTATTTTGGGTAAAATTTATTAAACAGGATTTCAATGAAAGATTCTAAACTTATACGCCTGCTTAAAACTTTTTCAAAAGAAGAATGGAAAGAGTTTGAAAAGTTTGCAGCATCGCCGTATTTCAATAAGGGAAGGAATTATTCCCATCTTGTTAAACATTTTAAAACCATCGGAACAAATGTCGGATTTATAAATCCCGAACCCGAGAAAATATATTCTAAGCTATACCCCGGAAAACCGTTCAACAAAAATGTAATAAACACTATACTAAGCGGCTTTACAAAGCTTGCCGAAGCATTTATGATTCAATCTGATTACGAAAGCTCACCGCAGGCAAAAAAAATCGGCTGGTTAAGGCAATTAGAAAAAAGAAACTGCGATGACGTGTTATTGAAAGAAGTAGCTTCGGCTTTTAAAGAATATGACTCAAAACCTTTTGATCTTTTTAAACTCGATTTCCTAAAGTCAATTCAGGACTACCTCGTCAGGTCTGTTTATAAATCTAACTATGATAAAAAAATAGAAAGCCCGGTTATAAAAAGAGCTGATTATACTTTTTTCATTTTTTATCTGAATATGCTTAATGAAGAACGTGATTTAAGGGTTATGAAAAATATATTAAACAAAAGTAATCCGAGGCGTCTTTCTGCAATTACCGTTAAAAATATTGACAGCGATTATATCTTATCATACATTGATAATAATTATCCCGAGCTTTCTGGAACTCTTGGCTTAATGATCAAATGTTATGTAAGCAGAGATTTTTACGAAATCAAAAAATCTTTCTTCGATAACTATTATTTACTTGAGCCTACAATTGCCAGAAATATTTCTTATGTCATAGAAGGTTTGCTTTTCGATTTGCTTACCGAAGGTAACAAAGAATATTTGCGCGAAAGGTTTTTATTCCTGAAGTTCATGGCTGATAAGGATTTATTGATTGATAGAAGAAGCGGTATAATCCCTGCGCAACCTGTAGATAACGCTGTTTATTATTCCGTTTGGAATAAAGAGTATGATTGGCTTGAAGCATTTATAGGAAAATTCAAAAACTCATTCTCTCCTGAAATTAAAAATGATTTAATCAGATATGCTAACGCTCACATTCTCTGTGGCAGGAAAAAATATTCTGAGTCCCTTAAAGAAATTAAACTAATTAGCAATGTTCCGTTTATGATTAAAAGAAGAATAAAGGAACTTGAACTGCAGTTACTGTTTGATTTAAATGAAATTGATTTACTTCATTATTCAATAGATAACTATTCAAAATTAATAAAGAATGAAACCGTTTCTCCATTAGCTCAGAAAATGATGAAAACAAATATATCTGTGTTTAAATCCTTCCTTATAGCTTACCTGGATAACAATAAAGATGAGTATAAAATGATACAAAAGAAGCTCAGGAAAGAAATACCAACGCAATTCGGAGACTGGGTGCTCGAAAAAATTGATGAACTTGATAAAAAATAATAACCGGGATCGATAATATCCGAAGATTGGCACACCCTTATTCTTTAATGTTCTATGATAATAACGGGTATAGTAACAGCTTCTTGACAATTTCATAATAATCAGTTTATTTATTACGATAGCAGACCACCTGTTCAGGGGATACTTTAACTCTAACTAATATTATCTGATAAACCAGATTTTCAATATTTACTGAAGCAGATTTTCTATTTTCAATTACTGTATTAAGGGGTTAAATTATTATAACTCTCAATTTCTTTCCTTCCTTTTTAAAAATTTCTATAAAAATCTCACCTGATTGCGTAATTTTTCCGTCAATTTTTTCAAATTGTATTTCAATACTATCTTTCGTAATTTTCCTTGAATTAATACTAAAAATATGCATAAAATCAAAAATTTTCTAAGTTTATCATTTTTTTTAATAATTATCGCATCTCTATCGGGTTGCGGCTATAATTCGCTGATAGAGCATGATGAAAAAATAAACCAGGCTTGGGCGCAGGTTGAAAACCAGTATCAACGCCGCGCTGATCTAATTCCAAATCTAGTGAAAACCGTACAGGCTTATGCTGATTTTGAAAAAGGGGTTTTAATCGAGGTAACAGAGCTTCGCTCTAAAGTTGGACAGATAAAACTTTCAACCGATGACCTTGCTGATGAGGAAAAATTCAAAATGTTCCAGGATGCACAGGATAAACTTTCGGGTGCTTTATCAAGGCTACTTGTTATTGTCGAAAATTACCCGCAGTTAAAGGCAAACGAAAATTTCTTGCAATTGCAGTCGCAGCTTGAAGGCACAGAAAACCGTATAGCTGTTGAAAGAAAAAAATTCAACGAGGCAGTACAGGAATACAATACATTGGTCAGAAGGTTTCCGACTTTAATTACGGCAAAAATAATGGGCTTTAAGGAAAAGCAGTATTTCAAATCAGCCCCGGGAACCGATAAAGTACCAGATGTAAATTTTGACTTCAACAAAAAGAAAGATAATAAGTAAGTGAAAAGCCAAAAGTAAAAAGGCAAAAATGAGTTGTTAAGTTCAATGCATTTGTTTTCGATTCTCTTTGGAGTGCATTGACTGCTTGACTTTATGTTGTCAGTGATGTATAAATAAATAAAGGAAAATACTATATGCAAGCAGTTGTAATGGCAGGCGGATTTGGCACCAGGCTTAGACCGCTCACGGCAAATATTCCAAAACCAATGACACCGCTTTTAAATAAGCCCATCATTGAGCATATCATTGAACTACTCAAAAAACATGAGATCACTGATATTATAATGATACTTTACCATCAGGCAGAAATTATCCGCGATTATTTTAAAGACGGCAAAAAATTCGGGGTTAAAATTCAATATGTTAAACCTGATGCTGATTATGGCACAGCCGGCGCTGTTTATTGCGGATATGAGCTTATCAATGACCGCTTTATAATTATAAGCGGTGATGTAGTAACTGATTTTAATCTCTCACAAGCCGTCAAATTCCACGAAAGAAAAAAATCTGTATCTACACTTGTATTAACCCGCTCCAAGAACCCGCTCCAGTTTGGAATTGTGTTGACCGATTCCGAAGGAAAGATCACCAAGTTCTTCGAAAAACCTACCTGGAGCGAAGTTTTTAGCGATACCATCAACACAGGAATTTACGTTCTTGAAAAAGAAACTCTGAGCCTTGTACCAAAAGCACGCGGAAGTAAAACTGATTGCGATTTTTCCAAAGACCTCTTTCCGTACCTGCTGAAAAACAAAATGCCTTTATACGGAGCTACACTTAACGGATACTGGCGTGATGTTGGCTCGCTTGATGATTATATAAAAACCAACCTCGAAGCTCTAAAAGGGAAAATAAATTTACCTCTGGCAAAAGGTTTATTGAAAAATGGAAGTATTGTTGCTTCTAATGCAAAAATATCACGTAATGCCAAAGTAATAAATTCTGTTATTGGTTCTAAATGTTATATTGCTCCGGGGGCTGTTGTAAAGGATTCCATTTTGTGGAACAATTCTGTTATTGAAGAAAACTCGCGCTTAAACCATGTTGTTGTTTGCAACAACGTAAAAATAAAACTAAACTGCAGGATAAATGATAATGTGTTTATTGGCAGCAATGTTGTTATTGGTAATAATGTAACCATAAGAAGCGATGTTAAGATATGGCCCCAAAAAACAGTTGATAGCAATTCTGTTGTTACAAAAAACCTTATCTGGGAAGAAAGATGGAAAGATACACTGTTTACCGATTCACGCATAACCGGACTTTCAAACATAGAGATAACCCCTGATTTTAGTGCAAAACTTGGAATGGCTTTTGGTGTGTTTGCCGGACTTGGGTCAAAAATTCTCATCTCAAGAGATATTGATAATGTATCACTTATGATAAAGGGCGCTATTACAAGCGGACTTCTTTCAAGCGGAGTTACTGTGCTTGATTACCAGACAACGCCAATCCCGATTTTAAGACGAGAGCTTAATATTGATAAAGCCACTTTTGGTATTTTTGTCCGTAAATCACCTTTTGATTCCTCAAAATGCGACATCATTTTTTTTGACTCCAACGGCAAAGATCTTTCTTCGGCAAAGATAAAATCAATCGAGCGTCTTGTGATATCAAATGATGCACGCCCTATACCTTTTGATAAAATAGGCTCAATTAATTATGCCGAAAGAACTTACGAAAGCTATAAAGAACGTTTCAAATCTATGCTTAATAAAGATATTATTAACCGCAGGAGGTTCCAGATAGCTATTAACTTCTCTCACGGAATAACTTCAACCATCCTACCAGATTTAGTAGGTGATTTTAATATAGAGCTTGTTACCCTTGATTCACACCTTGATCCTTCAAAACAATCCCGCTCACCCGAAGAATTTAAAACTGCTCTACAGCAGCTTTCATATATAGTTACATCGTTAAAATATGATGCAGGATTTCTAATTGATGCAGGTGGTGAAAAGATCTATCTTGTTGATGATACAGGAAAAATATTAAGTTACGATAGGTTCCTAAGCCTTGTGGTATATATGTATCTGAGTTTATATCCTAAAACAAAAAAAATTGCAATCCCTATTCAGGCTTCTGGTGAAATTGATATTGTTGCAAAGAAATACTTCACCGATATTGTCAGGGTAAAAGATTCTCACTTTGCTATAATGAATGCAACTGCCGATCCTGATGTAGAGCTTGCCGGTGGAACAAAAGGCGGTGTAATATTTCCTGAGTTTTCGTTTGCAACTGATGGAATGTTTTCTATAATGAAGATACTAGAACTTGTTGCAAGGTCTCATAAAACATTAAGTGAAATAGAAAAGAAAACCCCGCTGCTTCATATGGCTAAATATAATGTTCCCTGCACACTTGATCAGAAAGGGAAAATAATGCGTAAACTTGTCGAAGATTCCGAAGGAAAGAAGCGGCAGATGATTGACGGTATCAAAATTTTCTTTGATGAATTTACCTGGGTGCTGTGTATTCCCGATAGCGAACGTGAAATTTTCCACGTAAATGCAGAAGCAAAAACGCTCAAACGAGCAAAACAACTTGTAAAGGAATATTCACAAAAAATTGAAAAAATTATCACGGGTAACCTGTAATTGCTCAGAACATCTATAAATAGTCTTCGCGGGAAAAAGAACCCCGCAAAAGAAACCACCTCGGCTAAAGATGATAGGTCATCTATGCTTTACAGCGAAAATCTGTTTAAGGAAAATCTGGTTGTTAACCTACGTGCAAGAGTCCTTGCGTTAACTATCTTCCTGTATTATTTCATCCAAAATGGAACCATGGGGCTTGTGCCTGAAAAATTCTATATGGTTTACAGAAACATGAGGATATCTGATTTTCTGCTATATGCATTGATAATATATTCGTTAATTTGCTGGAAAGAATACAAAGTTCTGTTCAAAAGTAAACCGTTCTTTGTTGTAAAAATATTTCTTCTTTATCTTTTATTTGAATTTGTTGTAAGCTACATAAGGTATGATTTTAATCCAATTGAATTCTTTTTCAGGCTGAAGGGTATATGGTCTTCTTTTTTGGTATTCCCTTTTATGCTTTTAGTAAGCAGGAATGGTTTTCCGTTTCTTATAAAATTAATCTTTCCTGTTGCCATAATATCAAACATATTATATATAATTACTGCTCTTACAGGTATTCCCTTCCTGCCTGATGTTTCAATTATAAAACAGCAGCTGCCAGGTGATATTGAAGTATTCAGAGTTTATGGCGGAACGTTTTATGGCGACCTTTTTTTCCTCGGTATCGTTTATTATTGGATAACAAAAAGATTCCGGGCTTGGCAAATGGGGTTGCTTACGTTATTTATCATACCTCATATACTTGCTTTTGGGCGGATGGCATGGGTAAGTTTTGCCTTTACAATCTTATTGATGATCCTTTTAAATTCGTTAAACAAGAGAAACTATCAAATTCTGTTAAGGCAAGCTGTCCTTTTGATAATAATGGGTGTTTCTATATCTTATGCTTTCATAAAATTTATCCCTGAGTCCAATTTTTACATCGACGCTCTAAACGCACGCATTTTTCAGGGTTCCGATGATGTAAAACATGATGAAGGTACTTACGGCACTAGGGTAGTAACGCAGAATAGCGTGCTTGTAGCTTTATGGATGAATAATAATATTTTTTTAGGAATAGGATTTCATCCAATGTGGGTAGTGGGTCCCGGCTCAAGAGAGGAAGCCCTTATTTACGGTGCCTTCTGTGATGTTGCCTGGCCATCTGTGCTTGCAGCTTATGGACTGATTGGATTTGCGTTAACTTTAATAATCCAGTTTTACTATATGTTTTTATCGTTCAAAATCATCAAAAGATCACCCAATGTTAATTTATATACTTTTATAGTGGTTCTGTTGTTTGCTAAACTACTGTTTGAGTCTACTATAGGATTTTCTTATATATTTGTTTCAACGGGCTTATGGGGGTTTTTCACTGGTTTGAACATTTATATTCCTGTTTTTATTTATATGTATGAAGAATTCAGAAAAAAAGGCATTATAACATAAAATTAATAAGTTATATATATTCATAAAGTTTGGTAGTAAAAATCGCAAATAATTTCAGGGTAACTGCCCATAAAATATCACAGAAAAGAAAATCATTTACTGAAGTTCTTCAACAGAAGAATTACCTAACTCTAAATGCTAAACTTCTGGCGTGGGGAATTTTTCTTATCTTTTTTATTGAAAATGGAACACTAGGGTTAATACCCAAAAATTTCTATTTTGTATATAGAAACATGAGGGTCTCGGATTTCCTGTTATATGGTCTTACACTATATTCATTGTATAATTTAAACGAATTTAAAACTTTATACAAAAGCCGCGCTCTTATTATTCCTAAACTTATACTTTTATATCTTTTCATTCAGTTTATTGTAAGTTCAATATATTATGAATATAATATAATAGAATTCTTTTTCAGGCTAAAAGGTTTATGGATGTGTTTTTTGATTTTCCCTTTTTTGCTGCTTTTAAAAAGGAGAGCGTTTGGTTACCTGATAAAACTAATTTTACCTGTTACAATTGTATCAAATGTGCTTTATATAATGAGTGCGGTAACCGGTATAGCTTTTCTTCCCGATATCGGTATTTCTGAGCAAAGCCTCCCTGGCGGTCTTAAGGTTTTCCGTGTTTACGGAGGAACTTTCTATGGCGAGCTTTTCTTTCTTGGGTTTTTTTACATTTGGATGACTAAGAAATTCAGATTTTATCAACTTCTACTTGCTGTATTGTTCATTCTGCCCCATATTCTAGCCTTTGGCAGGTCTTCTTGGGTATATCTTATTTTAACAATTACAATGATGATTCTTTGGTACTCAATTAAGAAAAGAGAGTTCCGACTAGCATTTAAACAAATACTAGTAATATCTATTCTTTGTCTTTCGCTTGTGTATGCATTTATTAAATTTATTCCTCAATCCGATTATATGTTACAGGCTTTAGAAACACGAGTTACACAGGGTCAGGAAGATCTAAAATATAACGAAGGTACTTATGGAACAAGACTTGCAAACATTGGTGCTTTAATCACTCTTTGGCAGAACAGCAATATTTTCTTCGGAATAGGTATGCACCCGCTTTGGGTTGTAAAACCAGTTACAGTTGAAGAAAATATATATGCATGGGGGTTTTCAGATGTAGGATGGGCTTCTGTACTTACAGCTTATGGATTAATCGGGTTTATTTTGGCTATTCTTTTTCAAATTTATTATTTTATCATTTCTCTTAAAATTCTAAAACGATCAGTTCACGATGACCTGCTTGTATTCTTCACACTCGTATTTTTATCAAAAATATTTTTTGATTCTATAATTAATTACTCCTATTCGGGACTAACTGTTGGATTAATGGGGTTTTATTCCGTGGCCTTCTATATTACCACTGTTGTTTATAAATACGAAAATATTAATGATAAATACGATCTATAATTATAAAGCAAGATAACTTAGTGCAGAATTTATTCTGTTTTGCTTATGAAATTCTCTTTATTTCCTCTCTTAATATTAAAAGCTAATATTAGTATTGTAAGAATTATGAACGGTTTTACTGCTACACTAAACCTCCAGTTATCACCGTATTGAACCAGTGCCTGTATTAGTGATAATGAAATTACAGTACTAATTAAATAGATAAGGAGCATTTTGTTGGGGTCATTTCTCACATTTTTCGAAAACAAGTATAAAATACTGCCTGCCAAAAAAAATAGTTTAATCACAATCCAAAAATATAATTCCAGTTTTACCCAAAATGCTACGGATACTTGCAGTAATTTAAAGCGAAACTTATTAAGATCCCAGTAATCTATAAAATTCGGAAAAAGCCAGAAATCAAAATATGCCCTGGCTACACTTTTAAAATATAGCCCAGGGTAATGATAAAAAAGCCAGAACGAAACTGCGGTTAACTCTTTCGAGATCCGGGCAATACTATAACCCTTGTTCTTTTGGATCTCCGGGTAAACCATATAAACTGTAGTTGTTTGCTCCCCGGTTTCGGAAATCTTAATTTTCCTGTATTTTAAATACAGGTCCCTTAGATCAGCGTATTCGTCCGGCGCATATTCTATAAATGCTCCGCTGTGTTCTATAAAGTGGAAACCCGTTAAAGTTGTGGGACCGAAATAATCAACTTTTATTTTATTAAACGTGCTCCAACCGCCTACCAATACTAAAAATGGAAGAATATAAAATGACAATTTCTTAAACAGAGCACCATTATGATCTCTGTTTTTAAAATAATCATAAATAATAAATAATAATAACAACGGGTAGATATATGCAAAGGTAGGTCGCGTTAAAGTAGCAAACGTAACAGCCAGAGATAATATCAAATAATTGGTATTTTTTTTAAAAATACCCGGCTTGTTGATTTCGGTCGTTCTTTGGAAATAATAAGCAGTAAGAAGCAAAAAGAATATACAGATTGTTTCGGTAAGTAAATTCGATTCAAAAAAAAGTAATATCAAAGAAAAATTGTAACCAATCCCTGACCAGAATGAAAACTTTTGATTATTAGTTGCTTTAAGTATTATTAAATAGAACAGAATAGTATTTGCCACTCCAAATGCCATTTGAATCAGCCAAACTAATTTCCATTTAATTAAACCAATAATAAGAATTATCGGGTAAACCGGGGTCCTTGCGCCATCATATTCACTGAAGTTCCAGGTTATTATTTCTTTCGCAAGTTTTTCATACCAACCGGTATCAGGATACCCGATTGGAGCATAAGTAAAAAAAAAAATAATTCTAATTAATATTGCTACACATATAAGCAGATATAGATTATTAATATTGCTGAAGGATAATTTTCTAAAATTCAATTTATATCCTTAGTATTCAAAATTCTTCATTTACTCCTGATAATGAATAATTGATAATTAACAAATATTTTCAAATATTATAATTTGCGGCTTAATGTGCAATTTTTACCAAAGCGTATGGCATCAAACAATCTTTTGATAAAGACCTAAAATACCAATCAAGAACACCGCAGTTCAATGATGACTGAATAACTTCCCTTGAGAACAATTTTACCGGAAATGGCGAATTCAATGAAGTTCCGCTTTCGTTTATTGGTTCAATTGTAATAAATACTCCATAATCACCATTATTTAAATTACTATTATTCGAACATCCTGCTGCATACTCCTGACCCGGAACACTGTTAAATGGATCGACAGGACTAGCCCCGGGACAAGAACCCGGTCCATCACTATCAGCCTGGTTGAAACTTGTAAATCTCCCAAGTGAGTGAAATGTTTGAGTAGAGTTTTGGACAACCCATGCTTCATAAGTCCAGCCCAAAGCAATCGGTACATTCAACCCCGGTGTAAAACCCGAGTTCCCTGAAATGTCTGAAAACCAAAGGCCTTTCAGACAATCTGCGTTTGAAGTAGTTGGCGATTGAAGTATGTAATATCCCGTTGCATAATTATTAGGCGACGTTGTTGGGCAATTATTGTCATCACCAATAAGTCTAACTCCCATACTGTCAAATGCCTCCAATCCTGACATTTTCATCGAACCGTAGATACTGTCAGAAGCAATGGAAAGAGGTCCGCTGATCAATCTTAAAGAGCCCGGTGCAAATACAATATCCTTTTCAATTGTAATCAGTGCATGAGCACTTTGAGTGAGCCTGTTGGTATCTCCGGTAAATCTCAGGGTTGTTGGAGCGCCGCTTAAATCAACCAATGTTCCGCCTGAACTAATATTAAACGCACCTGCGCTGAACCATTCACGCTGGCTTGCAGTATCAAGGGCAATCCACAAATGATACCAGCCATCCACACCCTGATTAAGCGGTTTTAAATTAGACGGTTTCAATGTAATATTTCCACTGGGATGTGGGGTCGGAATAATTCCTGCATCATCACATCCGTAATAAATAACGCTTCCTACTGTAACTAAAATCACTAAAACATAAGATAATATTTTCATTGCTTTTTTATTAATTATAACTATAAATGTATAAACCATTGTTATTATCTTCAAGTCTTTTTTAATCCCCTAAAGACGGCATAATACGTTAAAAAAATGCGATTATTGTGATTTAGCGGTTTTAGAGATGCGAAATTTAACTGTTTTAGTTAAAGACCGTGTCATTTTTATTACTCATATAACTAAGTCACTTTAATAATCTTCTATTGGGTTTTTGAAAATTGTTAAATACTTATCTCTGTTGGCTATTTCTGCGTCTTGATTAATCAAAAATTCAGTTGTAATCTATGACACAATTGCTTAATATTGTAATATTATGAATTTTAATAATAGTATCTAATATCAATAACATTTCCACGATTCCAAATACAGGTATAATAATGTTTAATAACGGAGCTTTTGGAGGCGCCGCAAAACGTTATACTTTGCTTTACAAAGAATTACTGAAAAAGTTTCCGGATAATATTTTTTTGATTGTTAATAATCACCTATACTATCAAATTAGATCAATCTTTCCGGAACTTAACACCAAAAATATATTTGTTATAGATTATAAAAATGACAGTTCCAAGGCTGAAGAAAAAGAAAATACTACTTTTTACTCAGATCACTCACCTGATCCAATTTTAATTGATAAAAATACCTCGCTGCCCAGAAAGATATACTGGTTTTACAAAAACCTGTACAAACAGAAGAACATATTTAAAAAGATTGAAGCCATAAGAAGTAAGTATAACATCAAAGTATTTGCTGGAGTTTTTTCGGGTTCATTACCTACTGTATTTTATTTAAAGGATAAAAGAAGAAAAGTTTCTGTAATTTTTGCAAATATGGATAGCTGGTTTTCTGAAGTTCACCCAGATATGAAGTTACTTTGGTACCGGAAGTATTATTCATTCAATTATATTATGGAAAATGCAGACTTCGTTGATTTCCTAAGTCCTTATATACTTGAAGGCGTTAAGCAAAGAAATGTGAAAATAAAAAATGAAGCAGCATCAATTGCTCCCTGCTCATTTGCAGATTACTCAAAATGCAGAGTTGGCGATAAATCACAAATTGAAATTGCATTTTCTGCCAGGCTTGAGCCTGATAAAAACCCGATAATGTTCCTTAAAGCAGCAGCCGTTCTGCATAAAAAATACCCTGAAATTAAATTTCATTTGCTGGGTGAGGGTTCACTCGTATTTGAAATTGAAAAATTTATTAAAGATAACAAACTCAGTAAAGCAGTCGATTTCAAATTTCATAAAAATCCACCTGAAGTATTTGCAAACACAAGTATAATCGTTTCGCTCCAAACAGGAACCAATTACCCTTCTCAAACACTCCTTGAGGCTATGGCGTGTGCAAATGCAGTAATAGCCAGCAATACCGGCGATACCAGGCTGTTTATAAGCGAAAAGAACGGGTTATTGATTAACCTTAACACCAATGAATTGGTAAGAGCGCTGGAAGAATTAATTAACAACAAAACCCTGCTTTCTCAAATGGGAAATTATTCAAGGGAACAGGTTCTTACCCGGCATACTGCTGAAAGATATTGTGAATATTTCACTTCTCTGCTCAAAAAAGCGTACGATAAAAATTTCACTTAGCCAGATTCCATGATATTAACCTGTAATGGTGAAAGTAATTATCTTGCTGAAATTTTAAAAAAATGATAACTTGCATTAAAATTAGTGTATAATTGACTATGAAAAAACTGTTTTCTGGAAAAAAGATATTGGTTACAGGCGGTACCGGCTCGTTTGGGCATCAGATAGTAAACCGATTAATGAAAGAGGACCCTGACGAAATAAGAATAATTAGTCGGGACGAAAAAAAACAATATGATATGCAGTTTGAATTTCAGGGAAACCGGAAGCTGAGATTCATAATTGGAGATGTACGCAGCAAAGAATCTCTTTTAAAAGCTATGCGCGGTGTTGATATAGTTTTTCATGCAGCAGCATTAAAACAGGTGCCTTCGTGTGAATACAATCCTTATGAGGCTATCAAAACGAACGCAGTGGGTGCACAGAATGTGATTGATGCAGCTTTGTTCCATAACGTGGAAAAAGTTATCGCCATCAGTACCGATAAAGCAGCGGAACCCGTGAATGTAATGGGTATGACTAAGGCTATCCAGGAAAGACTTATTACTTCTGCAAATGTACATCGTGACGGAAAACGTACTATTTTTTCCTGTGTCAGATACGGCAACGTGCTTGGTTCACGAGGTTCTGTTATTCCGGTATTAAGGAACCAGATAGATAATGACCAAAATCTTACTATTACTGATAAAAATATGACAAGATTTATCTTAACTCTTGATAACGCCATTGATCTTGTGTTTAAAAGTGTTGAGTATTCACTGGGCGGAGAAATTTTTATACTTAAAATACCTGCCCATACTGTTGTAGATCTGGCTGAAGTTATGCTGGAAGCATCCGGGAAAAAACTAAAACTGACCGAAACTGGCATCCGACCCGGAGAAAAAATACACGAGACGCTGGTTACTCCAACGGAGTCTATCAGAACTATAGAAAAAGAAAACCTATTCATTATACTGCCACAGGTAGAAATACCCGAAATAGAAAAAAAGTATAAAAATTACAAAAACGAGAACCTGTTCAGATTTTCTTCTGATACTGCTGAAAAGCTGAAAAAAGCAGAACTTAGAGAAATGCTGAAAAATGAAAAATGGATATAATGCATTATTTTTAAATTCGCGACGGCAAATAAATGAAAAATATTTTGATATTAGGTGCAAACGGTATGCTGGGTAATTCCGCTTGCCTGTTTTTCCGTAAAAAAGGTTATGAAGTAAGAACAATTGCCCGCAGTGAATTTGACGCTGTAACCTCCGATGTGAGCGTTCTGAGTACTTATGTTGAAAATTCAGATTTTGTTCTGAACTGCATTGGTGTAATTAAACAAGTTATTGAAAATTATACTCCATATGAAACAGTGAAGATAAACGGAATCTTTCCGAGGAACCTGGCGAAACTGTGCAAATATTTGGAAACACCCCTGATACATATCACAACCGATTGCGCTTTTTCCGGTAAACGTGGAAACTACAATGAAAACGATTATCTGGACGCTGAAGATCTTTACGGAATTTCCAAAGTTGCCGGAGAAACCAATGACTGCATGACATTGAGAACTTCCATAATTGGACCGGAAAAAGAAACATCACATTCTTTACTTGGATGGGTATTTTCTCAAAAAGGCAAAACAGTTAACGGATATACAAACCATTTATGGAACGGAGTTACTACCCTGCAGTTTGCGAAAATTTCTGAAATGATCATGAAAAATGGACTATATGAAAAAGGTTTGTTTCATGTTCACTCACCCGATTCACTTTCAAAATTTGAACTGGTTAACATGATAAACAATGTATTCGGGCTTGGTGTTAAGGTCATACCCGAAGAGAACAAATTTTTCTGCGATAGAACGCTCAGCACCGTTTATCCCCTGAACGGGAACATTTCCGGTCTCAACATTAAAGAGCAGCTTATCGAATTAAAAAGTTTTTTCAATCTATAATTTTTTGAGCATCCTCGGAATAATTACGGTTGTAACCAATGAAAGACAGAACCTGGAAGAATATTTTAATTCATTGAAAGAACAGGTTCTAAAAGATTATACTTTATATTTTGTTGATAATAACTCTGTTGATGATTCGGTTGAATTCTTTAAAAATCTTAACAAAAATAATGATATCAAAGCAGAATACATCCTTCTGAATTTCAATTCCGGTTTTTCAGGGGGCTGTAACGCGGGTGCAAAAAAAGCGATCGAAGACGGATGTAAATATCTCTTCTTTTCAAATAATGACCTCTTCTTTGATCCGCTTGCAATTTCTGAACTGAAAAAGATGTTTGATTCCGATGCAAACCTTGACTGTGCAGGTCCTGTCCTTTTTAAAAACAAAAATTTAGCACCCGATGAAATACAGGAATTCGGCGGCAGTATAAATTATAAAAGAGGAAAACTGGTAAAGCACTTTACCAATCAGAATGTTCACACCTCAAAAATACCGGAATACTCTGAAACAGATTTTATAGGAGGCGGTGTATGCTTTATAAAAGCGGATGTATTCAGCCGTATCGGAATGTTTGAAAATTCCTATTTTGCTTACTTTGATGAAATCGATCTTTCATACAGACTGAAGGTGCAGCATAACTGCAAAATGGCGGTAACATCAAAAGCAAAAATATGGCATAACCACAAATGGTCGAAAAAAAATAATAACGGGTACTATTTTGAGTATTATTTAAGCCAGCGGAACAAATTTTTATATTTCAGAAAATATAAGCTTTATTCTTCAATGTTTATCACCGCGGCTGAAGACCTTATCCGGTTTCCATGGAAGGCTGTCTGGTTTATCAAAGTTTGTGATATAAAATTAAGTTTATATTATTTAAAAGGGATGCTCGACGGTTTAATGAATAAAAAAGGCAAACCAAACTTAAGTTTTTTGGATTAGCTTTTTAAAATCACCCTTATAAAGGGGGAAGATGGTTTGGGGATTTTAATGCTCAATAATTGAACCCAATTTTGAAGGATTCGTTAATTTGCGATGGGGATTTTTCCTCGACAATAAGTGTGGTCTGAAAATTTTCTAAAGTTATCTGCCACATCTGGGTTAATTGATTTAAAAATATTAACCATAAAATAATTTTTAATGACAAATACAAAGCAACCTTTTTTATTTCCATCCCGAGTACTCGGGATAAGTATGGGCAATTTTACACTAAAGCCTGAAAAACTTAATATTGCGCAAATCTCTGTATTTGCAGCCGTCGTGATAATTTCAATTGCAGTAAAAATATATCTCATTCCGTTTAACATGATGGATATGGGAGATTCAGCAACCCGTGTTTGGAATGCTTTATGGTGGTCGCAAAATCCCATATTTATTCTACCTGAATCTGGGCATCCGCTTTGGTTTTACTTCATGGGATCAATATTAAACATTACAGGTGAGCTTTACCTAACTTCCGCATTGACGATGATAGCCGTTATGACAATTGCCTGTATATATGTTTTTAAACTTACGCTTGCTTTAACTGATTACAAAACAGCATTACTTGCATTTATTATTGTAACGCTTAATCCAGTAATATTCCGCCTTAATTTTGAACCATATGCACAGCAAACATACCTTGCGGCTGCGTGCATTATGATATATTATTTCATCAAAGCACTGGCTTCTGAAAAAAGTGTTTCATACTTTATTATTGCGGGGATTTTTTCTTTCATAGCACTCGCTTCCAGACCCGAGGCAATTTTTATCATTGTTCCTTTCTGTGTGCTTGCTTTTATGACCCGTAAAAAAGGATGCTGTTTATACATCGGGCTATCACTCTTTTTCCAGTTTATTTGGGTTGTGGTAAGTTATGCCGTTTATGGTGAACCTTTTAAAACAATTAGTTCTGCTGATCAATATACTGAATCAATAAACATACAGGGTTTAAACCTTGGACTTAGAATGAAAGGTTTCTTCCTTCCCTACTATTTTCTTGCTCTTGGCTTAACAATAATACTCTTTTACTATTTTATTAAAGGCTTAATATATTTTTATAAGGGGCATCCTAAAGTAATTCTTTTTGCGTTGCTGATACCTATTCTGGCTCCTGCTTTGATAAACGGTGCAGCGGGAGCTAAATCTACAATTTATCATACAACTCACTACTTGTACCTTATGTTTTTCATAGCACCTGTATTAGCGGCGGCTGGATTGAATACCGATCTTTCAAAACTTCGCTCAGGAGTTTTGAAAACTGCGCTGGCGTCAGTTGTTATTCTCTCGTGCATTCCTTTTTCATATGTTAAGCAACTTGTTCCCGAAAAATATAACAAGCTCTTCCCAAAAGTTATTGAGTTCATTGTAACTGCCGATGAACCAGAAGAGACCACAAAACTTATTGATTTTATCGATAATAACATACAAAAATACCCGGCATTGATATTTGATGCCGATGATAATGCTTCAAGTATTTTTTACGTACCATACCGTACAAAACTTGCGCCGCCCGAAAAGATTCTCATCAGCAGTTATAACGTGCCCGTTGATAAAGAAGGTTTAACAACTGAAATAAAATCTTTCATCAAGAAAAACCCAAAGGGAATAATTATGTACCGCAAAAATCCCAATACAATGATGAATAAAATTTTCACAGAGCTTACCGCGCCAAGACAGTATGTAAGAAATGATATGACCTTAGCAATGGAAACGGATAAATGGATGATTTACCTTTACCAGCCGCCTGAAGAATTATAGCAATTTTTCTATTCTTAACGAAACGTCTGCTTGCAGTTCGGGCAGTCCAAATGTGAGGGAAGTATGATATTTATCACCCCTTTCATACCGCTTGCAATACAAAAGATATTATCAAAAAAATTTAAAGTGTTTTAATATTTATTATTATGCAAAAGAAAAAATATCTTCTTGTACTTCTTATGTTGGCTGCCATTCTTGCCTGCGGTGATCTTGGCTTTAAACGACCGTAAATAGAATCATATCCCGGGCAGCCGTGTATTGTTTGATTCAACTTATCGTTTAATTAAAAAAATTACTCTAAAAATAGTGTATTAATAAATTTTTAACTAACTATTAATTGTTCAGTTTGTTAACTTTGCTGAATTACATCGTTAATAATATTATACTTAATGAAAAGATCTATTATAATTCTTCTGTTTTTGTTTTTTTACTGCAATGCAAAAATCTTTGCTGCTGAAGATACTTGCAGGGTGGGCATCTATTTTAATTCACTTACAGATTTTAAAATAAGTGATCAAAGCTTTTCGGCTGATTTCTGGATATGGTTTAACTATTCCAATGATAGCCTGCAGTTTAATGACGCTTTGGAAATTACTAATTCTAAATCATCATCCTTTACCAATTACTCAAAGATGAAAAAAAACAGCATTAACTGGGACATGATGAAATTTAACACAGAGGTTTTTAAGGAATGGGATGTATCAGCATTTCCTTTTGATAAACAAAAACTTACGCTGCATATTGATCACACAATATATGATACTAAAAAACTTGCATTTATCACCGATGCTGAAAACTCCAGTATTGATTCAAACCTTGTGCTTAGTAACTGGAAAATTGATTCGCTTGAATTTTACGTTAACAATCAAACCTATAACACAACATTCGGCGACCCTGTAATAAAAGGCTCGAGCACTTATCCTTCTGTAACTGCTGATATATATATAACGCGCCAAAATTCATGGAATACTCTGTTTAAAATGCTAACAGGTGTGTATGTCGCTTTTTCGATTGTGCTGCTTGCCTTCTTTGTTAAACCAAGCGATAGGTTGGGTCTGTGCGTTGGTGGTTTATTTGCAGCAGTAGGTAATAAATATATAATTGAATCAGTTGTACCATCAACAGTATCAAACACACTGTTTGATAATATTCACAATATTACTTTTATAGCAATATTTGTTATTCTGGTCGTGGCAGTAATATCATTTAAGTGGAATGAGACTCAAAAACCTGTGTATATTGCCAAAGCAAAAAAACTGGATATGACGAGCTTCTACTCTGTAGTTACTGTATATATTTTACTGAATGCATTTTTAATAATGAGGGCTGCAAGTTAAAAGAACTTAAGACGTTTCGGAACTCACGAGTAACCTAACTAAAATATCTTTTAATTTCCCCGGCAAGTCTTTCGGCATCAATCATCTCCAGTGGGTGGGGTGTATCCGGCAAAACAATTAGTTTCCCGTTTTGCAAAGCTCTATAAGCTGATATTGTTTCTTCAAGTGTTACCATTTTATCCCTATCACCAATACCAACTAATACATCATTTTTAATTTTTTCTAAAAGCATTGCATCCCCTGCTCCCAAATCTTTCATCATCCCGGCGGTTTTTTCCAGAACCTTCACCCAGTTATCTTCACCATGCCTGCCGGAAAGCTCTTTAGCAAACTTTGGTACTTTTTGTTCCATCTTCTCGGCATCAAGCATTTTTGTTTCGCGCTCTGCAATTATGGGTGTCCATTCAAACTTTGTTGCAAGTGTAAATATCTTTCCTATCCTACAAGGATTATTTAAGGCAGCATATAAAGCAGCATAACCGCCCATACTGTAACCAAAGACATCAATTTCATTTAAGTTGTTATCGTTTAAATATGAAATTATATCACCTGCAAACATCTCTATCGAAAAAGGTTCATTGGGTATATCTTTCCCGCCGTGTCCTGTAAAATTAAATGCATGTACTTCATAATTTCCAGTTAATTTTCGGGTAAGTTCATTAAACTGATCTTTTACGCCAAGTGCACCGTGTAGAAATAATAACTTTTTCATTTTACCAGTTTATCGTATATTTCCTTCAGCTTTAAGTAATTCTTATCCCAGTCAGCTTTTTCCTCTGCAATAGCAATATTCTTTTTTCCGTGAGTTTCTACTAAAATCCTGTTGTTATAATATTCTTCCAAAGCTCCAGTAAGTTCTTCTGAGCTGCCTCTTTTTACCATCAGCCCATTATTGGGGGTAACCCACTCTTTTATAGCAGGAACATCGGTAACTATTAATCCAAGTCCGCAAGCCATAGCTTCAAGAAGTGAAAGAGATGTCCCATCGCTCAGCGAAGGCGAAACATATATATCAGCAGCATTAAGGAAAGCCGGCAGTTCTTTATTCGGCATCCTTTTTATTACCTGAACTTTTTGGTCAAGTCCCTTTTCTGTTATATATCTCAAAGCTTCGTTCTTGCCAGAGCCATCGGAAAGCATAAGCATCATCACATCATCTTTGCCTACAGAAAATTTCCAGTATGCTTCCAGCAAATGCTCTACCCCATAAACCGGTTCAAAATACCTGTTAAATAATACTATGAATTTATCCCGCTCCAGATTCAATGCA
Source organism: uncultured Ignavibacteria bacterium (assembly GCA_947084945.1). Classification (GTDB taxonomy): domain Bacteria; phylum Bacteroidota; class Ignavibacteria; order Tepidaquicellales; family OLB5; genus OLB5. The sequence goes on along the minus strand of CAMTUP010000011.1, from coordinate 47,201 downwards.
TTGCGCACAGTTTGTTTATCAATCTTTTTGAACTGACCAAGATCAATACCCCAGGGGAAAACCGTTATCTTTTCATCTGTCAGACCGTAATCATTTTTTATCTTTTGCTTCACAAATTCCGCATCACACTGCACATGATCGCATGATTCCATAACCATGCTCACAAGTTTTTTTCTGAAAATACTTTTATCTGGTTCTATCAAAATATCCGACCCCCATGGCATTGATAAGTGCGGGTGAAATCCTGAATTTTCAGCCAGTATTCCAACCTGCCAAACATAGCCTGTATGGATTATATCCGGTTTAAATTCCTTCAGTACTTTTTTAAAATGCCCGCGCTCGCTTATTAAGGGCATTGAGCGGAATGCTGGCTTTTTTGAGATTATCTGCAAATGTTCTATATTATCAATTTCATCAATTATCTCACCCGCAGCGTAATGAAGAAACAATACTTCATTATCATTAACAAGTTTTTTTAAAAACCTGTAATCGTGTATTCCGCCATTTGAACTTACGTATAAAACTTTCATCTATACTTAATTTTTTTAAATAAATCACGCACATATGCATGACTTTCGCTTATATAAAGTTGAAATTTACAGCTTTTGCTTCTTATAGCTGCTTTACTATGACTTGGTAAAACAAGGCTTTGCTTTTTATGTTTCATTTCCGCTGTTTCTCAAACAATCTATCAACCGGTTTTAAGAATGAATTTTCAAAAGAGCTTAAAAACAACAAAGCAAGTATTAGCACAAAGGGTATTATTGTAATGTAATTACGTATCTCTTCTATACTAAAATTTATCAATACCGATATAACATATGGAATTATTATAAGATTTGCGTATAATAGCGGACCCCTGTATCTTTTCCATGAGGATGAAAACAGGAAAATGATAATAAATAAATGAAGCCCGCCAAAATTGAAAAGTATATTTCTAATTATAATATGAATCGGCAGAATACTAAAAATGCTTAAGTTTCGGGGTAAATTATATATCACAAAATAACCTTCGGTACTTGGGTAGTATATATCCATTAGTTTATAAATTCCTACATATAGTATGCTCATAACTGCAGCATAGATTATCGTTTTAACCTTAAACAGCTTATTATAATTATATAAAAGGTAAACAACAATTAAATATCCCACTGAAGGATGATTAAGCACACCCAAAAAGAACACTACTAAAAGCCAGTTATATTTTTCTGATACTATACAGTAGAACCCTAAAATAATTATTAACAGAATGCTGAAATCCATATAAAAGAACTGTCCGTTCATAATTACAAAATTCCATATCATAGGATAAATTATTATAGCCGATAGCCAGCAGTTCATTGCCTTTCCTTTAAAATACTGACCAAGCAGCATGTAAAAAGAAAACAATATCATATAACAAAGCATTATTGTTATCAGGAAGAATAGTATCTTATCAGGGATGGCGTGAAAGATGGACATTACTGCCTGCACTGCTTTAAATACAAATGGTATAAGTATCCTGAACTGTATCGGTTTTACTGCTTCGCCATCAAGCACAGCATATATTGCTCCGCTTGATGTAGGTGAAAAAAAATCTGCCCGCGATATGAACTTATGATAATATAAATAGCACAGAGTAAGAGATATCATGAAATAATATATATGTATCAGTATTGAAGGATAATCATCGTTTGGATATTTTTTATTTAGGTATTTTATCAATTTTGGTTTATCCCCTGTTCTTATCTGTTAGTTTGCTCAATATAAAAAAATTAAAAATGTTGTTATGTTTTTTGGTTATCTGGTTTTTATTTTTTGCCTGTTACATAGTGCTGTGCGCCAATAGGCAGCCATTTAATCAATTTTTCTACATTCCTGAATAGCTTTGCCTGAAACGGAAAGAAAACGATGTAGGCATCATCAACTATGTTTAATTTTGCTCCCTTAAAAAGACTTTTTATTTTACCGTGATTTAACAGCACTGCATCCCTGTCAAACTCACACCTTTTAACCGCAAGTCTTGTAAGCGGGTTCAGCGGATTATGCTCAAACACAGCAGCAATACCACCCGGCTTTAGCACTCTTTGCATTTCGGATGCAAAGTTTTCCCATAATTCAGGCGGTACGTGGTGCATTACGTTGATTGCAAAGCAAACATCAAATGTATTATCCTCAAACGGAAGTTTTTGACCATCATATATCCTGTAGTTTACTTCCGGATTATTTATTTTTGCTTTTTCTACAACACCTTCTTCAATATCTACGCCAAAAAGATTTTTGATCTTTGCTTTTAGGAATCTATCAACAAGACCTACACCGCTGCCAATATCCAATACCTTTATTTTATCAAGTGAACTAAAATTCTTTTCGGCAATCTTAAGCAAAAGTTCTGCTTTTATATCAATGAAGAAATCAACATCCTGCCCTATAAAACCAATGGAATCATCTATCTCGGCTTTATAAGTCTCAACATAATCATCAAAGCTTACCTGCTTATCCTCTATTGATAAATTACGGGTATTTTTATCAACGGAAGTATTAACTGTTTTATTTTCTTTTTTTTGTTCGGTTTGCTGCAATAAAATTACTCCGTTTTGCCCGTGAAATTAAAGCCAAGCCGTTTAATATTACTTAAATATATTAAAAATAAAGTAGTTATCATAGGTATAAGTTCCGTATAAACCCGCACTTCTGTAATATAAGTAATATATATCCCAAAAATATAATATGGAACAATCGCTAAGTTTACATATACAAGTCTTCTATCATGATATTTAAGCCACGCCCCTGTTATGAATAACAGTAATGCAAAAATGTAAAGCCCTCCAAAATTAAGCGCAAGATTTTTCAACATTACTTTATTGCCAAAAAGCTCTGATACTATTCTAATGTTTTCATAATAACCAATTTCAAACGTTGCACCTGGGTTATTGCGGAAAATATAGTTTAACAATAATTTTACACCAACAAATATTACTCCAAGTATTATTGTGTTAAATATTATTTTCTTTGTGAAAATTATTTTGTAATTATAAAGCAGGTATGAAAATATCAGGTATCCAATTGTTTCTTTATTTATTACACCAATTATAAATATTATCAACAGTCCCTTAAAGTTTTCACGGGTAATAAAATACAGCCCAAATATCGTAAGTAATATTGCTGTAAAATCATAATACTGGAAAGACTGGTTCAGTATTACATAATTCCATAATATTGGGTAAAGTATCACCGGAGCTATCCACAACATAAGCTTTTTATTACTGAAATACCTGCAAAGCAGTTTGTAATACACAACTTGAACCATAAGCACTATAACTACATTATAAGCACTGTAAAGATATTTGCCGTAAAGCATTGCAATGGGTTTAAAGAAATCAAATATGATTGGCATAAGAAGTCTGAACTGATAAGGCTTTGCAGTTTCAAATGATGCAACGGCATTTATGCTGTTTGGGGCATTCCAGTCAAATGGTACAACAATTTTTTTATGATATAAATAACACAGCACCAATGATAACCCAAGATACAGAAACAGGAATCCACCCGGAATTTTATTCGGCTCACCTCTGTAATACTCTCCCTTCATATCTATATTTGAAGGAACGTAATCGTAATATTGGCTAAAACTCATATTTTAAAGTCCCCCTTGTAAAGGGGGAAGACCAGTTTCAATTACACAATGACTATAATTAAACAATATTAAACTCCACCATATTTCATAGATGGGGATTTTTTTCTTCACGGATTATAATAAATAGGCACACACCAATGATTGCCTGCAACCCAATCACTGTTTGGAAGCTCAACTTCATGTTTTAAAATGCGGTGGCACTGCTCATCATAAACTTTGCCTGTTGATTTTTCAATTGGATCAAACACTATATACTTGTAATATCCTGATATCATTCCATCTGGTATTTTTAAACGGTTATAATATTGCGTATCAAGATTTAATGCATAATCATTTTTGAAATCAACAATATCTTTCAATCTATCTGTTTCTATTGCGCCTATTGCTGCCTGAAATTCCGTTATCCTGTAATTTAACCCGCGGACAACATAATCAAACTTGCCATAATTGCGGAATTTCTTCGCATGTTCAATTATATCCTTATGTTTTGATACAAGCATCCCGCCCTCTCCGGTTGTGATAGTCTTTGTGGCATAGAAAGAATAAAATCCCGCATCGCCCCACTCACCGGGGTTTTTACCGTTCCACGAGGCACCCGCCGCATGAGCGCAATCTTCAAGCAGGATGATATTATTTTCTTTGCAGTAATTGGCGATTTTTTCTATTTCAAAAGCTAAGTGTCCCCCTATATGTACTACCCATATTGCAGCAGGTTTAAATTTTTCTGCCTTTGCTTTCATATCATCAAAGCTCATACACAGATCAAACTTATTGCAATCAACAAACTGTACCTCTGCTCCTGATTGCAGTGTTGCAAGTGGAGTAGCCATAAATGTATTTGAAGGACAAAGCACCGTTTTACCCTTTAGCTTGTAGAAATCAAGAACTGCAAGCGCAGCGCCTGCCCAGCTTGAAAAGGCAACGGAACCGAGTTTATTCATCTCAGCCCATTTGTTTTCAAACAACTCGGTGTAATAGCCCTCTGTCCATTTATTTGAAGCAACGATCTTATCGAATGCTTCATGCATCTTCGGCAAATCTCTCTTATCAAACCCAATTGAAAAATTCATATAATATCCTGCTTTTAATCCCCCTTATAAAGGGGGACGAAATTTATAATTTTCTTAAAGATTTCAATTCATCAATCTCTTCATCCTGCGTTAATCAACAATGGGGATTTTGAAAATATTGCTCATTGTTCATTATTCATTACCCAATCAGCTCTTCGCTTGAATCAAAATAATGGTTATAATAAACTTTCTGATTCGGGTCTTTAATTTCTTTTGATTCCAATTTACCCCATATTTCAGCAGCAGCATTGCTTATTGAGTATTTAACCTTAAATCCAAGTTCGTTCTGTATTTTCTTAAATGACACCCTGTAATTTCTGGCATCAACGCTATCGCCTTCAATATTTACGGGGATTTCTTTTCCGCTTACTTCTTTAATTCCTTTTGCAACAAGTTTTGCAACATCGGAAATTACATAATTCTGTTTTTCTGAACCTACGTTATATATTCTGCCTGCTGATTGCTCACACTCTAATACTTTTAAATATGCCTCTGCGGCATCGGGTAGAGAAAGCAGCGGGCGCCACTGATTACCGCCAAAGACATTTATTTTTCCTTCGGTGAAAGCGGTCATTGTCATGGTATTTACAACCAAATCAAAACGCATTCTGGGTGAAAAGCCATATAATGTTGACATCCTCATTATCACAGGTTTAAACTTATCATCTGCAATACCCATGATACTTTCTTCGCTGGAAATCTTTGTCTTCGCATACAGGCTAACCGGATTCAGCGGTGCCTCTTCGTCAAGTATATCACTGCTAACACCATAAACACTGCATGTTGAGGCGTAAATGAATTTCTCTACTCCGGCTATTTTTGCCGATGAAGCTACAACCTGAGCCGCAAGAAAGTTTGTTTCAACCGTTTGCTCTGGTCTTGCTTTGCTTGCGGGGTCACCCACAACAGCAGCAAGAAGTATAACGCTGCCAGCATCGCGTATTGCAAGATTAACGGTTTCAATATTGCGTATATCGCCTTCTATTATTTCAACCCTGTTATCATCTGCATATTTTTCCACTGATCTCTTTCCATAAATAAAGCTATCCAGTATCCTTACAGTATATCCTTCTTTAAGCAGTCTATCCGTTAAAACTGCCCCAAGATACCCCGCCCCGCCAATTACTAATACTTTGTTTTTCAATTTCCTGGTTCAGTTAGTAACACAGACATTCCTGCCTGTGTACAATTTTATTAAAATAGTTCCGTTATATGTATTCACAGACAAGAATGTCTGTGCTACTGCTTTATCATCACCCAACAATTGTCTTCACATATTTCTCCATAGCTTCTCTGTATGAATACTTAGGCTTCCAGCCAAGCATCTGCTCAGCTTTTTCGCTTGAAATAAACCTTCCTTTGTAATTACCTTTTCTATCTTCTATGAATTTCAACTTTGCCTTTTTACCGAGTATCTCTTCAAGAATTGTTACTATATCTTTTACCTTAATTACTTCCCTGCCGTTGATATTAAAAATCTGGTTTTCGCCTTCGGGTTTTAAACAGCTAACATTTCCTTCAGCAAGATCGCGCACGTAAATAAATTGTCTGGTTTGACTCCCTGTGCCGTGTATTGTAATTTCGCCTCCGGTTAATATTTTATCAATAAATATTGGAGTAACCGTTGCAGGTCTTGCGCGCTCGCCAAATGGAATCCCGTAACGCATTATTGTATAATTAACGCCGTATAGTGTTTTGTAATTTTTACAGAACATCTCTGCTGCAATTTTTGAGGATGTATATAAGTGGTCGGGATTCTGAGCATAAATTGTTTCTTCGGTAATCTGTGTATCATCGTCACCTTCTACACTGCCGTATATCCATTCAGTTGATGATAGCAGTACGCGCCCAACATTATTTTCTCTTGCTGCTTCAAGCACATTTATTGTTGAGTTGGATGTATTCATGTTAGATACAACAGGCTCTTGGTAAAATATATTAACATTAGCCTGAGCTGCCATGTGATAAATTACATCAATTCCTTTTGTCGATTTATGTAACTTCTCTATATTGTTTACATCGCCAATTATGTTTTCGCATTTTTGTCCATAAATTGGTGGTTCTATGTCGTATATAATTACAGTATGACCCTGTTCCATCAGCACATCCACAACATGAGAACCGATGAATCCCGCACCGCCTGTTACTAATATTTTCATTTAAAAACTTTTGATTTTTTTTACTGCCTCTAAAATAACCATATATTAAAGTATAAAAAATATAATTATCGCTAATTCCACTTTTCTTAAATTCTCGTTCCCAAGTTCCTGAGTCTGTCTCAAAAGTACTTTGTCATTCCTGCGAAAGCAGGAATCTTTAATAATTTTAACATAAATTTTTCAAAATTAGGATTTTTGAGACAGATTCTAAATGTCGGGGTTAATTCATAAATTGAAAATCTGGTTTTTTCTAAAGACCTTAACGGCAGACAGAAAACTGTCACCTTAAGTAAGTTAATTTCCTGCACTCTTTTTAAAATTCTCAACATAATCTCCGGCAAGTGAAGTCATAGAAAACTTCTTTACCGCATTGTTTTCAATTCCACTTGAGAGTTTTTGAATTATAGATGGATCTTTTATTATCTCTTCCATCTTTCGGGCAAGTCCCGCGGCTGTGTTATCAAAAATAACGCTGTCAACGCTATCGCTAACATACTCGCGGAATCCGTTAAGATCACTGCAAATAGCAGGCACGCTTTCGCTGTAGCCGATTAATAAAGGACCGCATTGAGTAACCTCTTTGTAAGGCAAAACAAGAACATCATTTTGTTTATATATGCTATGTATCTTTTTATAATCTATGAACTCATTATATATGCTTGCATTTATAATATTCCGTATCCTATTTATAATTACTTCCTTATCATATTTAAGCATGCCATAAATGTTAAGCTCAAACTCAAGTCCTTTGCTTTGCAGAATTTCAGCAGCATCAAGCAGAGTATCAATTCCTTTATACCGCTCAACCGAACCGAAGAAAAAGAACTTTACTTTTGAAGATTTTTTTGATGAGACAATTTCTTCTCCGCACTCCTTATAATAATTTATCACCGGTAATTGAAATACCGGTGGAAAAAAGCCATGCAGTGTATTGAAAATTTCAGCCTGTGTTTTGCTTGCAGCGCATATTTTTTTCAATGCAAACTTCATCGTCATTTTTACCGAAAACAGTCCATGTCTATCACTTGATTCAGGGTGCAGGTCAACATCATGCATTACTACAAGGAATTTCTTCAATAAAATATCAGCCAGCAAAACCTGGTAAACGGTCATAGTGTTAAACCAAACAACATCGGGCTTCAACTTCCTTATACGGTTAAGAAAAAGTATCTCTGAGATAAAACTTAACGGATTGCGGAAACGCCTTCTCTGAACAAACTCTGCGCTGAACTTTTTACACCACCTGTCAATTTCAATGGTTTGTTCCTTTGCCTGTATAAATACTTTTAGCTCAATATGCTTTTGCAATTCTTGTATAACGGTGTAGCTGTGGTCTATATAGCTTTCGGAAGTGAGGTAAACTACTTTCAAATTATCCGTATTTATCAATTGGAAGCTATTAGTTAGTTTTCTTTGTTAGTTACGGTAAATATTTCTGAAATATCTTCTGCCTTAATGGTGTTCATGCAGGTTATTGTTTTATTGCATTTGTTAAGATAGCACGAAAGGCAATCAACTTTATCTGAATATATAATCTTCCCATTCCCAAATACATCAAGCTCTGTATGTGATGTTGGTCCCACTATAACTGCTGTATATTTTCTAAGCGATGTTGCTATGTGAAAGCAAAGCGAATCTGATGTAAAGACATCCAAGGCAAGCGATACAATGCAAATAAAATCTTCCATCGGATTATCTGTGCCAAAGAAAATTATGTTTTCTCTGTTAAGTTTATTTAGTTCATCTGATATTTTTTCATAAAACTCCTTGTCTTCATCACCCGCTACTATCCCAATTGCTGTATCGGGATGCTTTGCACTAAGTATTTCAACAAGTTCGGTATATCCTTCGGCTGTCCACTTTTTATACTGCCAGCGGTTTCCGCCTCCAAGATTTACAAGAATTAATTTAACAAACCTCTTCAATCCAAAGTTTTCCCTAAGCTCTTCTGCGCGATTTCTTTTCTCAGGTGGAAGGTGAATATAAGGCTCTGAGCCTTCATACTTAAAGCCGCATATTTCGTGTATAATTTCATGGTAAGTCTTTGTATTTTGCTTCTTTACGGTATCGTTTACACCCATCAAATACCATTCATTAGCAAGTTTGTTTAGTGGGTAAGGTTTGCCGTTTACAATTTGATAGCCAAACTTTGCTTTTGCATTTATAGTATTCATTATTTCGCAGCTATCAGTACCGCTATCAAGATTTATTGCAATATCAAATATGCTACGGGTAACATATTCAAGTTCATCAGTTATAAAATATATCTCATCTATCATATCGTTATCCTTAAGCACTTCGTAAGATTGTTCTTTGGTTATCCAGGTTATGCTGCAATCTATAAACTTTTCTTTCAGTGTGGGCAGTATTGATGTTGTTCTAAGTACATCGCCAACAGCATCAAGTTTAACAATGATAATTTTCTTTTCGCCTTCGGAATCGTTTGTGATATTAACGTCTGGTATTTCCGTAAATACTCCCTTTAACGAAATATCCTTTTCATAATAAGTACAACTTCCGCAGAATATACCCTGCTCCTTGTTGGGCTTGCATGGTCTATCTCCATAAAAATAGATACAGTCAAAATGTATTACGGGAAGTTCTATCATTAATGTTTACTTAATATATCAATCACTATTTCTTAAAACTTAATAATGGTACAATAAAATAAAAATCATTTTTACCCTCATCCTTCCGAAGGAGGGATAAGGAATTCTAAATATTCTTTGTTTCTTCTACAATAAATGTTGGGCGCTTCCTCGTTGCATCAAAATTACGCCATAAGTATTCGCCAATAATGCCAATGCTCAACAGGATAAATCCGCCTGTTATAAATATTGCTACTATCACAGAAGGTATTCCAAATAATGGTACATCCGAAATTATTTTCCTGAGTATGACATAAACCGCCAGCAATAGAGCAGGCAGCCAGACAAGCATTCCGATAAAGGAGGCAATTCTAAGCGGTCTTGCCGAAAATCCGAAGAAAGTATCAAAGGCAAGTTTAAGCCTTTTAAAAAATGACCAGCGTGATTTGCCGTGCTTGCGCTCCCTGCGGTGATATTGTAAAAACCTCCTGCCAAATCCCAGCCATATTATCTGAACGGTTAAGTGTGAGTTCTTTTCGTCCATATCTACAAGTATCTTTGCCTGCTCTTTGTTTATCATGCAAAGATCAAATCCGGTTTTTGGATACTCCGGTAAAACCAGCAAGCGGAATATTTTATAAAATGCAGCTGAAAATAATTTCGATAAAAACGGGTCCGAGCGGCTTTGTCTAATGCAAAGAACAAGATCTCGTTTTTTCCCCTTAACCCATTCATCATACATTTGCGGGATAAGCTCCGGCGGGTCCTGTAAATCAGCAGCTAAGAACACAACTGCATCACCTGTTGCAAAACTCATACCTGAAAGTATTGCAACATATGCACCGTGATTTTTGGAAAGCTTTACCAGTTTGACCCTAGGGTCGTTTGCAGATATTTCCTGCATAACTTTATATGATTCATCTTTTGAGCCGTCATCAACGAATACTAGTTCGTATTCAAATTTTTGGTTATGCTCATTTAAGATTGAACTCAAAACCGAGTGTGTTTCTTTCAATACATCTGCATTGAAATAAACCGGGATTATTACTGAAATTTTATCCAAATTTTATGATTTTGCGTAAATTTATTATTAATAATAAATATATTTTATTATATATTAAATCCTATTAAAATTGTTAAAAAATTAGCAATTTGGGTTTAAATTAGATTACTTCTTCGGAGTAGTCTGTTGGACCAATTCAATATTTAATTTTTAAATGGAAAAAAAACGATACCGCGTATGTCACCTGCTTTATGAAGAATACCCCAGAGATCCAAGGGTAAGGCGTTACGTAAATGCTCTTAATGAAAAAAGTATTTACTGTATTATTATTTGCTCTAAGAAAAAAAACGATCCTTATTTCCAGGAACTAAATGGTAACCTGATTTACAGAATCCCTGTTTCAAAAAAACGCGGGAGTTTTTTATTTACATTTATTGAATACCTACTTTTCTCCTGGATATCATCATTTTTGCTTATATATACCGGATTAAAATACCGCTTTAAGGTAATTCACACCCACACTCTGCCTGATTTCCTCATATTTGCCGCGTTGTGGAACAAGCTTTTTGGCGCAAAGCTTATTTTAGACCTCCATGAGATATTCCCCGAGCTTTATATGGCGCGAACAGGCGCAGGGTTTAATTCATTCAAAGTTAAACTACTTAAGCTGGCAGAGAAACTTTCAATCGGTATCGCTGATGTAGTAATTACTATTCACGATAATGCAAAGGATATTTTCGCAAACCGCGTTAAGAGCGCAAAAAATAAAATTCATGTTGTTATGAATTCAGTTGACCCCAAAGAGTTTCCTTTGCCTGCTTCTCCTTCAGAAAATGAATTCGTTATTATTTATAACGGCACGATTGTAAAACTGCTTAATCTTACCCTTGTGGTTGAAGCTATAGCAAAGCTTCAAGCTGAAATGCCTGAAGCGGATTACAGTAAGATAGTATTCCGGCTTTATGGCGATGGACCCGCGCTTAAAGAAATTCTTTTACATGCTAAAGAAAGTGGGGTCGAAAGCAAGGTACAGTATATGGGCTACTTACAGCCTGCCGAAATGAGAAAAGAGGTCATTAAAGCAAGTGTGCTGATACTTCCACCTGAAAAAAATATTTACAGCGATCTTTTTTATACTATCAAGCTCATAGAAACTATTTACCTCAAAATTCCCGTTATAGCTACAAGGCTTAATACATACCTGAAATATTACAGTGAAGATTCCCTTTTTTATTTTGATTCCGGCAATGTTGATGAACTTTCACGGCAGATTAAAGAGGTATATTATAATAAGGAACTTGTAAGCAAAAAAACCGCTAGCGCAAGAGCGGATTACGATAAAGTAAACTGGGAGATAATGCGCGAGAGGTATATTAAAATTGTTAAGTCCTTGCTGACTTAATTATATTGCATATATAAAGCGCTTCGTTGATTAAATATTCAAACGGTTTACCGGGAAAAAAGTAGCCGCTACGTTACCACAGCGGCTGGGGGAATGAAGAAGAAACAACATGAAGAAAATCAAAAGTAAATCTATAGAAGGAAACTTATAAATAATTTCAGTATATTTTAATTTGTTTTTTGCACATTATTTTACGGTCTTGATTAATTCACAATGTATCATATTTTGTTAATTGTTTCTTAAGACAATTATAAGGATAATGGTTAGCGTTTCCTATACCGACATATAGGTAGTAACGCATTAAATTTCTATAATTCTATGTTATTCCAATGTTTTTGTTATACCGTAAAGGTATTAGAGTTTTGAAAATAATTTTAAAATTTTAATTCTAACTCTATTGGACAGTGGTCGCTTCCCATTACTTTTGAATGAATTTTAGCATCTGTTACCATATTTCTCATTTCTTTGGTGATGAAAAAGTAATCAATTCTCCAGCCAACGTTCCGCTCTCTTGCTCTGGTAATCTGGTCCCAATATGTATATTGCGCAGGTTTATCGTTATACTCGCGGAAAATATCTATATAACCCATATTAACTATCAGATCAAGCCATGCTCTTTCTTCGGGAAGAAATCCGGTGTTCTTTGAATTCTCTTTCGGTCTTGCAAGATCAATTTCTTTATGCGCGGTATTAAAGTCACCGCATATAATAATATTCTTCTGCTTCTTGCGTTTTTTTTCTATGTTGAAGAAAAGCTCGTTGTAGAAATCGAGTTTATATTTTACGCGTTCGGGTCCCCTGCCGCCATTTGGAAAGTAAACATTGTAAATTGTAAAATCCTTGAAATCAGTCTGCAATACTCTGCCTTCAATATCGTAATATGGATTGCCAAAACCTTTCTTCACGAAAACTGGTGTAATCTTAGAAAATGTTGCAACCCCTGAATACCCTTTTTTCTCAGCAGAAAAGAAATCACTCCAGCAGCTATTGAACTTCTTTATCTCATCATCTACCTGTTCGGGCTGCGCCTTGGTTTCTTGTATGCATAATACATCGGGATTTGTTTTCTTGAACCACTTCGGGAAATCTTTCTTCCAGATTGCCCTTATGCCGTTTACATTCCAGCAGAATATTCTTATTTCTTTTTTTGCCATTTTGTAGTTTATACCCTCTTGCCTTTTTTTGACGGGCGGAGACGGATAATTAATTATATTTTATTGTAATGTCATTGATATCTTTTTGTTGCTATGCAACTTGATTATAAATCTACTTTCTATAATTCGTGTTAATTAGTGAAATTAGTGGTAAGGTTTCATCTTTTACTAAATCCTCTTTTTATCCCCTTAAAACCGACATCAAAAAAATTATTTACCAAAGCTACCTGTTCTTCAGCAGATTTCTTTTCTATTATAGCCTCGTATGTCAGAATAAGCCCTGACCACTCGGTATCGTGCAAATATGCGCCTTCGGGTATTTCAAGAGTATTCATTTTTCTAAGCGCGGGGGAAATAGTCATATAAATATATGGCAGCTCGTACATTTCATCGCCATTTGATACACCAATTCCCATAAACTCATCAATTTCATCAATTTTTCTGCCGCTGAACCATTTGAATGCATTATCAAAATGATGCGGCCAAAGGCAAATTTGTGTTTTAACGCCATCATTAAACGCTATTTTATTATGAAAGGCGGAAAGTAATTCAGAAAAATTTACAAACTGCAAAAGGAATTCCTGTGCAGCAGTTACATCAATTTCAATTTTTCTTTGGTTGTCAAATTCACCTGCTTCAAGGTTTGCGTTAACGCCAAAATCATTCTTTAATGCTTCGAGCAGCTCTACGCAAATTTCATTCAGTGATTTCCCTGTAACCGAAACCGATACATACTTGTTTACATTATCTGCAATTTCTAAGCAAAGTATTTCGGTATTGAAGCCTATTTCTAGCTCGTTTAAGTTATTCATAGGGGGTGTGCAGAACCCTTTATTCGCAACGCTTAACCACAGGTTATCGCTCTTTGCAATAGGCTGAACTAATACCTCTTTGAACCTGCCGATAAGTTTTGCAACTGAGTGCACCCGCCTTCTGGTTTTTACGTATTGCCGCTCTTCTAAACTTGGGAATTTTTCCATTAACTATATTTTTAAACACATTTGACGCTGATTAACGCAGATATATTATGATTTTTTATGAACATTCTTGATAAATTTTCTGTGTTCATCATAATTATCGTATTTTATCAGCGTCCGATTTGGTTTCTTTTTAGTTTCTGATTATCTAACTGTGGGCTTGCCCGCTGATTTCCAGTTATCAATTCCGCCTTTAAGATTATATACCTTATCAAAACCCATGCCCTGCATGTTTTTAACCGCCCCAACGCTTCTGGATCCCGATGCGCAATATACAAGATAAGTTTTATTCTTATCAAGCTTTTCTATATAGCCCTTAAATCCGCTTGATGTATAGCTGATATTCTGAGCGCCTGCGATTTTATCGCCTCCGAACTCAAATCCGCTTCTTACATCAAGTATCACAACATCTTTTTCTTTGGTAAGCTCCTCAAATTTCGAAGGGTCAACATCTGATGTGGTAGATTTGGGTCCGCTTAAAAAGAATGTATAAATTAAAACTATTGCTATAATTGCAATTACAACTATTGTTATTTTATTGTTCATATCTTGTTATTTTCGGCTACCTACCTTTGCGGTAGGCGGAAATCTATTAATTTATTTTTAAAGTTTAACAATATATTCAACGAATAAACAAACGCCGCTTATTGTTGATTGATCTTTTAATTAATTGATTTAACTTGCTATTAACTTTGGTCTATGCTTCTTTACATTTTCTATATGAAATAACGGAGTTGAGATTACCTCGATATCGTTTTCAACTGTATTTTTGATATGGTATTTATCTTTTAATGGAATTCTAAAGAAATCAATATCTTTTGGAGATTTAGGTAACAGATAAAATCCTTTCAGCTCTTTCCAATCAACATTTCTTATGGTTACAATGTCTTTCAAATGAATGCTTACATAAGAATTTCCTATTTTCGATTTTTTTCTAATCTTGTTTAATTTTTCCTCAGCTATTGTTACATAGTTTTCGTCTAATTCTAATCCAATATAATTACGTCCAAGTCTCTTAGCTGCAATCGCCGTTGTGCCAGTTCCCATAAACGGATCAAGAACGATATCTCCTTCGTCTGTTGACATAAGAATTATTCTTTCTAAAAGATGAACGGGTAGCTGACAAGGGTGTTCATCTCTAAATTTAGAGTGTCTAATGCGGTGAATATCTGTCCATACATCCGAAACCAAAGGACCAAATGGATGTAGCAATTCTTTTTTGCCACCGTAATCCTTAAGCAAATAACCCGTTTTTCTATCTCTTTTATGGGGATGCCTTATTTCGTATATTTTAGAGCCCTTAACTGATTTTGTGTAGAATAAAATCCCATAGTGAGAAGGTTGCAAAGACTTGCCCATGGGGGCAGTGGGGGCGTCCCAAGAAATCCAGTGTTTAAAGTATGAAAATTTATTTAAATAAGTTGTAAAAAAAGTTAACCATTTAGGAATATTATGTAGGAAAATAGTACCTTCAGGCTTTGTAACTCTAACCATTTCGGAAATCCATATTTCACACCAATTCAAATATTCCTGAAGCTTCAAGGTATCCTTATAACTATTATATTTTTTTCCTAAATTAAACGGCGGGTCAGCAAACGTCATTTGAACAGAATCATCGGGGATTTTTTTTAAAAGATCTAAACAATCCCCTTGGCTAATATTATTAATAAATTTTTCTATCATTGCAGGAATGTTTCCTTCAATAAGTTTTCAAACCTAATTAATTCATCTTCATGAAAAGTATAAACTTCATCATAGGCATTAACCATTCTTTTTAAGTCTCCTTTTCGGACATACCAGCCTATCCCATCAACAAAACCAATAAATTTAGCATTTTTATAGTGTTGTTTTAACAATGCATCAATAGATATTTCTGTTTTGGATTTATCACCCTGACCCGATGAAGTAGTGGCTAAAAAAGAACTTTCAATGATTATTTGAGGTTCTTTTTTATTAGGGATAATAAAGTCCATCGTCCTTTTATTATCTGGTGCGTTTGTAATTAACTCGCCCAAATCACCTTTTTCGTACTGTAAGTTAAGTTTATCTAATATAGCTGCAATTAATGTCTCGGGGTTGTTTCCGCTTTTACCGGAATAACTCCCTTTCTCTTTATATCTAATAAGAGAATCAATCATTTCAGGAACTTCGAATTTAAGCTTTGAAATGCTCAATTTTTTTAGTTCGAACAAAGGAATGGTTTTTGAGAGGAATGGCACAGACGAACCCTCAAAAAATAAATTAACCAGTCCTTTTCTAAAAAATTCGTTTTTAATTAAAAGCCTCGTTATTGTGGAATCTGACCATTCCTTAATGTTTTCTGTGCTTTCTTCAATATTCCAGTTATCTTTTAAAACAAGAGCGTTTAGTTCTTGATCATTTACAACTCTAATAAGAGTTGTAAGTCTTTTTAAATATTCATTAGAAAATCCTGTTAAGGATAAAATTGCCCTTAAACCATTTTCTTTTTGTAATAATAATTCTTCAAATATTTCCTTTTTTAAACCTTCTGTTTCAACTCTATTTTTCAATACCAATAAAGTTTCTTTAATAGAGTTAATATATCCTTCATAACTTTCTTCGAAGGTATAATCAAAAAAAAAGTACGTATTTTTCTGAATTACGGTATTAAATTTTTCTTCTGTGTTTCTCATATCTTTTGAAAAAATAATATATGTTCTTCTTTCATTGTATTTCTCATGCCCTTAATTGGCTTTAAGAGGCTTTTCGTTAATTTCATACCAATGCTTTCTGCTGAATCAATTATACTTTTTTCTAATCTAATTCCCCCAGTTTGGTTTGTATTAGAGCCAATAATCATCACAAAAAACTTTCCTTTTTTTAGGACTCTGTAAATCTCTAAACAAATGTTGTTCATATCCTCAAAATATATATTCAATTTATCTTGTTTTGTTTTACCTTTCAACCCTATCATCTTTGACTTCAATTCATTAACATTATAACCTAAAAATTCTAATTGTGGTCTATCATTTTCTGCATAATCTATTGCAAACGAATATGGTGGTGAAGTAATTACTCCGTCTATCGAATTATCTTCAAGTTTTATATTTAAAGCTTCTGAACTTGGTAATATTCGAACAAATCCAATTTTGCTTTTATCAAAATACTGGTTATTTGCAATATTCAAGACAGTTTCTATATATCTCTTAAGCACTTTGTGAAACAACTGTTCATGATTACTCTTAACCACCCTAAATGAATATCCCCACGAATCAAGAAATGCTAGTAATGCAAGTCTATATACTTTTCTTTTGCTATCTTCCAATTCACCTATTCTGGCAAGTGCATTCTTCCGATTAAAAAATTCAAATAGTTTTTCAGCTTTGTGTTCTATTGATTTGAGTATTTCTGTATCCACCGTCAACGCTTCATGTTTCACCTCTGTCATAAACTGACAAAAGGGGCTTATGTCAATTGCGCATGAATCTATACCCATCAGAGAAGCTTCTATATTTGCGGTACCGCTGCCACACATTGGGTCTAAAAGCAAATCTCCTCTATTTAATCCAATAATATTTATTAATGCTTTGATTAGTTGGGGATGAAATTTGCCTCTATATGGAAAAAGTCCGTGTGTCGCGTATCCAGTAGCATATTGCCCATTTTTAAAATATGCTTTTGTCTGTGAATTTCTTTCATCTATTAATGTTTCAGGGTTATTTGAATACAATTGAAAATGATTAGATGGTTTGCCATCAATTGATTTTATGTAGGCGGCTCTATCCAAAATTGTCTTTGTAGGTAATTTTTTAAACTCTAAATAAGCTAACTCTATTTCAAAAAGCTCATTTACTGAAGGCAATAATTCAACTTCATTCCCAAATAATTTGTTGATTATTAAACCATTATTATTTAACTCCAAAGACATTTGTCGACTAATTATTTATTATAAGTTCATTTTATGTTTTTTTTGCCATTAAATTCAGCGCGCTGCCAACCTTGAACCAGTCAATCTGCTGTTTATTCATAGTGTGATTAAGCGTTATTTCATCAGTTGTACCATCTGAGTGCTTTAATGTCATCTTTACAGTACTCCCCGGTGCAATCTCCTTTACATCAAGGCTTATCATGTCGTCTTCCATTATCTTATCATAATCGGTCTGCTCTGCAAATGTCAATGGCAGCATCCCCTGTTTCTTTAAATTCGTTTCATGTATCCTTGCAAATGATTTAACAATAATAGCTTTGCCGCCTAAATGACGAGGCTCCATTGCAGCATGTTCGCGTGATGAACCCTCTCCGTAATTTTCTTCGCCAACCACAACCCATGGGATACCTTTTGCTTTATACTCTCTGGCAACATTTGGCACTTCGTCATAGTTTCCGGTAAGCAGGTTTTTTACGTGATTGGTTTTATCGTTGAACCAGTTCAATGCGCCAATAAACATATTGTTTGAAATGTTATCAATGTGACCGCGAAATTTAAGCCACGGACCCGCCATTGAAATATGATCTGTTGTACACTTACCTTTTGCTTTAAGCAGTAAACGCATATTCTTATAATCCTTTTCGAAATCAGGATGAACGAAAGGGAATAATCTCTGCAGACGTTTACTGTTTGGATCAATTTCTACGCTTACGTTGCTGCCATCTCGAGCGGGAGCTACAAAACCATTAACACCTTTTAAAAATCCTTTCTTTGGAAGTTCATCACCTGTGGGTTCTGAAAGTTTTACATCTTCGCCTTTATCATTCTTTAGCGTATCGGTTAACGGATTAAAGGTAAGCTTACCTGCAAACGCTAATGCTGTAACAATTTCAGGAGATGCTACAAAAGCATTCGTTGCGGGATTTCCATCATTGCGTTTGGAAAAATTCCTGTTATATGAAGTTAAGATAGAATTTTTTTCGCCTTCTTTAACATCGTGGCGTTTCCACTGTCCAATACACGGACCGCATGCATTTGCAAGTACAAGTCCACCAACTTTCTCAAAAATTTCAAGCTGCCCATCGCGCTCAATTGTTGCACGGATCTGTTCTGAGCCCGGTGTAATTGTAAATTCTGATTTCACCTTCAAACCCATATCCATCGCCTGCTTAGCTACCGAGGCAGAGCGATCCATATCTTCGTATGATGAATTTGTACAACTTCCTATTAACGCTACTTTAAGTTCTTCGGGATACTCTTTATCTATCACAGCCTGCTTGAATACAGAAATAGGCCACGCAAGATCAGGGGTAAAAGGTCCGTTAATATGCGGCTCTAACTCGCTTAAACTAATTTCAATAACCTGGTCATAATATTTTTCGCTGCCTTCATCGGGTCTTAAGTAATCGGAAATTTTGTTTGCAAGTTTACCAACTTCTTCTCTTTCTGTAATTGCAAGGTAGTCATACATTTTCTTATCGTAAGCAAAGAGCGATGTTGTTGCTCCTATTTCCGCGCCCATATTACAAATAGTACCTTTACCTGTACACGAAATTGTATCAGCCCCTTCACCAAAATATTCAACTATTGCGCCGGTACCGCCTTTTACTGTTAATACTCCAGCGACCTTTAGTATCACATCTTTTGGTGATGTCCACCCGCTTAGTTTTCCTTTTAGTTTAACGCCAATTAGTTTTGGGAATCTCAGTTCCCAAGGCATTCCTGCCATAACATCAACAGCATCCGCGCCGCCAACGCCAATAGCTATCATACCAAGTCCGCCTGCATTTGGAGTGTGCGAATCCGTTCCAATCATCATTCCCCCGGGGAATGCATAATTTTCAAGCACAACCTGGTGAATAATTCCCGCTCCAGGTTTCCAGAATCCAATTCCGTATTTATTCGAAACACTTGCAAGAAAATCGTAAACTTCCCTGTTCTCGTCTTCGGCTCTTAATAGATCTTTTACAGAACCAACTTCAGCCTGTATTAAGTGGTCACAGTGAACAGTTGAAGGTACTGCAACCGTTGGTATCCCCGCTGACATGAATTGCAAGAGCGCCATTTGCGCAGTTGCATCCTGCATTGCCACTCTATCGGGCGAAAATTCTACAAAATCTTTTCCGCCTGTGTATGCTGATTTTGTTTCGCTCCATAAATGCGCATATAGAATCTTCTCGGCGTATGTCATTGGTCTGCCCAGCATTTTCTTTGCAGCATCAACTCTTGTTTTAAAGCCACCGTAAATCTTTTTGATCAAATCCAGATCGAACATTTTATAATCCTTTGCATTGTCCTTCCTGCGCAAGCAGGAATCTTAATAAATTTTGTTTAAAATGATTGTTAACTTATTTTAATTTGTAAAACTAATGTTTTCGGGCTTCAGTAATTCCATTCCTTTAAACTTAAGCAAAAGCTGCGCATCGGTAACTACATCCTTCATACAGTAATTTTTTATCCGTTCAAGGTCTTTATCAATCCAATATGTACTCCATACCTGGCTGCCATCAATATCGTCCTTGGGCGATTCAATTCCAAACAGCGCAGCTAATAGATTTAATGATGTAAAGTTTTTATAATCGCCAAATTTCCACATATCCATGGTATCTAAAAGTTGCACTTCCCACGGCTTTTTGCCTGCATTATCAAGCAGATATGGTATCTGAAGCCCGTTTATCAGGCATCTTCGGGCTATGTACGGGAAGTCGAATTCCTTGCTATTGTGTCCACACAACAAATGCTCATCAGTACCAAAGCCTTTATTGACCGCCTCGCTGAAATCAGCCAGCAGCTTTTTTTCATCATCACCGTAGAATGCTTTTACTTTAAACTGCAATCCATCGCCTGTTTCAAAAAAATATCCTGCGCAAATGCAGATTATTTTCCCAAACTCAGCATAAATGCCCGCTCTATGGTAAAGTTCATCTGGCGTTATGCCTTCTTTAATATCGCGCTGCATCTTTTTCTTCCAAAGCTCTTTCCACATATCGGGAACCTCGTCATACGTGGCATACTGCGGTACTGTTTCAATATCCAGCACAAGTACATTTTTCAGATTTATTCTATCCAGCATTTATGTTCTTTGTTAGCTCTTTTTGTTTTTTCTTCTCACGTTTGACGTTCAAAAAGCATTTTCAATATGATTTATCTTTTCTTTTCCGTCTTCTATCATTATCGCCATTACGTCAAACCGCTTTTCATAATCATCATATTCTGTGTGTGTCATCAAAAAGCCTTCTGCTGATTTTAATATCTGTTCCTGTTTTTTTTCTGTAACTGATTCTTCGGGTTCACCGAATGTTTTTGTTCGTCTTGTCTTTACTTCTATAAATACCAGGAGTTTTTTGCTTTCATCTTTAAAAATCAGGTCGGTTTCTGCGCGGCTATACCTGTAATTTTCAGCAACAAACTCATAGTCCAATGATTCAAAGTACTTCTTCGCAATTGCTTCGCCATCTTTGCCAAGACTCATAGTTTTATCTGTTTCTCAATTCATCTGCTGAAATATCTGAGTCTTTCATTATTTGTTTCAATAATCCTCGCCCAATTGTTTTTCCCGAATGAACCGGAATCGTTGTTCTTCTCCCATCAATATGTTTGTATATAGCATGGCTTCCGTTTTGCCTAACCTTCACGAATCCTTTCTTTTCAACAAGTTTAATTAGTTCGGTAGATCTTAATGCCGGAAGTTTTTCGCTCATGCTGTTACGTTTACCTCTTTGGAAATTACTTCTTCATAAATTAATTCTCCATTTTCAACCCTATCTTCAATATGAAGCCTCATAGCGTCTCCGATAAGCTTTTCAGCTTCCTCAATTGTATCTCCTTCTGTGTAGCATCCCTGTAGAGATGGGCATATTGCCAATATCCTGCCGTCTTCATCTCTTTCAAAAACAACTGTGAATTTGTAGTTTTTCATAAATTTAATGTTAATTGTTCAATAGCTTTCAGTTTAAATGACTTCCTGTGAATATCGGTATAACCAAACTCAAGAATTTCTTCAATATGGCTTGCTGTGCCATATCCTTTATGAGCCGAAAATGAGAAGTTAGGATATGTTCTTTCGTGGTTACACATAATTCTATCCCGCGTAACCTTTGCTATAATTGATGCGGCGGCAACGGTAAAACTTTTTTCATCCGCCTTTATCACATTTCTTACTTCGGAAATTGGATTAGAATAGAAATTCCCGTCTGCTATAATAACTCCGGGAGTTTCTCTAAGCCTTGAAATTGCCATATTCATCGCTTCTTTAGTGGCATTCAGAATATTAATTTCATCTATCTGCCTGCTTTCAATAATTCCAACTCCCCAGCTAAGCGATTGTGAGGTGATTTCGTCATACAATTCTGCCCTGCGCTTTTTAGAAACTTGTTTGGAATCGAACACACCTTCTATATATACATCATCGCTGAATATCACGGCTGCTGCAACAACCGGTCCCGCAATGGGACCCCTGCCGGCTTCATCTACTCCGCAAAGCAAACCTTTTGCTTCACGCCTAATAATATTATCGTACTCAATTATGCTTTGGGTTCTTATAGATGGTGTTTTTGCCATTTTTTAGATGAAATCTTCCTACTCAGATCAGCCTAAGTGGTTTTTAGAGTAAATAAGAATTTATAATTTTTACTTTAAATTTAAAATTCAAAAAGTTATCTTACATTGATGATTCAAAAAATATTTAATAATCTATTAAATTTCGTTCTCCCGAACTCCTGCATATCCTGCCAAACTATTATCCCTGCAGAAAGTAAATATTTGTGTCAAAATTGTTACGGAAAACTTGAGCCATATCACGAAACGCACCCATGGAAGACAGATAGAATATCAGATGGAGTGATAGATAACTCAATTAGTGCATTCTGGTTCAGGGAGGGAACGCCAATCCAGCCGCTTTTGCATGCAATGAAATACAGCAAAATGAAGGGTATTGGTGTTATGCTTGGAAATGAACTTGGCAGGATTATTGCATCTCAATCAAATGAACATTTTGACTATGTAATCCCTGTTCCGTTACATAAAGCCAGATATAGAGATAGAACTTATAATCAAAGCGAATTTATAGCAAAAGGTGTCTTGCAAATCTTAAATGCAGAAACAATTAATGATGGTTTGATACGCACCCGCTTCACCGAAACGCAGACAAAACTCAGTAAATCCGAAAGAAAAGAAAACGTAAAAGGTGCCTTTATGGTTAATCCAAAACATTCTGAAGATATCCGCGGGAAAAACATTATTTTAATTGATGATGTCATCACAACCGGAGCAACAATACTTGAGTGCGCTTCAGCCATTAAGAAAGCATCCGCCGGCAAGGTCTGGATATGCTCCGCCGCTAAAACCTGAATTGAAAATTAATGTCGTTTAAATTTATTATATTTGTATAATACAAAACCAATATATCTATCATGAGAACAATTTTATTTATCCTTCTAACAGTTTTTATTTTTTCATCCTGCGGAAAGAAGTCTGACAGCACAAAAACTGATATCAAGCAAACAACTACCGATACAAAGACTACCGATGAGAGCGTAATTAAATTTTCCGATAAGTCGTTCATGAAATCCTATAAGAATTGCACACAAAATGATACCTGTACATATTTTAAAGTTGATTACTTAGAGGCGGTTTCGGGGAAAAATAAAGATAAGGTAAATAAGCTTATTATGAATATAGTGAACAGTGGTGTTTCGTATGGTGATAAATCATTGCCAAGTATGGATGTAGCTGCTGATTCTTTTTTAACGCAGTATGTTTCCTTCAGGAAGGAATTTCCTGAGACAGCACTGTTTTGGTATCTTGAGCTATCGGTTAAACAGGCTAACGAAACACCTAAGATAATGACATTTTCTTCCGAAAACTCTTCTTTTATGGGAGGCGCTCACCCTAATACATATTTTTATTACACAAATATCAGCAAGGAAACAGGCGATACAATTTCGCTAAGTAATTTATTTACTGCCGGGTTTGAAAAGAAGCTAAACGAGCTTATTGATGCTGCTTACCGCAAAATGAAAAATCTTAAACCGGGCGATAACCTGCAAGATAAAGGCGATCTGTTTGAAAATAAGATAGCATTCAATTACAATTTTATGGTAACAAAAGATGGCACCATAACGTTCTATTACAATCCATATGAAATTGCTGCATATGTGGTTGGACCCATTGAGATTACTTTAACAAAGGATGAAATTGCTCCTCTCGTTGCCGAAAACAGCCTGTTAAAGTAAATTTCTATTATCTTTCTCTTCTGAATCTGAGGGTTTGCCTGCTATATATATTTTATTCCCAGAACGTTTCTGTTATCTTTCTTATATAACTCAGTTCTGAAAGTTTTCTTATCACATCTTTAAAATTTTTCTGGTGTGTATTGCTGATAACCAGCCACTCCATATCCCCGCAGTCTGAGCGCCCCTTTGAGCTTTTCATCTCACTTGCAGTGGGATCAATTGCCTTTACAACACTCAATATAGAATCATTTGCGGGAATACAGAACTCATAACTTGTTGAGCTTTTTTCGCCATCCGTGCGAACCCGATAGCCTTCATCGTTGAACTTAGAAAGATCTATCCTAATTTTTCTTTCGGTTAAAGTATTGCCGTATCCTTTTTCGTTTAGATATATTTCAACAGGGTCAATCCTGTAACCCTGCATATTTGCAGTATTAACCTCACCGAAAATTATTCCGTGCTTTATGGTTGCTTTTATAAAAACATCTTTATCTTTAAATTTTTCAACATCAAGGGACTGTGTTTTATTTAACGGCACTTTATATCCATCTTGAGTTTTAAGTTCGTAGTCCCATATCTTTTCATCACCCAACTTACTGTTATCATACGGCGGGATATACTCAATCAATTTGCCTGCTATAATTGCCTCCATGTTTTGATGCTCTTCAAGGTCAAGATATATCCAGCATGTATCATTGTAAACGGTTTGCGTAACCTGTTTAGTAGTAGAATTTGTGCAGGAAGTAAAAAACAGCATCAGCGAAATGAGTAAAGAAATCATGGTAATCTCCTTTTTTATATGATACTTGACGAAGGGTGCGTTTGTTTCATTGTTATGTCGTAGGTCAAACGCATGCGTTTGACTAGTGTTTTCATCGTTATACCGTAGGTCAAAGGTCATAAAAATTTCATTTAAACAAATTGTCATAATACTCTTTTATCTTTAATGCTCTTTCTTTCGTAGAAATTTCAGAAAAACACAATTCGTTTTCCAAATCATTATTCCAATTTGCGGGATTCATCCTTATATAGTCCGAAATATATTCTAATCCTTTGTCGTTTCTTATAATGTGATCGTAAAATGATGTTTGCCATTTGAACTTTAAATCCGGCGATGCCCTGTTAATTTCATTGGTAACTGCTGATTTAAAAGAACCCACTATAATTGATAATCTTTTATGCATCTTTTTATATGACAGGTCTTTTTCTCTTCTATTGTTAACTCTTGCTTATCCTTTATATAGTCAAACGCATGCGTTTGACTTTACTTAATTCCGTTTCCTGATCGAAAACTTCTTTCCATCCCACCTTTCATACGTTCCGCTGTCACAGCCGCTATCTGTGAAAGTAAACGTACCCGTGTATGTAACGCCATCGGACTCATACTCGGTATAAACAATATTGCCGTTTGGGTATTCATCAGAGTATTGCAGTATCGTGTATCCTGTTCCGTTATCCCAGAAAACTTTAAGTACGGTTGCATTGGAATTCCACTCAACCGTACAAGCGGTTTTACCAATGGAATATCTTCCTTCAACATCATAAGCCTTCTGTGAATACGCGTTTACTGCCGTGAAAATTAATGCCAGTACAAATATTGATGCGATGAGGTTTTTCATGTAATAAATTAATTATTTTATAAATAGAAAATTGTCGTAGAGATGTTTTTTATTTTCTGTTGCTTTAATATATGCATCCTTCATTTTTAAGTCCTCAAAAAAACAACCCCAGCAAGAATTGATAATCGTTTCTTCATTTACTACTTCTTTCATCTTGCTTAATATTTTATCGGATGGAGAGTAGAAATTGTTATTGGCATAATATTCAATTGCATCGGTAGCCATTAATCTAGTAACGGGGTTTGCTGAAAATAATAATTGTTCAATAAGGTAAATTTTTTTATAATGAACAAGTTTAGCAAATGTACTTAATCCTTCCGGTGCACTTCCGCTTACGCTGCAGGCAAAACCATATTCCAGTTTGCTGGCTGGATCGTTGATATTTTCAACTTCTCCTTTTAAATCATCATCCGATTTATTTATTGCAATATCTAATATTAAATCTTTTTTATAATTTAATAGTTGCTCTTTAGCTGAGTTAAAATAAACGCTGTAGCTGAATCCAAACGGTTTTTTATCATACTTTGAGTAATCAATATTTATAGGAAACCTGGCTTGCTGAATCAACGAATCAATAAATTCCCGGGATGGAATATAGTCAAATGTCTTGCCGTTTAAAGTTGAATACTTAAATCTAAATTTAAAACCAACTTTAAATAAAAAAATTTTATAGGTAACATAGCTTACCTTAAGTTCTCCAAGATAATGTGAATAATATTTTAGCTGATTTCCTAAACCAACAATGTTTCCAGAAAACATTGTTGAAATTTTTTCATCCTGATAATCTTTGATTGTTTTATGAATTCCGCAGATTGAATCAACCAACTCAGGTTGCGTCTTTTCAAATGGAGCAGTAGATGAGGTGTCAATTACTGAAAGAATTTCGTTAATTATGGAAATAGATCTTAATGCGGCTCTATTCTGCTCATCAGGAGTATTGTAATCCTGTGTAAAGAGCTGCGCCGAAACTAACATCAGTATTATGGCTACGAATTTTCTCATAACTAAATATTAATTACTAATTCCCAATTTCCTTCACTTCCGCTCCATCTTTCTTGTCAACAATCTCATATCCTAGTGATCTCACCTTATCTCTCAGCTCATCGGCAAGCTTAAAGTCCTTTGCTTTCTTAGCTGCTATACGCTGATTCACCATATCCATAATTTCGGCTGGAACCTCTGACGGTTTTTCTTCAATATCTTTATCAAGATCAAGCCCCAACACTTTATCAAAATCATAAATTAAGGCAAGCTTTTCCTTTGAGGAAAGCTTCTCATCTCTCACAACGCCCCAAACAACAGCCAAAGCCTGCGGCATATTAAGGTCATCATTTACTGAAGCCAAAAAATCATTCTGATAATTTGAATCTGACGAATCTGATAAATTTGACAAATTTGATAAATCTGATGAACCTTTCAATCGCGCAATATTCTGCCTTAATCTTCCGAGTGTTACTTTCGCCTGATCAAGTAAATCCCAGTTAAATAATAATCGCTTGCGGTAATGCGTGCCAAGGCATAAGTAGCGGTAATCCATTGGTGAGTATCCTTTATCAATTAATGTTTTCACTCTTAAAAACTCACCTTTTGATTTACTCATCTTGCCGGATTCTTCTTCAAGGAAAGCGCCATGCAGCCAGTAATGAACAAACGGCTTACCGTTGCATGATTCAGACTGCGCAATTTCGTTGGTATGGTGAATTGGTATATGGTCAATCCCCCCGCAATGAATATCAAATGTATCGCCTAAGAATTTCTTTGACATCGCTGAGCACTCAACATGCCACCCGGGAAAACCTTTGCCCCAGGGGGAATCCCATTCCATTTGTCTTTTTCTATCCCTGGGCGAAAACTTCCACACCGCAAAATCAGTTTTATTTTTTTTCTCACTGCTAAAGGTTATCCTCGTGCCTTCTTCTAATCCTTCAATATCCAAATTAGCAAGTTTACCGTAATCATTTAGCTTTGATGTATCAAAATAAACACCATCACTTGTAATATAAGTAAAGCCTTTATCATCAAGGCATTTTATCATATCAATCTGCTCTTTGATATACTCTGTTGCCTTCGTGTAACGTGTTGGAGGCAGAATGTTAAGCGCTTTGGCATCATCAAGAAAAAACTGTGTATAATACTCGGCGATTTCCCAAACAGTTTTGCCTGTGCGTGCCGAGCCTTTTTCCATTTTATCTTCGCCTTCATCGCCATCCGATACCAAATGACCCACATCGGTAATATTCATAATATGCGTTACGTCATAGCCGTTGTAGAGTAATACACGCTTCAGGAAATCCTCGAACAAAAATGTGCGAAAGTTGCCTATATGCTGGTAATCATAGACCGTGGGACCGCATGTATAAAGTCCAACCTTGCCATGTTCGATAGGTTCAAATACCTGTTTTTGCCTGCCTAGTGTATTAAATAAAGTGATATTCATTTTACAAGATAACCTTTATTGTATAATGGTTAAATAGAGAAATTTTTGTAGCAAGAATCATCTCCAAATTGCTTTTACAATGGGGGGATTTTTAATCAACAAACCCCCATCTATAATTATCGCATAAAACAGATATAGTAATATCTTAAACATTATTTATCCCCGGATTTCTTTTCCTTCTTTCAAAAACGAATTGAAATCCCGCATAATTGATAATCTCTTATTTTATGCTTTAAATGCCCTTCCTGATAAGTTCAGCCGCTTTTTCTATCTGTTCGCTTAAGCCCATTAGTACAACTGTATCGCCTTCTAAGAGTAGAAAGTCAGCCTGCGGGTTGGGTAAATGCTGCTGTTCGCGTATTATTGATATTATCGTTGCGCCGGAGTTTGTCCTTATGCCAAGCTCTGAAATGGTTTTTTCTTTGCCGTGGCATTTACCTGTTATTGTAAACTGATGTAAATCAATTTCCGAATAAATTTCTCTGTTTATCTTATCCGATATTCTGTTGCTATCTGCAATATTTTCTTCGGGTGTGCTTTTATCTCTTATCATTGCGTATCGCTTACTGTGCATTACGCTTAATTCTCGGTTAATGGCTTCTTTGGAGTATCCATAGGCAGTCATTACTTTTGCAAGTATTTCAATTGAAGTTTCATACTCTTCAGCAAAAACAGTATCTGCTCCAAGCTCATATAGCCTGTCAATTTCTGATACATACTTGGTGCGCGCAATTATAAGTATCTTCGGGTTCATAAACCGCGCCGTAGCAACTGCATGATCGATAACAAGTGAGTCACTGATAGCAAATGTAATTACCCTGGCGGTTTTAATGGTAGCTGCTTCGAGTATCTTTCTTTTTGTGGCGTCACCGTATATTGCATTATGTCCTCTTATTTCGGCTTCTTTAACGCTATCTGAATTCAACTCAATAACAATAAACGGTATCTTCCTGCTATCCAGCACTTTTGCTAGGTTCTTGCCGTTGAGTCCATAACCTACAATTATTACATGATCTTCGATTTGCTTTTTTGCTGTATTAGTCTGAAAATTAAGCGCTGTTCTTTTCTCTTTTCTCTTTAACCATCCCATTATAAAACTTCTTTTTTCTGCGCTGTTTGCTACCCCCTCTGAAAGCATAAAAGCGAACGGAGTAAATATCATTGTAAGTATAGATGCCGAAAGGAAGAACTGGAAAATATCTTCGCTTATGATCGAGTATCCCAGTCCAAGTTTAGCGAGCACAAAAGAAAATTCACCCGCCTGGGCAAGCCCCATTGCAGATATCACCGCCACCCTAAACGGGTATTTTAAGAACAATACAAATACCAGTATCACAATTGCCTTTAGAAAAAATATTCCCGCTCCAAGCATAAGCACGTTTGGAATATTTGTAGTTACAAAATTAAAGTTCAGCAACATACCAACTGAAATAAAAAATATACTGTTGAAACTCTCTTTGAATGGCATAATATCCGCTACCACCTGATGGCTATAGCGTGATTCTGAAATTATCAGTCCGGCAATAAATGAACCCAGTGCAAGCGAGAGTCCAAGGTAATTGGTCAAAAATGCCATCCCTATGCATAAGAAAAGAGAAGTAAGTATAAATATTTCCTTCAGCCTTGTTTTAACAATTATGTTAAGCACAAAAGGCATAACCTTGCGTGCAGTAAAGAAAATTATGTTAATTGAAACAAACGCAATTCCTGTCTGCAAAAGGCTTGAGCCAAGATCAGAGCCTTCCTTTAGCGCGAGAATGGGTATTAATATTACCATCGGCACAACGCAGAGATCCTGAAAAAGCAAAATGGCAAGCTCTATTTTTCCATGCTGTGAATCTATCTGTTTTTTATCCTGCAGCAGCTTAAGCACAATTGCTGTAGAGCTTAGCGAAACTAAAAAACCAAAGAACAATGACTGTGTAAAACTAAAATCCAGCAGAAAAGCTATTGCTGCTACTACTGCAACCGTAATTAATACCTGTCCTCCGCCTGCAAATATTATTAGGTTCTTTATCTTGTTCAGCTTTTTTATTGAGAACTCAATGCCAATAATGAACATCATCAGCACTATTCCAATTTCGGCAAGCAGTTCGATATCATGTGTGTCTTTTATTAGTCCGGTGGCGTAAGGACCTATAATTATACCTGTCAGCAAAAACCCAACTACTGATGGAATATTGAGTTTGCTGCAGATAACAATTATCACAATTGCAGAAAATAATATTATTACTATATCCCGAATTAAGTCCACTTGTAACTTTCGCCTATTTCCATTCTAAAATTTCTATTTCGGAAAAATATAAAGTTTTTTTTTAAGATGTTGAATTTAAAATTTAATTCTCTTTTTTCTTTTCATCGTTTCGCGTTCACATTTATCGGTATTGCTTTCTTGCCCCTTATGGGTTACTTCTGCCTTATATTTGCATCAGCTCCTTCGCGCTATTAATGCTTGCATCTGTTACTTTCTCGCCGCTAAGTAATTTTGCGACTTCTATAACCTTCTCGTTTTTGTCAAGCGGTCTAATTTTTGTGTAGGTTGAATTGCCTTCGGTTTCCTTTTCAACAAGCATATGTTCATCAGCTAAGGCTGCTATTTGTGCTAAATGAGTGATTGCTATTACCTGTCGGTATTCCGATAGTCTCTTCATCACCCTGCCTACCTTCTGCGCAATTCTGCCGCTGATACCGGTATCAATTTCGTCAAAGACAAGTATATCAACTTTATCAGCACCTGCTAATACTGATTTCACTGCAAGCATTATACGCGATACTTCGCCTCCAGATGCTGTCTTTCGAAGAGATGAAAATTCATCGCCTTTATTTATCTTCACCATAAACTCAACATCATCAATTCCGTTGGCTTTAAGAACACTGCTCCCCTCTCCTTTTAGGAGAGGGGTTGGGGGAGAGATTGTTTTGAGTAACATGGTTATTAAACCGCTTAATTCAACAAAGTATATTCAAAAACTCCGTCGCGCATTTCTATTTTGTTTCCGTCTTCTTCCGCAATAACATTAAAATAATAACGTATTGTTTTTCCTGATTTTTCGGTTTTAACGATTCCGGATACAATATTAAACTTTGTTACTCGATTTCCTGAATTGTCATACTTATCGTTATATGGTCCCCATTCAAAAACAAAGTCATCGCTCTCTCTGGTTGGAAGAGTAATAGTTGCTTCAACAACTTCGTTTGAGTTTTTTTTGTTCTTCCAGACAAACGAGTATTTCCCAATATCTTCATGACTTCCAAAAACACCAAGCGGCTCAATAAAAACAGATGTCTTTTCCTGAACAATGTTCTTTGCATTTGTGGAATCATCATTCACAATGAACCTTGTTTTAAAGGTTCCGTAAACCTGTGAAAATGCTGTGCTTGATATAAATAATAATAACGCTAATAAAATGATTTGTTTTTTCATAAACTTACATTAATAAAATTTAAAAATTAATTAATAAATTATATCAATATACTTTTATTTGTTAAAAGATTAAATGAAGAAAATTACAGCAAAACATTCATCTGTAACGTTGTTTATTGTTGTTGTTCCTTTTGCGTTTGATATTTCTCGTATGGTTTTTGGTGTGTTAATTTTTTTGTTTAAAACCCTTGGTTAGTTAATTTTTAAATATATCTGATAAGCGGGATTAATATTCTCTTAACATCAGCTCTTTAGCGCTTTTAATGCTTGCATCTGTAACTTTCTCGCCGCTAAGTAATTTTGCGACTTCTATAACCTTCTCGTTTTTGTCAAGCGGTCTAATTTTTGTGTAGGTTGAATTGCCTTCGGTTTCCTTTTCAACAAGCAGGTGTTCATCAGCTAAGGCTGCTATTTGCGCTAAATGGGTGATTGCTATTACCTGTCGGTATTCTGATAGTCCCTTCATCACCCTGCCTACCTTCTGCGCAATTCTGCCGCTGATACCGGTATCAATTTCGTCAAAGACAAGTATATCAACTTTATCAGCCCCAGCTAAGACCGATTTCACCGCAAGCATTATACGCGATACCTCTCCGCCTGATGCCGTTTTGCGGAGCGATGAAAATTCATCGCCCTTATTTATCTTTACCATAAATTCAACATCATCAATTCCGTTTGTCCCAAGCGTCTTCGGGCTGGTGGTTTCTATGCTTACTCTAAACTCCGCATTCTCAAATCCAACTTCTTTTAAAATTTTTTCAACTTCCGTCTCAAGCTGTTTTGATTTTTCTTTTCTAATTTTTGATATATCTCCTGCATTCTTCAGTAGGTTGGCTTTTGCTGAATCAATTTCACTCTTCAAATAATTTATTGTCGCATCAAAATTTTCAACTAAGCTTAAATCTTTCTCGAGTTCTTCTTTTAGTTTAATAACTTCATCCAGCGAGCCGCCGTATTTTTTCTTTAAGAACTGCAGTTTATAAAGTCTCTCTCTTATTTCCTCAACTCTTGCAGGGTCAAAACTTAAATTATCAAGCAGTGAGCCAAGCAACTTGCTTGCTTCTTTAAGCGCTGTGGTCGATTCGCTAACATCAACCATGATTTTTTTAATATCAGAATTATACTCCCCTATTTTGCCAAGCTCTTTTTCTACAATTTTTATTTTTTCAAGTATGCTTCCCGAGTCATCATATAGGTTTGAGTATGCCAGGGTTAATGATTCCCTTATACTTTCAATATTTTCGCCGGTATTTAATTCATTTTCAAGTTCATCATCCTCTCCTGATGCGGGAGCTGTTTCATTAATTTCCTTTAACTGAAAATCAATAAAACTGCGCCTGTTATCAAGTTCGCTTTTCTTCCTATTTATCTCATCAAATTCTTTTTCTTTAATCAACAATTGTTCGTAACCTTGTTTATAGTTTTCTAATTTATCTTCATATTTTTTCCCCTCTTTTTTAATTAAATATGTATCCACCAACTCAATATGAACTTCTTTTTTTAATAATGATTGGTGCTCGTTCTGCGAATGAATATCAATTATCACCTCACCTATTTCTTTTAGTTCGTTGGTACCGACCGGTGTATCATTTATAAAACATCTGCTATAAGCTTTTGTATATAATTCTCTGCGGATAATTAGTGTACCTTTCTCCCCTCTCTTTTGGGTAGGGGTATCAAAGGATTCAATATCTTGTTCTTTCAGTATTTTAGCTATTGTTTTTGAGTTTTCCTTTGATATACTTACTGTACCTTCAATTATCATCTTATCTTTGTTTTTGCTTATAATGGCATAATCAGCCCTGCCACCTAAAAGTAAGTTGAGAGCATTTATTAAGATTGATTTACCCGCGCCTGTCTCACCGGTAATTATATTAAATCCCTTTGAAAAATCAATTTCAATGTTCTTTAACAGCAGGTAATTTTTTATTGTGAGTTTTTCTAACATAAACTAAACACTGAACGAAGTGAAGTGTCTCATTCGGAAACCTGTTAATTTTAATTATTATTTTATCGCTTGTTTATTATAAATTCAATCAGATTATTTTTTTCTTGAAAATAAATTTTCTATTTATGAGTTCCTTCGCTCCGCTCAGGAGGTTAACTACTATACTTATTCTTTATTATATAAATAGAACAGATGTAGTAGTAGTACTGTTAATAAGTATCAATTTAACTACTTATTTATAAATATAGAATGAAAATAAAACATCTGACTATAAATTTTGTTAACAGCTTTGTTAAATACTCTATCTGGTTATTAACATTCCAAATGAGCATATTATAAAAAACAAAAGCTATCCTTTTTTATGTGGATAGCTTGATATAAATTTATAATGTATCAACATTTTTATGTTAATAACATCTCCTTGATTTGCTCGAGTTTATCTTTAAAGCCGGAATCTTTGTTAATAACTTCTTCAATACATTTGCATGCGTGAATTACCGTTGCATGATTCCTTCCGCCAAAATGCGACCCTATTGTTTGTAGCGATGATGAGGTTAATTCCTTACTTAAATACATTGCAGTATGTCTTGCGTGAACAATTTCCTGCTGTTTTGATTTTAGTCTTAGCAGTGATTCATCAATATTAAAATATTTTGATACCGACGTAATAATTATACTTATATCAATGTTCTGCTTGCGATTCTTTATGCCTCCAAACTTTAATACACTGCGCTTAGCCATATCAATGTTGATGGGGGAGCGTGTCAACTCGGCATCAAACAACAGGCTCTTTAAACAGCCTTCAAGCGAGCGAATATTATCTTTGATGTTTAGAGCGATGAATTCTAATACATCGTATGGAACTCCGAAGCCTTCTTTTTCAGACTTCTTATTTAATATAGCAATTCTTGTTTCAAGGTCAGGCGCCTGTATATCCACTGTTAACCCCCACTGGAAGCGGGTTATTAGCCTTTCCTCTAAGCCCTCAAGCTGGTGAGGCGGCTTATCACATGAAAGAACAATCTGTTTTTTTAGCTGATAAAGCGAGTTGAATATCTGGAAAAATGAATCCTGCGTGCTTTCTTTGCCTTCTAAAAATTGTATATCATCAACTATCAGCATATCAAGAGATTTATAAAATCTCTCAAACTCATGCGCCTTATTCATGCGGATGCTTTGAATAAAGTTTGTCGTGAAATCAGGTCCCGAGAGGTACATAACTTTCATCTGCGGATTTGCTGCTTTTATATGATTGCCAATTGCCTGCATTAAATGTGTTTTACCTAAGCCTACTCCGCCATAAAGCATCATTGGATTATACTGCGCCCCAGGTTTGTTTGCTATTGATATAGCCGCAGCTGTGGCAAACTCATTGTTTTTACCTTTTACAAAACTTTCAAATGTGTATTCGGGATTTAAAAAACATTTTTGCGATAGCGCAGGGTCGGTTTCCTGAACGCTTGTCTGTTGCTGTAAACTTGAACCCGGTCTGAAAAAATTTGGATCAAAAGTATTCTGGTCAGTGCCGGCTCTTGTAAAATTATTTAGCGGGGGAGTCTCGATAAGCTCGGGCTCCTGCGAAAAAGTTGTCCTCGGGTCTATTATGTAAACTATCTTACCGCCATCACCCAATATTGACCTTATAGCGCGCATAACAATATCGCCAAACCTCGAAATTATCATTTCATAATAATCCTGGCTTGGCACGGAAATTGTTAATATGCTGCCTTCAAGATTTTTCGGCTTTATGGGCTTGAACCATGTATTAAGCTTTAGCTCTGATACATTCAACTTAACAATATCCATAAACCGAGTCCAGGTATTAAAAACTTCCTGCTGCTTTTTATCTGTTTGCTGCTGTTCGCTCAGCCACTGCTCTGAATTTTCATCGTGAGATGGATTAAAATTATTATCTTCTGTTTGTTTTAAATCGTGTCCGTTCAATTTACGTTAAGTTTCTATTTTAAATGAGTAAACCCTGTTAGTTCAATATTAAGATTAAAATAAATGCTTTAAATATATAAATACTTCAATATTCTAAAAGTAATTAACAATGCAAATAAAAAGTTAAAACTTTAATTTTCATAGATTTAATACCTTGTTTGAGGGGTTATTAACAATAATGTGTTAATAACTTTGCTCGTGTTACGTATGTGAAAGATGAGGATTTAAACAATCTAAAACAAGATATGAACAGCTATTCACAACCTATTAACATAAAAAATCTCTGACCAGCGTTACATAATAACTATAAAATGAAAATTTATCAATGTTGTTATTATGAACATACCTTAATTAAAAAAAATACACTTACCACGTTAACGCTAAATTAACAATTAATAATTTTGGATACCAAAACCCCTAATTGAATAAGCTATTCAAAGTCATCCTGATAGTAGCGCCACCAGAGCTATGTGCTATATATAGAAAGCATATGCGACCCCGTTGGGGTCGTGATTATACTTGTAGTTTTATTTCTATAAATATTTGACTCCTAACAGAGTCAATTAACCAACATAGATTTTCTCCTTAAAAAAGTCTGCTATTTGATTTCTCGGTGAGGGTAGCTATAAATTTTAGTTTTAATATTTGTCAGCCTCACAAGACTTGACCTTTATCATTACTCTTATCTTTTTCATTTTTTCACTCATCATTAATCCCTATCTTTGTAATTCTTTGCTCCCCTTTCCTCAAAGGAGAGGGGACGGGGGTGAGGTCATAAATGAGCTTTAATAACAGAATAATATTTGCTCCATCTACAATGGTGGGGGAGTCAGGCATAACGGTTGTTAGGTTGAGCGGAAAAGACACGTTTTCGCTTATATCTATTTGTTTTTCAAAGAATTACGAGGCTTTTGTTCCCGTAGATATAGAAAACTTTAACTCACATTCCGCACATCATGGCTATTTGTTTTCTGGTGGGGAATTTGTTGACGAAGTAGTCGTAACATTTTTTAAAGGACCTAATTCATATACAGGCGAAGATGTTGCTGAAATATCCTGTCACGGCGGAAGCTATATTTACAGGAAGGTAAACGATCTACTAAGCAAACTTGGGGCGCATCACGCCGAGCCGGGAGAATTTTCAAAGCGAGCTTACCTTAACGGCAAAATGGATCTTGCGCAGGCTGAAGCGGTATCGGATTTAATAAAAGCGAAAACCGATCAAGCTAATAAATTAGCACTTGACCAGTTAACCGGAAAATTCTCAAATAAAATTAAGGAGCTACGAGAAGATCTTATAAATTACTGCTCGCTGCTTGAGCTTGAACTCGATTTTTCTGAAGAGGGAATTGACCTTGTTGAAAAAGATGTATTGCTTGAAAGAGTTAATAAACTCATTGATAAATTTACTTCAATGACCCAAAGCTATGAAAGCGGCAAAATTATTCGGAACGGTGTCAATTTGGCAATCATAGGTGAGCCAAATGTAGGAAAATCAAGCATATTTAACTACTTTCTGAATGAAAACCGTGCTATTGTTAGCGAAATTCCCGGCACTACACGCGATTACTTGGTTGAACCACTCATTATGGGTGGGATTCAGTTTAATCTTGTTGATACAGCGGGCATCCGCGATACAAAAGATGTAATTGAAAAAGAAGGCGTTAGGCGTTCGATGATTAAAATAGATGAAGCTGATATTATATTAGACATTGAAGATCTTTCTAATGACTCCGGTGTCAATAGTTCTCATTCTGAAGCATTAATAAAAGAAAAGACAATTAAGGTATATAATAAACTGGATTTATCGGCACAAGGTTCAACTAAAGGGCTATCTGTTTCAGCCAAAACAGGCGAAAATATGGATGTTTTAGAGCAGGAAATTATTAACAAAGCCAGGTTTTTAATAAGTAAAAACGAATCAAGTGATGTTATAATTACCAACGAAAGACACAGGGATTGTTTGTTGAAATCTTGTGAATATCTTGTTAATGCCAAAGACCAGATACAGAAGGGCGGAGGTAACGAGTTGATTTCATTTGAAATTAGAGCTGCAATGGAATCCATTTCTGAGATAATTGGCAAAACCGCAAATGTTGATATCTTAAATAACATCTTTACTAAGTTCTGTATAGGGAAATAGAGGCTATTTTTGTGGCACAGGCATTTGTGTGACCCTTTGATTTGTCTGTGCAATAATGTTTCACGGGAAACAATTTGTAAAATTTGCTTATTTTTAAACTTTTCGTTGATGAATCAGTCAAAATGATCGTTAAGCAAGGGCGCAATATATAGTTTCCTTGTGAGTTAGTTTTTATAATTTTAAAATAAATTGTTTCCCGTGAAACATTCAATGTTGTTGCCCTGAAACGCGACTTGTTTCTAAGTTTGTTTTCGGGGTCTGAACTATAAAGTAACCACTGCTCGTCCCGCTTGAAGCGGGACTCGTCCTCTCCTTCTCCCGCCAAGTCGGGACTTCGAAAACACTGAGTGTTTTCTTGAAGGAGGGGAGCTTTCACAAATAGATAGATGATAACCACAAACAAACATTTCGATATCATCGTAATTGGTGCCGGACACGCAGGCATTGAAGCCGCATGGACATCATCCCGCATGGGCTGTACTGTTGGAATGATTACTATGGATATTGATGCTATTGGCAGAATGTCCTGTAATCCCGCAATAGGAGGCTCAGCCAAAGGGCATTTAGTGAAGGAAATTGATGCTCTTGGGGGTGTTATGGGAAGAATTGCCGATGATTCAGGCATTCAATTCCGCATGTTGAATAAATCCAAAGGAGCCGCAATCTGGTCACCAAGGAGCCAAAATGATCGTGATTTGTACTCAAAAATTGCAAAAGAATATATTGAAAGCTGCCCAAACATTACATTAATTCAGGATACAGTTGATGAACTTGCCCGCAATGAGAGCGGAAATATATCCGGAATCATTACATCGCTTGGCTATTATATTTCATGCAAAGCAGTAATAATTACAAGCGGAACTTTCCTGAATGCTGTAATGCATGTAGGACACCAACAGAACGAAGGGGGGAGGTTTGGCGAAAGATCAGCCAAGGGACTCTCTAATTATCTATTAAATCAAGGATTTATAACGGCAAGACTTAAAACAGGCACTCCACCAAGATTACAACTTGATACCATCGATTTTTCGGTTTGCTCTGAACAGCCAGGCGATGAGAATCCGATACCCTTTTCGGTTTTTACAAATGGAAGCTTTCCAAAATTACCGCAAATTTCTTGTTACCTCACATACACAAACGAAGCAACACATGATGTTTTGAGAACTGGTTTTGATGATTCGCCAATGTTCTCTGGCAGAATAACAGGTGTCGGACCGCGATACTGTCCTTCAATAGAAGACAAAATTTTCCGCTTTGCAGATAAATCGAGACACCAAATTTTTCTTGAGCCGGAAGGAATAACCTCTAACGTAGTTTATATGAACGGTTTCTCATCAAGCCTGTCGGAAGATATTCAGTATAAAGCAATTAAAACAATCAAAGGATTAGAGAATGTAAAAATGATGCGGGCAGGTTATGCGGTTGAATATGATTTTCTTCCAACACACCAGACAAACTTAACTCTTGAAACAAAATTAATTAAAGGTTTGTATGTTGCCGGACAGATAAACGGAACTTCGGGATACGAAGAAGCTGCTGCACAGGGATTAATTGCAGGCATCAATGCAGCTTTGAAGATAAAAGGTAGATATCCCTTTATCTTAAAACGCAGCGAAGCATACATTGGCGTTATGATAGATGACCTGATAAACAAAATTCCCGATGAACCATATCGCATATTCACATCATGCGCTGAGTACAGGCTTATTTTAAGACAGGATAACGCTGATAGAAGGCTTATGAAATACGGTCACAATTTCGGGCTTATACCCGATGATGTTTATAATAATATGCTTGAGAAAGCAAATCTTATTAAAGAGGGAATAGCGTTCTTTAAATCAAATTAT
Organism: uncultured Ignavibacteria bacterium; assembly: GCA_947084945.1. Lineage (GTDB taxonomy): Bacteria > Bacteroidota > Ignavibacteria > Tepidaquicellales > OLB5 > OLB5. The sequence goes on along the minus strand of CAMTUP010000011.1, from coordinate 7,748 downwards.
GTTTCACCCCGCGACGTGAATGAATATCTTGAATCAATTAACTCATCACTTGTAAAGCAATCAGAACAGCTTTCGCAAATCGTTAAAAGAAACGAAACAAGGTTAAGTGATTTCCTCGCAATACCATACTTTGCTGAAAATAATCTTATGCAAAAAATCAGGCAGAGTGAAACATTAATGGAGCAGATAGAAATTGAACTTCGCTACGAAGGCTACATCATCCGTCAGGAAGAGCAGACAGAAAGTTTTAACAAAAGCGAATCAATTGGAATACCGGAGGATTTTGATTTCAATAAGATAAAATCTTTATCAACAGAAGGCAGGGAAAAGCTGAACAAAGTCCGCCCCCGTTCAATAGGACAGGCATCTCGTATATCTGGCGTTTCGCCATCGGATGCATCAATCCTATCAATTTATATTAAAGGTTAGCTATTTCCTCTCCAACACCTGAATAGCTTTGTATATAATTGGCATATTAAGTTTTAATGTTCGACTCCTACGGAGTCGTTTTGTTTTTGTTTGCTTCTTCTATAATTGTTTGACTCCTATGGAGTCATTATATAAAATTTAAATTACGCTTGGAATTTTATACTCCAATGATCGTGTAGTTGTCAAACTTTTATAATTTAGTTATTCTAAAAAAATTAACCCTGTCAGGAGTCATACCTGCAATCTCACTACCATTATCTGACATTTCTTTAATCACATCATTTCACCATTTTTGTAAAATATGGCAACAGAAAACTGGCAAATACTTGTAAAGGAACAGCAGTTCAACGATCTGCTTATAGAGTGGAACAGCAAAATAAACCTTGTCTCACGCAAAAAACCAAATGTACTTGATCTTATCGCAGACAGTAAACTTTTCTTCGAGGGAATTGATTTTACACCAGGCACAAATATTCTTGATCTCGGCACAGGCGGGGGATTCCCCGGAATAATAATTGCAATCCACCACCCCAAAGCAAATCTTGTGCTGGTTGATTCCATACAAAAAAAAATAAACGTTGTAAGCAATATTATTGATCGGATGGGATTGAGTAATGCCAAAGCAATATGCTGCAGAGTAGAAGAATTACTTAAGATGAATACCACCTTTTTTAAAAATGACAAAGCGGAATTTGAAAACCATTTCGATTATGTTGTCGCCCGCTCTGTAACCGTTCTGCAGGACTTATGTGTATGGTCTAAACCACTGTTAAAACAAGGAGGTAAGCTAGTAACCGTAAAAGGCGGAGATATCTCTGGCGAAATCCACAAAACACGAAAGTTATTATTTGTGAAAGACGTTTACAGGAAAGTATTTGAAGAAAGAATTCTTGTAACGGTTGAGTTTGATTAGTTTATTTCAATGCCGGAATTGATTATTTCTGCTAAAAACCCGCTTTCATCTTTATCTCTCTCAAACACTAACGGCTCTATTCTATTATCTATCTCTGAGCGGATTTTCCATGCAAGAGGTATAGTGGAAAAATAATCACCCTTTAGGCTATTTACAATGATTGCAACATCAATATCGCTGTCCTCAGAAGCAGTACCTTTTAAATAAGAACCATAAAGATATATTTTATCAATATCAAAATGATCTTCAAGCAGCTTTTTATACTGTCTGACTTTCTCTATAACTTCATCTTTACCCATATAACCAGTTCCTTTGTTTCATTAATAAAATATTTGCATTTTTCTATTGTAAGACTTTTTAATAAATCTTTTTTATGGGAGGGATACCTAGCCTCAATATTGAGCGGTTCCACTTCATTCAAAAATCCAAGTTGAATATTCGATAGTTTATCATTTAGACTGCATTTTTCTGCAAGATATGTTAGACTATGTGAATAAGGCGGAGGTACCTCGTTAAAATTTGAAAAATAAGCCTTAAATATCTTTTCAATAGCTTGGTGACACATAAAACCTACATACAGGTATCTTTTGCTTGTAAGCATGGCGTTAGCTGTCTCGATGTCGTAATCAGATAACTCAACCCAGTATTTCGCTTTTTCATTCATAGATGCAATATGCAAATAATGATATTATTATACAATTAAGTAACTTTTAAAAATAAAATCAAAACGCACTTCTGTTCATATAATTTTTCTTGTTCTTTATCTTACTAAAAAGCGATTGCTTAATTTGTTTCCTGAATATCGGTATCCGGATTATTTGTTAGGGGAATATCCACAGTTTGTTTGTTATCAGGTGCGTTATCTGCGAGTTCAACAGTAAGCGGCTGCAATTCATCATTTATTTTTGTTTCTTCTTTAGCTTTTTCCTCTCCGTAAGGAGTCCTTTGGACAGCTCTTTTTTCCTCTGCATCTGCAAGAGTTAGGAATTCCTTGGCATATTGTACAGTGCCAATAATTCTACGCATCGCATTCCGAGTAATTTCTTTAACCATAAAATGTTCAGGAATTTTATTGAACGAACACCTAACTTTATATACAGTTGATGGCTTAAAGTCAAACTGACCAAAGTAAACCGGGTCGCCAATTACAACAACAGCCCCGAAGCCAACTTCCTTTGCGCGCTCAAACCCTTCCTCAATTAACGCCTTGCCAATCCCTTTTCGCTGGTGTTCTGGTAAAACGGCTATAGGACCCAAAGCTAGACATTTAAAGCGCATCTTTTTATGTACCACAAATGCTTTTGAAAACAGCGCGTGACCAAGGATAATATCTTCCTTTACGGCGACTAGTGAAAAACCAAATTCATAATTTTTAGATTTTCGGACGTCTTCTACAAGTTTTGCTTCATCTTCTCTGCCAAATGCAATTTTATTGATTTCATATATTACGGGGTAATCGGCTGCCTTTTCGCCCCTGATTATCAGATCTTTTGCCCACTGCTCTTTCATTAATAATACTCTCTATACTACGGTTAATTGATTGAACAATACATTCAGTGAATATAATATGCTAAAATAATGATAATTAACCACAATATAAAAGCAAACCGTTTTTTTGCTTATAAATGTGTTGACAGGTAAAATATCAAATTATAAGAAAAGCAGTATGCTTTTTTATACAGATTCAACTTTTGATATTAACTAAAAAACCTAAGCTGCAATATCTTTCAAGAATTTTTCAAATGCCTCGGTATCAATATCGTGAACAGTTTCCTTTATATGCGATATTTTTCTTACTACAAGCTTCTCAATGAAATTCATTTTATCAAGCAAAAACTCTCCGCCCATAATTTCCTTTGCAGCAGCATACTGTTTAAGTTCATCGGGGAAGGAACTTTCGAATTCTAAATGACGTTTTTTTTCATCAGCAGCCATACAGCAAATATAAAGACCCAGGCTCTTTGTCATTAATATTTCTGAATTTTTTTCGCAATACGCCTTTATTTCTTTCTGTATTCTGCCTACATGTATTGACCCGCCTATTATCACTCTTTCATATCCCGATATATGCGGATGTTTTGTTATAGAAAGATCAATTACTCTGACTTTGCTTCCCAACTCAGTAAGTCTTTTACCCAGCATATAGGCTATCTTTTCTGTAGTGCCATGTCTGCTTTTGTAAATTATTGCTGTTTTCATTTTAGTAATATAATTTAATAAAGGGATGATTGGGGGCGGATGAGCTGCATTCAATTTGTTAAGATACTACATAAATATAACAATCGCCATATTTTTTTTCAATGCAATTCGCCATTGCTTTTGCTGTTTCTATATTAGCGCGAATATCTGAAATAATGGCGTATTTTCAAAATACCCCGCACCTTCAAAGTTTTCTCATTGTCATTCCGATTGCGTAACTGCGTCAACTAGTGTTTTTTAAACTATTTGTGTGTCAATTTGAATAATTAAGTTTTTTCACCATCAGCGCATTTATAAAGAGTACCCCTTTATAAATATCCTGCAAGTCCTTTTTGTGTTCATACCCAAATTTTTCAAAAAACCCTTTAGCTGTTTTACTAACGTGTGAATATATCTCTGAATTCTTCTGCTCAATGGCTTTTTTTTCAATTTCTATTAACAAAGCCAAAGCCATGCCTTCTCGCTGGTGATCTTTATGCACATACATAAAATCCAGGTAGCCATCTTTTGCAATTGAGGAAAACCCCGCCAGCGTACCTTCTATATCAGCAACAATAAAATACTGTTCATCAATAGCTTTTTCCAATCTGGCATTATTCCCAGAGCCTTCAGACCACACCCGGATCTGTTCGGGAGTGTAATCCTTTCTGTTAACATTCTTCACAGTTTCGCTGTAAAGATTCATTATTTCTTCGATATCGTATAGAGTTGCTTGCCGTAAATTAATTTTATTTATAGAGCTATTCTTCACAGCCATTTTAAAAAGTTGTATTATAAAAAAAACCTATTCTGTTTGTTCAAACAGATCTGTCTGATCGCTTTGTGATTTATCTTTTAAAGTAAAATGAATTGGTCCGTTATTTTTCTTGCTCAGAACTTTGATGGCAGGCATATTCTTTAAATACCTTGAAAGTTTTTGTGATGACCAATTCAGTTTAAGCTTTTCGTTTATTTCTTTTGCAGAAAGAGATTTGCCGTTAAATACAGAAAGAATTAATTTATCAAGATCTTCGTTTTCTGTGGTAACAATTGGTTCTCCGGGAGGTTGATTCACCAAATCATTTATGGCAACATTGCCATCATGATCAACAGCAATTGCGCCTTTTTGAATTAAAAGCAAATTTGCATTATTTTCTGAAGCATCCGGCAACCTGATGTAGATATTTCTTCCTTTTCTGATTCCGTTAACCACGCCCTGCCAGGTACCGCCGCTATTGTTTGATTCAGCAACGTAAATTTCATCAGCCAATCCATATATGATTGAATTTCTCGCCATTGCCAGCTCAACTTTCCATGGGGACTTTGGGTGAAATGTACTTAGAACTAATACATTTCCCTCCTGGATTTCCCTGTAGTATGTTTTAAATCCTGAAGCAAATGTCATTATACCCTGCGGCAAAACAATAATACTTTTTCCCAGGTGTTTTATTGCGGAATCCAAAGCCTGTTTATCAACTCCTTTTGCGAAACCGCTTACAACCACTTTAAATTTTTTACTTGATATTTTTGCAACATTATCGGTAAAACTTAAAGATGCTTCACCCGCATTGCGTGAACCTACTATAGCAACGGAATTTTCTGCAAGAATGCTTTTATCACCTTTAATATATAATAAAGGCGGAGAGTGTGATGATTTCAGATTTTCTTTCAGCGTTTTAGAGTACTCCGGTGAAGTAATTGGAATTATTTCGTAACCCTGACTTTCCATGGATTCAGCAAGAAAAGCATTCCCGGGAATTTCTTTGCGCGCATTCAGCATATCAGCAGACTCTTTTTCGCTTAATCCAAATTCTTCTTTCCATACATTTTCATCTGCTGCAAAAAACTCCGCTATTGAAATATTTTTTTCATGGTAAAATTTTATAATGAGATTATTTATTTTTAAATAACCCCAACCGGGTAAATGCGCAAGCGTGATCCAGTATGCAGCATCGTTTATCATTTCAGGTCTCCGCCTACTGTTTTTGCAATTACAACGGGAATAATTTTCTTAGCCCCAATTGCCGTTAGATATTTCCCCGTTTCACTCATAGTTGCACCGCTATCATAAATATCATCTATTAATAGAATTGTTTTGCCCGCTATATCCAATGAGTTATCATATTTAAAAGCATTCTTCATATTTTCTTTTTTTAAATAATTGTTCTGAAACACCTTTTGCTCCTGTGTGCTTTTTGCTTTTGTTAATCCGTTTGATAGTGGAATATTTGTTAATTTAGAAATTTTTTCTGCAAAATTCCTTACCAAATTTCCTGAAACTGTTGGGGGTATGTAAAGAATCATGTCAAAATCTACATTTTTCAACTTATTACTTAATAGCTTCATAAATAGAGCAGTAATAAAATCAGGAAAATCTCCGCCATTTTCATATTTTGATCTGTGTAAAGATGCACCAACATTAGATACTCCATAATAAGATGCAGCAAAACCATTTGCTAAATTAGAATTCTTTGTTTCTATTTCTAAAACCGGAAAATTGTTTTCATGAAAATTTTCTATCTTTTCTTGCCAGTCTTCAGTAATATTAACTACTATTTTCTTCAAGCCCGTATTATCACAATTCTCATAATTATGTATTGCATTATCACCAAGGTAATCACAAAGGAATTTCATTCGGGATGTTGTGATATCGGTATATTCTATTACTTTATCCAATTCCAACAGCTTTAAATTTCGCACTTCTTCAAACAATTTGGCATTTAATGGTGGTGCCCCGGGGATATATTCATACTTTTTCCTTCCCAAACTTAGCTCTCTAATTATTCCCTGTTCCATCAGATCTGATTTTATTACACGAAACTGGGTTTGCTTAAGATTACATAATTTAATTAACTCTCTTTCGCTTAGAAGTTCACTTTTTATTGCTTTGATTACTTTTTCATATTTTGAAATAGAGGGTCTTCCGGTATCTATAAACGCTTCAGGTAGTTTTCTGTCTTCGGGAGAGTAAAATAATATTATATTTGATGGCGTGCCGTCTCTGCCCGCTCTTCCTATTTCCTGGTAATAATGCACGGGTGATTGCGGGATTTGGGTATGAACTATAAAACGTATATCTGGTTTATCAATTCCCATACCAAGCGCATTTGTGGAAATAATGCATTTCCATCTGTTGCCCATAAATCCATTTTCAATTTCTATTCTTTCGTCGCTTTGGAGTCCGGCATTATATCTTACAGTATTATGTCCGTTGTGCTTCAACCAATCATTATAAATTTCTGTGTTTATCCTTGTGCCCGTGTACAATATTCCTGTACCTGGAATTCTATCCAAATTCTTACCCAGCCATATTAGCTTCTCATTTTCAGAGTTCACCTTAACAACAAACAATCTTAAATTTTCTCTTAATAAATTTCCTCTTATAACGGTTATCTCATTTCCAATTTGCGTTGCAACATCTTCCTCAACTCTTTTAGTTGCAGTTGCGGTAACGGCAAGCACGGGCAGTTCTTTTGGCAGCAATTTAACCAATCCAATTATTCTTCTGAATGCCGGCCTGAAATCATGACCCCACACAGAAATACAATGTGCTTCATCTATTACTACCATAGAAAGATTTAATTCCCTTGTTGCCTCAACCCATTCATCGTTTTCCTGCCTTTCAGGTGCAATGTATAAAATTTTTACTTTTCCGTTTTTTGCATCGCTTAATATTTGCCTGTTTTCTTCCTGATCTTGCTCGCTGTTAATACAGCGCGCTGTGATGCCCAGAGAGTTAAGCTTCTTTACCTGGTCGCGCATTAAAGCTATTAATGGTGAAAAAATTACTGTTACTCCTTCAAATATCACCGCTGGGAACTGGTAACATAAAGATTTTCCAAACCCGGTTTTTTCAATTAATAAAATTCGCTTGCCTTCAAGAATATTTCTAATGGTTTCCCACTGATTTTCATGAAAATTCTTTAAGCCAAATGTATCTTTAAGTATTTTCTCAGCCTCTGATTTTATCATATGGGCTTAGTGTTAGTTTATTATTTTTTTATTTTACGCATTCCCACTCCGTGCCTGCCGGAGGATTTTGTCATTCCTGTCTGCCCTGTTTTTAGGGCGAAGGCAGGAATCTTGTTTTTGATTTTAGTAGTTAATTATAATTTTGTCATACCCGCGCCGTGACTGAGGCAGGACCCTTGTCATTCCTGCGAAGGCAGGAATCTTGTTTTTGATTTTATGATGTTGACTTTTCATTTATCAATTTCTTCTCTGTATC
>CAMTUP010000010.1:0-153206 GCA_947084945.1 uncultured Ignavibacteria bacterium | reverse complement strand
AAGCAAAAGTAAAAAGCAAAAGTAAATCCCGCTAAGCAACTAATCCGCCGTGGCGGACAGAAAAATGCGGGACTGCTGGAAAGCGCAGAAGGCAAAAGTAAAAAGGCAAATGTAAATCCCGCTAAGCAACTAATCCGCCGTGGCGGACAGAAAAATGCGGGACTGCTGGAAAGCGCAGAAGGCAAAAGTAAAAAGGCAAATGTAAAAAGGCAAAAGTAAAAAGGCAAAAGTAAAAACCAGACTACAAAAGTCTGTTCAAATATTCATATTTCATTTAAACTTCAAAGATTATTATATTTATATAAAACGATAAGACTTTTGTAGTCTAATAATAATACATATATTTCAGAACTCAAGAACAAGAAGACAATTATCAGTAAACTATTTGGAACAAAGAAAATTATATAAAACATTAGAAAATGCATTCAAGCATTTTCCTGATTTCGATAGTGATAAACAACTATTGAGTTATGTGCTTAAGGAAGTTATCAATCACGAAAATATAGAAATTACCGGCGGCAGGCTTTGGGAGCTTAATGATACAAAAACAGCTTACATAATGGTTGAGCAGCATGGCGAAGTTGAAAAGATAAGAAAAGGTTATGCATTAAAACTTGCTGATTACCCTATTTTTTACGAAGTAGGAAAGAACCGCTCGATACTTGCAAAGGAAACTGACAGGTATTTAAGTAATCTTGGTATTCATTTATATTCAGCTACGGGTATTGGTGAAAAATCCAAATTAAAAGATAAAGACGGCAAGGACCAGTTTCTATACCAGTATATAATGGCATTCAATTCCTTAGAAATGACAATAAACCTGATGAATACAATGAATATCATCAGTACATCGGTCAGCTCGATGCTGCGCACAAGAGGAATAGAAACAAAAGCCCGCGCAATAGAAAAAGACCTTGTTAAAGCACGTGAAATACAAAGAAGCATTCTGCCGGAGCATGAATACAGCTTTGCAAATTACGAGATATTTGGTGTTTCAATTCCGGATAAAATTGTAGGCGGTGATTTTTTTGATTACCTAACGTTTGGAAACGAAAAGGATAAACTTGGTGTAGCAATTGGCGATGCTGCATCGAAAGGATTTTCAGCAGCAGCGCAAGCTTTGTATGTATCGGGCGCGTTGAAAATGGGAACTGAAAATGAGCTTAAAATGACCGCTGTTATGAAGAAGATAAACAGTCTTGTTCACAGAGTTTTCCCTGATGAAAGATTTTTGACTCTCTTTTATATGGAGCTATATAAGGATACAAAAGGACTTTGTTTATATGTAAACGCAGGACATAACCCTCCATTACATTTAAACTATGAAACAAACAGTATTGAAACTCTTGATGCAACGGGTCCGGTTTTAGGACCTGCGCCTGAGCAGGATTACAATACTGATTCACTTTACCTGAATAAAAACGATGTAATGGTATTATATACTGATGGTATTGTAGAAGCGGCGAATACTAAGTTTGAATTTTATGGTGAAGACCGTTTAAAGGAAGTAATGCTAAACAGCAAGAACTTTTCTGCAAAGGAAATTTGTGCTCATATAATTGAAGATGTACAAAAATTTGCAAATAGAGGTAAATATTCAGATGATAAAACAGTGGTTGTAGTAAAAAGGATCAAATGATCAATGAGTAATGATCAATGAATAATGAGTAATTGAAAAATTTAAAGCATGAATCAAATTTAAATATTATTTAACAATTTTTAAAAATATATTAAAATGAATATTCCAGAAGGATTAAAATACACAAAAGAGCATGAATGGGTTAAAGTTGAAGGCAATATATGCACAGTCGGAGTAACTGATTACGCGCAGGGAGAGCTTGGCGATATCATTTACATTGATGTAACTACTGTTGGCAATAATGTTTCCATGGGTGATGCATTCGGCACAATTGAAGCAGTAAAGACTGTTAGCGATATGTATGCGCCTGTATCAGGTAAAATTGCGGAATTTAATTCTGCAGTAAACGATAATCCCGCAATCGTAAATCAGGATCCATACGGCGCAGGCTGGTTAGTTAAGATAGAAATATCTAATATGGGTGATATTGATAGTTTACTTTCTGCTGAAGATTATAAGAAACTTGTAGGTGCTTGAGTACAATATTCATCCGATGACTAAGAGTCATCGGATGAATACTTATTTAATCAAAATCATACGCTTAGTTTCAGTAAATTCATTTGTTACAAGTGAATAGAAATACACTCCGCTTGCAAAGCCTGTACCATCCCCCGAAGGGGCATGCCAATCGACAGAGTAACTGCCGGGTTTAAGTTGTTCGTTAACGAGTGTAGTGATTTCCCTGCCGAGGAGATCGTAGATTATTAACCCCACCCCAACCCTCCCCGAAGGGGAGGGCGTAAATGGAATATCAAACTTTATTTTTGTGACGGGGTTGAATGGGTTTGGGTAGTTTTGAAGCAATGCAAATTTATCAGGAATTTCAGTGCTGATGATATTTATTCCAATTGGAGAAATTGTTAATGCTGCTGTTGTTAATTTTGAGCTTACCACAAAATCACCGCCATCAATTACATTATTATTATTTTTATCATACCATAAAGCGGTTAACAGGTCGTAAGTTCCTGAAGCTGCATTACAAGGTATAGTAAAGCTTCTTGTGTAATTGCCAGTTCCTTGAGAAAATGTGCGTTTAATATCTCCTGTTGGGTTTGATATCCAGTTCTCGGTTCCTGTTAATGCAATTGATGCCCCAATCATTAAGCTTACTGAATTATTTGCGGTTACATTATTATTAATAGTTATCTGAGCACATGGGTTTGATGATGCAGGCGAAGTTGATGAAGTGTTTATGACAGCATTTGTACCTAAAGTAACTGCCCAGTTAAATGGAGATACACCGTAATAATGACTTAATATTCCCTGCCAAGTTTTTGTGCCAAATGAATGAGCACTGCCCTGACTGCATGGACTTGATGTAGTAACCAGCCTGCCTGTTGCCCATCTTATAGTTCCCCATTGGCATAATCCCCTGCCGTGACCGTTTGGTGCTCCATTAGTACAAACCGGGTCATATATGCAGGGCCAAGATGAACCGGTCCCCGAGTATCCATTTCCACAACCCTTGTTATTATTTTCAGCTGAATATTCCGAGCGTACAACTCCCGATGTATTTGTAAGTATATAGCCAAAAGTATTATCTACAGCAGTACTTGTGTTGGTAGAAAGCACTGTGCCCATATACTGGCAGTAAGTATTATCGCATATATCATAAAGCCCGGGATTGATGGGATTATAGACATAATACATTCCGTAACTTCTTACTGCAACAGCGCAGGCTTGAAGTGAATTCATACCGCCTGTTAAGTTGCCCCAGCAAGCATAAATTTCAGCAGGCAGAACATATTTGCAATAAGTTTGCAGTGAATATACCTGAGCATAAGTGCAGTTAGTGCCTGTGCAATTTTTCCCTACTCTTATATTTAAAGGAAGAACAAATCCTGTTACAGCCATATCATTAAATAATGTTTGCGGTGCGCAATCAGTACATTTTTCGGTTATAGGAATATATTTAGATGAATTGTTGGATAATCTGCTTTTCATTCTGACAGTAAAAATAAAATCAGTACTCGGAGTAATTTCGAAATTATTGTAAAGTTCATTTTTATATGGAGCTTTTTCAAAGTTAATATCAAGCGTAGTTCTTTGTTCGCATATTGCCTGAATAGAAAGTTCAAAGTATCCGTTAGCATCAGTTACAGCTAATACTTTTGATAATCCGTTTTTCAATGAAACATTACTTAATGGTTCACCTGTAATATCATCTACAACATATCCTAAAAGAAGCGCAGCATCAGGTTTTAAGAGTGATTTAATTCTTTGGGTATTAAGTTTTTGGTTACTAGTTAAAGGGTCAAGGAATATATCATACTTAATTTCGTTTTCCTTAATTGTAAATCCGGTTTGAGAGCTTACAAATCCGGATTTTAATGCCGTTATAGTATATGAGCCTTCATTCAGGTTAGCTGAATAATGGTTATTAGAAATGATGTTTAGTGAAATAATGTTTTTTGGGTTATCTACATCACAAATTAACAGTTGATCAGGTTTTATGGAGTAACCTGTTTCGCTAGAAAAGAATTTCAGTTCAATTCTGCCCGCAAATAAATCTGATTTGAATGATAAGGTAATGAAAAATATTATTAAAGCAGCATGTAATGTATTTTTTTTCATTTATCTTTAATTTTATTCTGTCTTTGGTCAATATAAAACAAGTCAAGCAAAACCAACAACTGGAAGGATAAAAATACTCAATAAGTTAAGTAAAAGAAATAGTAAATTCTAAATATAAATTGTAAAAAATTGTTTCTATGGGACAGAATAAGTATTGATAAACTTATAAATCAGCCAAGCAAAAGCATAAACTTTTAAATATTATTTACCAAAACCTGCCGAAAATTTTTGGGAGGCTTTTTATTTTTATGTTGGGTATATTTGCTGATAATATGGAAAAATCAGGAAAAGATAAGAAATTTTTAGTAACATCTGCACTAACTTATGCTAATGGTGATACACATTTAGGGCATATTGCTGGTTCTATATTGCCTGCAGATATGTTTGTAAGATATTGCCGTTTAGCAGGATATGATGTCATTTATGTTTGCGGCTCTGATGAATACGGTACTGCAATTGAAATGTCCGCTATAAAAGAAGGAATCCCGCCGAAAGAAATTGTAGATAAATATCACAATGCCAATAACCTTGCTTACGAACAGCTTGGGATGACGTTTGATATTTATTCAAGAACATCAACAGAAACACATAAAAAAACTGCTCAGGATTTCTTTACCGTTCTATATGAAAAAGGGTTACTCTTTCAAAAGACAGATAAGCAGCTATATTCTGAAAAGGAAAAAAGATTTCTCGCTGATAGATTTGTAATAGGTACTTGTCCTTATTGCGGATATGAAGAAGCAAAAGGAGATGAATGCGAAAATTGTGGAAGTACGCTCTCACCATTAGAGCTTAAAAACCCAAGATCAACTATTACTGGTGATACACCTGTTGTAAAAGAATCAACACACTTTTACTTTCCGCTATCCAAATTTCAGCCACAGCTTGAAGAGTGGATTAATACAAAGAAAGAGTGGAAGCCAAATGTTGTTAATTACTGCAAAGGCTGGTTTAAAACCGGTTTGCAGGATAGAGCCATTACACGTGATCTGGATTGGGGTGTACCACTGCCATTGGATGGGTATGACGGCAAAGTAATTTATGTATGGTTTGAAGCGCCAATGGGATATATTTCTATTACTAAGGAATTGTTTGAACAAAAAGGAATTCCGGAAAAGTGGAAAGAATACTGGTGTAATGAGGATACAAAACTTGTGCACTTCCTTGGGAAAGATAATATAATATTTCATGCGATTTTTTTCCCTGCAATGCTGATGGCTCATGGTGATTTTGTTTTAGCAGATAATGTCCCCGCTAATGAATTTATGAACCTTGAAGGCACTAAGCAATCAAAAAGCAAGGGGCATGCTATTTATGTAAAGGATGTTGTTCGAAAATATAATCCTGATTCTATAAGGTATGCTATTGCAAGCAACTTACCAGAAAATAAGGATACAGATTTTTACTGGGCTGATTTGCAGTCTAAGAATAACAATGAATTGGGGTCAATTCTTGGCAATTTTATAAACCGTACATTTGTATTTACTGAAAAATACTTTGAAAGTACTATACCTGAAGCAGGAAAATACACAGAAATTGATAAAAATATAACTGAAAGCATAAAATCATATACATCAAGGATTGCATCTTATTATGAAAATTACAAATTTAAGGATGCACTTAGTGAAACTATGAATTTAGTCCGTGATGCAAACAAGTATTTTAACGATACTGAACCGTGGAAAGTAATTAAAGAAGATATAGCAAGATGCGGTACTATTATAAACATCTGCTTACAGCTAAGTAAAACATTTGCAATAATATTTAATCCTGTTCTGCCATTCACTTCAGAAAAGCTTTTAAGAATGCTGAATATTGCAGATAGTGATTTGCATTGGGAAAATGCTTCAATGATAACGCTTCAAGGTGGGCATAAGCTTAACAAGCCTGAGATACTTTTCAAAAGAATAGAAGATTCTGAAATAGAGCAATAAAACTAATATCAAATTTTAGTTTTAATGTAAAAATGACTTTAATAATATTGATAAAATAATTAATAAATAAAAATTTTATGAACGATAATTATTCATATACATTCGGAAAGAAAGTTTACGACTTAAGCGCAAGAATCCATGTAATGGGTGTGCTAAATGTAACACCAGATTCATTTTCTGATGGCGGTAAATTCCTGAATCCTGATGATGCAATTGCTCATGGCAGGAAAATGGAAATAGAAGGTGCTGATTTTATTGATGTGGGCGGCATATCAACCAGACCGGGTGCCGTTGAAGTATCAGTTGAAGAAGAGCTTAACCGTGTTATTCCTGTTATTACTGCACTCGCAAATGAAGTAAGCATTCCAATTTCAATTGATACATACAGAGCTAAAGTAGCTGATGAAGCATTAAAAGCCGGAGCGCTAATTGTGAACGATATCAGCGCATTTAATTTTGATACTGCAATGGCTGAAACAATTGCAAAGCATAATGCATCCGCGGTAGTTATGCATATCAAAGGAACTCCAAAGGATATGCAAAAAGACCCGCATTACGATGACCTGATGGCTGAGCTGCTGACATATTTTGAAAATACAGCATGGAAAGCAAACGTTGCGGGTATCAAACAGGTTATAGTTGATCCTGGTATTGGATTTGGAAAAACTGTAGAACATAATTTACAGATACTAAAAAATCTGGGTGATCTCAAAAGACTTGATTCACCAATTATGATAGGTGTTTCAAGAAAAAGTATGATTGGAAAAATTCTTAACATCGAAGATGTAAATGATAGGCATGAAGGCACGATAACCCTTAATACTATTGGGGTTATTAACGGTGCTCATATTATCAGGGTTCACGATGTAATAGAAGGCGTAAGAACTGCAAGAATTATAGATGCCTATAGAAAAGCTTAAGTAAATTATTTACTAAATTTTGACTTAGTCGTATCAACTACGACCATTTGCTACCTGAAAAATTGATTGTGGATAGTTATATTTATTTATGTTTTTTGCGAAAATATAGCAAAAACGGATTTTATTGCACTTACTACTCGTTTAAGTTATTGATTGTGAGCCTATTATCAACTATTTTGATTATAGGTCTTGTTACTAACAAAAAACTATGAAAGAAATAATCCATAACATTGTGTTAAATGTTGCAGTATTACTTATTAAAGAGGGAGAATGCATTGTTGCGTATTGTCCAGCATTAGAGTTGTCTTCTTATGGTAAAACAGAAGAAGAAGCTAAAGAATATTTTAAGGATGCTTTAGATATATTTATAAAAGATACAGTTGAAAAGGGTACATTAGAAAAAAATCTATTAAAATTTGGATGGATGCTAAGGAGTACTGATTATGAACCACCTAGAATAGAAAATCAAGTAGATTTCAGCAAATATGAAAACTATAAAATAATTAATCAACAAATTCAAATTCCAGAATACACTTAATGCCATTTTAAACCTTGTCCTACTGACAAATTTAGAAAATTTTTAGAGTATATAGGTTGTTATTTCATTGAAGTAAATAAACATGAAAAATGGGGCAGAAAAGGCTTACTAAGAAATATAATTTTTAGACATTCAGAAAAAGAAGTTCCAGCAATTCATATTGAAACTAATCTAAGAACCTTAGGAATGACAAGAAAACAATTTGACGACATAATTAAAGATTTATAATGCAGGTTAACCACCTGCTTTTTTTACGCCAAAAAAATACCCATATCACATCATTATCCTGCTAATTGCTTTTAAAATAAAATTACTTAAATACCTCCGATAGATTTTCCTCATCGGTAGTGGGGAATCTCATCGAATAAGGCGTTTCTTTAGAAGGAAACGCCTTTATTATTGGGATAAATCCATATAATAGAAAAATATCATAAATATAGCCATTATAATAGAAAATTATCATAGAAATTGATATATATTGATATTATATTAGAAAAATATCATAATAGAATAAGACAATGGATACAAGATATAATTTTGAATTAAAAGAAGTAATATTTGGGTCAAAAGAGAATAATAATAGAATTCAAAAATTATTAAAAGATGGTAAAATTAAAAAAATATCATCAAGAATATATACAACTAATTTCGATGATAAACCTGAAAAAATTATAAAAAGAAATATATTAGAGATAATAGGAAATTTATTCCCAAATTCAATACTTAGTCACAGAAGTGCTTTTGAATTCGAACCAACAAATGAAAATTATATATTCGTAACATATAAATACACAAAATTACTGAAGCTACCAGGTATAACTATAAGCTTTATTAAAGGAAGTGGACAGATAAAAGGAGATAATAGATTTATTGGAGATTTATTCGTATCTCAAAAACCCAGAGCATTTCTTGAAAATTTACAAATATCTAAAGGGCTTGGTGGTAAGAATAAAACTCTACCCATTCCATTGATAGAGGAAAAACTTGATAATATTATCACTGTTAATGGAGAAAAAGGGATTAATGATTTAAGAGATGAAGCAAAGAAAATTGCAAGTAAATTAAACCTTAACAAAGAATATGAAAAGCTTAATAGAATAATTAGTGCTTTGTTAAGTACAAAACCAAGCAAATATTTAAATTCTGAAATAGGAATTGCAAGAGCATTGAAAGCTCCATTTGACAAAAATAGAATAGAACTATTAAAAATTTTGTTTAATGAGTTATCAAATGGAGAGTATGCATCAATTCCTGAGAAAAATACAACAACCGAATCATATAGAAACTTTGCTTTTTTCGAATCTTATTTCTCTAATTATATCGAAGGTACAGTATTTACTGTGGATGAAGCAAAAAAAATAATAGATACTAAAAAACCAATGCCAAGCAGGGATAATGATTCACATGATGTCTTGGGGACTTATATACTTGCTTCAAATCGAGTAGGTATGAAAGAGGTTCCAGAGACCCCGGATGAATTGATGGATATACTAAAAAGACGCCATAAAATTCTGCTTTCTTCCAGGACTAACATGAATCCGGGAGAGTTTAAAGAGTTCAATAATCAGGCAGGAAATACTTTGTTTGTTGATTATTCTCTTGTGAGAGGAACATTGATCAAAGGATTTGAATTCTATAATATTCTTGAAGGATCATTCAGAAAAGCTGCATTTATGATGTTCCTGATAAGTGAAATACACCCATTCTTAGATGGAAATGGAAGGATTGCAAGGATCATGATGAATGCTGAATTTGTTAAAAATGGAGAGTCTAAAATAATAATTCCCACAGTATTTAGAGAAGATTATTTGCTTTCATTACGCAAACTATCCAGATCTAAAGACCCAAATGCTTACATTGAAATGTTTAGTAAAGCACATAAATTCAGTGGTGAGATACATTCCAATAGTTATGATAATATTTATAGTAACCTTAAAGAAAGAAATGCCTTTTATGAGCCGGATGAAGGTAGATATCTTTTAATAAATTAACCAAATTAATTATATAGTCACCTTACGCATATAACATGATTCACAGACAGGAATGTCTGTGTTACTAACTAACCTTGTGCCCTAAAACAGGGCAGACGGTAACATTGCGTAAGGTGAGTTATATATATAAAACTTAGTATTTAATCATTTATAACCATTGCTATAAAAAAGATAAAACATAGAGTATTCTGGATAAATAATAATCTTTCTATACTTCAATTGAAGCAGGAAGTTCTTCGAATAAGGCGTTTCTTTAGAATGAAACGCCTTTATTATTGGGATAAATCTGTTACTATAAAGTTTAATTAATTTTTCTTATATTTGTTAGATTTTATACAAAATTTGGGCAAAACAAGGGATTTTGAGCGGATTATATGGCTATAAAGTTCAATATTGGTTCTTTAAATGATGGTTCCGAAACACTTGAGCTAACAAGTGATGAAAAGGAAATAGGTCTTGATGAAGGCATTCTAAAAGAACCTATATCAATAAACCTAGAGCTATTCAAAACAACTCATCAGCTTGATATGAAAGCCCGTATCATGGGAACAATTTTTCTTGAGTGCGATAGATGTCTTGAAAAATTTGAAAAGAAATTTGATACATCATTTGATCTGATATTTGTTCAGCAAACTCACCGTGAAGATGCATTCAGTGAAGAAGATATAAGGTCATACAGTCCGCATATGAAATCGGTTGATATTACCAATGATATAAAAGAAGCGGTAATATTAACAATCCCAATGAAAAAGCTACCTGAAGAAAAACCTGATGGCTCGTGTTCATGGTGCGGAAGGTCAAAAGATTTCTGGAAAGATATTCTTGTAGAAAAAGATGATGAATAAGATGCAGGTTATCCCGCAAACTCAAAAACCTGAGAGAACAGGCTTACAAGTCAGGACGGGATTTCAATTAGTCCGCCACGGCGGATCGCCTAATTTCAACAGGTTACAAAGAACTCAGAAAAATAATTAAGTTAAAGAATAATAAAGAGGTGATATAATGCCAAATCCGAAACGCAAACACTCCAAACAAAGGAGCAGAAAAAGAAGAACCCATTACAAAGCAACTGCTCCAAGCACAATGTCCTGCCCTAACTGCGGCGAAACAAAGTTAATGCACAGAGTCTGTCCGGGCTGTGGATTCTATGATGGCCGCTCAATAGTTATTCCCAAGAAATAATTAATTAACCGGTAAATTGAGCAAAGGGATAAAGGAAATAATCAACATTTCCCTGGATGCAATGGGTGGAGATAATGCTCCTGTTAATGAAGTAGCAGGAGCTGTTGAGACAGTGCGTCATCACGAGGGTATAGACATTACTCTTGTTGGCAAATCTGCCTTAATTTCGGGTGAGCTAAAAAAATTCTCTTACGATACTAACAGGATAAAAATACACAATGCCGAAGAAGTAATTGGAATGGATGAAAGTCCCACTGATGCAATACGTAAAAAGCCGGATTCATCTATTATTTCCGGGCTTAAACTTTGCAAATCAGGTGAAGCTGATGGATTTATCAGCGCAGGCAATACAGGTGCTGTTATGGCGGCATCGCTGTTTACGCTTGGCAGAATAGCAAATGTATCAAGACCAACAATAGGCTCAAGATTCCCAACCGAGCGCGGTATTACAATGGTTTTTGATGTAGGGGCAAATGTTGATTGCAAGCCTCTAAACTTGCTTCAGTTTGCTGTGATGGGGTCGGTTTATGCAAATCATATTTATGGAATTGAAAATCCGAAAGTTGGATTATTAAGTGTAGGCGAAGAAAAATCGAAGGGCGATACTTTAACCGTTGATGCTTATGAGTTACTTCAAAAAAGTAATCTGAATTTTATTGGCAATGTTGAAGGTCGCGATATACTAAAAGGGGAAACTCATGTTATTGTGTGTGATGGTTTTACAGGTAACGTTGTTTTAAAATTTGCAGAGAGCGTATTAAGTTTATTAAGAACTAAATTTAAAGATTTTGCCGATAGTGGTTTTATCAATAAATTAAAAGTTGGTATGGCTTACGGAACACTTAAAACTATTATGAAAGATTTTGATTACCAGGAGTATGGCGGGGTTCCACTGCTTGGTGTTAATGGTATTTCAATTATTGGGCATGGAAGGTCATCTCCTCATGCGATTATGAATATGGCTCTTAATGCTGAGAGAATGTCAAGAGCGGGAATTAACGATATAATAGCAGCAAAGATTAAAGATATAAATGAATTTGTTGCTCCAAAGTCCGAAGGACCTTTACGGGATTAACTTCGGGACAAAAACTGATAATTAGTATTTTAGGTAATAATTTTAAAGTTAAAAAATTTAGGTAATAATATTTTATGAGTAAAATAAGAGCAGCAATTACATCACTTGGTCACTATGTACCTGAAACTATTCTTACTAATAAGGATATTGAAAAGTTAGTTGAGACCAATGATGAATGGATAAAAACAAGAACAGGCATAAGTGAAAGACGGATTCTTACAAACGGTGAGCCAATATCTTTTATGGCTGTAAAGGCTATCAACATGCTGCTTGATAGACGCGGAATTAAAGCTGATGAGCTTGATCTTATTCTGGTAGGTACAGTAACACCTGATATGCTTTTTCCTTCAACAGCTTGCATTATTCAGGAAAAGATAGGAGCAGAAAAAGCATGGGGATTTGATGTACTTGCTGCATGTTCGGGATTCATATTCACACTTGTTGCAGGAATGCAGTTTATTGAAAGCGGAATGCATAAAAAAGTTTTGATAGTTGGCGCAGATAAAATGTCAACTATCGCAAACTATAAAGATAGAAATACCTGTATTTTGTTTGGTGATGGCGCGGGATGCGTTCTTTTAGAGCCATCCGAAGACCCGAATTACGGAATTATGGATCAAATCATGCGAGTTGACGGAAAAGGAGGCAAATATCTTAACATGTTAGGCGGCGGAAGCCTGAACCCACCTTCACATGATACTGTTGATAAAAACTGGCATTATGTCTATCAGGAAGGTAAGAATGTATTCAAAGATGCAGTCAAAGGTATGGCTGATATATCACATGAAATAATGGAACGCAACGAACTAACATCTGATGATATTTCTTACCTCGTACCGCATCAGGCAAATATGAGGATACTTACGGCATGCGCTGATAGAATGGGTCTGCCTCAAGATAAAGTAATGGTAAATATCCACAAATACGGCAACACAACAGCAGCAACTATTCCGTTATGTTTAAGTGAATACTGGCAAGATGGCAAGATCAAAAAAGGTGATAATCTAATACTTTCAAGCTTTGGAGCCGGTTATACATGGGGCTCGATTTTGGTTAAGTGGGCGTATTAAAAAAAACTGAGCGAAGCACACCACGTCTTAATATCCCGCACCTCCAAAGTCCGAAGGACCTTTACGGCATTCCTTCGGAAAGACCAACAACGGGGGAAATAATTTTTCCACCGCGAGTCCTAAAAAAACGAGAGACTCTCTGCGGATACTGATAAAAAAAGCATTCTATAGAATAGAATGCTTTTTGATTAGTAGCTAAGTAATACTACAACAATTTTATTTTATCAGCACTCCCGCGGGGCGGGACTACTGATAAAATAGCGATAGCTATTTTATCAGTACCATTTTCTTTTCAAATGATTTACCGTCGACTGTCATTCTATAGAAGTAAACACCGCTTGGGTAGTTTGATGCATCCCATGATACTTCATGTTCACCAGAATTAACATAACTGTTTGTGAGTACTATTACTTCCTTACCCAAAATGTCGTAAATTTTTAACAACACGAAACAGTTTTCCGGTAAAAAGAATCTAATAGTAGTTGCAGGATTAAAAGGATTTGGATAATTTTGGAATAATTTATATTCTGTTGGTAAATTAATAATAGGATCATTAATTCCAATAACAAAATTACCCCCGCCATTAGTTGTCTTTAGTATCAAACCCTGGTCCCCTATCAAGTAACCAGTGTTATCATTGAGAAAATATAAATCAGCAAAAAAATTATCTGTTGGTGAGTATAGTTCTCCCCAATTCTCACCGGAATCAGTAGTTTTATATATTATACCATACGCAGCTATTGCATAACCTGTATTTGTACTTGGGAAATCAGTTTTATAAAAATAAATAAGGTTATTGGGTGTCTTTTGTAACCATGATACGCCTGCATCAGTAGTTTTATAAATTCCTTTTGCAGAGAGAAAACCTGTACTGCTATTAATGAAATTCAAATATGAATAAGTATTCCCAGTTGTTGTGTTGATTTGGATCCAGTTTAATCCGGAATTAGTGGTTTTTAAAATTACTTGAGTTGCATTACCTCCGCAAGCAAACCCAGTATTTATATCAGTAAAATAAATTGAATTCAGCCTGAATGAAATACCAGAGAGATAAGTACTCCATGATACAGCGCCATTAGTTGTTTTAAAGATCTCGCCATTATTTCCGGGAGCATAGCCGGTATTATCATTAAGAAAAAAACATGAATACAATGTACCTGAAGCAATTGAATCCATTTTTATCCAGTTGTTACCAGCATTTATAGTTTTATATACATATCCTTTGCTTCCACCTCCACCAACTGCATAGCCTGTTAATGCAGATGTGAAATCAATATCATAAATATACCCTGATGCATTTTGATAGTTATATGGCACTAATCCTAACCAGTTTAATCCACCATTAGTAGTTTTTTGCAGCACAAAATCATTTGTCGTACCCCATCCTCCTAATATCGCTGTATTATTATCTAAAAATTCAATTGCCTTAAGTGGGGTATATAGATTGAAAGAATTTGTATGAAGTGACCAGTTAATCCCCGCGTTTGTAGTTTTAACAACTATATGATTATGAATTAAGGAACTGCCGTTTTGCTGATCGGTAAAACTGAAATTATTGATCCCGTAATACGAGTTAAATGTATAATATGGGATTAGCATACTGCTCCAGTTAGCTCCGCCGTTTGTTGTTTTAAAAAAATATGAATCATAAGTCCCGACATATGCTATACTTTCACTGAAAAAATAAAAATAATTTATTCTGCTGAAAGTATTCACAGGGTTAATAATAAACCAGTTTGAACCTGAATTTGTAGTTTTATATATATTATTAAAACCTGCTAAAAAGCCAGTACTTGAATTAATAAACTGTACTTTTGAAACTGGACCTATATCAGGTACATTTAATGCTGACCAGTTTACACCGCTATTTGTTGTTTTATTGCACCATGTTACGAATTGGTTATCTACAATGGCACCACCTGCAGCAAAACCAGTATTTGCATCTATAAACCAGTAATCACCTAATTGCTGCTGATACTGTGAAGCAAAGCTCCAGTTAAAACCACCATTTGAAGTTTTATAAAATGCGAACTGAAAGTAAGCGAAACCAAATTGGGAGTCAACAAAATATAACTTAATATTAAATGATGACTGTGGAGCTATTCTTGATATTTGCAGCCAATTTAATCCACCATTTGTCGATCTAAAAATACGGGAATCATTTGAACCCGCAAATATTAAATTGTCATTGATCCTGAATAAGGAATTTATTGCCGCTGTAGTATCGTTGATTCTGTGTGTAACAAACCAACTTGAAGCATTATTTGTTGAAACTGTAATTGTACCGCAATTTCCTCCTGCAATAATATTCCCATTAGTTAGTAAAATTACTTGTTTTAAATAATTTCCCTGCGGTGTTGGATTAAGCCAGCTCCACTGAGAATATAATGCGCTGCTGCTTAAGATTAAAAATATGTATAGGATTTTTTTCATGCTTACTCCTTAATAAAATTAAACAGAAAAGCTAAAAATATTTATATAAATATAATATATTATCATAAAAATAAAAAGCCTGCCAAAAATCAGTGGCAGGCTTTTATATTCATCCGCATATTCATTTCAGTTGGTAAATTGATAAACCATAATGACAGTAGTCATATCTATCAGTAATATATGCGCCTCCATAAAGACACCATAACTGGTTAGAAATTTCATTATATCTGATTGCATCAAAATCACTTAGACAATTATCATCAAAGTCATATGGTTTGGTAATTTTGTGATTTTTATCATTCTTATTGTAAATGTATAATCCGTTGCCAGATGTGACAAATATAAACTCATTTAATGCTAATAATTCAGTTTTAAACGATAAACCAATGTTTGTTAAAGTAACACTATCAATTATCTTGTCATTAAAAATAATATTTATTTTATCATTAGAAGAATATATGAAAATGGAATCATTATATATGTAAAACGAAGGTCTCAGGATAGGATTGCTGCCTAACTTAATACTATCCAATTTTGAATTATTCAAAATGTATAAATACACTGAAGGTTCATAGCGATCTTTTTTAATATGATGTCCTGTAAAATAGAGTATGTCTTTATTTATAATAAATGAAGTAAATACATTTTTACTTAACTGTTCAGGGATTGGGTAATCCGAAAAAAAGACACCATTGAAATATGCTATTTTATAAATTTCCTTATACCCAAAGTATTCATCTTTTTGAGTAGTATCTTTTACAGAGTATTGGAACCATAAATTCCCATTTTCATCAATACAATAATCATAAAACCCATAATTACGATTTTTTAAAAATTCAGGTTTATAATTTGTTATACTATCATTTTGAATTTTTAAAATAACTTTTCCATGAGTTGCTAAAATCCATAAAATTGAATCATTACATACCATGCTGCTGAATTGGTCGTTAATTAGCTCTTTTTTACCTAATTTATACTGTTCAATTGGACCTGAAACTAATGTATCAATTCTATAATTTTCAAATATTCCATTTTTATATTTATACAAGCCTTTTCCGGTAAGTATCCATGCAACATCTTTCTGGAAACAAACATCAGAAACATATTTGAATTTAAAGAAATCAGTAACATCGTTTTCGATCCATTTTTGAGAATATAGTATTTGGAAGTGGGCTATTAGAAGAATAAGGTATTTTAAATATGATTTCATATACTTAAAACTAAAAAAAATTGACAAAATAAAAAAGGCAATATTCAGAAATATTGCCTTTTTATTTGTCGTTAGTGAAAATACTAAAGACAGAAGAAACAAGATTCCTGCCTGCGCAGGAATGACAAGAGAGTCATTTTATCAGTACCATTTTCTTTTCAAATGATTTTCCATCAACAGTCATTCTGTAGAAGTAAACACCGCTTGGATAATTTAATGCTCCGCCTTCGGCGGACCATTCAACTTCATAAGTTCCGGGTTGTAATAGTTGGTTGACTAAAGTTGCGACTTCACGACCGAGAACATCATACACAGACAGGAATGTCTGTGCTACTGATGTACCGCTAATAGCGAAGCGTATCTTTGTAGATGGGTTAAACGGATTTGGATAATTTTGTTCGAGAGAAAAACCGCTTGGCAGCTCGTTTGAATTTCCGTTTATACCTATTAATGTATTCTGAAACTTATATATTAATCCGTTAGAGCACACAGTATAAAGTTCATTATTCTGATCAACGCCAAATGAATTAACATTTGAAGGGGCAAGCCCTATTTGTGTATTTTCGCTTACAACACCACCAGAGAGCAGAAGTTTCCAGGTTTTCCTGCTGCAATAGTCAGCGTAAATATATCTGCCCACAAGCCATGGTACTCTTGCTCCGCGGTAAACATATCCGCCAGTAATAGAACAATCAGCACCAATATTCTGGTATTCAGCTATTGGGAAAGTGTAATTTCCAATTGGCAGACATCCGTTTAAATTAAAAGGAGCATTTCCTTCGTAACATCTCCAGCCGTAATTTTTACCAACTGAAATTGTATCAACTTCCTCCCATGCATCCTGCCCAACATCACCGCAATAGATAGTGCCAGTTACAGGGTCTTGAGAAAACCTCCAGGGATTTCTCAAACCAACAGCAAAAATTTCGGGTAATCCGCCTCCTCCAATAAAAGGATTGCCTGCGGGTATTCCATAATTATTGCCACCGGAGGGGTTGTTAACATCAATTCTCAAGATTTTTCCAAGGAGTGAATTAGTATTTTGCGAATAGTTTCCGGGGTCGCCTCCGCTACCGCCATCACCCATACCAATATACAGAAATCCATCCTGCCCAAACATTACCATTCCGCCATTATGATTAGTATATGGCTGAGCAATTGTCAATAAGATAAGTTCACTTAAAGAATCAGCTTTATTGGGGTTACCCGTTTGTGTGGTAAATCTTGATACTATAGTTGCACCATCACTTGTGCGTGTATAATTTATATAAAAAAACCTGTTTGATGAGTAGTTAGGATGAAACACTAAACCAAGCAGACCTCTTTCATTACCTGTTAGGTTAACTTTATTAGTAACATCCAGAAAAGTTTGAACATTTGTTGTAACAGAATCATTGGGAAAAACTCTAATCAAACCTCTTTGCTGAACTATAAAAATTCTATTAGTACCGTCACCGGAATGAGTCAAATAAACAGGTATCGAAAAAGAGAGGTTTGGGAATGCATTAACAAAATTTACCTGTGAGAATACATTTGAAGCTAAGAATAAAAATAAAACTACTGCGATTAATTTTTTCATAAATATGTTTTAATTTTAATAAAATACTTTTATTTTATCCCGCCAAGTGGGGAAAGCACTACGTGCATACTTGTGTTTTAGCAGAGTTTTCCTAGTATTTAACTTGAGAATTTCATTAATGCTAATAAGGAAACTCTACGTTAATAGAAATATTCCGCAGAGTCCAATCCCGCTAAGTAGAAAAGCGTCCGTGCCAAAGGCAGGTGCAGACTGCTCCGAAGGAGTCCCTTCGGGACAAAAAAAGCAGAAAGCGGAGACTCTGCGGGTACGGAAAAAATTTTCGGATGAATATTAATTCCTTCTTCCAAGCAGCCTTAACAGGAAGAGGAAGAGATTGATGAAATCGAGATACAAAGTTAATGCTCCCATAATTGAAGCTTTCTTACCGTCTTCAGAAGATGAATCAATACTTCCAGCCATATTCTTTAATTTTTGTGTATCATAAACAGTGAGTCCAACAAATATCATTACACCTGCTACAGAAATTATCCAGCCCATCATAGTGCTATTGAGAAAAATATTAACAACAGAAGCAACTATTAATCCAACAAGTGCCATCAAAAAATAGGAGCCAAATTTTGTAAGATCCATTTTAAGAACAAAACCAAGAACACTTAAAGCACCAAACATTGCTGCGCATACAAAGAAAGTTGAAAATATCGAAGTACCTGTATAAATAAGAAATATTGGTGAAAGTGTAATTCCGTTTAAACCGGCATAAATTATAAAAGCAAAAAATGCCACAACAGCGGGAATTTTATTGATCAGAAATGATAATCCGAAAACTATTAATAATTCCATCCCCATTAATACATAAATGAAAATAATATTTTCAGCAATCAGTTGGTAATACTTATCATAACCTAAAATCAGAATTGGCGCAACAGAAACAACCCCTGTTAAAAATAGCCCTGCAGTCATCCACATATATACTTTTAAAATAAATGTTTTAGCCTGATCTTGCACACCCTCGTATGTATTCTGCATTACAGGAATTGGTTCCATAATAGTTTACCCTTTTCTATGATTGAAATTTATATAGTAATAATGACAAAATATAAATATTTTTAGTTATATAAAACTGCCATATTTATGTTAATATAGTAGTAATTTCAGTTAATTTATTGATAATATCTAAAATAAAACATTTCTTTAAATCGTTCCCGAGTAAAGTAATTGTAATTATTGCCTTAATTGTGGTAGTTTCAGCTATTTTGCTATCTATTTATGTACTGAACAAAGATACTTCTATATCAAATAGTAATGTTTCGGGTCAAATAGATGAATCAAAGGATGATAGTCCTAAAAAGAAAGTTGATATTGAACAATTGAGGTCCATGCTTTCACCCGGCATTGATTCAGTATTAAGGAATTTTGGCATAAAAAATGAATGGATAACAAATCAAAATGATGAGAAGAACAAGAAAAAAGGTTCAAAGCCTCTAGTTAAGTATGCAGAACTATTTGTAAAAAATGTTCTCATACCAAATGATCTGACATCAATAGAAGTAAACTCTGACATCACTTCATATATAAAAAGTTTAGGGTTAAGTATATCTGCAAATGAAGATATATTTACAAAAGATATAGTTATTACTATTAATAACTATGATACATCATCAGCAAAACTTCCAATAGCAAAAGTTTATATTACACATTCAGATAAAGTGTATAGAGAAAGCTCTATTATATGTGTCATAATAAATAATATAACTGAGTATGATACTGACGATGTAGATAAGCTATTATTGAATAAAAGTGAATTCAGTTTTGTATTCCCAAGAAACCTTGATGAAATTGACCTGCAAAATAAACTGCTTCACAGCAAGAAAGATGTAATGATAAATATGACTATTGGCGGAAAAGATAATTATGAAACAGACTTTAATTCTTTTATGGATGGAAAAGCTATACGTGAAAGAGTGAAAAATTTTACTGTCGATTTTCCAACAGTAAACACAGTATTACTTACTAAAAAAGGGGGCGATATACCTCAAGAGGTCATAAGCGAAATATCAAACAACTTTGCAAGCTATAGAATAAAAATTATTAACGATTATGACCTAACTCAATTATTAACCAAAGCTGAAGAAGATTCAAAAGAGAAGTTAAATATATTTACAACAAATTTAAGAAATAAAGGAAATCTGACTAAAAGCATTATAACATCAGTATCGGTAAGAAAAGATGATTTTGCAAGATTTTATGATGATATCTTAACTTTAAAGAAGTTGGGATATAAGTTCTATAACTTCACTGATTTTACATCAAAAATAGTTGAGATTGAAAAAAAGGAACAACTGAAGCTGGATAAGGCAAAGGATGATAAGCAGAAAATGGAAAAACTGAAACAGGATGAACAAAAGAAAAAGATTGACAAGAAACAGACTAACCAAAAGAAAACCGAAACTAAGAAAAAAACTGATGTTAAAAAGAAATAAAGCAAACATACTGTGCACAGTGAGAAATCTCATACTATTTTCCATATTCTTCGGGTTTTCAGTTAATTCACAGCCATTTAGCAAAGAAGAAAAGGAAATTTTACAAATACAGGATAAAAGGAATTCGCTGGAATTAGAAACAATAGAGAAATACCTTGCAGACCCTTTAAGTAAAGAATATTACAGGGCAATATTGGCAGCAGCAAGTATGCAGGATTCAGCATTAGTAAAAACAATAGGCGAAATGCTGAATTCTAACAGTATCAGTTATCATTTAACGGGTTGGCTGCTTGGTAATTTTAATACTGAAGAAAGCATAAAATATCTTATTGAAAGACTAACACCCGGAAAACGTAATGATAACAGTTCTATTCTATCTCTTGGCAGAATAGGAGACGAGAAAATTTTGGATGTAATTTTAAGTCATTTACCTTTTGATAGTAAATCCGCTATGGCTTTAGCATTTTTAGGGATTCGTAAAATAAAATCAGAGAAAACTTTTTCTAAGTTAAGTGAATTACTTTCAGAAGTTTCAATGGATAAATTCGATAATGAATATACTGTTTCATATGCATTTAACAGAGCTGGTGATAAACAATATCTTGTACCTTACAATGAAGAATTAACTTCACTAACAAAATCTACAAACAAATTCACCTGCATGTGGGCTTATTCAGCTCTTGGCAAGTTACAGGATACTGTAAATATTCCATATTTCCTGGAATCACTTGAAAAAGAAATTGACTGGAGGGTCAGGGTAAATATTTGCAATTCACTTGGTAATCAACTGCTTGATTTAAACTCACCATTAACAGATAAGATAGTAACAGCATTATTAGAACATACCGTCCATGATCAAAACGCTCATGTTTCAATAGTTGCATTACAGGCATTAGGTAAATTATTTGCAGGCGCTGATACAAGAAATCCACAGGTTAGAAAGATTCAGCAGGAAATACAATTTATACTTACGCCGGGTAAAGCAATTGACTGGCAGATAAAAGCTGAGGCTATCAGAACATATGCAAAGATATTCCGTGATGAAGCAAAGGATGAATTATTTTCAATTTTTAATAAAACCGATAACTATGATATAAAATCCGCAATAGTTGGTTCATTTGGGTTTATGGATAACCCATTAGTTTATAAAGAACTTCGTGATTCAATTAGTGCTGATGTTCAGAGGTATAATGTATTACATCCCAATAAAGATGGTTCAATGATAGGTTCTGATGAGCTTGCAAAACTATACAGAGCTTTTGTTGATGCACTTAAATCTCTTGATGATAAGCTTGATGCAGAAAATAAAAATATTATTCGCTTAATATTATCCGAGTTTTCTTCATCTAAAGACCCTGTATTAACAGATAACTGTTTGACAAATTTGCAGGATACAATGTATTTACAATACCGCAATGAAACCTGCCAGATAATGACATTTGATTATAACACTTTAGTTTTACCAAAAGATAGAGATGTTGCTTTGATGTATATACAGGCATGGGATAATATGAAATATGACGGGGCAAAAGAAATTTTAACTGCAAATTTAAAAAGCAGTGATTACGATATTGCAATTGCATCAGCAAAGACGCTTAAAAATATTACCGGTAAAAATTATGAAAAAGAAATAACAGCGATTAGATACCGAACTGATTTTGACTGGTCATTTATTGATAAGCTTGGAGAGAAAAAAATCGCAATCATAGTTACCAATAAAGGGATAATTAAGATTGTGCTATTATCTGAAGATGCACCTTTTACAGTACAGAACTTTGTAAAACTTTCTGAAAAGGGATATTACAATAATACAATTTTTCACCGAGTTGTACCGAATTTTGTAATTCAGGGCGGTGACCCTACGGGAACAGGATATGGCGGACCGGGGTATTCCATTAGAAGTGAATTTTCGCCACTATCATTTGGTGCTTATTCGGTTGGTATGGCATCAAGCGGCAAGGATACAGAAGGAAGTCAATTTTTTATAACGCACTCACCCCAGCCGCATTTGGACGGTAAATATACACTATTCGGTGAAGTTGTTGAAGGATTTGATGTAGTTGATAATATTCAAATTGGCGATGTTATTGAATCAGTAACATTTTCATCACTTAAGTAACTCAAGTTGACTGATTATATACATAAACCATTAAAACAGTTAATAAGACTACAAAAGTCTGATATTATTTAAATAGTTAAAAATATATTCAAGTTATAGCGAATCTAAAATGCAAGATAAGACTTTTGTAGTCTGATGCAAAAGATGACCGCATAGTAACAAAAACGATTAAAACGGTTAAAAAAATGCATTTTTATAACAAACCTCACATCTCAATAAAAAACAGGCAGGAAAATCGTGGGCTACTATATATAATTTTACAATTAGAGCAGGCAACCTAAAGGTCAAAATCAACTTGAGTAAATTATTTATGCTTGAAACAAAATTCAATTAGAAAAGTTAGATAAGTATTGAATAATTCAATATTTTTTATAGAAAGGTACAATATGAAATTACTTAAATTTACATTACTCGCATTAATATTAACATTTGCAATTAATTTTAATACTAAAGCAGATGACCTTAATACAAAAAAGATGGAGCTTATCACTAAGGAAATGCTGAATTTAATGGTAAAGGGAGATAATACCGGAGAGAAACTTCGTAAATATATTTCAGATGAATGGCTTGAAAAGAAGAAACTCAAAGTAAAAAAATATTTGATCAATAATTATTCTCCAGAATCATTTGAAATAGTATATTCAGGCGGAGATGTTTGCATAGCTACTATTGGCGGAACTTCATGGCAGCATTTGCTAGTGTTTAAATTCACCGAAGAATATGGCTCATATAAGGTAATCCCCCGTGGAATTTCTGAAGCATCGAGCGATTATATTGACCCCTGGCATTATGTTAAAGATTACTTATGCCAATCTAATGATACAGAAGAACCTTTACCGAATGAGCAAAAGTAAAATTTTCTCTATAATAAGACATTGTAAATAGTCATATTATAAACTGATTTTTAAACCTCATTTTTGCACAAAAAGTGAGGTTTTTTTTTGCTATATTACAGTTTTATGCAGAAATAATATACAGTAAATACTTTAAATACAGCAATTACTATTAATACAACAAATTCAATATTAGCGGGTGTTAAATTTACTATCGCCATTTCATCAGGAAAAGGCGGAGTTGGCAAATCTACAGTTGCTGTAAATCTTGCAGCAGCATTAATTAAAGAAGGATATAAAACAGGACTAATAGATGCCGATATATATGGACCATCAATTCCAACAATGCTTGGTGTAACTGAAGAAAAACCTAAGATTGTAAAAATTGGCGAAACTAACAGACTGCTTCCTGTAGTAAAATATGGTATTAAAATGATGTCAATTGGCTTTATGGTTGACCCTAAGGAAGCGGTTGTATGGCGGGGACCAATGGCAGCAAGTGCATTAAAGCAATTTATAAGCGATGTTGAGTGGGATGAACTTGATTTTCTATTATATGATATGCCGCCCGGGACCGGAGATATTCAGCTTACATTAACGCAGACTATACCGCTCACAGGGGCGATAATAGTTACAACACCACAGGAAATAAGTTTAATTGATGCCCGAAAAGGCGCAAAGATGTATGAGAAAGTAAATGTTCCGGTACTTGGAATTATTGAGAATATGAGTTATTATTCTAATCAAGATGGTTTGAAAGAATATATTTTTGGTGAAGGCGGCGGAAAAAAATTGGCAAAGGAAATGAATATAGATTTCCTTGGAGAAATAGCAATCAACACCGAAATAAGAATTGGCGGAGATATGGGAATGCCTATAGTACTTGGCAAACCAGATTCAATTGAAGCAAAACAGTTTACTGAAATAGCCAGAAATCTTGCCGAACAGGTTAAGACAAGAGCAAAAACATTACCAAAATTGCCTGTAATTGAAATTTGATATAATGTGCCACGGGAAATAATGTTTTCTTAATAAGATACTTGCCTGACTGGTATTCCCGACTCGTTTTTGAGTTCAGTTTCTACCAAATTAGCGATTTAATAAGATTGTTGGTTTTTAAAGATTTGGTATTTTCAGTAAATTTTACGATAATTCTATTGGTGGCACGAGGGAATATTAATGCTTTTTTAATAAAGTTTCGTTATTTTACGGAGTTGATTAGGTAAAAAATTGTTAATTACAGATAATACTTCTGATGTTGAATCTAGAATAAATGCAGTTCTTGAAAAAATAAGACCTTATTTGCAGATAGATGGAGGTGATGTAATACTTGATAAGATCTCCGGTGATGGTATTGTAGAATTAAAACTTCTTGGAGCTTGTAATACATGTCCAATGAGACCAATGACACTGAGGGCTGGAATAGAAAGAGCATTAATGAATGAAATACCCGAAATTAAAAGAATAGAGTGTTTTAATTAGAATATGATATATTTAATAATAATAATATTTTTAAGTTACTTAGTTGGTGCATTCCCTACTGCGTTGGTATTTGGTAAGCTGTTTAAGGGAATAGATGTCCGCAAGCATGGCAGTAAAAATCTTGGCAGTACTAATTCTTTCCGAGTTCTGGGTTGGAAATTAGGCGTACTTGTACAGTTAGTTGATATTGCAAAAGGCTTTGTTGCAACACTACTTGTTTCCAAACTATTTTATGGAACATTGCCGTTTGAAAATCTCACACCATTTGAAGATATAACAATTGTCCAGATAATTGCAGGTATATCAGCAATAATTGGTCATGTGTGGACTGTATTTGCAGGCTTTAAGGGCGGCAAAGGTATTAATACTACGGCAGGTATGCTCTTAAGTCTGGCGCCAATAGATGCAACAATAGCAATTGGAATATTTATAGTAGTATTAATGTTTTCAGGATATGTTTCGCTGGGTTCAATTACGGCTGCATACGCTTTCCCCAGCACAATGTTTATAAGGGAAAACTTTTTTGGGGTTGATATTGACGGATATAAAACACTGATATATTTCAGTTTAGTAGTATGTATATTCCTGACTTACAACCACAGGGCAAATATTAAAAGGCTTTTGTATGGCGAAGAGAACAGGTTTGAAAGATGGTGGAAGATACGCTGGATAAAGATAGAGGCACCTTTTAAACGGAAGAAGAAATAATTTTGAATTTTTATTATCTATCTGAAAAACCAGATTTTCAATATCAAAGGCGGGTTAATCCTGCCTTTTTTGTTGTTTTAATTCGTTTTGTTGGTGGAGATAAAGTCTTTGCAGGCTGCCAACAAAGAGGGTAAGAAGCAGAAAGAAGCAAAGCCTTAAAACACGAATGACACAAATTTAATAATTCATACCCTAGTGTTAGGTTTGCCTGCCTTTACATAAAAATGGGGGTTTTTGAGATTAATTAAAATTTGTTACTTAAAAACCCAAACCAATTAGAAATTCAAAAGAACTGTTCTTGATATTTACTCCAACTTTATTACCATAAGTAAATAGTTGAGAGCCAACGTGAAATTCAGTATTAGGAAAAGATGTAAAATCCTTACAATAACGGAATTCTGCAAGCAGGGAAGATTTTTTGGTAAGTTTTCTTGAAATCCCAACACCTATGGTAATACCCCAATTAATTTTATTTATTGATTTATAGTATCCATTTAGGATATTTTCGCTATAAGATAACATGTAATCCGCTCTTGGTCCCGCTAGTAAGTATGGTGACAGAATTTTGGAAGAAAAACCTAACTTTACCAACAATGGGAATGAAAGATAATTTATAGTTGTGTATTCACTTTCACCTGTTTTCTCAGGTATATTATAAATTTTATCTATAACAAACTTCATACCCTTTTGAATGAAATGCAATTCAGCCAGTAAGTTTATATTTTTGTTATTGAATATCTCAATAAACACGCCTGCATCAAATCCTATTCTGTTTTCTGAAGAAGACTTTTCATTGTTAATAAAAGTTGTTGCTGTTTGATAAGAAGATGAAGCGCCTATTTTAAAGCCATATTGTTTTACAATCTGCGATTCTGATGTAGTAATTAGAATAAAAAATGCAAGAAACATTAAAAGCGTTTTAGAAATCATAGTTTAAATTATTTTAAAAATAACATTTTTTTTGATTCAACAAAATTACCAGCTTTTATTTTATGATACAATTCTTCTAAAACTGTATAATAAAAAAAAGCAATAAAGTGTAATTTATTGCTCTTTAGAACTTATCATAATTGTTTCCTTCATGCTAGGTATTTTTCAGGTGCATCCGATATAATCGGAATATCATTATATCAATCTATCTTACTGTGAGCATATTCTCAAATATCACTTTATTATCCATCTCAATTCTGTAGTTCAATACTTTGCCTGAAAAGTTATACTTAGGTCACCAGAAAACTGTATGCTCCCCTTTTTGAAGATGCCCGGCAGGGAGTTCCTCAAATTTTATTCCAACAAGGTTATAAATTTTCAGGGTAACGTTTCCTGGATTTTACTTTCTACATATAAAATCTTCAATCAACTTTGTAATTTCATGTGGTTTTTCTATAAATACTTCATGTCCACAATTGTCTATAGTTGCAAATGTGCAGTTTGAAAGCACTTTCTTAATTTTTTGAACAATTTCCATAGGCAACATTGAGTCTTCATTAGCTCCCTTTATAATTAATTTCTTAAAATCAAATAGTCCAAGTTCTTTTAAAAAATATTTTTTTTGACTCTCATTTACGAGGCCGTTTAATAGATTTGTACTCAAGCCATTTGTTTCGTTAATGATCCTTTGTTTCCATTCTTCTGTAAATTTTGGATAACCTGGAGGATAATCAACTAAAATTAATCCTAATACTTTTTCATAATGCTTTATTGAATAGTAAGTTGCAATCCCGACACCATTTGAGTGCCCTAAAATAAAGACTTTATTAATTCCTTCGGCTTGTACAACAGCCTCAACATCAGAAATTTGATCTTCCAAACTATATCCAACACTGGGGGCACTGCTTTTACCGCGCCCTCTTAAGCTAATTGCAATAAAGCATAAATTACTGTTGTTCTTAAGTTCATCACAAATATCTTCAGCACTTGATATTGCACCTGGAATTAATATAATTGGTATGTTAATTGCTTCAGGATTTAAAATTATATAATGAATATTTATTCCTTTATTTTCTGCGAATTTGTCTATCATTTCAAACTGAGTATTTATAAAATTCAGAACTTAGCCTCACAATTAGATGCGAAGCTAAGTCTTAATTAATTCTTACAAAATTAATCAAAAAGTTCTAATTGTTGATTACCACACCCTGTAAAATATCCTTCAACCGGGATACTGCCATTCAATATTAACATAACTTCTCCAGCACGAACATAACCTACTCTGTAATAAATCCCTCCATCTGAAGAAAATTCAACATTAAATAGTCGTGCCGTTTGAAGTGTATCAAGGTAATAACCATTACCAAGTAAATTATTGACCTGAATTTCGGACATACCACCTATTTGAACAGGATCAATGGACAAATCTAAAGTATCATAACCACCCAAATCAAGTTGTATCATGTTATTATCCTGTGGAGTATTAAATTTATTTACTCCATCACTACATCCAAATATGAAGATAAACATAATACTTGTGAAAATAAAGATTAACTTTTTCATAAAATGAATCCCTTTCTTTTATTTTATATTAAGTTTTTGAAATTATTCCCAAAATTCGAAAAAATGTTTAGCGTTCTTTAATTTCTGCATTTAAAATACTTCCCATAAAGTTATTCAACGGGAGGTTCTTTAAGATTTTTACCTCAATAGGTAAATCTAAGTTTGTAAGCTTTTGTTTCTCCCTTTGTATTTCCCATATTCATTTACCATTTCTTCGCGGACGAGATTTACTCGAAGATTAGGTATTGTTGAATTGTTTATCATTTATTTATTTTTTATTTTACACTCCTTTCACGGTTTTACATTTTGCTAATGATATATTATATTTGCAATACAATTATCCTGCAAGTAATTAAATTTTAAGAAGCATTTTAAAAGAGGGATGAGAAATTTACCGGGCTCTGCTGTACTTCAACTTATCACTTGTGTATCATATAACAATAAATGGGCTGCCAGAATATTAGATCTTAATCTTCAATAATTGTTACATTTAGAATTGAGCCATCACAACTGTATTCATACAGATACTTTACTTTGCCTGAAAAGTTATACTTAGGTCTCCAGAAAACTGTTTGCTCCTTTTTTCCAAATGTACAGCCGGTAATTCCTCAAGTTATATGCCTACAAGGTTATAAATTTACAGGGTAACGTTTCCCGGCTTATCTATGTTTGAATTTTATTTTTGACAATTTATTAATTTTTTAAAGAATTATTAATTTATTGTTTCTAAATACTTAGCTACAAATGTACCGTCTTCTTCATAAACATAGACCCAAATTGCGCCATTTTCAAATACTCTAATATATACTAATGCAGTGCTTGTTTCTAATGTAGCTGAATTACTGCTCAATTCTGCTACTGATACTGAACTGAAGCCTGATGTAAAACTAAGGATGATTGCGATTGTTAATATTAATTTTTTCCCCGATGAAAAACGGGATTTCTCTTTGTTCAACATTTTTTTCTTTTATTAAAGGTTTAATTAAATTATTGTGAGTTATTTATTTGATAATTTTTCAACTATACTAACATAACCCTTAGAATAGGACTGTGCAAATACTTTTTAAGCCTTAAGTTGCTTATTATTAAATAAAAAATGTTACAAATTTTGGATTTAGTTGATTTTTTAACTATTTTATTATATATTTTGGCATAGGATACGGTAAGTGAGTTGCTTATATTTGTACTAAAATAATAATCATAATGCTCAATTATGCATTCTTAGAAATACTGGTATCCCTTACAAGAGAAGAAATAAAATCATTCAGACGCTTTATACTTTCACCGTACTTTAACCGCAGCCAAAAGGTTGTAAAGCTATATGACTGCATTATAAAGTATTACCCAAACTTTGATAACCCAAAGCTCAGCAAAGAATCACTGCATGGAAAGATATCACCTGAACTTCCATATAATAAGCTTACAATGAGAAGGCTGTTATTTGACCTTCAGAATCTTTCAGAAAAATTCATGCGGCAGCTATTTATTGATAGGAAAGCCGCTGAGTCAAAACTAATGACAATTGAAGAGCTAGCTGTAAGGGGCGCTCAAAGGATGCATAAGCTGATAGCACGTGATACAGAAGTAATCCTTGATACTGAAATAATAGATGCCGAACATTGTCTGAATAATTTCAAACTTGAAACTGAAAAATTCTATTTTGGAATGATTAATGATAAAATATCCAAAAAAAGCTTTATTGATACCGAGTCAGGGAAGCTGATAAAAGGAATAACCTATTTCATCAGTTATTTCTTGCTTGAATTAATAAAGCATAATGAAACCCTTCTAAGTTATTCAAGGTCATTTAATGTTAAGCACAATTATAAATTCATTTCTCAGTTTCTGAACCTTTTTGATCTTGAAAGACTTGAGATATTTATAAAAAAACACTCTCTTACAGGGAGCCATATAATACGGGCATACTTAAATACGCTTAAAGCATTTCTGTATTTTGATAATGATTTTTATTATATGCAATTCAAGGTATCAGTATTTAAAAACATCGGTAAATTCAGCAATACCGATAAAAGCTTCCTTTTTGGGAAACTAAGTGCTTATTGTACAATTAAAGGATTTGATAATTCGGTTTCAAACAAATATTACGAAACTGAACTTTTTGGTATTTATAAGATATTAATTGAAAACAAATATTACGTAACAGAATCTAATAAATATATGCCGGTTGATCTTTACAGGAATGTTTTGATACAGGCAGCAAGAATGAAGGAATACAGATGGCTTGAGGATTTCATTGAAGATTACAGCAGGCTTATCCATCCCGATAGAAAAAAGGATATTATTAATTACAGTTATGCATTCCTTAATTTTGAGCGCGGTAATTTTGATGATTCCTTAAAATGGCTGAGCCGTATAAGAATGGAAGAATTCTCGTATCACCTTGATATAAGGAATATGTATTTAAGGGTCTATTATGAACTGGGAAATTATGAATCAGCGCTTTTTGCAGCAAAAGCATTTTTAAAATACATGAATGAAAACACAATGATTACAGATGATAAGAAGAAAAGTAATGAAAATCTTGTGAAATACATAATAAAGCTTATAAACTACCATAGCACAAACTCAAAAACAGATATATCTTCACTAATGCAGCATGCAGATAAATGCAAAAGGCTTTCCAACAAGGAATGGCTTCTTACCAAAATTCACCAGATTGACCGCTCAGTTAAAAAAGCTATTTAACGCAGTTTATTTATACCAATACAAATAACATTTTATAAATAAAAATTTATAGATAAATTTGCATATATGAATATATGCATACTTGGCTCCGGCGGGTGGGGTACCGCACTGGGAATTATCCTGCATAACAACAGGCATAAAGTTACTTTATGGGAGTATGATAAGGAATATGCCCATACATTAAATGAATACCGCGAAAATCTTTTCTACCTGCCTAAAATCAAAATTCCTGAAAAGATAAATATTACCTGTAACTTAGATGAAGCAGTTAAAGATAAAGAGCTTATTGTTATAGCAACCCCAACTCAGTTTATCAGGAGTGTTATTGAACAAATTAAAGATATTGATTTTACCAACAGGGTATTATTAAGTGTATCCAAAGGTATTGAAAACCATAGCTTAATGACAGTTTCTCAAATGTTCTGTGATACATTTACAAATATTCACAAAAGTAATATTGTAGTTCTCTCAGGTCCCTCACACGCTGAGGAAGTCGCAAAACACACTCCAACTGCGGTTGTTGCTGCCGGTTATGATGAGAAGAATACCGAAATAATTCAGAAAGCTTTTTCAAACAAATATTTCAGGGTTTATAAAAGCAGTGATGTTTTAGGGGTTGAGCTTGGCGGAGCATTAAAGAATGTAATTGCAATTGCTGCCGGTATTGCAGACGGAGCCGGATTTGGAGATAACACTAAAGCTGCAATTATGACAAGAGGAATAAGGGAAATAACAAGGTTTGGCGTAAAGTTAGGCGCGCATGAAAGTACTTTTATGGGTCTATCAGGAATAGGCGATCTAATAGTAACATGTATGAGCAAACACTCACGTAACCGCTTTGTTGGCGAAGAAATTGGCAAGGGAAAGAAATTAAAACAGGTACTTGCTGAAATGAAAATGGTTGCCGAAGGTGTTGCTACAAC
Organism: uncultured Ignavibacteria bacterium; assembly: GCA_947084945.1. Classification (GTDB taxonomy): domain Bacteria; phylum Bacteroidota; class Ignavibacteria; order Tepidaquicellales; family OLB5; genus OLB5. The sequence goes on along the minus strand of CAMTUP010000010.1, from coordinate 121,356 downwards.
TAAGGCAACGCATGAACTTGCAAAAAAAATGGGAGTTGAATTGCCTATAATTGAACAGGTTTATAAGGTTTTATTTCTTGGCAAAGATCCGCACACAGCTACAGAAAAACTAATGACAAGAGTTCTTAAAGATGAAAAGTAATTTATGGAAAAGATAAAGTCATCCACACTTTATATTAATGCAAAAATCTGGCAGTCTGATGGCAGCTTTACTGAAAGTTTTGGCATTAATGATGGACACATAGATTTTACAGGTTCAAACATAGAAGCAAAATCACTTTCATCATATTATACACAAGTTATTGATCTCGGGAACAGGCTGGTATTACCAGGTTTGATAGATGGACATATTCATCTTGTAAAGGGTTCATTAATGCGTAAACTTCTTGATTGCACTAAAATAAATTCCATACAGGAGCTAAGGGAATCAATAAATAAATACGTAAAGGATAATAATGTTAAATGGGTAATTGGCGGAAATTTAGACCTGAATAAAGTTTTCGGCAGTTACAGTTTATCAAATGGGAATATTGTTGATTCATTTTTTGATGATTTGCCTTTATACATAACAAATTATGATTATCACTCAGCAATATGTAATTCAAAAGCTTTTGAAGTTACCGGATTGGATTCCGCTGCCGAAAACTATTCAGGTTCAGAAATTGAAAGAGGTTCAAATGGTAACTTCACTGGAATTATCCGTGAAAAAGCTATGGAGCATATCATTCAAAGGCTTCCTGTTCCAACACTTGATGAAAAAGTAAATGCGGTAATTGATTGTATCAAAATGCTGCATTCATTTGGCATTACATCAGTAAGCGATATCACACTGCCTGAAGATATTGATGTGTATATAGAGTTAAGCAGAAGAAAAGAGCTTAAGCTGAGAATAAATTCATACATTCCCTTTACCGAATTTGAAAGGTTAAAGCATTACGAAGAAATTACAAATGAAATTGATAAGGATTACTATTCTATAAAAGGATTTAAGGCATTCTGGGATGGAGCTTTAGGTTCAGAAACTGCACTATTCAGCTTAAACTATAAAGGCAGAGGTTACAGCGGCTATAAGACAGAGCTTGTTACCAGCAAAAAGATCTATGAGTTAGCAAAAAAAATTGACGAAGCCAGTTACCAGATAATTATCCATGCAATAGGCGATAAAGCAGTTAACGATGTTTTAGATATGTATGCAAAATTGCCAAATACAAAAAAACTACGTCACAGAATAGAGCACGCACAGCACATTAACCCAAAAAATTATAAAAGATTCGGTAAGTTAGGTGTAATAGCCTCGGTTCAACCGCTGCATTTAAAATATGATGCAAGGACAGTGTTTGAAAAGCTTCCTGATGAGTTGATTCAGAATACACATAATTATGTTCACCTGATACCTTATGGTGGTATAATTAATTTTGGCACTGACTTCCCTATTGTAGAAGCAGATCCGTTTGAAAATATCAGGCTTGCAGTAACCAGGCATACAGAATATGGTGAGTTCACCCCGGAGCATAAAATTCCCATACATGAATGCATAAAAGCATATACATACAATAATGCTTACTCAAACCATAATGAAAATGCTGTGGGTTCTATTGCACAGGGTAAGGTTGCTGATTTTGTGATAATGGAAGATAATTTATTCGAGATGAACACAGACAATTTAAACTCTGCAAAGGTATATAAAACATTTTTGAATAGTGAAGAGGTACATCCCGTCCAAAACAAACAAAAAACTTAAACACAAATTTTCTAAAGGCTGTCCCTAAATAGCACGAATTAAAATCAATTGTTAATAATTTTTTAAAATAATGATCAATAATTTATTTAGGCAGCATCATCTACCATAATTTTACAATTAGAGGTATTGATTTCAAAAATTGTAAAAACTACAAATATCTGTTCAAAATAAACTGAATTTTTAATAAAATAAAATTATGCCAAACGTTTTGGATGGCTATGTTTTTTTGGATATACGTATAATTAAAATACTGCGAATAATAAACTTCTTTGTTAGAGTTTGAAACACTGCTTAACTAAAATAAAAAAGGCAAACTATCAAGTTTACATTCGAGTTTTATAATTATACCCTATTGAGTATTGGACTATGCTGATAACAGTTTGGGGCTACAAGAAATTGGCGATTTAGAAGCACGTTAGCCAGCCTGACGTAAAATCGCTGTTGACAACTGGTCTTATCGTTAAAATTCTACAAGTTCATAGTTCGTACTACGACCGCCTTTTTTATCTTGCTGTAAAATTCCTTTCTCTATTAAGTCTTTTATGTCTCGCAAAGCCGTATCTTGTGAGCATTTAGATATTTTTGCCCACTTTGAAGATTTCAATTTGCCTTCAAAGCCATCTAAGAGTTTGTTCAAAACTAAGCGTTGCCGTTCATTTAATGAAGTGTTTTCATGTATTTTCCAAAACTTTGCTTTTCGCAAGATTTTTTGTAATGTGGTTTCTGTTTCCAATAAAGAGTTTTTTAGGCAATGAAGAAACCAATTTAACCATTCGGTAATGTCGCCACTGCTATGCTGAACTTTCTTCAACACTTCATAATACCGTTTCCGTTCCACAAGGATTTGGTTTGACATACTGTAAAACCGCTCAGAGCTGTTTTCAGCACGGGCAAGTAATAAGTCTGAAATTGCCCTTGCAATCCTGCCATTACCATCATCAAAAGGGTGTATGATAATGAACCAAAAGTGCGCTATGGCAGCTTGTAATACAAGATCAAGTTTTTTATTATCATTGAACCATTTTAGAAACTTACCCATTTCTGCTTTTACATACTTTGAGGCAAGTGCTTCATAATGTATTTTTTCCTTTCCCATCGCCCCCGAAACCACTTGTATTTCGCCTGTGCGGTAGCGTCCAACCTCTATTTTATACATACCGCTATGCCCCGTAGGAAAAAGTGCTGAATGCCAGCCAAACAATCGTTCTTTGGTCAGGGGTTGCAGATAATTTTGAGTTGCGTCAAGCATCATTTCCACAACACCCTCAACATTCCTATCAGTAGGAACTAATCCTGCCGTGGATATCCCTAAACGTCTTGCAATAGAAGAACGAACTTGTTCGTAGTTAAGTAGTTCGCCTTCTATTTCTGAAGATTTTACTACGTCAAGTGTAAGCGTGGAAAGCTTGGCTTCTTCTTTCATTGAAAAGCCAAGTGAGTTCATCTGACCGGAGATTTTTCCTTGTAAGTTGCGAACTTCACCGAATATAGCATTTATAACGGTTTCTTTCCACGTAAAATGTGTCCAGTTCTTATTTTGATAAATATATCTTGCCATTACTTAAATTATTTTGCAGTAAAAATAGAACTTATTTGCCGTAAAAATGCGTAGAATAGGGAAGATATTCTCCGTAACCTTTTGCTTATCTTGTTATGGTAACAAAGTTATATTATTAAAAATCTTTACTTTTGAATTTTGAAGAACCGATGCTTCATTTGCCTTGTTGTCAACATCCAAATATACTCATTGCGGGAATTTTATACTATGAAATATTACCTATACATATTATTTTTTAATGGTCATACGTATAATTGAATAATAAACTTCTTTGCTAGAGTTTGATATACTGCTTAACTAAAAATAAAAAAGGCAGACTATCAAGTCTGCCTTCCAGTTTCATAACTATATAGCCAATCGAGTATTGGACTATGCTGATAACATAGAAATATATATATAATACATAAGACTTGTCAAGGATAATTGACATTTTAATCATCAAAATACCCTTTTTACGTAACAAAAATAGTCATTTTTTAAAGTTTTTTACCAATTCCATAACAGCTATTCCGTATGCAACAGATACATTTATTGAATGCTTAAATCCGTACTGAGGTATTTCAATTGAAAAATCCGAGAGCGCAATAATATCATTTGAAACACCTGTAAGCTCGTTGCCAAGTATCAAACACAACGGGAAATCAACTTCTTTTATATCGGTATAATTCCTGCTGTTCTGTGTGATTTCCAAAGGTACAATTTTAATTCCTTCGCTTTTCAATTTCATAATTGCTTCTAAAGGATTCTTGATATACTCCCACTTAACAGCATCGGTTGCACCCAATGCTACTTTTTCAATTTCAGGTCTTGGCGGATAAGGAGTATATCCCGTTAAATAAAGTTTTTCAATCAGCGCGGCATCGCTTGTGCGGAAAATAGAGCCTACATTATAAATACTTCTTATATTATCGCACATCGCATATATGGGATGTTTTTTTACTTTCTTAGCATCTTCTAAGGAAATTCTTTTACTGCCAACTTCTTCGTGTGTTAGTTTTCTCATTACTTTACCCTGAAGGTAGTGAAGGGTCCAATCATTTTTTTATGTGGATTCATTATTCACTTATTTTTTTGTTTTATTTAAAAGTTACAATTATAATGAATAGATTCTTCGCTTCGCTCAGAATTTGGTTAAAAATACGCCCTAATTTCAGCAGTACCTGTATGTATTACTTTTGATTTATTTTCTGCTCTGCCAAAATAATTTATTGTTGCCTGAATAAAATTGCTTATTCTGTATTCAATATTAACAGACCAGAAATAACTTTTACCCGCTACAAGTCCTTTGGTTAAATCAAACGGAACAAAAGCAGATGAAGTATATATCAGAGCTTCATTCCTTGAGATTTCACTTCTTAGAGTACCTTTTCCTGAAAATGAATAAATCAGTCTGAAGGTTTGAACATTTATATCTGCTTTTGTTGGCACTAATGGATAAAAGTCTTTTGTTCTTTTTAACTGAACTTTAAACCCTGCTTCGACAGAAACATTGGGCTTATAGATAATTTCTGAATTTACTCCTTCGGCATTAATGTTCCAGTTCCTTATTTCTACATTAGGCGCTAAGTTGCGATCAATTTCGGTTACATAATCTGTAATAAGCGCTAGATCCTGTGTAAATGAAAGCCTTAATCTTGCAGTTCGTTCAACATCAAGTATTCTTTCATTACCTGAAAAATATTGATTAAAACCTTTTCGCTGTACAAACCTAAATTTGACACCAAAATAATCATAATTTTCAAATATACCAATATCCTGTTGAACCGAAGTACTTCCGATAATAGTATTCTGGTCGTTTTGGAATGTAGTGAACTTTAGGAGGTAAATATTTCTTTGCAATGGGTCTTTACTTTTTTCTGCAACACTTACATACGTATCTGATGTAATATTATTCAATATAGTTTTTACTATTCCTTCGCCGATAGTGTTTATGAACCTTGAGGGAACAATGTTCGCAGATGCTGAGCTTTGCAAATCGGTTGTTGGAAAAAGCTGGTCAGTTGGTCTAAGGATTTTAATAAAATCACCATCAAAATTGGTTAAGATAAATTCATTTTCATCCTGTAAGCCATTGCCGTTTAGATCTCCTATATACTTATAGTTACCCTGACCAAGCGGAACGGAAATAAACACAACTTCCTGTTTTGCAGTTCGCTCGCTTGATACCTTATAGAAAAGGTTTGAATTAAACCCGCGGTTTAAAAACCATATGTTACTCTGTGATGTTACAAGTATAGTGCGTGAATCAGTGAAACCCAAATTCTGGAAAGCTGTGGTATATTTTTTATTGTAAACAACAACATCTCCTGAAGCAGAAAGGAAATTAAGGTTCTTTAACCTTGCCCCAATTGTACTTGTGTATGAATTTGACTGTCTTGTTATACTGCCTTTATTGAACAAGTCATCAAATCTGTAACCAAACTGGTAAGTAAGATCTAAATTAAACAGGTCAGTAATTAATACTTTGGGTTTAAATTCATAGAATTTGAAGCTGCCAAAATTGGTAGTATCAAAATTTATAGAGCGGGTCTGTTTATCTTCACCGCTGAATTCCATAATAAGGTTATACTTACCATATTTTGCATTTTTGAATGGATTCAGTTTGTAATCAATACTTCCATATTGCCTTATCCAGTTGCCTCCATAATCCAAATTGTTATCTTTGCTTGAAATATAATCAGCATAGTATTTAAATGATGGAATACTCAGGCTATCACCCATGAATTTTAAATCAACCGATCCGCGAATTGAATTGAAAGAATCACCTCGTTTAATTCTACCTCCTGTTGTAGAAACGCTGACATATTTTTGCGGCTTAATGCTAAAGCCTGCTTCAGTTGTTACTTCGGTAAGTTTACTCGAATCCTGAATATCCCATATTCTGTCATACTCAACCTTGTTGAGTCTATCAACAGCGTTATAAAGTTTATTTATGACTTTCTGTCTCACTGTCAATGTAACCTCGCCAAGATCAAGTTTACCGAGTTTGAAATTTTTAGGCTGAAAGATAAGCGATGAAGTAAATGCTCCGCCTTTATTTTCAGTATCATCGATATTAGATAGCAGGTTTGCATCAAAATCACTTGCAGTTCCTTCCATAACCAGCCTCATATCTTTTGAGAGCTTCAGTTCAAATCCAATATTAGCCGATTGATACGCTACAGGCAATGGAAAAAATACCAAAGGTAAAAAACCGCCCTGCCCAATACCTGCAAAAAGATACGCATTACTGCTTAATCTGTTGTAATCTCCTTTTCCAACACCAACAAATGAAAATGTTACCTGATATAATGCGGCAGTATCACCGGGTGCATAGATATATTTTTTAAAATTCTGAGAGTTTATTACAGTATCTCGCTGGATATAAAGTCCAAGTGAACCGGTTGTATCGCTTCCAACAAATGTAACACCCGATTTTGAAGCGTTAAATTTATTATCACCAGCCTGTGAAATAATTGTGCGGTCGGTATCAGATAAAATGAAATCAACAGGCTTGGAAGGGTCATCACGCTCTCTTATGTAAGAAAATGAAAGTTTTATTCTGTCATTTAATATTGCGGTTTTAGTTTGACCTGCAATAAAGCTTCGTGAATATTTTTTATCAGAATATTCAAAATCCACAATTATTCTTGATGCTGATGTAATTAGTTTTCGGTTAGTGAATCTTATTTCACCATTAGAATAATCAATTGTATAATCACTGCTTTCGCCACGAGTCATTAAAATACCATCTAAGTAAACCTTTTCGCTGCCTGCAATGACAACAATATTCACCTCATTATCAGCACCAATTAAGCGGTATGGACCCTGCACACCATCAATACCGTTAATAGAATTGCTGTTAAACCGTCCCCTGCTAATAGCTCCCGTTAAAAATATATCTGTCTTATCAAATTTGGCAAAACCTTTAGCTCCTTGTAATTTTTTATTGAAATTAAAGAAATCGCTGCCAGCAAAGTTCACTTCAATATCGCCAAGCGTTGTAGTTATGTTGCTTGAACGCAGCTCAATAAACACTTTATCAATTTCCTGTAGTTTTTGTGTATTGCCTTCAGGCTGGATAGGTGTATTTTCATCAGTCAGAGCAGCGGAAATTTCAATATCGCTTGAGAGCTTTCCGTTTAATTGTAGTCTAAAACCTGATTGCAGAGAAAGATCCCTGTTATTACCTATAGTAAACCCTCGGAAAATGCTTCCTGATTTCTGCAAATCTGTTCCGGCAAAAATATCTTCTACAAAATCAGATTTTATTTCAGCGACTTTAACCGAATCACCACCAGCGGTATCAATTTTATTCAGCACTTCAAATCGCGAATATGAATCTGCAATATCAAATGGAAAATTACGGTAAGTTAAAATAAGTTGTAATCTTTCAGTCTTACCACTTTTGATAATATCCTCTATGAAGAACTTATACAACCTAATCTTGCCATAACGGTAATCAATGTAATAATTTGATGGACTAACTATCACCGAATCAGAAAACAAACTAAAGCTTCCGAACATCAGGAATTTATCAGGAAGTGTAATAATGGAATCTTCACTTGCTACTGTAGTTACGAATTTTTTAAAATTAATATCGTTATAGGGTTCCTGCTGCGAATATGCTATTGCAGTAAAGATAATAAAAAACAAAACTAAGTTCAACAACGAGCCAGGCGTGCCTTTAGGAAAACCAGTCTTAAACGCAATTTTGGGATTTTGCTTCAAATAATACCAGCCGGAAATTTTAGGTTTTACCTTATTAAGAGGATTAACCTTTTATTTGGATTGCGAGCCTTGAACCAGATCGGTAAAATAATACCTCTCGTTATCCTTGTGATCTGAAATTATACTTTCAATAATTGGTATTAATTTTTCATCCGAAAGCTGAAATTGGTTTGGTTTATGTTCCTTTTTGTACTCTGCTTTGATATTTTCTAGTGTTGAAAATATCATAAGTTCTTCTTTATCAAACTTACTCCACCTTTTGCCTCTTTCATAACCATAAACGTCTTTAAAGAAAACAATATAATCGCCATAAGAATCACTTCCTAAATCGTAAGTTTTGTAAATTATCCTTACAGGAAACTTCTGTTTTTCTTCTTCGGTGAAATTATACATCATGGATTTCTTGCTCTTAGCCCACCAGCTTATATCCTGACTTGTAACCATTTTTTTAACAATAAAGCGTTTCATCTTATCAATGTTGCCATTATCATTCCTAACACAGCCGTGTGAGAGCGCGCGGTATTCATTTTTCAGCAAATAGTTTTTATTTGTTCCGTGGAAATAGCGTAAAGAGTTCTCATCATAATGCGCTGCAAATAATCCTAATGGATTTCCGGGTCCGGGTGGAGTGCCTGGCTCAAGCGGGTCGCTTTCGGGGTCTTTCCATGAGGGCCAGTTACGAAGCCTGAAAATATTATAATATCCAGTATAGGTTTTTGTTGAAGGAGCGCCAACTACATTTGGCCATATGGAAATTAATATTGTATCGTTGTTATATATCTGGTATATACGTGATGTAAATTCAGGTACGTTAAGCTCCCACAGCATTGTTGGGGCTGGGTCTAAATAATGAGCTGGAACATTGATTGAAAGGCTAAACTCGACTTGTCCTAAAGTATCACTAACAAGTTTTTTACTAATATCCTTACTTCCTTTTATAGCTTCAACTTCATCATCTCTCATTATTGGCCACAGTTCAAGCAGGTAGTCCTCTATCTGTGCATCAATGTTTTCAAAATCATCAAAAGGGAGAGTTACTTTTACGTAACCAATATTATCTTTTGAATTGGTGTTTGAATTATTTGTAACAGGCTGCTCTGGTTTCTCTTCTGAAACCTTTGTTGACTTCATTGCATCTTGAGAGTAGTCAATTTGAGTAAATAACACACCACACAGAAAAACTACTGTAAAAATGCCGAAAAACTTGTATTTAGATGCTTTATATAACATTTTTTTAATTTAGAACCGTAAATTTACCTTAAATTACCCACTATATCAAACCAAAATTATGGAGTAGAAAATTCCCGGGATTTGTTAGAATATTTCCATTATTTATCATTCCTGCTTTTACTTATCATTCCTGCTTTTACTTGTCATTCCTGCTTTTACTTGTCATACCTGCTTTTACTTGTCATTCCTGCGAAGGCAGGAATCTTTAATGTTCAATCCTCTAGTTTAGAATTTACCGAATATAACATTATATCATTATTGTGTATATTTGTTCTAATATATATGAAAGACTTCAAACAAAAATTTTACGATATTACCACACTTATTCAGCAGGAATTTGACCGCAATTTAGAACTTTACGGTGATAAGATCCAATGCCGTAAGGGATGCTCCCAATGCTGCTCGCAGATATTCCGCATAACAAAGCTTGATGGCTGGATAATAAGTGAGCACGTTAAGTTACTGCCTGAACCCCGCAAGAGCGAGCTTCAGCAAAAAGCGAGGGAGTATATTAAACATGTATCGTCTGAACACCGAGCGGACACTCCCTGCCCTGCATTAGGCACAGAAGGCGAATGCACTATCTACGATGCACGACCCGTCATTTGCCGCAGGTTTGGTATGCCGATATATGATTATAAGAATCCACAAAACATACACGCATGTGAGCTTAACTTCAAAGATGGCGATGAGATAAAGGATGATAAACTGATACCAAATCAGACAGAAATTGGAATTAAATGGGATGAGTTGAAGGATGAGTTTAATGGACATCTTCCCCTAAAAGAGGAAGAAAAAGGTTTTACTACAATTGCTGACGCGATTGCAAATGCATGAATAATCTTCAATAGATTCTTCCTAAAGCCGTAGCATTTTGTTCAGAATTTAGTATTTTCTGTTTTCCCTTGTCTAAATCCTTACTTTCGGTTAAATTTGTAGTTAATCAATCTGAAAAATTTTATAAATCTGATAAATCTTCAAATCAAGAAATGTACGAATCTGATAAAATAATGTTTGAAATATACCGCGATAAGCAGTATAACGAGAAGTTCCACGTTGTGTATTATACCGAGCTTAATGAACACAATAAACATGTTGAAATAAACCGCGCCTTAGCCGGTGCAAGCTTTTTTGACGGCTTCATAAAGGATTTTCGCAAAGAAGAAGCCAAGCAGATAATTGAAGATATTATTAAACAGCTTAATGCCGGCAATACTGTGGAAAAAGCAGTAATAAGAGAAAGACTGAAAGAGTACACTCCTTAAATTACAAATTTCAAATTAAATTATTCGTATTTAATAATTCACTGTAACCTTTATCTCAATCTGTAATATGCAACATGCAATTTGCAATCCTAAACAATGAAACATTCACACGAAAATATATTTTTAGATGAACTGAGCACACACTGGAAATTCACAGCAACTGCGGTGATAATATCCGGCATAATTATTGCTTTGTTAAAGCTTACAGTTTTCCCTGAAGCCTCGCCTGATACTGAACATCTTTTTGAAGGATTTTTTATCACTCACCTATTCTTTGCAGCTTTAACTCCCGCATCGCTGCTTGCAAAATATAAACGCGCATTATGGCTTGGTGTAATTGTTGCAATTTTAACTTCATCAATAACCTGTACGCTGAGCGATATTATCCTGCCATATTTAGGTGGATTAGCTTTGGGTTATGACATGCATTTTCATATCTGCATAATTGAAGAGCCTGTTACAGCATGGAGCTTTGTTGTTAGCGGAGCACTATTAGGCTTTTTGCTTTCAAAACACGTAAGAAAACTCTCAAGATACACACACGGGCTGCATATATTACTCAGTTCAACAGCAGCGGGAATGTACCTCATCACATATGGTGTATCGGTTTTATCAATCATAGCTTTGATATTCCTGCCGATACTTGTTATATCAGTACTCATCCCTTGTGTATTAAACGATATTGGTGTTCCATCATACATCGTTCAAATGAATGCCGGCAGTAAGGCTAACAAACGCGAACTGCTTGATGAGATACATCATGAGCATCATGACCACCATCATTAATATAGCGAGATAGCTGAATAGTGAAATAGTGAGTTGAGTGTATAGAGTGTATCGAAAAAGTTTGTTGTTTGCCGTCCTTAATGTGCGTCAGCAAAAGAAGGTTAATTGATGTTTGTTATTTGGTATTTGACTTTAAAAGTTTTTTGATCTTGTATAACTCGGAGATGTAAATTACGGATGAGCAAAGTATGACACTTAAAACCACCTTATAAATAATTCCAAGTGAACCAAAGAATGAATAGAATACAGCAATTGCGCAGATATCAACTATAAGCACACCGAATATTCGTGATAGCTCATAATCAACCGGGTAAAACTTTTGTACAATGAAATAAATATAAATTGCCATTGCAACATAGCTTAGAAGAGTTGCAATTGCTCCGCCCATTATTCCCATAAAAGGTATCAATCCAAAACATATAATAATATTCAGCACGGCACCAAGTCCTGAAATTAACGGCAGGTATTTGGTTTTCTTTTCGATATATATACCCGCCATGAGGTTTGTGTAAATACCAAGGAAGATATATGAGAACAGAACCGTTGGAACAATTATCAAACCAGACCAATAACTTTGCCCGATTATGTGTCCTTTAAATGGCAGTGGTGTTTCAACAATATTATCGATAAAAAAAGTAAGAATAATAAACACTAGCGAGCTTGCGCCTACAAATAGCGTTAGCACTTTTGAAAAAAGCGCTTTAGCACCTGGCTCTTTGGCATTATTTAAGAAAAACGGTCTCCATGCATAATCAAACATTGAGACTACAAGCATCATAAATATCCCAAGCTTATAATTCGCGTTATAGATACCTACAGTTTTTATATCGGTTAGGTACAGCATTATTGGTTTATCAATTACCTGTACAATTATTGCTGCAAGTCCAGCAGGAAGATATGGAAGTGAAAATCTCCTTAGCTCGCTGAACAATTCCTTATTAAAGCTGAAAGAAATATTGCGGAAGATAACCGGAGATAGAATCAGCAATGTTACAATTGAGGCAATAAGATTGCTGATGAAAACTGCAACGAGGCCGTATTCTAAAACAAGAATCAAGAAAAGGTTTAGTCCGACATTAATGCAAATATTTACAAGTTTAATGGCAGCAAATACTTTAGCTTTATTTTTGAGCCTAAGATAAGCAAATGGCACCAGTGCAATAGCATCAAAGAAAAGAATAAAGGCGGTATATGTTATTATAGTTGGGTCTTTAATATTTACAATTGATGTAATATTGCCGGAAAATAGAAGGATAAGTCCCGATAGCATTGCTGAATTAAGCATTATGGTAAAGAATGGGTGTGAGAAGTTCTGTTTTTGGGAGCCTATTTCGTTAGATGATGCAAAGCGGAAGTAGCCGGATTCAAACCCAAGAGAGTATATAATATTCAGGAAAGCGATGTAAGCGAAAATGAGCGCTATAACTCCATACTCAGATGGAAGGAAAACATTTGTGTAGAACGGAACGAGTATAAAGTTCAGGAACCTGCCCACAATTGTGCTGGTGCCGTATATCAGGGTCTGCTTTGAAAGACTTTTAATTTTATCAAGCATTCAGCTACAAATATAGCTAAAAAAACTGAAAAATCAGTCAGGACTTTTTTAAAATGAAAGTAATTTGGGGGTAAGAGTTTGGGTAGTGGGGTATTTTAACCTCTCCCACTCTTGTCATTCCGTACTTGATACGGAATCTTTTGAAATAGAATCAAGATTCCTGCCTGCCGCAGGCACGGCGCAGGAATGACAAATAGTGAAATTGAAAATACCCCACAACCAGAGTTTGTTGAATTGTTGGTGAACTTAACTCAAAAACGAGTCAGGAAAACAAGTCAAGCAAACTGCACCAGCAGTCGTAGCAACTGCAACAGGGGTGCAAAAAAAGCCCCATAAATGAATTTGTCTCATAAATGGGGCTTTCCTGAAAACAATATTTTTATTATTTAAAATTAATTCTTACACTTGCTGATGTAAGCAGATAATCAAAGCAATCATAAGCATAGATACTGAAATTTCCTGAGTTGTAGAATGTTATTTTCTTGTAGAACCAAACCCAGTTCTTTTCTGTATCTACGTAAATTGTATTATCAAAAGCATCATTGCGATAGACTTCCAATCTAACTGTACGGCAGGCTATTTCATAAGGAAGTCTGACAAGCACATATACATAACCGCCTGAAGATGAGATATTGAATGTTGAGCTTTCTGTTATCGGGTAACCGTCACTTGTTACACCTTCACAAATATACATTGATTGTGCGTTTGCACTTTGGTTGATAAACATCAAAGCAAGCGCAAATAATGAAACTGTAAATATTTTTTTGATCATAATTAGTTGTAACCTTTCATTTATAGTAAAACTGTTTTATTTTAGTTTATAACTGTTTGTTTATATACTTTTATTAAAAACAGAAGCATCCTTTTAGAAAGGATGCCTCATCTTAAAATACTTATAGCAATATTTATTTCATTGATATTTTTACTTCGCCTGTAGCAACAGGAGTACCATCCGGTTTCATAGCCGTAACTTTGTAATCACCGGCTGAACGGAATGTATAGAATTTATCAAAAAAGATATAATCCCAGTCAGGCTGAACGTCAAATTTTTCTGTAGTAATAATTTTTTCGCTGCTGCCAAGTTTAGTAATTCTAAGCTCAAGTTTACCAACACCAATTTTCTTTCCGGTTCCTCTTAGATCAATCATACATGTAAAATATCCGCCATTTTTCCCGATAATGAACTCATCAGATTTACCTATTTCTTTGCCCCCGGTATATTCTTCAACAAAATAAAGTTTTATATCGTTTGAGGTTGATTCTTTTTTGCTATCATCAGTTTTCCTAGAATCATCTTCCTTCTTTGTATCTTCTTTTTTGGTATCCTCTTTCTTTGTATCTTCTTTCTTATCTTCTTTCTTATCTTCTTTCTTGTCGTCTTTTTTGTCTGAGCTGCATACATAGCCAAAGGCAAACATTACCATTATAGCAATTAAGAACTTTAACTTGTGGTTGTTTAACATTTTATTTTCTCCTTTAGAAAAGTTAGTTTATATATAATTTATATTTTGAACATATATGATTTAAAAAACTTTTGCAACCCTGAAATAGAAGATTAAAGAAATGTTTATAGAAAAATAAATTAATTATAGATTAGATTTCAGCCCAAAATTATGCATTTTTTAGAGAATAATCAATAATGAATTAAATAAATCTAAAATTCGAGTGAAAAATCACATGACCTAAAAGAATGGGTTAATGCACCAATTGAATAGAAATCCACTCCTTTTTGCTGTTTTTTGCTAAAATTACGCATATTTATCCCACCAGATAGCTCAATTTTGAAACCATTATTTTTTAGGTTATAAATTGCTTTTTCAAGGTTTTTTGGTTTAAAATTATCAAGCATGACAATTTCAACAAGACCTTTGCCAAATTTAACAACCGAATCCAGCTCATTTAATGTTTTTACTTCAATTTCAAATTTTTGTTTCAGCCTGTAATTAATCTTTTGCCTTAACAGAAAATCCATAACACTAACAATTCCACCAAGTGCTTTGGTGTGGTTATCTTTAATCATAACCGCAGTGCTTAAACTAAGCCTGTGGAAATCACCGCCTCCTGTTTTAACAGCAGCGGCTTCAAACAACCGGAAACCGGGAGTTGTTTTCCTTGTATGAAGAATTTTTGCATCTTTAAACTTTAGTTGTTTTACAAAACTATTAGTTAAAGTTGCAATACCGCTCATTCTCTGCAAATAATTAAGGGCTGTTCTTTCGCCTACAAGCAGCGTCCTGCGTGAAGCAGTAACTTCAAGAACTTTCATCCCCTTTTTAATTCGGTCGCCATCTTTCGAAAATGTTTTGAACTTAACTTCTGGGTCAATTAGTTTATATACTTTTTTAAAAATATCTAATCCCGCTAAAATACATCCATCTTTACATAATAGAATTGCTTTTAAATTCTTATCCACTGCTTGATCCTTTAAAAGCAGACTTGTTGTTACATCATTATATATTTCATCTTCTTTAAGAGCAAGTAAAATAGATTCAGATATTTCCTTGTTGTATTTATTGTAAAATTCCTTAAGTGTCATAGTTTGTTATTTATTTCTATATAGCATTTAAGTTCAATTAGATTATTTACCCATTTAGGCAGAATAGCATCATCAATAAGCAGCATTGGGATACCTTCTTTAACAGGGAATTCAGCCCCGCAGTTTGTACATACAAGAATATCACCATTTTGAATCAGTGGATATTTTCCTATTGGACAGACAAGATCATTTATAATATTTTCTCTCAACATACTTAGTTATTTTTATTACTCATTTTTTTTTCTGTGTACTCTGTAGTGTGTTTATATTCTTTCACCACAGAGGGCACAGAGGTTTTATAAAAAAATCTTTTGTGACAATTTTTTAGTTAATTCATTATCAGTTAATATTTTCTTTGTTGTATTCATTCTTTTCTCAGTGTACTTCGTGTCCTCTGTGGTGAATTTATTTTCTTTTTACCAGAAAGGAAACGAAGTTTTACAAAATAAATCTTTATAATATTATTTTTAAAACATTAATTATATTAACTAAATTTTGAGGTTACAATATCGACCTTATAAACAAGGTTACAAAAATAACTTCGTTGTTTTATCAATAAAATCTTTTGGTGGACGTACAGGTTTCATTGTTGCAAGGTTTATGAATGAATGTACGGTATAACCAGTAACAATTAGCTTTTCACCGACAAATAATTCATAATCAATTTTCACTCTAACTCCCGGCATAGTTTTTAAAAAAGCGAATATCACAACAACATCATCATATTTTGCGGTTGAAATATAATTAGCATGCGCTTCTATGACAGGCAGACCGTAATTTAGCTTTTCAAGCTCGGTATATGGGTAGCCAAGCTCCCTTAAAAGAGTATTCCTGCCCGCTTCAAAATACTCAAAGTAGCGTCCATTGTTTACTATACCCATATTATCGGTATGAGCATATAAAACACGTATTTTTACATCTGATTTTATCATATTATTTTCAACCTCACCCTCCGTCTCCATTTCCTTTTAGAGTTTGTCTCAAAAATCTTAATTTTGAAAAATTTATGTTAAAATTATTAAAGATTCCTGCTTTCGCAGGAATGACAAAGCACTTTTGAGACAGCCTCATTAGGAGAAGGTTTTGGGGTTGAGGTCATTCTAAAAGATCTTACCGGGGTTTAGAATATTATTCGGATCGAAAGTTTTTTTTATTCTTCGCATCAAATCAAGTTCTGCCTCAGATAGCGCAATTGAAATATAAGGTTTTTGTGAATAACCTATTCCGTGCTCACCTGAGATCATTCCCCCAAGCGAAACGGTTAGCTCAAATATTTCTCTTATTGCGGTATCAAGGTTTTCTTCCCAGCTTTTATCATCAAGTTTATCTTTTAATATATTTACGTGAATATTGCCATCACCGGAGTGTCCATAACATATTGTAGTGATGCCATACTTCGCAGAAATTTCCTTCACTCCCCTTATTAGCTTTGTCATATTTGCACGGGGAACAACTGTATCTTCTTCCTTGTATGTTGATATAGATTTCACAGCTTCGCCAATACCTCGCCTTAATAACCATACATCCTGCACCTTTTGTTCATCTTCGGCAAGTACCATATCTAATGGATTAAATTCCTCTACTACCTCTGCTATTTGTTCAATATCTTTATCAAGCAATTCGGGGTAATTACCATCAACCTCAATAAACAACTGAGCTTCTGCATCGCTGTTTGGAAATTTTTTATTCTGGCGTTCTTCTGCAGCAGCAACAGCAGATCTCTCCATAAACTCAATTGCTGATGGAGTTATTCCCCTTTGAAATATTTTCGCAACAGCATCTGTTGCATTTTCAAGTGAGCCAAATGCGGCAAGAATTACCTTTTTATGTTTTGGCAATGGAATTAGTCTGAAAATTATTTTTGTTATAACTGCAAGAGTTCCTTCACTTCCAACAATCAGTTGGGTTAGATTATAACCAGTAACGTTTTTTAACACTTTCCCGCCTGCATTTATAATTTCACCAGTTGGAAGGACTGCTTCAAGTCCTAATACATAATCTTTTGTAACACCATATTTAACGGCTCTTGGACCGCCTGAACACTCCGCCAGATTACCGCCCAGATGACACGATCCGCGAGAAGCAGGGTCAGGGGGATAGAATAATCCCAGCTTTTCAACTTCTTCCTGAAACACTTGTGTAATAACTCCAGGTTGAACTGTAGCCTGAAAATTCTGCGTATCGATATCAATTATCTTATTGAAGCGCACCATACTAAGGCAAATTCCACCGTAAATAGTAAGCGCCCCACCAGATAAGCCCGTACCTCCGCCTCGAGGTGTAACAGGTATGTTGTGTTCATTTGCAATATTAAATATCTGCGATATCTCTTTTGCACTTATAGGTTTTACGATTACCTCTGGAGGGAAGTTAAGGTCTTCGGTCTCATCTTTTGAATGCAGTTTAATTGACTCCTCATCAATGAGAACAAATTCATTGCCCACAATACTTGCAAGCTTTTCAATTATTTCCGGGGTAACTTTATTATACATTAACTATATTTTCTTGAAACTGTTTAACTGTTTATGTATCGCAATGAGTTTCTTAAGTAACAATTCAATTTTATTGAGATGTAACATTGAGCTTGCATCACTGAGCGCTTTTTGTGGATGTGGATGAGTTTCGATGAATATCCCGTTAATCCCAATTGATACAGCAGCTTTTGCTAATGGTTCAATAAATTCCGGATTGCCGCCTGATACACCTTTATCTTTAGATGGTAATTGTACCGAGTGAGTGGCATCAAAAATTACGGGATAGCCGAATCGTTTCATAATTTCAAGTGAGCGCATATCAACCACAAGATTATTGTATCCAAATGTTGTGCCTCGCTCTGTTACCATAATTTTATTATTTCCCGCATTTCTGACTTTATTTATGGGATAAATCATATCATCCGGTGAAAGGAACTGCCCTTTTTTAATATTTATTATCTTACCTGTTTCAGCAGCTGCTTCAAGCAGTTCGGTCTGTCTGCAAAGGAATGCAGGTATTTGCAGAATGTCAACAAATTCAGCAGC
This sequence comes from uncultured Ignavibacteria bacterium, assembly GCA_947084945.1. Lineage (GTDB taxonomy): Bacteria > Bacteroidota > Ignavibacteria > Tepidaquicellales > OLB5 > OLB5. The sequence continues at coordinate 102,955 of CAMTUP010000010.1, read as the reverse complement.
AATATCGGCTTCAACTTCTGAATGAATATCACTCAGCACGGGAATTTTAAGCTTTTTCCCAATATTACCTAATATAGCAAGCGATTCCAACTCACCAATTGAGCGGAATGATGTGCCGCTTGTTCTGTTAGCTTTTTTGTATGATGCCTTGAAGATAAAGGGAATATCAAGCTTTTCGGCAATGGCTTTTAGCTTTCGGGCTATCCCGAATGTTAGCTTTTCTGACTCGACCACACAGGGACCTGCAATTAAAAATAGCTGTTTTGTGTTATTTAAGTTAAAGGTTTTATTTCCGTTTTTTATGTTGATAACCTGCTTTTTTAATGCTTTTATAGTAGATTTACCGTTGGTTTTTGTTTTCAATTATTACCTGATTTAGCCACAATATTAAAGAATATTAGCTATTATAACAACGCAAAATATAGTAATTAATGTAAATATTTGTGTCTTGAATAGAGTATTCTGTACATTAACTAGCAAACAATTATTCTTAAAAAATTAATAATACCATAGAAGTTAGTTTAGTAGAATAATTAAGTAAATGCTGTTTGAAGGAGGAAAGATTTTCGGGGCACAAAAATCCGATAATTTATTCACCCTGATATAGGTATTGTTTTTGCAAAAATAGTTCATTAAAATTAACATAAAATATCACAGAAACACCGCAATAATACAACAACCATGAAAAAACTCATAATTTTAACAGTCTTCCTCATAGGTATCACATCAATATTTGCCCAGCAGGCAGACACACCTAAAGGTCTCACACCTAAAGGTCTCACACCTAAAGATCTCACACTTAAACCCAAGCAAAAAACAAAAAAAGAGATACAGAATAACTGGTCATTAAACCTGAGCTTTAGCGATAACGGTTTTGGTTTTGGAGCAGCAAAGTATTTTAAGCTATCAAAAAATATTAGTTTTAATGCGGGCATATTATTTTCATCAGCTAAGGATGACAGGGAGTTTGACCAGACCGATATTTTCGGGAATTCAGTTACACCGTTTAAGGTGAACAGGTTGTTTATGTTCCCAATACTGAATTTAGGAATGCAGATAAGGCTTTTCCGTGAGGATGTAACTGATGATATGAGACCTTTTGTGAACTTTGGTATATCACCTGCCGCTGTTATTTACACTCCTTACAACGAGTCGTTCTTTTCGAGCTTTAAGTATGCAAAGGCTAAATACACTGTAGGTGGTTATGCAGGGGTTGGACTAGATTACGTTACAAACAGATCCTCAGGCTTGAGCTTTAACTTAAGATATTACTACCTGAATCTTTTTGGTGAGGGTATTCGTAGTATATCGACCGCAGAAAAGACACAGTTCGGCGGGATATATTTTGTGTTTAGCTATAATTTTTTGAAGTAAATTAAAGATTTTCTTGTTGTTTGTGAACGTAAATTCCTTCGGCAACACAAACTACGGGGGAAAGATTTCTAAAGATTCCTGCCTGCGCAGGAATGACAAAAACCAGAGATTACCGACTTCGCGAGGATGAGTATGGGTACGAGATGTAAGTTTACATAATCAATCTATCAAACTCAGTTTCATCAATAACTTTTACGCCAAGCGATTCAGCTTTTTTCAGTTTACTGCCGGCTTCTGCTCCTGCTAATAGATAGCTTGTTTTCTTGCTGACTGATGCTGCTGCTTTACCGCCGAGTGTTTCAATTAACTCCTCAACTTCTTCGCGTTTGTATTTTTCAAGTGTGCCGGTTACAACAAATGTTAATCCTTCAAGCTTGTTTGATGATGTTGCTGTACTTTCCATTTCAAAATTTAACCCGGATTTACGAAGTTTTTCAATCACCAGCAAATTGCTTTTTGTGCGGAAAAAATCATAAACGCTCTCGGCAATTCTTGGACCCACTTCATGAATACTTTCAATTTCATCCTTTGCAGCAGATATAATATTATCAATTTTCTTGAAATGTTTAGCCAATACACGGGCAGTCCTATCGCCAACGTGTCTTATGCCAATTGCATAAAGCACTTTTTCAAAAGGGCGTTCTTTGGAGCGTTCAATGGAATTCAATATATTATCAATACTTTTCTCGCCAAACCTATCAAGTAATTTCAGCTCTTTAACTTTCTTATCCAGTTTATAAATATCTGTAATATCCTTTAAGTACCCAAGCTGAATGAATTTCTCGAGTATCTGAAAACCAAGCCCCTCAATATCCATTGCTGTTCTTGCAACAAAATGCTCCATCCTACCCTGAACCTGCGCGGGACAAAGTGAATTAGTGCAGTAATGATTCGCCTCACCTTCGGGTCTAACAAGCGGTTGTTTGCATACGGGACATTTCTCAGGCATCTTGAAAGGTTTCGAGTTCTTTGGTCTTTGCTCCATCACTACTTCAACAACTTTTGGAATTACATCTCCGCCTTTTTCAATCTTGACATAATCACCCACCCTGATATCCTTGCGTTCAATTTCATCGCTGTTATGCAGTGTTGCGCGTGATATTGTTGAACCTGCAAGGAAAACCGGCTCAAGCTCAGCCACGGGAGTTATTGTACCAATTCTGCCTACCTGTAATGTAATATCTTTGAGCTTAGTAACAGCCTGCTTTGCTTTGAATTTATATGCAATAGCCCACCTTGGACTCTTAGCAATAGCCCCGATTTTGTTTTGCTGTTCAAGTGAATCAACCTTAATTACAACACCATCAATTTCATATGGCAGGCTGTCGCGTTTGGTTTCAATATCGTTACAAAAGGCTTTAACTTCTTCAATATTGTTTACAATCTTTGTATAATCGTTAATTGGGAACTTAAGTAACTTCAAAAAATTCATGTTATCAAAATGCGATTTCTGTTTCTTTTGCTCTGTATTATTAATAAATCTCATAAAGTAGCAGAACATATTCAACCTTCTTGCGGCAACTTCGCGTGAATCTTTTAATTTCAGACTTCCCGCAGCAGTGTTGCGCGGATTTGCATATCTTGGTTTGCCCTCTGCTTCCTGCTCTTCGTTTATCCTGAAGAAATCCTTCAGCATAAAGAACACTTCTCCCCGTACTTCAATATCAATTTTTTTATCAAGCTTTAAAGGTATTGTGCGCACTGTTTTCAGATTTGCGGTAATATCATCGCCTCTTACACCATCACCGCGGGTTGCGCCCTGCACAAATAATCCGTTTTTATAAGTTAGAGACACAGCAATGCCATCGAACTTAAGTTCGCATACATATTTATAGTTCTCTCCCTTAAGCAGGTTATTAATTCTCTTGTCAAATTCATTCAGATCGTTTTCATCATATGAATTAGAAAGCGAGAGCATCGGAAGATCGTGAGTCACTGTTGGAAAATTGTTGGAAAGGTCGCTGCCAATGCGTTGTGTTGGAGAGTCTGGTGTTTTAAGTTCAGGATATTTAGCTTCTATATCCTGCAGATCCTTCATCATTAAATCATAGGTATAATCATCAATATCGGGTTTATTAAGTATATAATATTTATAGTCGGCATCAAGAAGTTTCTCACGCAGTTTTGTTGATTTATCAATGAATATTTTATCTACCGGCATAATATGTTTGGCTATGATTTGAATTGAGAGTGAAACAAGTAAAATTAAGAACGCTTAACTTTTCATTCCACAACAAAGCCGTTTTTATCAATCAAGATATTTTTGATGGAAGAACCCGGAGTAAGATTAGATTTTTTCAGGTATTTCCCGTTTAGGTATAGCTCTAAATTCTGACCTGTACTTGCGCTGAAACGGAATTTTTCTTTTGCCATAAAAGAAATTGAATCCTTTGCAGATAACTGCTCGTCAAATGGTTCTGTTTGCTCATCTATATAAACCTTTATATTAATATCCTTTAAAGCTTTTATCGTAAACTTAAGTGAGTCCATTTGTCCAAGAGTTTTCAATGAATCTTTAATTCTTGTTGAATCAATTTTATTAGATATCTTATTCTCGTAATCGCTGGAAATTTCATTAAAGCTTTTAGGTTTAACATCGCTTTTCTTTTCGCCAGTATTATTCAAATAATCAATAAGGAAATATATTCCAACGCCAATTGCTAATAATAGTATTCCTAGAAGTATTTTTTGAGTTACTGATTTGTTTGAATACTCAATAGAGGTTTCGTTCTTAGAAGATTTAGCTTTCATGTAGTCAGGCTTACTGTCATCAAGGTTTTTAGAATAAACCGTATCTTCGGTTTTTTCCTCTGATTTTATTACGGGATTATTGATTACTGATATACGAAGATTGGATTCAAGAGTGCTTAAATTTTTTGCATCTTCAGTTGCGAATTTTTTCCTGGAATAAAATCCAGCTTTAGCTTTATCGTAATCGTTTAAAATCTGGTCTTCATTTTCATTAAGAGATCTTGCATAAGCTTTAATAAATGAGCGGATATAAGTTTCCGGCTGGAAATCAAAAATGCCGTTTTCGAGCAATTGCAGGAATTTTGTATTTATTCTGCTTTCAGCGGATATCTCAGCAATAGAAATTCCTTTGAGTTCACGCAGCTTCTTTAAGTCCTGTCCAAATTCCTTAAGCATTCGTTTTCAAGATGGAGGTTAAAAATAATCAATTTTGTAAAAATAACGCAACTTTATTTTAATTTCAATTGAATAATTGATAAAACAGCAACTATTTCAAATTTATTGTCATTCTTCATGATTTCTTTGACTTGAATAAGGCAGGGCTCGAAATTCTAATTGTAGATATTAACTCGTTCTGACTGAGAAAGCATGAAACACACCCCTCTTTAGCTTCTATGCCTTCCTACCCTATTCAGATTTGTGTATGTTCAGATAAGAATTATAAATACTTTGAATAACTTCTCGAAAACAGGTATATTCGATGATTAATGCTTAATTTTTATAGATTATCGCAGGATTATTTGAAATTTTCAGGTGGTGATAGGCTTGACCTCATAAACAGGCTTTCTACCAACCAAGTTAATTCTCTTGAAAAATTTCATAGTATTAAAACTGTACTTACTTCAGATAAGGGCAGATTTGTTGACCTGCTAATGCTATACAACTTTGGTGAATTTGTTTTTGCAGCCTGCTCATTCAATAATGCATTAAATGTTCTTTCTCATCTGGATAAATACACTATTATGGATGATTTCACTCCGGTTAATTTGAGCGGAACACATGAAACCATAATGTTCTTTGGTGAGAATATTAATAAGTTTTTAAATAAAATTTCGGGTCTTGAAATATCAGAATTAGAAAGCAATAATTTTATTGTTACTGCAAATCATGATGCTATAATTGCAAATAATGATGATGCATTTGGGGGGATTCAGTTTATTTACTCTGTTATTGATAAGGAATACTGGAATAATTTAATTTTTACAGATGATAATAAAATTGAATTCGGTTTAGATGAAATTTCTGATGCATATTATGAAGTAAACAGGATAGAGCTTGGCATTCCAAAATTCAGCAACGAAATCTCAGAGCTTACAAATCCATTGGAGTGCGGTTTGAACCAATATGTTAGCTTCACAAAAGGATGCTACATTGGGCAGGAAGTAATTGCAAGACTTGATGCTTATGATAAGATAAGCAAACACATGGTTGGATTTAAACTTGATAATAACCAGAGCAAAGTAATTAATGGACAATACAAAATAACCAGTAACGGCAAGGAATGCGGATTTGTAACAAGCACTGCACTATCTGAAAAATTTGGAAGTATTGGAATTGGATTTGTGAAAACGATTTTTTTAGATTACGATAAAAAATATAAAATAAAATATAAAGAAAGTGAGCTTGAGTGCAGTATAGTCAAGCTCCCTTTTACAATACAAAATAAATAGTAACAGGAGAATATAAAAAATGGCAGTAAATATTAAAGAATTATTGGGAAGTGATGCAGCTTTATTAGAACATAAATGCACCACCATAACAAAGGAAAATCTTCATTTACCGGGACCCGATTTTGTTGACCGCATATGGAAAGATTCTGACCGTTCTTCACAGGTATTAAGGAATATGCAGGCAATATTTGATAGCGGGAAATTGAAAGGTACTGGATATTTATCAATACTGCCTGTTGATCAGGGCATAGAGCATTCTGCAGGGGCATCATTTTCACCAAACCCTATTTACTTTGACCCCGAAAACATTGTGAAACTTGCAATTGAAGGCGAGTGCAATGCAGTTGCTTCAACACTTGGTGTACTTGGAGCAGTTTCAAGGAAATATGCGCACAAGATACCATTTATATTAAAATTAAATCACAATGAATTTTTATCATACCCAAATAAATACGACCAGATAATGTTTGGAAACGTAGAGCAGGCATATGATATGGGTGCAGCGGCAGTTGGCGCAACAATTTATTTTGGTTCAGATGAATCAGCCCGCCAGATACAGGAAGTATCAGAAGCATTCCAATATGCCCATGAATTTGGTATGGCAACAATACTTTGGTGTTACTTGCGGAATTCCGCATTCAACGTGAAAGGTGATAAAGATTACCATTTATCCGCAGATTTGACGGGTCAGGCTAACCATTTAGGTGTTACAATACAAGCTGATATCATAAAGCAAAAGCTCCCTGAAAATAACGGCGGCTATAATGCTTTAAAGTTTGGAAAAACAAGCAAGCTTGTATATGAGAAGCTATCATCGGATAACCCGATTGATTTAACCCGCTATCAGGTGGCAAACTGTTACATGGGCAGATGTGGCTTGATAAATTCAGGCGGTGCATCAACAGGCAGTGGTGATTCAGATTTAAAAGAGGCGGTTAAAACAGCAGTCATAAATAAACGCGCAGGCGGTATGGGGCTTATTTCCGGCAGGAAAGCTTTCCAGAAACCAATGAAAGACGGAGTTGAGCTTTTACACGCTATCCAGGATGTATATATTGATAAAGATGTAACTATAGCATAAGACATAAAATCTATTTATAAACAATAATAATAAAATGAACAAAAAATTAAAAGTAGTTGCACTGAAGCACAGGAAAAAAAAGGCTAAAGCAAAAGCAAAGATCAAAGAATCAAAAGCTAAAGCTGCGCCTAAAAAGAAATAATGAAGAATGTAATGCTGCTGGTGTTTATAACACTGGCAGCAACTTTTACACCCATATTTGCCAAGCTAACAGTAGCCGAGATATCTCCATTATCATTAGGTTTTTTCAGGTTTGGCTTAGCGGCAGTTTTGTTTTACATTACACTTAAAGTAAGGAAACAGAACCTAAAATTTGATAAGGAAGACTATCCAAGACTTGTGCTGCTCGCCTTATTATGCATACCGCTTAACCAGTTCTTTTTCTTGACAGGCATACATTTATCATATGCATCTCACAGCGGGATAATATATTCGCTTAACCCTGTTTATGCTTATGTGATAGCAGTTACACTTAGGTATGAAAAATTTTATTATTCCAAGTTATTTTCAATCTTACTTACTGTAATTGGAATATTTTTTATTTTCTATGAAGGGTTTGCAGCAACAAATGTGAATAACGAGGTTATTAAGGGTGATATACTTTTACTCTTAGCTGTTTTTACTTTTTCAATGTATCTTACGCTTGGTAAAAACATCATAAAAAAATACGGAGCACTAAAGGTATCAACATTTGTTTTCCTGCTTGGGTGCATATTTTACATTCCCTTGTTTATATACGATCTGCCTAACTTAACACTGGCTAATTTAACAATAATAGGAATAATTGGATTTATTTACCTTAGTGTTGTGGTTGCATACCTTGCATATTTTGTGTGGTATTACGCATTAAAATATCTTGCAGTAAGCAAGATTACAACACTCTCAAATATTTCTCCACTGCTTACAGTTTTTTTTTCTATTATATTTCTATCTGAAAGTATTTCTTTTTTCTTCATAATCGGTTCAATAATAACGCTTTTAGGTGTATTTATAATGCACCGTGCGAGCATAGATATATCATAAACATTGAAAAATAAAAATCTCAACATAGGCTTAACAGGATGCGGTCATCTTGGAAAAATTCACTGCAAATTGATAAGTGAAATTGCAACAATTGATAAACGCTTTGTATTTAAAGGCGTGTATGATAGCGATAGTACTCTCACAGAAACCATAAGTAAGGAGCATAATGTGAAAGGCTACAGCAATTTTAATGAAATGCTGGATGAAATTGATACTTTAGTAATAGTTACACCAACAAAAACACACTTTGAAATAGCTAAAAATGCACTTGATAAGACTATTAATATATTCATAGAAAAACCGGTAACGAGTTCGCTAAATGAAGCTGAAATGTTATTAGAACATACAAATTGCAAGAATGTAAAAATACAGGTAGGACATGTTGAAAGGTTTAATCCTGCACTTGTAGCTTTGGAAAAATTTGATCTCAATCCAAAGTTCATTGAATCTCACCGATTAGCCCAATTTAACCCAAGAGGAACAGATGTATCTGTAATACAAGACCTAATGATACACGATATTGATATTATCCTTCATCTGGCTAAATCGCCTGTAGTAAAGATAGATGCAAATGGTGTTTCAGTCATATCAGATGAAATTGATATTGCCAATGCTCGATTGACACTTGAAAACGGCTGTGTTGCAAACTTAACTTCAAGCAGGATATCGCTAAAAAAAATGCGCAAGATGAGGATATTCCAGAATAATGCATATATTTCGGTTGATTTTCTTAACAATAAATCAGAGGTATTCAGGCTCGCAGATAAAGATACCGAAAGTACAGGAATGTCATACGATATTTCAGATACGAAAAAAATTGTATATGAAGAGCCAAAGCCTGATAATCCCGAGAATATTAATCCAATTAAAAATGAACTTGAATCATTTTTTAAAAGCATAATAAACGATACACCTGTAAAAGTAACACTAGCAGACGGAAAAGAAGCTGTAGAAGTTGCAGATAAAATAATTAATATCATAAAACTAGGTTAAAGAATTTTAAGAGTTGACAGATTTCGTAAATTCAAATAAGATTATCAGCAAGATTGCAGATATTGCCGAAAAAAGTAACACGGAATCATACATTGTTGGCGGGTATGTTCGCGATAAACTGCTTGGAATGGATAAAACAGATATTGATATATCTGTAATAGGTGATTCAATTAAATTTGCAGAGCTGATTGCAAAGGAATTTTCAACAACATTGACAGCAGTTTACAAAAAGTTTGGTACTGCTATGCTTGATATTGAAGGAACAAAGATTGAGTTTGTATCTGCAAGAAAGGAAAGCTACCGAAGTAATTCACGAAAACCGGATGTAGAGCTTTCGGGATTAAAAGATGACCTATCGCGAAGGGATTTCACGGTAAATGCACTTGCTGTATCGCTAAACAAAGGTAACAATACAATAATCGATTATTTTGATGGACTTGAAGACTTAAAAGATAAGATATTAAGAACACCTCTTGACCCTGTTACAACATTCAGTGATGACCCGCTTAGAATGATGAGAGCTTGCAGGTTTGCATCGCAACTTGGATTTGAAATTGCAGGTGATACTTTCCACGCAATGAAGCAGATGAAGGAAAGACTGCGAATTATAAATGGAGAAGATACGGTAGTTTCACAGGAGCGCATTACTGATGAGTTCCTGAAAATTCTCGCATCACCAAAGCCTTCAATAGGACTAAAACTGCTTTTTAAATCAGGTATAATGGAAATTATTTTCCCTGAAGTACATAACCTTGAGGGTGTTGACCAAAGAAAAGATTTCCACCATAAAGATGTATTTTACCACACATTACAGGTTATAGATAATATTTCGGAAACTACAGATAATCTTTGGCTGCGTTTTACAGCATTGATGCATGATATAGCTAAACCACCTACAAAGAAATTTGTAGAAGGGACAGGATGGACATTTCACGGACATGAAGACTTAGGCGCTAGATGGCAGAAAAAAATATTTACACGTTTAAAGCTGCCTTTTGATAAGCTGCCATATGTTGAAAAACTTGTAAGGCTTCATTTAAGACCAATAGCGCTGGCGAATGAAAACGTAACTGATTCCGCAATACGCCGACTGATATTTGAAGCCGGAGATGATATAGAAGACCTGTTTAAGCTTTGCAGGGCTGATATTACTTCTAAAGACCCAACAAAAGTAAGTATGTATCTGGAAAATTTTGATAATGTTGAAAAGAAAGTTGCTGAAGTTGAAGAGCGCGATAATATCCGCAACTTCCAGTCGCCGGTTAAAGGTGATGAGATTATGAAGATTTGTAACTTACAGCCTTCTAAAGCAGTTGGATTGCTTAAAACGGCAATAGAAGAGGCAATATTGGATGGAATTATACCAAATGAATATGAAGCAGCATTGGAATATCTTTATAAAATAAAAGATGATGTTTTAAAAATATGAATTAATACTAAAAATATATTTTAAATTTAATATGAAAACAACAAAATATTTATTAATCACGATATTTATTACAGGTATTTCGGCTGGCACAACACTTTCACAGAGCAAATACCTGCCCAAAACATATATAAATAATGCAACTAACTATGCAATTGCGAACTTTGCATCAAACGCAACAATGTTTGGCATAAGTTCGGCATTGGGTGTTGATACATTAGGTAAATCAGCATCGTGGATTTATTGGTTTTACAAGCCCGGTGTAAGTGATACAGGTTATGCAGTTACAATTATTGTAGTTGTGGGGTTTCCGATAGCAACCGGTATCAGAACAACAAATCTGCCGGGCTCAGTGCTTAGACCACTTGGAAATGCATTTTGTGAAAGTAATCTTTCAATTACAGCGGCTGAAAATGGTGGCGGTAGGGCATTTAGGCTTGAACACCCAAATACTATAATAATTGGGAATATCTATAAAATACCCGGTACTCCAGATACATCAAAACCATATTGGACATTTATTTACACTGATTCATCTACTAACCAATTCAGGATTTACAATATAGATGGCATTACATGTACACTTATAACACTTGGTATAACACCTATTTCAAATGAAATTCCGGGCGAATACAAACTTGAACAGAATTATCCAAATCCTTTTAATCCTGTAACAAAAATAAGATTTGCTATAACGTCAAACCTAAAGGCAGGCGTGAAAGGTGAAACGTCAAACGCAAAGCTCATAATTTTTGATTTACTCGGCAGAGAAGTTGCAACTCTTGTCAACGAGCAACTCAAACCCGGCACTTATGAAGTTGAATGGGATGGCAGCAAATTTTCGAGCGGTATATATTTTTATACTCTGCAAGCTGAATCATTCATCTACACAAAAAAAATGTTGATAGTCAAATAACGAAATTATTTTGCAACCTTGTTTTCCTGACTTTAGTTGAGGCGTATGCTGGAATCCAGAATTTTTCAACTCTTAAGTCAGATGATTTTTCTGCTACAAAAAAAATGGTACTTATTAAATAAAAACCCCCTCTGGTTTTCCTTTTTTGGAATAATCAAAAATAACTGAAAACCAGTTAAAGATGAAGATAATAAGACTACAAAAGTCTGTTCATTTTATTTAATTATTTTTAAACAATAAAGATATTGTTTTTTATAATATATGATAAGACTTTTGTAGTCTTATGTATATATTCATCCTAATGGCATGCTGGTCGTTCAGGATGTGTTAACCCCTCGGATGGAATTGTTTATGTACTTGTTTTAGATATGAAATATCTACGTGGGTATAAATTTGTGTAGTGCTAATATCAGCGTGTCCAAGCATTTCCTGTATAGAGCGAAGGTCAGCGCCACCTTCAAGCAAATGTGTTGCAAATGAATGCCTGAAAATATGCGGGTGTATTTTCTTTTGTATTTTTGCTATTTTTGAATATTTATTGATTATATCCCAAATAGCCATTCGCGATAGTTTTCTTCCCCGCCAGTTAAGGAACAAATAATCTTCAGAATATGGTTTAGCAATTGTGTTTCGTGATTTTTCCAAATATAACTTAACCCATTCAAGTGATGATGCAGCAACGGGAACAATCCTTTCCTTAGAGCCTTTACCTATAACACGCACAACTTCATCAATGAATAGAATATTTGAGGTTTTTAATGATAATACTTCGCTTACCCTTAAACCACATGCGTACATAATCTCAATAATAGTTTTATCTCTTAATCCTAACGGAGTATTTACATCAGGTAGATTAAGTATCTTATCAATTTCCTCAATTGTTAAAACATCAGGCAGTATTCTGCTCGGTTTTGGAGAATCAAAAAATTCAAGCGGATTAATTTTTATATTATAGCTTTTAGAATCAATAAGGAATTCAAACAACTGTCTTAGAGATGAAAGCATTCTTGCAGTTGAAGAAGCCTTATATTCCTTCTTAAGAACGGCAAGATATTTTTCTATATGGGCTTCACTTACATCTTCAAACCCTGATATATTCAATTCATCAAGAAAATCTTTAAATTTATCGAGATCGAATTGGTATGAATTAATTGTGTTTTGCGAAAGAGACTTTTCAAGCTCGAGATAAAGTAAAAAAGCCCTTATTTGAATTACTTTTAAGTCTTTACCGGTTGAACTAATCATCTTGATTGGGAGATTCAGGATACTTTATCCTGTGATGATGAATGCCAACTATTGTTTTAAGGAAGCTCTGTTTAATATTGATAAGATCTTTCAAAGTCAGATTACATTCATCAAGCTCACCATCAAGGAACCTAGCTCTAATTATCTCACTAATTTGAGTTTCAAGTTTAGCTGGTGTTGGGTCATCAATTGAACGGGTAGCAGCTTCGACAGAATCGGCAAGCATGACAATACCAGTTTCTTTAGTTTGGGGCTTGGGTCCGGGATACCTATAAATATATTCGTGAGTAGTATCAATTTCACCTTCATCCGTTCTTGCCTTTTCATAGAAATATGAAACAAGGTTAGTTCCGTGATGCATAGGAATAAAATCAATAATTTCCTTAGGCAGTCTGTATCTTTCAGCAAGTTTAACTCCGTTTTTAACATGAGCAATAATCATTTTTGCGCTAAGAGAGGGATTTAGTTCTTTATGTCTGTTGGAATCTATTTGATTTTCGACAAAGTAATCAGGATTTACAATTTTTCCGATATCATGGTAATAGCATCCAACTCTTGCTAGAATCTGGTTAGCTCCAATTTCTTTAGCAGCATTTTCGGAAAGGTTACCCATAATTAAAGAATGATGGAAAGTACCTGGTGCTTTAGATGAAAGGTCTCTTAAGAGCGGATTGTTAAAATCACTCAGTTCAAGGAAAACAAGGTCAGTAGCAATTCTGAAAACCTTTTCATAAAAAATCAATAAACCGTAAGCAAGTATTGGAGATAAAATTGCGTTCAAACCAGCACTAATTAATTGAATTTTCACCATATTAAAATCATCATATCGTTCCAGACCAATTGCAATAATAGCTACAGAGTAACCTATTAAAATATAAATCATTGAAATAAATATTTGAGAGCGGTTTTTAATATCCCTAACAGAATAGACCACAAGTATAGAAGCTGCGAAATTAGGTACTAGGATATCGTAATCCCCTCCCCTGAGAGCTGAGACTAAAAGACAAATAATTATTATTGCATATACTGCCACTCTTGAATCAAAAATTATAGTAAGCAGCATAGCAGCTACCGGGACAAAAATAATATATTCAATAGGATAATTAATCTGAATCTGCAGGCTAAGATATGAAAATAAACACTGTAAAAGAATAATTGTGGAAATAAGTATAAGCTTCATATTATCTTCAAAAATGCTGGAACGCATTTTAAATAAAAAAATACCAAGCAGGAAAATCATAAGTGAAACGAACATAACCCGCCCAAGCTGCTGAAGGTAAAAATCACGCGAACCCATTTGTTCATTTCTTATTTTTTTATATGATTCTAGCTTTAGCTTTGTAGGTTCATTGATAGGTTCATGTTTACTTACAATTCTTTCATTTTCTCTTACTATCCCAAAAGTTTTAGGAACAGCATCTGTAACTGAAGAAAGAATTTTTCGAGTTTCAGAATCATTAAAAATGAAATCTGGATAAATGCATAGTTTTACTAACTTCAAAGAAACACTTGTTAGCTCGGTGTTTTTGTAAAAGCTGCTTAGATCGTTGTATAGTATTTTTTCAATTTCTGTTACATCACGAACATTGGCAATATCTATAGTTTCTTCGACTTTATTTTTAATATATGAAATTTTGCCGGAAGTTATTTTTGATTTTGGAAGGTCGATTATTTTCTTATCATAATTCTGGTTTAACGATTGAATAATTTTCTTTTTAAATGCCTCAGCAGAAGAAGCATTGTTTAAAATACCTTTCAGACTGCTCCATTCAGCTTCAGTGAGTGAAAATTTTAAATCAGATTTTAATTTATTAAGGGTAAGTTCGCTTGTAATTCTTTTTTCTTCAGGAAGTGATTTTTCTTTTTGGAATTCGCTTTCATATTCAACTGCTTTTATCAGTTTTGTAAATTGTACATTAAGGGAATCCAGCCAGTTAGATTCATTAGATTTCGCTAAATTAACATCAAAAACTGGAAAAACTTTACTTTGTGCTTCTTCTACTTCTCTTTTATAAACAGATTCGCTTTTATAAACGGGAAAACTGAATGGAGCAATTAAGTCTTCTTTGCTCCAGACCATACCAACCATATAGTCAGTTTCAATTGTTTCATATTTGGGAAACATAGCAGTAATTAAAATAACTGTAATAAAGGCAATAAAGAATTTAACCGTCTTATCGGATTTAAAATCTGACTTATTTTTGCTTTGTTTTGGCAAATTAATTATAATACTTCCGGACTAAATTAACAATAAAATTGTTTTTTAAGTGTCCAGATATAAAGGGATAGCAGCAATAATTGCTGTTAGCAAACATCCGGCAGGAATTTTTAGAAAAGTATCATTTTACTTCGTAAAATGTCGAATACCGAGTTTTTCCATCCACAACATACTGGCTTAAGATTTTTGTAGTAAGACTATAGATAGTATCATCCATTTCATCTTCCATACCATCAAATTCTGCTTCATCTTTAAGAATATAAACTTCTGTAAAACAGTTCTTTTTTTTCTTATCTTCTACAACCATATAATTATGATTTGTATTTGACCTCATATAAGATTCGAGTTCTTTTATCGAAACCAGGTATTCATCCCTCTTTTCAGGGTGTACATCGTAATTAATTTGAAATAATATTCTGCTCATAGTGTTACAATATAATTTTCACAATTTTTAATTGAAAGTGCAAATTTTTGGGAAAATTATTTTTGTTAAAATTGTAACAAATAGCGAACAAATAAAATTTGAGTATGTGATTTCAAGTAATAATATCTCTAATAACAATCTCCTTTAATTTTAGTAAAATCTTAAAAATTAAAGATAGTCTAAATTGAGCTAAAAAGATGTATTTTATAGATTTAGCAATAAATGTTATTATATTTATAATTATGTTTTTTTAAGAATTGCTTTTTATTAACTTAGTACAAGTTGCTAATGAAGATATTTCTCAAAAGCAGTATTTATAATTAATACCACGAATAATAAGTACCGATACAACAAATAAATCTGCTGTTGAGCCAAAAACTGAAAAGAAAAATCTAAAATATCTACTCTACCTTTCATTAGGTGCATTAGGAGTGGTTTATGGCGATATTGGAACAAGTCCTTTATACGCATTAAAAGAATGTTTTTCTGTAAAACATGGTGTAGCACCAACTCATGATAATGTTCTTGGAGTATTATCATTGGTATTCTGGGCGCTCATAATTATTATTTGCATTAAATATCTTATCATAGTAATGCGTGCAGATAATGAAGGTGAAGGCGGAATACTTGCATTAATGGAGTTAGTAAAACCCCGCAAAAAGGGTCTTAGCTCCATCATAATTATCAGCCTTGGGTTGTTTGGTGCAGCTCTATTATATGGAGATGGGATTATAACACCAGCCATTTCTGTGCTAAGTGCTGTAGAAGGTTTAAAAATAGCAACACCCGCCTTTGAACATTATGTAATACCAATAACAATAGTAATATTGTTTTTCGTGTTTTATTTTCAGAAAAGAGGAACAGGGAAAGTTGGTTCAGTATTTGGACCTATAATAATAGTCTGGTTTATATCTATTGCAACCCTTGGTATTAGAGCAATATTTAATAATCCAGAAGTTTTGCTTGCAGTAAATCCGTTTTATGCATTTGATTTTTTCATACGTAACGGTTTTCATGGATTTGTAATATTAGGTTCAGTATTTCTAGTAGTAACAGGAGGAGAAGCTCTGTATGCTGATATGGGTCATTTTGGAACAAAACCAATTCGTTATGCATGGTTTTTATTGGTATTGCCCTGCCTTCTAATGAATTATTTTGGACAAGGGGCTATGATACTTCAAAATCCTGCAGCATCTCTAAATCCATTTTACTTCCTCGCTCCGGATTGGGCATTGTATCCAATGGTGGTAATTTCTACATTAGCAGCAGTAATAGCTTCACAGGCATTGATATCGGGAGCATTTTCAATAACACAACAGGCATTACAATTGGGATATTTGCCAAGGGTCAGGATTATCCATACCTCACATGAAGAACGCGGGCAGATTTATATTCCTCAATTGAACTGGCTTTTATTTGTTGGCTCAATAATGCTTGTACTAACCTTTAAAAGTTCAAGTAATCTAGCAGCTACATATGGTATTGCAGTAACTTTAACAATGGTTATAACATCAATACTAGCATTTGTTGCCATGACTAAGCTATGGAAGTGGTCAGTGCCTGTATCAGTAATTGTATCATTATTTTTCCTTTTGATTGACCTTGCATTCTTGGGAGCTAATCTTCTAAAGGTTTCAAATGGTGGATGGGTTCCGTTACTAATAGGTATGGTAATTTACAGTATAATGATAACCTGGAACTGGGGGCGCAAGATACTTCAGCAAAAAATAGAAGAGGAAACCCAGCCAATTGAAAAATTTATAGACGAAGTAATGAGCGTCCGTTTGGTATCTACACCAGGAACAGCAATATATATGTCAAGTAATCCTAAAGGAACTCCATCGGCATTAGTTAAAAATATGAAGCATAACAGAGTACTGCATAAACAAATTATAGTTTTAAGTATAATTTTTAAGAAGATTCCTCATATAAATATTGAAGATGGAATAGAAATAGAAAACCCCACGGAAGGTTTTTACAGGGTAATAGCTTCGTATGGATTTATGGATTCTGCTAATATACAACAGATAATTGAAGAATTGAATAATAAAGGAATATCAATAAATATAAATAAAACAACATTCTTCCTTGGTAGAGAACTTTTAGTTGCAAAGGAAAAACACGGGCTAATAAGGCTTAGGAAAAAATTATTTATATTGTTATCACGAAATTCCCAGAGAGTAACCGAATATTTCAACATTCCAAACGACAGGGTTTTTGAGGTTGGATCTCAAATTGAAATATAATTCTAAATAAATTCTAATATCCTGCAGCTCTTACTTCATCTTCATCCATACCAAAATAATGCGCAATTTCGTGTATAAGCACCTCACGTATCTTTTTTTTTAAATCATTTAAATTATCACAATATCTTTCAATATTCTTTTGGAATAAGATAATCCTATCAGGAGTGGTATGCATATAATATGAATTCCTGTAAGTATAAGGAACGCCAGAATATAGTCCAAGAAGAGAATAGCCATCGCTTAAACCTACTTTCCCAAGATCGGATTCCGAAGGATACGGCTCAACCATAAAGACAAGATTTTCGATCTTTTCTTTAAAAGGCTCTGGAATAGTATCTAAAGCTTCTTCCATCATATCGCTGAACTGTTCTTCGCTAACTGATATCATACTTTATATTACTTAATGACTTTACGCAAAATTCTCGAGCTGTGCCAACTGCAAGATTTTTGTCATTCCCGCGCAGGCAGGAATCTTGTTTTTGATTTTAAGATATTGATTTTTTATATCTGTATCAAATTCTTTGCCACCAATATCATAATACAGGTCTTTCAATTCAATAATCTTTTCTTCAATTAACAGGATATTCTAATCTCTATTTACACATTTTAATACATTTTTCATGTGCTATAGCCTCATCGATATACTCGGATTCTTCAAACTAAACAAGCCTTTTTAATAGCGAGAATTTAAACGAAAAAGATATACATAAATATTGTTTAGTATTAATAACTGTAGATTAATTTCTAAAGATTCCCGCCTGCCTACCTGCCTGCCGCAGGCACGGCGCGGGAATGACAAAAACCAGGGATCCATGACATGCCAGCGCAGTTCTTCAACCTGCTTCAGGCGCTGCGCGGAATGCGTAAGGTGAATTACTTACTCAAGTTGACCGTTTTACATATTTTGGTAAACTTCACCTTTTAGGTGAATAATTCTTTATTATAGGATGTTGATAATAGATATATGTTATACATATAATTAATAATTAAATGGTCAACTTGAGTTACTTAACAAATGGTTGTGTTATACTTAAAATGCGGAATTTTTCGCTGTATTTATACTTTTTGGAATATTGTGATAAATGAGTTTTCACCCAAAGACTCATTGATTTATGCTCACTGAATTGAGAGCGATGGGCTTCTATAAGCTTGATTTTATTATTAATATAACCGGTAATATTTTCGTAATGGTTTGGTTTATCAGTACCAAAGAACCAGAATTTTTGTACAGAGTGAGGTTCACCTTTAAGCAGATACCTGTTACGAGCAGCAAAAACGGAATCAAATACAGCTTCGGCAATTACTCTATGGTCACGATGAAGTATATTAACACTTTCAAAAGACTTATTTGCTGGATCAAATGAAAAGATTATTTCCGGCTTGACTTTTTTAATAATTAGCGAAATTTTATTTCTTAACTCATCTGTATATTTAAGGTAACAATCTTTGTAATTTAAGAAAAATACTTTCCTTACTCCAAGTATTTTTGCAGCATTAAGCTGCTCCTTATTCCTGATTTTAACCCGTTCAGATCTTGGTTTATGATTGACTTTAAATCCATTTTCTCCGTTAGTAGCCACAATAAAATAAATATCATATCCCATCTTTTTGAATTTAAACATAGTACCACCACTTGAAAATTCAATATCATCAGGGTGAGCAGATACAGCAAGCAATACTTTATTCATTATAATACCTATCCATCTTGAATGTTTCTCCTAAATAAAGTTTTCTTACCATTTCATCATCTGCAAGTTCCTGTGAAGTCCCCTTTCTGAAGATTTTTCCTTCAATTAAGATATATCCTCTATCCACAATAGACAAAGTTTCATGTACATTATGATCGGTAATTAAAACACCGATACCTTTTTCTTTAAGTTTCGCAACAATTTTCATAATTTCTTCAACAGCAATAGGATCAATACCTGCAAATGGTTCATCAAGCAGTATGAATTTGGGATCAGAAGCAATAGCTCTTGCGATTTCAGTCCTTCTCCTTTCGCCTCCGGAAAGGACAAATCCTTTGCTTGAAGCAATATTTGTGATTCCAAATTCCTTCATAAGTTCGTTTGTCTTATCTTCTCTATCAGCTTTATCCATAGGCATAAATTCAAGAACTGAATAAATATTCTGGTAAACGGACATTTTTCTGAAAATTGAAGCTTCCTGCGGAAGATAACCTATACCCAGCCTAGCACGTTTATACATAGGTTGCAGAGAAATATCATCGCTATCAAGAAATATCTCTCCTGAATTAGGCTTAATCATTCCTGTTATCATATAAAATGTAGTAGTTTTACCAGCTCCGTTAGGACCCAGTAAACCGACTATTTCACCCTGTTTCACTGAAATAGTAACGTTATCAACAACAGCTCTATTACTGTATTGCTTAACTAAGTTATTTGCTTTTAAAATTGAAGGCATTTATCTTTTTAGATATGTAATTCTTTTATTTTTAGAATTAATTCTGCAAGTATTTCACCGCTTTTACCTGTAAGAAGTTCATCAAGATCGTAAGTCATTACAGTAGGTTTAATATTTATTTCAACTACATATGCTCCTGATTGCTTTGCGATTAATGGAAGCATTGCCGCGGGGTAAACTTCAGCCGAAGTTCCGATAGAGAAAAACACTTCAGAATTCTTAGCGCACTTTTCGGCATGCTTTAACGCTTTTTCTGGCAGCATTTCACCGAACCACACAACATCGGGTCTGATTAAACCACCGCATTTTTCACATTTTAAAACTTTTTTTTCAGATATATCAATTTCTTCATAGAAAGTTCTGCAACTTAGACAGTAATTTCTTTCAATATTACCATGTAACTCTGTTACTTTCTTACTACCAGCTCTGAAATGAAGATTATCAATATTCTGTGTTATCAGGTTGAAATTTATAAATATATTTTCCATTTCGGCAAGGACATAATGCCCTTTATTAGGCTTAACATCGCGCATAATCTCTCTTCTGTGCTGATACCAACTCCACACAAAATCCGGATCGGACATGAAAGCTTCAAAATTTGCAAGCTGTTCAGGTCTGAATTTTTCCCAAATACCTCCCGGGTCTCTGAAAGTTGGCACTCCACTTTCTGCTGAAACACCTGCACCTGTTAGAACCGCAATGCATTCAGCATTTTTAAGTCTTTTTAATAATTCATTTGAAAATTCCACTATTGCCTAACTCGCCTAATAATTGTCAACATTTCCCTGACAGCAGATTCAAGCCCTGAAAACACAGCCCTTGAAATAATAGAGTGTCCTATACTAACTTCATCAATTTCCTGAATGTTAGCAATTGCAGTAATATTAAGATAATTCAAACCATGCCCTGCATTAACACCAATGCCCAGCACTTTGGCTAACATTGCGGTTTGCCTTATCTTTTCAAGCTCAGCAATAATATCCAGTGGTTCTGTAAGCAATCCATACTTACCAGTATGAATCTCAATCATATCAGCACCCATTTCCAATGCCTGATCAACACTATCAGTATTTGGTTCGATAAATACACTAGTTTTAATTCCAGCATCTCTTAATTTTTCGATAGCAGGTGTTACTTTAAATTCAGTTGCAACAAGGTCTAATCCTCCCTCTGTTGTAAGTTCATGCCTGTTTTCAGGAACAAGAGTAACCATGTAAGGCATTATTTCACATGCTATTTTAACCATTTCATCAGTAGCAGCCATTTCAAGATCAAGTTTTGTTTTAACAGTATCCTTCAATATCTTAACATCTCTATCAATAATATGCCTTCTATCTTCGCGTAAGTGGCACACAATACCATCTACACCTGCTAACTCACAGATACCGGCTGCAACTATGGGGTCAGGCTCTCTTTCCATTCTTACCTGCCTTAAGGTTGCAATATGATCAATATTAATACAAAGTTTCATTTTAGTAATTAATTAATTTGTAAATAATTTTATAAAAGCATCTAATCCAATACCGTATGATTGCGATTTATATCTTAGAACAGAAATTACATCAATAAATATCATAACGCACCAGTGAACAAGAAAGCAATAAATAAATGAATTAGCTCTCCACGCCTGAATACCCAGTATTAAGCCTGCAAATATTGAGGCAAATGTTTCAATATCGGGTTTACCCCTGTGTAGAATAAAGAACGGTAACATTTGAATAAAAATTGCATAGTAGCCGAACTTTTGTTTTAAGCCAAACATCATATATCCGCGCCAGAAGAATTCCCATGCAAACATATAAAAACCCACAAAAAGCTCGTAATAAAGAAGTACGGAAATATTTTCTCTAACAAACGGACCGCCTTGCGGATATGTTTTAGCAAAACTTACATTACCAGAAGCTATCCATAAAAAAGGAATCATTACGACAATAAAGAGTAAAGATGATTTTAATCCGAATTTATAATCACCCAGTCTGAAACCATATTCAGATGGCTTTCCTTTTAGAACAAGAGGAATGAGTATAATGGGTATGATAAACATTAAGAACCCGTCAGTAGAAAACCAGTAGAGAGTTGAAAAGAATTTATCATCGCTTGTATCGAACATTTTCCTGAAGAAATTGGGTGATGCATAATACATTGAAAGGAATGTAATAACAGCAACACTAATAAAAATAAAGACCTCTTTGAAACTTAGAGTCTTTATTGCAATAAGTAATGACCGCAATTCAAGTTTTAATGAATTCAAATTAGCTTAATATTTCTTTTTTATAACGTATTGAATAGTTTCCGGTTTTACAGAAATAACCGTGCATCCCGAAGGGATATCAAAGACAGGTGTTAAAGAACCAGTAGAATCAGCAAAGATTTTAGGATAATCAATTTTTGCAATAATTTTAGTAATATCAATATTTGCAAGTTGGTTTACTCCACCTTTTAGCTGAATCGTAACAGTTTGCGGTATAAGTAATACTTCTTTATCATCGGGAGTTTGAGGCACAATAATTTCTATATTAGGAAATTCCTTTTCAGCAGTCGGTTCAATAAATATTTTAAGTTTAATTTCAGTTTGTGAAAACCACAAAATATTATTTAAGCTATCTGAAATATTAATATTTCTTGAAATAGCTGCATTTACATTATCGAAAGTTAAAGTTTTAGTATTCAAATGATCAAGTTTTTTTAACAAATCCACTGCTCCCCCAATTTTAATACTATCAGGTTCTAAAACAGGTTTTCCTACAATCTGGTAACCATCTTTACAGATAATATTCAGTCGTGGATTTATCTTGACATATTTTTCTTCATAATTTTCAATCTTAACATAAAGTGTTTCAGGATAAACTGCTGTTATTTGGAGATTTTGGCTCAGTCCCATGTTATTATCAAGATACTCTTTAGTTAAAATGATGAATTGTTCATTTTTCCTTGTATTAATATCGTAAGTAAAATCCAGTTTAAAAGTAGTAAAGAGTCTAATAAGGTTCCAGCCAACACCTTTGAATTTTACTTCAAGATTTAAAGGAATATTACCTGATACAGCAAATGGTTTATTAATATTTAATTTTACCGGGATAGTCTTTTCGATTTCAAATATTTGATTTAAATTCAAACTAAGCCATAATATCGCTGAGAGCAGAAAAGAAGCCAATACAATGTGATATTTGAATTTAGACAATATTTGGTGGTTTCCTTATTTATGCAAATATCAGAATTAAATTTAATTTTTTAAATCCTAAAATTACCTCATAAAAAAACCTGCTGTAGGCAGGTTTTGAAATTACTACTTTATATTTATTCTGTCTTTCCAGTTGTCATCCCTAATTTCATTTTGGGCAGTAGAATGAACAAGGATATAATCACCATAACCAGAGCTATTATCAATAAATACAAAAATAATACCCCCCTGAATATTATTATAAGTCCAAATTTCATAAGCCCTTGTAGCTCCTTCATAAGGGAATCTTTCAATTTCATCATACTTACCGAAAATAGCATGTATTCTTCCTCGATCAGATTTCCATCCTTCTCTAAAATCAGATTTGAAGTTTTTATTTGCAAAATCAATTCTTGAAAAATATTCTTTTTTTGTTAGATAAGGAGAAATCCCTTTCCAGTATTTAAACATATACATTTTTTTTTCGTCAAGAGAAGTAAGAGATTTATATTTCTTTTTTTGCTGATCTGACATCAGGTAAATTGCTCTACTAAATTCCTCATCAACCTGCTTATCTGTAAGCTTAGGGTACTCACTTAGCAAATATTCATTTTCAACATCAGTAAGATCTTTTGTTACTATAGTAATATCACTGTTGTAAATGTAGAAATATTTGTAAGCTCTCATCAATTCCTTATCAGAATTATCAGAAATCTTAACAAATAAAAGATACCTGTTAGAAGGAAGAGTTGATACATCCATTGAGCCAAATTCAACTTTAGACTCAGTTTTAAGCTCATATTTTATAGTATTAGACTTAATCTCAGTTCCATCCTGATTAGCAATTGTAACAGTAACAGAATAGTTATCTCCAAGCTCTTGTTTATTTAGATTGTACAACTCAAGGTAAAAATAAAGTTTAGATAAATTATTGCCAAATAGATTAGAAGGATTTGGAGTTACTTCAAGTGTATTTTTATAAAAAATATTGTTTTCATCATTGCTTTTTGTAATGCTTGAACTTAATAAAATTGTACTAAGGCTCAATTTATCAATAGGGAATGGCTTTAAAACAATCTCTTCTTCTGCTATGTTTATTTTTGTTGAATCATTAAAATCAGTTGCAATCATTTTAAGGATATAAGTACCAGAATCAAGCAAAAAGTTTAATTGACCGGTTAAACGGAAATCCTTATTGCTTCCGGATGTATCAGAAATTGTTACAGGTATCCTGAAATCTTTTCCTACTAAAGTTGTATTTGTTTTTTTATTAATGACATCAAGGTTGAGTCTTCCAATAGCTTCGTAACCTGATGATGTTTTTAAAAATAAT
The DNA here is from genome assembly GCA_947084945.1 of uncultured Ignavibacteria bacterium. GTDB lineage: Bacteria > Bacteroidota > Ignavibacteria > Tepidaquicellales > OLB5 > OLB5. Next base: position 78,671 of record CAMTUP010000010.1, on the reverse strand, counting down.
AACTCATTAGGCGTAAATGCGTAATATAGCTCAAGATACACTTTATTAGATTCATCTTTAAAAATTGAGTAGTCATAATCAAAAGAAAGATTATTATCAGCAATAGATAATCCTTGAATCAAAAAAAGAATGAGGACAGAAAGTTTAAATCTTATAGGATTCATTTTATATGTTAAAAATAGAAAATGCCATTTACAATTAAGCAAATGGCATTTTCGTTTATAAATTTATAGAATTACTGAATTAAAAACCCATTGTAAATGAGAACCATTGGTTAGCAGAAAATTTTTCGGTTAACCTGTATGAATAATCAAGTCCAAGTTTTACTGTACCAAAAGGATACTGTAAACCTACACCAAATGTAGGACCAAAGAGATTCTGGTCTTTTCTGGTAAGGCCATCTTCAGTTTTATAATCAGGTGTAAATGCATAAGCACCTCTTAAGAATAAATAGTTGCTGTAGTTGTATTCTAGACCAACTCTGTATTCATCGCTTGAAAAGTTATTATTCTGGAAAGTAGTAGAAAACTGTACACTATTTTTCTTGCCAATCGGTACATCATAGGAAATACCGAGTTCAAGTGTAGTAGGCAGGGCAAAATCCTGTAAAGTAATCCTTCTTGGTTCAGGCGTTGAACCTGATGGAGTTCCACCCGGCTCATAGAAAGCATCTAAACCGCTACCATCAAATGTCATAGATGGTCCGAAGTTCTTTAAAGCAACTCCGAACTTTATTCCTGATTTACCTGCAAGATACTGCAAACCAAAATCAAAAGCAAAACCTGTTGATGAAACAGTCGTGATCTGCTCATATATAACTTTTACAGTAGCTCCAAACAATATCTTATCAGACATCTTTCTTGCAAAAGATACTGATGTAGTAAGATATGTTGGTGACCATACTTCTCCTGTGCCCATTGGACTTTGCAGTGTAGTTACAAGCTCGTCACCAAAACTAAGTGATTTTAAACTTGCTCCAATAACACCTAATCCACCTAAATCAACTGCACCGGCAACATAATTAATGTTAATATCAGCAATGTATTTCATGTGAGAAGCCAGAACTTCGGTTCTGCTGTTCATTAATGAAAGACCTGCCGGATTCCAGTACATTGCATCAATGCCTGAAATAGAAGAGATCATCGAGCCGCTAAGTGATGTTCCCCTTGAACCGACCGGAATAAGTAATTCCGGTGCTGCAGAGGTACCGTATTTACTACGGTCCCCTGCAAAACTAATACTACCAAGCAGCAGTGTAAATATCAATGCTGATTTAGCAGCTGTTTTTATTTTATGATATATTTTCATTTTTTTTTAAACTCCTTATTGATTTATTTACGCCAAAGGCTTCCCTTTGGGACAATACTGTTTAGAACGAATCAATTCTTTCTTGAGGTGTGAATATAGCTAATTTGATAGATTTGGTACCAATTCCCGGAGCATCTATAAATGCTATATAGATTCCGCTTGCAACAGGAAGTCTATCAGTATTTAAAAGATCCCAATGGATAGTTGTGGTATTATCATCTTTGTTTATCTGTTTTACAAGGTTTCCATTCAATGAATAAATGTAAATAGTTGCTGTTTTAGGCATATTCATGAATTTAACAAACCTATCAAACGGGCTTGTTTCCTGAGCATGACCACCATAATATGGATTAGGAACAACCCTTACGTTTGATAATTCACCTCTTGTAGAAGCTAACTCAGTATTGCCAATTGTTGGAGCTGTAGTGTTTTGTGTTTCAATTACTGTAACAGTACCTGGTGATTGCTGGTATTGCAGCCTTGTGTAAGGAATAATTTCAAGTACATCACCGTTACTAAATGCCGGACCGCTACTTAATAGCTTAGGTGTCCAAACATACTGAATATCCATAGCTCTGAATTGCACAGCAAACTGGAGATTTTTAGTTGTATAGAATGTATTTGGATTAGGATCGTAAGTAGAATACATTAAAAATACAAATTCAGCTCCGCCATTGCCGGTTGCTTTAGGATTCCATGTCCCACTACTATCCCCGTCATAAAATGCTACATTAACCTGTCTAGGAACAGTTGAGTTTGTATCCTGCGGATCATCTATTTCAACTTTGAACGGAACATCAACATAATCCTGATAAGGAGCATTAGTTTGACTACCTCTATACCTATATGCTTTTTGAGTTGTTCCAAAAGTGATTTTTACGTTTTTTAAAGCAGATGTTTTCAGGAATACACCTGTATCAATTCTACTAGAATAACCATTTCTGTAAGCAGAACCTGAAGGCCAGCTAAGACCCATTGATATACTTTGAGGAGGAGCATAATTAGGAACTAATAATCTTAAACTTGCTGTATCTGCACCTGCAAGATTAATATTACCACCTGTATATTTCCATCCTCTGTTTACTGATTGAGTACCTGTTCTAGGATCTCTTATGACACCATAATTTCTTTTACTAATAGTATCTGCTTTAAATAATAAACCATCTACTATGTATGCATTATTATCAAGTAAAGATATGTTTCTCATATTACCCAATATAGTATCAACTTGTGCATTCTTTATTCTAACAACTTTCCAGGTTTCATCTGATGTCCATACCATCTTATAATTAGCTGAAACAACTTTCAACGGATCAATAACAATCGGGAAGAAAACCTTATCTGGTCTTTGAATAGGAATAGAATCGAACTGTTTATTAATAATGTTCGTTCCCATAATAGGTAAATTAGGAATTACATCAATAAAAGCAGAAGTAACCGGGTTTTCGAGTACTTTAAAAGGCGGCAATGCAATTAAGTTTACGCCATAAGCAGTAACAGCAAATCTGTATGTAATTCCATTAATGAAGAAATTGTTTGAACCTGTTGGATATAAATTCACATTTAAAACAATGTTTCTTGAAACACCATTATCATTTCCAAATGCAGTAGGCAAAAACTGCAGCACCGCTGGACCAATAGGCTGAGGAACAGCTACTGAATCATACACATATTTAATTCCGTTTATCTTATCATAAACAGCAATTAATCTTCTATCTGCAGGTTTATCTCCGCCGGTACCTGGTTTTATCTGATAAATATTATATCCTTCAAATTTCCATTTTTGAGTGGAATCAAGTGGGCTCGTAACATCATAAGCCTCAGAACCAGCACCCCAATATAATGTTAGTTTTCCGTCACCATTAGCAACAGCATTAACCTGCGGAAGCGGAGGCAGTGGAATTGCTGCAAAATTTGAATTATAAAATGTCTGAACTCTATCACTTTGTTCAAGTAATCTGCAAACACTCTGAAAATTATTAGCGCCTTGGTCAATAAAAGCTCCAATTACGATAATCTGAGTGTCCAAAGGATTCATAGTGAACGGACCACTATTCTGCAAAAATCTCTTATCCGTTGGATCATTATCAAACCAACCCGTTCTATTGCACGCATCGCCATTCCATTTGAATTTGGAAACAGCGCCTGTTATCGGATTTATCAATGGGTCTCCACAACCATCTGTTCCTTTCATAAAGTTATAAGCATTAGCTGCTTTATCCGGGTCACCATCGCAATCATTTCCACCATTCCTGAAGTAATTAAAACTTGTTAAGCCAATAGCTTTATAGCCAATTAAATTCCCGTACGGCAGGTGTGCTGTATCATTAGGATTGCCAGTATATACTATCGGGCTTTGCAAATATTTAAAACCTACAGCAGGAGGTGCCTCGTTAGCATAAATAGGATCTACGTTATCAAAATTATAACAAAATCCAACATTCCTAACTGAATCACAGCCAACAAGATCATCATTGTAATCACCTAAATCGGGGTCGCAGTTAACAGCAGTGTAAGTACTATCCCACACATTGCCACTTTTGTTAATAATTTTCCATTTTACAAAGTACATATTTGTTAATCCTGGAGATAAGAAAGCGAAAGAAGTCTGCTGAACTTCAACACCTATAGGCAGTGTACCACCGGGTAAAGATAGTTCACTTGCATGAATATTATTTGTACAATTTGTATAATCCATAAATACAAACCAAATAATTTCATCAGGTCTTGCTTCACTATTGCCAATACCTGGTCTATCACCGTCAAATTCCGGCTGATATCCAGGAATACCATTTACTTCAACATACGGAGCACCTAGATCAACTGGCCAGCTTGCCCATGAGTCATAATTTATCACATAAGTTCTGCCACCTGCAATTTTGTTAACTGGACCTCCACCGTTTACCAGTCCAGGGTTATTGAGTGCAACCTGATATGCTTTGAAACGCGGGTCAGCGCAAACAGATGCCCCCGGAACCTGTCCGACAACCGGTATGTTGCCCGGGGAGAAATGAGTATTATACATAGAAGCGGCAAGTCTTAATTCACCATTTACTTTTGCACCGATATAAATACCAGTTGTAAAAATAGCAGTCTTTCTGGAAGGCGCAGAAACGGGCCAAACAAACCCCGACCCATTAGGCGAAATAACCTTATCGTAATTGAAATAACCATCACTTCTGAAAATAGCGTTAATATTATTTACCTGTAAATAGTTATTATTTACTGGTGCCAGCATAGGAGGAGAAATATACCCTTTTCTTTCCTTTGAATAAATGTCCTTAGTTGGAGCTGCTAAAGCAGCTCCAATAAAAACTATAGTTAATACTTTTATTATTAAATTTTTCATATTTATATACTCTAATATTTAATTAAAAAATAATCTGAATCCAAGCCTAATTTGCCTTGGAGGTCCGAAATTACCGATAGCATGAGACCTGATTTTATACAAAGCAACTGCTTCAGGTCCTTTTTCAAGTGCCCAGGTTTTACCATCGAAGCTATCCAGCCAGCCTGTATTTCCAGGTTCGCCTGATGTAGCAAAAACATCATTTACCAATTCCTGATCTAATGCGTTTAGCACCAATAAATAAAGATTTGCGCTTAACTTATCAAAAATCTTAACTGATTTATCTATCTTTAAATCAAGCTTCATATTCCATGGAGAATATGCAGAATTAAGCGGAGCAATTGGTCTGTTTCCACCAACATTTGAACCAACTCCAAGCGGGTCTCTAGAATTATCAGAAGGAGTGTAAGGTCTTCCGGAGTTAAAACTAAATAGAGCGTTGATTCCTAATCTTGAAAGAAAACCGCCCCAGAAACCTTTTGGAACATCTGAGGAACCCCATCTGTAATCGAGCTCAACCGAACCTGTATGCCTTTGGTCATAATCAAGAGGTGAAGGAATCTTGGGCATCTCGGTGCCATTGTAAGCAATAGTACTTGAAGAATTAATATTAGAACCTGTACCCGAAGCAAACGCCAGACTATATGATATAGAAGCTCTAAGCCGGTTTATCCTTCTGAGGTCAAGACTAAAATCCATACCTCTGATAATACCAAAGTCACCATTATCATATATTGCAAAACTATAAGTTTTATCTTTAGCAGTTATATTTTTTGCCTGAATAAGGTCTGAGGTTTCTTTGTAATAAGCAGTTAACCCTAAAGTTACATAATCGCCTGCAGAGTGCTTTACACCAAGCTCGTAAGCTGTTGTTCTTTCCGGTTTTAACAGTGGATTATTAAATACTGTGAAATAACCAACACCTCCATCAGCAAGGTCTCTTATTGTACGTTGGTTTGTGTAAAGTACTTCTAGAGCAGGTAACTGAATAAATTTACCATATTGTGCATGAAAAACTGTTTTTTCGGTGATAGGGAATGAAAATCCGAGCCTTGGACTTATTTCATATGTTTTCTCAACTTGTTGGTAATCGGCATCATCCAATACTCCATCATCACCTCTTAAATTTTCGTAATCAATAGGAACCATAGTATTTGCATCCATATAGTCTAATCTCACTCCAATATTAGTATTGAAATAGTCGAATTCCATCTTGTCCTGTAAATAAAACCCTCCAATTCTGGGCTTCTCGGGACCTTCGGTTACATTTAATCCGTCAACAATATAATCCTCTTCAATTTCGTTGCCATATACATCATACCCGAATGCATCCATAAAATTAGCGTTAGCATTATTTTCGTCAATTTTTGGATAATTTATTACATTTCCTGTTGTGCCAATATACTTGTTAGGATTGGCAATTGAGCCATATCCAATTACATTAGCAGAGAAATTTCTTACTTTAAACTGCTTGAATTCCCCGCCAAATTTGATTTCATGATTACCAAGTTTCTTGGTTAGAATCTGGTGGATGAAATTAAGATTAAATGATAATGCCTGGGTCTTCTGTTTCTCATAAGTTCCGCTAACAGTACCAGCTCTGAATACTCTGAAATTTACAGAAGTAGGAACTGTTCCGCCCATACCTGTAATTCCTAGAACTGTATTTGTATCACCATAAGCCATAATAGAAGGATATAACCATCCATCTTCACCAGGTAAGCTTGGAATCAAACCATCTACAAAAAATAGCCCATCACCTCTTTTATATGTGCTTTGCAAATAAGAAGCCTGCAAGTCATACACTGTTTTTGAACCAAATGACTGATTAATTTTAACATAACCCTGATGGTTATCATCTTTAACTAAAGGATTATGAAAAGAATTAAACTTACCAAAAGAACCAGTCCAGATTCTTGAAGTTTCTTCATTTCCGAAATAACCGGCTGTAAGGTTTATTTTAACCTTACCTTTAGTCATTTCTTCGATACTAATAACAGACTTACCAGTCCATGATTGCCCTGACCTGGAAAAATTAGGTAAAATCCCGTTATCAGACCAAAGTTTAGCAACGTAAGAAGTAACCGGCTGGTCAACAAGACTGTAACCACGCTCATAGCTGCCGTATAACGACCAATATTTGCTTAGTTTCTTAGTTGGTATAACCGGACCTCCAAAAGAAACTGCGTACAAATTATACCCCTGTGAGGTTGTATTAATATAGTCGCCCGCAATTATGTCTGATACAACTTCTATAGAGCCAGAGTAGTTAGTCTTAGCGGATTTGGTTGTAACATTGATTACACCGCTAAGAACATTACCGTACTCGGCACTAAAACCGCCAGTCAAAACAGCAATCTCCTGCAAAACGCCGGTTGATACCGATGCAGTTGAAGACCTATCTAATGGATTGTTAGTAACAACACCATCAATAATGATCTGAGTTTCTCCGGTTCTTCCGCCTCGAATATTGATACCCTGTCCTTTTTCATCCTGAACAACACCGCTTGTTTTGGCAACGATATTTTCGATACCTTTTATTCCGGTGTTATCAATAAACTCCGAACCAATTATCTTACCGCTGGCATTATCTATTGTTTTTCTTTTTGCAATAATTTGAACTGTATCAATAGTTACACCACCAATAGACAAAGTAAAATCCAGATTGGTAGTAATATCCGCGCTAACTTTTACATCTTTTTGAATCTGTGAATCATATCCTACATATGAACATTTTACTGAATAGGTTCCGACATTAACGTTCAATATTGCATACTGTCCGTTTGCGTCAGTACCTGATCTTAACTGTGTACCCTCAATTTCAACTCTTGCGCCAACTAAAAGCTCTCCTTTATCATCTCTTACTACTCCGGAAATTTTACCGGTAGTTCCGTAGTATTCAGACTCTGAGGAAAACACATCCTTTGCCGCAAATGCTGTAACGAGAAGAAGGGCTAAAAAGAAATGGTTAAATAGCCTCATTTATATTACCTCCGATTTGTTGTTTAAAAAAGTTCAGATATTATTAAAATCAGAACTGTTTTCATTAATGTTATTTTGTTGCTATAATTAAATTATTAAAATACACTGTAACAAAAGCACTGATACGTTTTCAGTTTAAAAGATCTGAAAATAAAATTACAACTTTCTTTGTTTAATAATTACTTCCAATTTTTACGTTATAATTAAATAACTTTTTGAACTTAACTTTGCTAATTTTCCGAATTATTCAATTAATTTAAAATAAATATAATACAAATAAAAAATGAAGTCAAGTATAAATTACGAAATTATTAATTTTTCGATAATGCAAATTTTATGATAAATATCCAAAATTACACCCTAAAAAAAAAGGGACAAGATAACTTGTCCCTTATTTAATTAACTTGATAAATACATTACTTTACTAATACCATTTTCTTGGTTTCGGTAAAATCTGCTGATTTTAAAGAGTAGAAATAAATGCCGCTTGGTAAGTTAACTGCATTAAATTCAATTTCTTTTAAACCAGGTGTTACAGCTTCATTTTTTGCTAAAGTTGCAACAAGTTTTCCGGTAACATCATAAACTTCTAATGTTACATTTGCAGATTTAGGAACCGAGAACCTGATTTTAGTAACCGGGTTAAACGGATTAGGATAATTCTGCTCTAAGTTAAACTTAGATGGAATTTCTGTACTAATAGTATTTATACCTATCACAGAAGGATGGAACTTAACCCTGATAAATCTCTGCTTTGCAAATGACTCAGCAGCAGGAGGAGTTTGAGTTACACTACCAGGAATTGAATCATGCTGATAAACAAGATTAGCATAGTAGTTACCGCCTGTGAAATCATTTGTTGGTGATAGATTTGCAAATCTATGATCTCTTAATGGACCTGAAACATTGGTTAACTTGGTTGGAGGGAACTTCCAGTTAGCTCCGCCATTTGATGATGTGCTGATATAAACATCATAAAAACGTGAGCCAATTGCATCGGAATCTGATCTTGAAACACCAAATGCCATCATTAATAACTGACCGTTATTTGATCTGGCAATTGATGGTCTGCAAATTGATGTCATAACATCAGTTGCTCCACCGTTACCATTTCGCATCCATGTTGAATCAAATGGAGTTACAAAACCAACGCCGCCATTGAGATCAGGTGCCCAAATACCAATTGCAGCTCTTAAGCCTGGATAATATCCAGTAGCTGTAAGTCCCATTAATTCAAATGCAACTTTTGGAGTATTACCAATATATGTTAAAGTAACACCTCTTAAACAGCCAAATACGCCATCAACATAAGGCGGCGCATCCCATATTGTTATAGAAGGAGCCCAAGTGAGACCGTCATTTGTTGAAAAAGTATATTTAACATCACCTCTATTAGTAGTAATTGAATTATCGTTAGCAACAAAAGCTAATCCTATTCTTCCATCAGCGCCTCTTGAAAAACTGTAAGTTTCAGCGTTATCAGCATCAGGATATCTTGTCCAACCAGTAAAAGAAGATGATGTTAAACTTAATGCTGAGTTATATGAAGCCATAGTATCAGCAGCAAGATTCATTGAACCTATTATAACAACTTTTCTCGTATTTGTAATATTTGAAGTTGCAATAGTTCTACCCCAGATATTCTGAGTTGAGTTAAATGGGTTTATACCTGGATCAAGCTGAGTAAATGTACCAGCACCAGGTGCTACATCTGCAAAAATCTGTAATCTTGTAGGCGCACTACCAAAATCTGTGTGTCCGGCTATAACAGCTGAACCATCAGATAATCCGGTAACACTTCCAAAACCATTTGTACCTGTTGGTGGATTTGCACCATAATCAGTCCATGTAACACCGAAATCAGAACTGAAACAATAATAGACACGTCTATTAGCGGCAGGCCATCCTGGAGTTAGATTAACAGTGAAAACAGCATGAATATTTCCGGGAGTATTTGGGTCCTGCCAAATCTGCTGCGGAACTCCGTTACTCTGCAAATCATAAATTGATTGCGGTCCGGTACGTACATCTGTAAAACTCATAACAGAATCAGAATAGTAAATTGGGTCAAAGTTATTAGCATCAGCATTAACAACCGGTGCATTTCTTTGCACAGGAGTTTCATCACCAGTGATAACAATATTAGGAAGAAGAACTGGTTTCTTATTTCCTTCATTTTTGAATGTGAAATTCATAACAAGACCAATAACCACTAAAGCAAAAAAAACTGTGGAAATTCTTTTGATCATTTTATTTCCCTTTCGTTTGATTTTTATTAAATATGTTTAAGATTGTTCTTAAATTTTAATGCAATATAACAAATTTATAAAATATATCAAGTATAAATAATTTCATACAAATAATTTCAATAAAGTTAAAATTATTGCAGTGCATATTATGGAGCTAAAACTTTACTAAATTGTAATATAAATTAAATATAAATTATCATTCTTGCAATGCTTTTTAAAAAAAAATTAAATTAGTGCTTTTGTAATAAAATCACTATTATATTGAATTTTTATGTATTAATGAATTGATAAACTATACTATAATATACATATTTGTTGTAAATGGATAGACTTTTTGAGTGGTTTATAGATAGAATAGAGTTCTTTTTCCTTGAAATAGGCAGAATTTCGATGTTAATATGGGGTATTATAGTAAGTTTGCCCCGCGTTTTCAGGGATAGAAGGCTAATTTTTGACCAGATGGAGCATATTGGATTTGGTTCTATTCCACTTGTGATAATTATCGGATTTTTTACCGGTGCAGTTTCTACCTGGCAGGCAGCATATCAGTTTCAGGGATTTATTTCACTATCATATCTTGGTTCAGCGGTAACAAAAGCGATATTTATAGAGCTTGGTCCGGTACTTACGGCAATAGTTCTTGCCGGCAGAATTGGCGCATCAATAGCCGCCGAGCTTGGTACAATGAAAGTAACCGAGCAAATAGATGCCCTTGAATCACTGGCAATAAATCCGGTGAGATACCTGGTAATGCCAAGATTTCTGGCAAGCATAGTTATGCTTCCGGTACTTACTATCATTGCAAATTTTATAGCTATATTAGGTGCATTCTTAGTGGCATATCTTTTTCTGGATGTTTCGTATGAGGTATTTTTCAACAGCGCAAAAAGAGTTTTTGATTTAAAGGATATTGTAGGCGGGTTGATAAAGGCGTTTTTCTTTGGAGCATCAATATCGATTATTGGCTGTCATGTTGGCTTAAATGCTCAAGGCGGCGCTCTTGGAGTAGGAAATGCAACAATTCGCGCATTTGTACTTGCAGCATCAATGACATTAATACTTGATTATGTTTTGTGGGTAACAATATTTGGGTAAGGAATTTATTATGTCATTCCCGCGAATGCGGGAATCTATACTTTTTAGAGATATTTTTTACAAAAGATAACATCATCTTTACTCCAAATCGTTCAAAAATGAATATAAAAAAACCGTTTAGAAAACTAAACGGTTTTTTTTATCATAAATCTTGTAGCCTATAAATAATTATGAAGTTTTTAAATTTAAAATTTCATTTGGACGTGAATGGATTCCCGCATTCGCGGGAATGACAAAAATAAGATTAATTAATTTGTGATATTCAATCTTCCAATCTGTAATCGTTCAATACATTTCAACAAGTGCTCTTGCCATTATCATTTTCTGCACTACAAAAATAAGATTCATTAATTTGTAATTTTAAATCTTCCAATCTGTAATCGTTCAATACATTTCAATAAGTGCTCTTGCCATTATCATTTTCTGCACTTCGCTTGTTCCTTCGCCAATAGTTGTAAGCTTTACATCTCTGTATAATTTTTCAACCGGGAAATCTTTTGTAAATCCATAACCACCATGTATCTGAATTGCTTCGTTGGTTGCTTTTGTGGCAATTTCACTGGCATAATATTTAGCAAGTGAAGCAGCAAATTTAAAATCCTTACCTTCATCTCTCAAAATAGCAGATTTATAGGTCAGCAGTCTTGCGGCTTCAACTTCAGTAGCCATATCGGCAATTTTGAACTGAATGCCCTGAAATTCAGCAAGAGATTTGCCAAACTGCTTACGCTGTTTTGCATACTTAATTGAGTGCTCAAGTGCTGCCTGAGCAATTCCAACGGATAATGCTGCGATTGAAATTCTTCCGCCATCAAGAATTTGCATACACTGCTTGAATCCTTCTCCTTCTTTACCAATAAGGTTAGAAGCCGGAACCTTGCAGTTATCAAATATCAGCTCACAGGTATCGCTTGAGCGCATTCCAAGTTTATCTTCTTTCTTTCCAACCGAGAATCCTTCAAAAGCTTTTTCGAGAATAAACGCAGAAATACCGCGGGAGCCTTTTGATTTATCGGTAATAGCTGTAACAACGGCAGTTTCGCCAACACCACCCTGTGTAATAAAGCATTTGCTTCCGTTTAGAATATAGTACTCACCTTCTTTAACAGCAGTTGTTGCCATAGCTGCTGCATCACTGCCTGAAACATTTTCAGTCAAACCCCAAGCTCCAAGTTTTCTGCCTGAGGCAAGATCAGGGATATATTTCTTTTTAAGCTCTTCATTTGAAAATGTATAAATATGATTAGTGCATAAGCCATTGTGTGATGCTACGGTAAGTCCCATGGATGGATCAGCTTTAGAAATTTCCTCTACTATAATAGTATAATCCAGAATAGAAAGGTTAGAGCCTTCATATTCTTCGGGGAACATTATACCCAGAAATCCCATTTCACCAAGCTCTTTTGCAATTTCCCATGGAAATTCCGAAAACTCATCGTATTTCATAACAGTTGGAGCTATCCTGTTCTGCGCAAAATCTCTTGCCAGCTTTTGTATCTCTAAATTACTTTCAGAAAGATTAAAATCCATTTTATATATTAATTTAAGTTTTTAATTACTTTTGATTGACTATTAATGAATGACTCACCTTACGCAAAACAACACACTCCTTTCCAAACCGCCTTGGCGGACCAGTTTGGAAAGTATATTTCCCGCGAAACTCCGTTACGAACAAAACAGAGCTTTGCTTTAAAAGTAGCTGCTAAACTGGAGTTTAGCAGCGAGTGAGCTTGAAAAATTTTGTTACGATAATTATACTTTTAGATTATCAAACGTCTATATATATCATATGCATAACATCAGTGAATGATTACTTTTCATTAAAAAGTTCCTCAACAAAATCATAAGGTGTAATTTCACGCTCTGATATTATTGATATTTTATTATCCAGCATTTTTTTTCTTTCGGTTGTCCAGAACTTATTTTCAAGTTTATTATTTACAAGCTCGTTTATCTGTTTGATAAGATTTTCTTTTCTTTTTAAAACAAGTTTACCATTTTTATTCAGGTAATCTTTATGCCTGATAATAAAATCATACAGATCAACAATACCTTTATTTTTAGTTGCAACAGTTTTAATTACCGGTATTTCCCTGTCACTATCCCTTGTCATTTTTAAGTGAAGCATTGTTCTAAGCGCAACACTAAGCGATTCAGAGCCATCTCTATCAGATTTATTTAAAACAAATATATCACCAATTTCCATAAGACCGGCTTTCATAGTTTGAACAGCATCCCCCGACTCGGGCACCAGAACAACAATAGTAGTATCGGCAGTTTGTGCAATATCAAGCTCTGATTGTCCAACACCAACAGTTTCTATGATAATAAAATCTTTTCCGCTTGCATCAAGTATTTCGCAGGCTTCCTTTGCTTTTTTGGATAGTCCGCCCAGACTGCCGCGAGTTGCCATAGAGCGGATGTAAGTATCTTTTCCTGCATCCTGCATTCTAATTCTATCACCAAGCAGCGCGCCACCTGTAAACGGGCTTGTGGGGTCAACTGCAATGATGCCCACTTTATTACCTTTTTCATTCAGTAACTTTGCCAAACCGTTTGTTATAGTACTCTTTCCTGCTCCTGGTGGTCCGGTTATGCCAATTAGGTATGCTTTACCTGTATTTTTGTACAGCAATTTCAGCAGTTCGCTTGCCTGCTTAGATTCATTTTCAACAAGTGAAATACCTCTGGCAATTGCGTTTTTTTCTGACTTTAGTATTCTTTCTGCAAGATGATCTAACAACTTATATCCTGATCTACTTATTTATAATTTTTTATTCTTAAAAAATTCTGTAGTAACCTTTAAGCCTGTTTCAATATCAATTATAGGCTGCCAGCCAAGCTGTTTACTAATCTTCTCAAAGCTAATTACAGAACGCTTCTGCTCGCCAAGTTTTGCAGGTCCGTGTTTGACCTCATAATTTGTACCTGCATAATGATTAATTCTATCAAAAATATAGTTCACATCTGTTTCTTTGGTGGTGGAAATATTGTAAATCACCGGACCCTTTGCATCCAAAGCCAGTACATTTGCATTAACAACATCACTGACAAAAACATAATCTCTTGTTTGGCTGCCATCACCGTTAATTAGAGGCTGAGTTCCGCCAAGTATCTTATCAGTAAAAATTGCAATAACACCGCACTCGCCATGCGGATTTTGTCTTGGTCCATAGACATTGGCATAACGTAAAACAACATAATCCAAACCATAAACGTGATTATAATAGTATAAGTATTTTTCTACGCAATTTTTATTTATACCATATGGAGCAGTTGGTTTGATTGGGTGATCTTCATCAGCGGGAAAGTAATCATGCTCACCATATATAGCCCCTCCGGTTGAAGCAAAAATAAATTTCTTAACTCCGTTTGTCCTGGCGTTTTCAAGCAGGTTAACCGAGCCTGCAATATTGACATTGATATCGAACTTAGGGTCTTCAACTGATTTTCTTAAATCAATCTGTGCTGCATGGTGATTTACAATATCAATTCTATTTTCTTTAAATACCTGTGAAATATTATTATCACAAATATCCATTTCATAAAATTTTGATTTTGGGTTGATATACTCCTTAACACCTGTTGACATATTATCAATAATCACAACATCATGTCCTTTTGCGATATATGCATCAACAATATTTGAGCCTATGAATCCCGCTCCGCCTGTTACAAGAATATTCATTTATTTAGATTCCTCATTATAGACCTTTTAAGCCTATATCTTTCCTATAATATTTGTTTTCAAAATTTATTTTATCTGCGTTATGGTAAGCAATATTGATTGCTTCTTTTAAGCCAATGTTTGATACTCCAGTAACACTTAAAACCCTTCCCCCGTTAGAGATTATCTTTCCGTTAACAGTTTTCGTTCCTGCGTGGAATGTAACTGCTTGACTGCTTATATCACTTAGACCTGAGATTTCTTTGCCTGTTTCATATTTATCGGGGTATCCTTTTGAGGCAAGCACAACTGTACAGCAATAGTTACTGTTTAATTCTAATTTATATTCATTAATTGTACCATTTGCTGAAGCTATGAACATATCAGCAAAATCACTGCTTATTTTTGGAAGCACAACCTGAGTTTCAGGGTCACCGAACCTTGTGTTAAATTCAATAACATACGGGTTACCTGTTTTATCTATCATCAAGCCGCAATATAAACATCCTTTAAATTCATTTCCTTCACTTTTCATGTACTTTAAAACAGGCTCAATAACTCTATGCTTAATTTTATATAATATCTCATGATTTACCGCTTTATCAGCTGGTGCGTATGCGCCCATACCACCGGTATTTTTGCCTGTTTCATCCTCGCCAATTTTTTTGTGATCCTGTGATGCGGGTAACACTATATAATTTTCACCATCGCATATCGCAAATATCGAGGCTTCAACACCTTCAAGGAATTCTTCAATTACAATATTTTCGCCTGCGGAGCCAAAGATTTTATCGCTGAATAATTCTTTGATAGTTTGCAACGCTTCATCTTTGTTAGAACAAATTATAACGCCCTTACCGGCAGCAAGTCCATCTGCTTTAATTACAAGCGGATATTTTGCAAATGTAATATACTCAAATACTCTGGTTTCATCATTTAAGCTGAATGCTTCATAATCAGCAGTTGGAATATTATTTCGTTTCATAAAATCTTTGGCAAATATCTTACTATGCTCTAATCTTGCTGCCGATTTTTGCGGACCGAAGATACGCAAACCATTTTCAACAAACAGATCAACTATACCAAGCTCTAAGGGCACTTCGGGACCAACAATGGTAAGCTCAATGTTATTATCCTTTACAAATTTCAACAAAGCTTTTACATCGTCAGCCTTTATATCAACAGCAATTGCAATTTCGTTTATTCCGGCATTACCGGGAGCGCAGTAAATTTCTGTTACTTTGGGACTCTGTTTAAGCTTCCATACAATTGCATGCTCTCTGCCGCCTGAACCAATGACAAGTATTTTCATTTAAGTCTTCACCTTTAAGACTGGTTTACCTAAAGGCACGCCTGACTCGTTCCTGACTGGTTTCTCAGTTTTGAGTTCAGTTTCTGAATGTTTAGAAATCGCATTAAATTCTCTGGCTAATTTACCGGCAAGTTTTTTCCTGTTATACATACCTATCATTTCTTTATTAGGAACAGGCATTTTACCTGATTTGAACAAATCATAATAATTCAATATTGCATCAGCTATTGCTTTGACATCATCAGGCTCTGTTAGTGTTACCGCACCATACATAGCAAGCGATCTTCTGGCAACGCCTTCGGGCAGACAGGCAAGTATCGGTTTTCCCGCGCCGAAATACTCGTAAAGCTTCCCAGTTGAGTGCAGGTCAGAACGCTCGCTTTTATTTATCATCATCCATAATACATCGGATTCTGCAAGATACTTAGTGCAAACTGAATGTTCAACGTAACCAATAATACTTACAGCATCTTCAAGTCCAAGTTGCTTAATGTATTCTTTATACGCCTCGGGGAATGTACCAATAAAACATGCTTCTATATTATTCTTTAGCTCAGGAAGTTTTTCAGTGGCGAGCTTTAATCCATCAATGAAATGTTTTGGAGTGTAGTAATTCAGGAAACTTCCTGAATATGATATACGCATTTTTTTGGTATGGGTAGAATCATCCGGTGTATGCTGTTTAAAATCCTCAACGGCAAAATCTTCGGGGTCAAATCCTTGTGGTATCACAGAAACTTTTTCATCACTTACAAACGGGTAGCGTAAATGTATAAGCTCTTTTATCCTGTCATTAATTGTTATAACTTTATCAGCGCATTTAAGCACGCCGGTTTCCATCTTTTTGTGTTTGCTCTTATGTAAAGGTGTTAAATAGAAATTATTCGGGCAGTCTATCCATGAATCTCTGTAATCAAGTACTAATGGAATATTAAACTTTTCTTTTAATTCACAAGCAATTAAAAAATCAGTGTAAGGCGGTGCGGTTGCGTAAAGCATATCAATGTTATTTTCTGAAAAAATCTTTGAAGCAAGCTCAACTGCTTTAGATTTCCAGAAAATTTTTGAATCCGGAATAAGGAATGTCTGTGAAATATTGCTTAATAATTTGCGGTTTGAATCATATTTGAATTTAACGACTTTATGACCGTTTGTATCAAGCTCCCCATTTAGTTTTTTGGCTGTTCCAGTCCTGAAAATCTTTACACCTGCTTTTTCGACTTCATGTAACAGGCAGTAATCGCTGGCAAGATAGAGTTTTGGCGTCACGGTAAGTACATAGGGCTGCCAGTCATACAGGTCGAGATATTTTGCAAACTTAGCTGTACGCTGGACTCCGCCCATACCCATAGGCGGAAAGTAGTACGAAATTATTAATACTTTCTTCAAAAATTATTATGATTGCAGGTGAAAAACACCTGCAATGGGGTTTGTTTTATAAAAAACCTCATTTTTGCGCAATTTCAAAGTTAATTAAAAATAGGGTTTCATTCAATTTATAAAGGAATGACCAAACAAGCGGGAATACGATATGAATTCCGCAGACACTGTCTGCTATTTTAGATAAAAAACATTGTCTCACTATTTCACTATCTCACCACTTTACTATTTGTTTCTACATCATCTTTTCAATCACGTACATCTTAACTTTATCCTTATGAATTCTTTCCTGCTGTAAAATTTTATTTTAATCGTAAATTTCGTTTTTTAAATTCCTGCTCTAATCTTTTTTCAGTTGGTAATACTAATTTATATTCTGCGGCAAGTATTTTGTTTGGCAGATTATCCAAAGAATACCTTGCCACTGCTTTATCTTTTTCTGCGCACATTATCAAGCCTACCGGGGGATTTTCATCTTTTTTAGTCCAATGCGCCTTTGCGTAATTCAAATACATGTGCATTTGTCCTGCATCCGAATGCGTAAATTTACCAATTTTAAGGTCAATAACAACCAGGCACTTTAATTTCCTGTGGAAGAAGATCAGATCAATCCGGTACCACTCATTACCAATTCTAAGCCTCTTTTGTCTGCCAATAAACGCAAAATCGCCGCCTAATTCCAGAAGGAAATTTTCGAGATTTTTGATCAATGCCTCTTCAAGATCGTTTTCAGAATATTCATCTTTTAGACCCAAAAATTCAAGTATATAAGGGTCTTTTATTTCTTCTTCTGGGGTAAACTTATCCTTTGTAAAAGATTTCTTTACTAAACTTTTTTTATTTTTTGAAAGCATTAACCGCTCATAGAACATTGAATCTATTTGTCTTTCAAGTTGCCTGACTGACCAACCGTTTATTATTGATTCTGTTTCATAATATTTCCTTGCATTAATATCTTTTAAAGATAGAAGCCTTACATAATGAGACCACGAAAGCATGAATTCCGCAGACACTGTCTGCGGAATTGGAAGCTTAGATTTGGCAGACACTGTCTGCCGAATTGAAAACACAGATTTCGCAGACACTGTCTGCGGTTTTTTCCACGTTAGATAGAACAATCTCATTTGCTCAAGGTTTCTTGAAGAAAAACCGCGTCCAAATTTTTTTGTTAAATCTTTGGAAAGACGATTAATTAAATTTGTTCCATAATCTGCTCTTACATTACCAAATTGTTCATACTGTATAATCCTTCTTCCAATTTCCCAATATGATGATGTTAACTCTGAGTTAATTGATCTAACAACATTCTGTTTGCCAGTTTCCATTAAACTAACAATTTCAGAAAGTCAAGAATTATATTTTGGCTTTAATTTATTTTTAGCTAACCTGACTGGTTTTTTTCCGAAGGAACTCATTTGAGCAGTTTTTTTCATTACACAATATCTCCTTTACATTATTTTTTCCATCACATACATCTTAACTTTATCCTTATGAATTCTTTCCTGCTGCATGCTGTCACGCTCGCGTATGGTTACGGTATCATCTTTTAATGTATCGTAATCAACTGTAACGCAAAATGGAGTGCCGCATTCATCCTGCCTGCGGTAACGCCTGCCAACAGCGCCTGAATCATCATAGAACACCTTAAATGTTTTCTGCAGGTCATCTGTAATACCGCGTGATATTTCCTGTAAACCGTCTTTATTTACCAATGGGAATACCGCGCACTTAATCGGTGCAAGTTTGGGGTGAAAGTGCAATACTGTGCGTACTTCTGATTTACCTTCTGAGGTAGGGGCTTCATCTTCATCAAAGGCATTGCAAAGGAATGCCATAAATCCGCGGGTTGCCCCTGCTGAGGTTTCAATTACGTATGGTATGAATCTTTCCTTATTCTGTTCATCGAAGTAATCAAGCTTCTTCCCTGAAAATTTTGTGTGCTGGCTTAAATCAAAATCACCGCGGTTATGTATGCCTTCAATTTCGCCAAAGCCAAAGGGGAACTTGAACTCAATATCAACGGCAGCTTTTGCGTAATGAGCAAGTTTATCCGTTGGGTGCGGAGCAAAATTCAGGTTCTCGCGTTTTATTCCAAGAGAGACCCACCACTCGATGCGGCGCTCTTTCCATTCATTATAACGCTCCTCATCACTGCCGGGTTTAACAAAATACTGCATTTCCATCTGCTCAAACTCACGCACACGGAACAGGAAATTCTTAGTGTTGATTTCATTGCGGAATGCTTTGCCAATTTGCGCAATACCAAAGGGCAGTTTCTGCCTGGTTGATTCCTTTACATTACCGTAATTAACAAAAATACCCTGTGCTGTTTCGGGTCTAAGGTATGCTATTGAATCTTCGCTTTCAATCGCACCCATAAATGTTTTGAACATCAGGTTGAATTTTCTTGCCTCAGTAAATGTTCCGGTATTTCCGCAGGTTGGACATGTAATATCAGCAATAAAAAGATTAATATTATCACTGAAATAATTATTGATCGAAGCTTCATTTGCAGCAGCATCTTCGTATCCAAGAGTAGCTTTTATTTTATCTTCAATATTTTTTTTACTTTTCTTTGGCAGCATATCAAATAAAAGATCAACCCTGTAGCGTGCTTTGCACTGTTTGCAATCAACCATTGGGTCAGTAAAGTTTTCCACGTGCCCTGATGCTTCCCAAACCTTGGGGTGCATTAGAATTGATGCGTCAAGCCCTTCGATATCATCACGGTAAGTCATAGATTGCCACCATGCCTGTTTGATGTTATTGAGCAGTTCTACGCCGAGTGGTCCGAAATCCCAGCATCCGTTCAAGCCTCCGTAAATTTCAGATGACTGGAACACAAATCCTCTTCTTTTAGCAAGCGAGACAATTTTATCCATTATATTATTTTTTGAGTCGTTCTTCATTATATATAATTATTATATTTTTCCGGTAAGCGCAAAGATAAGTGTTTGGAAATTTTGAAAAAATATATAAAATAACCCTGATAATTCAGTCTGAACCATGATTTAAAGGATTATAGGATTAGCATGATTAACAGAATTATGGAGTGCCATGATTATCATATCATGTTAATCCATAAATCAGGCAAATCAAGGTTTAGATTAATATTATTTTCTCTATTGCTGGGTATATCAATTTTCCATTGTAACTATACACTATATTAGATATTTTGCGCAATTATTGAATTAAAAATAATACTTTGCACTACGACCCGATTAAAGATAAAATTGGCGGAATAGTTAAAAAATCGCCTTTCTTAAGAAAAATTTTTTATAAAATTCTTGGCTTAATATTCCTAAGGGAGTGGTATGTTAAGCGTAAAATAAAAAAGATTTATGGCAAAACTCCACCGGATGATATACTTGATGCCGGCTGCGGGTTCGGGCAATATTCATATTTTATGGCGAGGAAATTCCCTAATATGAAAATGCTTGCAGTTGATGTTAAAGTAGATTACCTTGATGACTGTAAATTTTTCTTCAATAAATGCGGGATAAATAATACAGAATTTGAATATGCTGACCTTACGCAAATTAACTTTAAGAACCAGTTTGATTTTGTTCTTTCAGTAGATGTGATGGAGCATATTGAAGATGATATAGGTGTATTCAAAAGATTCTACTCAGCATTAAAGCAAGGCGGAAGAGTTATGATAAATACTCCAAGCAGCATAGGAGGAAGTGATGCCGAGAGCGAAGATGATGACAGTTTTATTGGCGAGCATGTAAGGCTGGGTTATTCAAAGGAAGATATTTGCACAAAGCTTGAGGCAGCGGGATTTACGATTGAGAGCTTTGAATATACTTATGGCAAATGGGGTAATCTATACTGGAAGCTTGGGATAAAATATCCAATGCTAATGCTGAATAAATCGCAGTTGTTCTTTATAATACTCCCCTTCTATTATTCCTTAACAATATTGTGGACCCTTCTTTTCATGTGGCTTGATGTGAATGAAAAAAATAAACCCGAAGGCACAGGAGTACTGGTAGTAGGCAAAAAGATGTAGCGTATTTACAATAATTTTGTTTTAATTTGAAACTAAAGATTACAATAAAGATTTATTTATTTCTCCAATGTCAAATACCAAAGCTCAAATGTCAAAAAGTAAACAAACCCTCATCATTTTTGACATTTGGATTTTGACATTTGGATTTTGACATTTGGCATTATACAATGAACTTTCATTTAACTTTCAACTTAAAGTAACCTTAAATATAAATTAAACCATTTGAAAAAAGTTCTAATCATATCATATTATTTTCCGCCATCAGGGGGACCTGGAGTCCAGCGGGTGCTTAAGTTCGTTAAATACCTGCCTTCTTTCGGATGGAAACCTATAGTGCTGACCGTTAAAGATGGCGATTTCCCGGCAAGGGATGAATCATTGCTTAAGGAAGTACCCGATAATATTGATGTTCATAGAACTGATATCTTTGAGCCATATGACCTTTACCGAAAACTTACAGGTAAATCTAGAACCACTGCCGTTGACGTGAATAATATAGATGAAGGCTCAAAAAAGCGTTTTAGCGACCGTATTGCTGAATTTATACGGGCAACGTTCTTTATTCCCGACGCAAGGCGTTACTGGAAGAAATATGCAGTTCGTGTAGGTAAGAAAATAATTGATACTGAAATACCGGATATTATATTTTCATCATCACCCCCATATACTTGTGCTTTGATTGCAATGGAATTGAAACGGTATGCAGAAAAAAAATATGGTAAGCATATTCCGTGGATATCTGATTTCCGCGATGCATGGACTGATTATCTGACGACTCCCGATAGATGGTTCTTACCAAAGAAAATTGACAAGTATTATGAAAGAACAACTCTTGATAAGGCTGATTCAGTTACGATTGTTGCAAACGGTATGAAGGATGATTTCGAGAAGAAATATCCTGATGTATCGGTGAAAACTGATTTTGTACTGCTAAGGAATGGTTTTGATTCAGATGATTACAAACATACAAAGGTCTCAGACAAAAAAAATGATAAGTTTACAATAGTATATACAGGCTCAATGTATGGCAAACGCAATCCATACTACCTGCTTGATACAATTGCTGAACTTGTAAGTGAAGGGAAAGTTGAAAAGGGAAAGATAAAATTTATTTTTGTTGGAAGATTAGGAAGTGAGATTGTTGATTATATAAACAGTTCATTTTTGAAAGATGCAATTGAAATTATATCTTATGTTCCGCATTCTGAAAGTATTGATTACCTAATGAAAGCTGATGCAATGCTGTTATTGATTGATGAAGATAAATATTCTAAAATGATACTTTCGGGAAAAGTATTCGAGTATCTTGGGGCAAGCGCTTTGACTGGTAAACCTGTATTTGCAATCACTGGTGAGGGCGAGGCAAAGGATCTGCTTGTTGAAACAAAATCAGGTATTATTAATCCTCACCACAAACCAGAGGTACTAAAAGAAAACTACCTAAAATTATATAATGGTTTTTTTGAAAATAATACTGCAATTTTACCAAATTCAGATAAAAAAGCGATAGGATTATATGAAAGAAAGCTTTTAACAAAGAAATTGGCTGAAGTGTTTGATAAATATGTGAACAATTAAGGATTAGGGATGAAGAAGTGCCATATAAGTTATTATGAATTAAAAAAATTCAGCACTACCAGAAATAAGGAAAAATTTTAAATTGAGATTCCCGCTTTCGCGGGAATATGAAAAAAAATAATATGGCAAAACAACAAAGTACAGGCAGTAAGATACAAACTAAAATATCAGCATTAAAAAAAGACGTATCAAGAAGCTATACAATAGATTTTATTCCAGCTAAATGGCAGACACCGGTTTTCCTTGCTGTGATACTAATATTGATAATGATATTCTTCAATGCAGGATTATTTGGAGGAAAAGTATTTTCATCCGCAGATAACATTGCATCAGGAAGTTTTAAGACATTCTTGGATGATGCAAAAGCTAAAGGAGAATTCCCGCTTTGGGTTCCTTATATTTTCAATGGAATGCCAAGCTTCGCAGCACTTGTTCCTCATATAGAAAGAATGTATGACCTATCGCATGCAGTATGGGTAACTTTAAGAGATGCTATTTACTTGCTTTTTTCAGGAAATGATGTATGGGCTATTGTTTTTTTCTATGTAATATTTGCATTTTCATTTTATTTTCTTGCAGTATATAAATTCAAAGATAAGTTAATAGCGCTATACACCGCGCTTGCTGCTGTGTTTATCACACCAATAATACAACTGATAATTGTAGGTCATAACAGTAAAATGATTGCTATTATGATGTTCCCTGCTATATTGCTTATGCTTGAAAGACTTTATGATATTATATCTGAAGGCAAAATAAAAGAAAATATTTATAGGATTTTACTTTATTTTGGAATACTTGTTTTTTTTATTCATGTACAAATGAGCTCTAACCACATTCAGATGCTCTTTTACTTCTTCTCAGGAATTGGAATTTACATGGTTTACAGGCTTTTATTTAATCTTGTTAAGAAAATTGATTTTAAACCTGCACTCATTTCACTTGTTTTGTTTGGTGTTGCTGTTGGCTTAAGCGCATCAATGTATGCTGATTCATATCTATCCAGTAGGGAATACAATAAATATTCAATTCGCGGAGTACCCGGCATAACACAAGCGCCAGGTGAACAAAAAGTTTCAGGGGCGGCTGATTATGAATATTCAACCAACTGGTCATTTTCACCTGTTGAGGTAATGACATTCTTTGTTCCGTATTGGGTAGGTTTTGGCGATGTTGAAGTAAAGGGTCAAAAAGCAAATACATACTGGGGGCAGATGCCATTCACCACTTCGCCAATGTATTTTGGTGTTATCACAATACTGCTTGCATTCATAGGTATATATTATAATTTCAAAAAGAATGCGCTTGTACAGGCGATGGTATTTATTTCATTTCTTGCCCTGCTGCTTTCGTTTGGCAGGACATGGCCTCTGCTATATGATATTTTGTTTTATAATCTGCCATACTTTTCAAGTTTCCGCGCGCCGGTTATGATACATATACTAATTAACGTAGCGTTTGTTATTCTTGCAGGATTTGGAATAAAATCTATAATAGATATTACAAAAGATAAAGTAAAAACAGCGGGATTTTTAAAATCAGCAAAGTATATATTCATGGTATTAGCAATACCAGTATTATTTTCATTTATTGGCTTTCAGGATTATTATACATCACAGGTTCAGGCAAGTCCATTGATACAAAAGCTAACACAGCAGGGCGCAAACCAGCAGCAAATTCAGCAGTATGTTACACAAATTTCGCAAATAGCATATGATAATGTAAAATCAGAATTACTTGTTGTAGGATTACTTTTACTTGCAGCATTTGGCGCATGTTATATGTTTGTAAAAGGTAGTATCAAGTACCAGCTTTTTTTAATTGCAATAATTCTTTTCACTATTATAGACTTGTGGCATATTGATTTTAAGACACTGCACTGGGATAACAAGACTGATTCAGAGCAAACTTTTAAAACACCTGATTATGTTGACTGGATATTAAAGAATGAAAAAAATACTTATGATTTCCGCGTGCTTCATTTAGATAAAGGTCAGCCTGTTAGAGAAAACACACTTGCTTACTGGCGTTTGCAGAATATCTACGGATACCAGGGAGCGAAATTAAGAATATATCAGGATATGGATGATGTTGTTGGGATGACAAATCCAGCAGCATGGCGCTTAATGAGCACAAAGTATATTATCACGGATAAGCCGTATAATGATTCAATGTTCACTACAGTATTTGAAGGCAAAAGCAGCAAAAAATATGTTTTACTTAATAATAAATATTACCCAAAAGCATATTTTGTGAAGTCGTTTAAAACTGCGGGCGGACTTGAAATACTGAATGCAATAAAGGAAGGCAATACAGATCCCAAAGAAATGGCATTCTTAGAAAAAGACCTGAGTGAAAAAATTGATGCACCTGATCAAACCGCAAAAGTACATATTACAAATTATGGAATTCACTCTATAACACTTGATGCTGAAGCATCGGGAAATAATTTGTTATATTTTAGTGAAGTTTATTACCCTGATTGGAAGGTTTATATAGATGGTAAGCCCGGTGAGATTTTAAAGATAAATTATTTATTCCGCGGTGTAGTTGTGCCAAAGGGAAAGCATAATATTGAGTTTAAATTCGAGCCAGAGACCTATTACACAGGTAAGAATATATCGATAGGCACAAACATATTACTTGTTGTAATATTTGGCGCAGCAATTAGTGGTATGTATTTTAGACGCAAAAAAGCTCAGGAAACCGCAGAAAAGAGCAAAATTTAAGTAATTTAGAATTATATGCTTGTAAAGCCATACATTATGTATTATTTTTGAATAATATTTAATTCAGCAATTAAACACATTGGTTATGAAAAAGATAAATACATTTATCATATTTATATTCTTTTTTAATATTAATCTAAACTCTCAATGGTTCACCTTACCCCAGCCAACTACAAACAATCTTTATTCTTTGTATTTTCTAAATTCAAACACTGGAATTATTAGCGGAGATCTGTTCGGTAATATTATTAAGACAACAAATGGTGGCTCATTTTACACAACCATAGGTACTGGAACCAACAAATGGTATTTGGATATATTTTTCTTTGATTCACAAAATGGTTATGCCTGCGGTCAAGACGGAGCAATTGTAAAGACTACAAATGGTGGAAACAACTGGACAGTTGTTGCAAACTTCGGTATATTTATGCATTCAATTCAATTTCCATCACCTTCGATCGGTTACGCTGTAGGAAGCACTGGTATATTCAAGTCATTCAATAGTGGTAATAATTGGATACAGCTATCAAATCCTATTTCAGGATATTTACTCGGAGTTCATTTCATTAATTACCTTACAGGTTTTGTTTGCGGAGATATGGGAAATATAGGCAAAACAATTAATGGTGGCACATCATGGACTGTAACAACTACAGGAGGTTCTGATACTTATGAAGAAGTATCCTTTACTGATATTAATACGGGTTACATAGCTGGTAAAAACGGCAAAATACTTAAGACAATAAATACCGGTACTTCATGGCAAACTTTAGTTACACCGACCACTGAATGGCTGTTTGATATTTTCATGTTAAATAACAATACCGGATGGGCTTGTGGGAGTAACGGTGTGATATTGAACACTGTTAATGGTGGCATTAATTGGAATATACAACCTACAGGAGTTACGAATTCTATACGCCAGATTCATTTTGTTGATGCAAATACAGGTTATAGCGTAACTGATGGTGGAAAGATACTTAAAACAACCAATGGAAGTTCACCACTTGGGTGCTTTACAAAATTGACAAGTGATCCCGTTATGAATGACAATGCATGGGGCGAAGGTAGTGCATGGGGTGATTATGATAATGACGGAGATCAGGATTTAATAGTAACAAATTATAATGATGGCTGTCAAACTTGTAGTTACCCTTTATTACTTTATAGAAATAACGGAGGTAGTTTTACCAAGATAATAACCGGACCTATAGCAACTGAAAATACAAGAGGATTTGGTGCTTCATGGGGCGACTACGATAACGATGGCAGATTGGACTTATTTGTAAGTACTGGTTTTGGATTGAATAATTTACTTTTCCACAATGATGGAGGAGGAAACTTCACAAAAATTACAAGTGGCATAATTGTTAATGACGGAGGCAGTAGTACTGCTTCAAGTTGGATTGATTACAATAGAGATGGATGGCTTGATATGTTTGTTGTTAATCTGTATAGTGAAAATGATTTCTTATATAGAAACAATGGTAACGGGACTTTTACAAAAATAACCTCTGACCCAATAACTAACGACGGAAGCAATGGAAGGGGCTGTGCCGTAGGTGATTACAACAATGACGGTTGGACTGATATTTTTGTGATTTGTTACCAGGGACAGGCTGATAGACTTTATAAGAATAACGGAAACGGAACGTTTTCATTGATGAACGGAAGTGTGCCTGTAGATAATGATTGGGGTTCAGGAGGAGCTTTTGGAGACTATGATAATGACGGCTGGTTAGATTTGTTTGTGACTAACCACAATACAAATAACCGTTTATATCGTAATAATGGTAACGGGACTTTTTCATTAGCAACTTCCTCACTCCCAAATAATGAATCCGGACCGCTCAGTTTTGGCTGTGTATGGGCAGACTTTGATAATGATGGAAAATTAGACCTATTTGTTTCTAACTTTGGAACAGTAAGTTTCCTTTATAAAAATAATGGGGGTAGTAGCTTTTCAAGAGTGACAAATGAAAACATAGCGACTGATATTGCTTTTGGTGTCGGGAATTCATTTTCTGATATAAACATGGACGGAAAAATCGATTTCTTTGTTGCAAACAATGGCTCTGGCATTCCACAAAATGATCTGTTGTATGTTAATAACTGCCAGCAGTCTGGAAACTATTTAGGCATAAAACTTAAAGGATGCACATTAAATAAAAGTGGAATTGGCAGCAGGATAAGGATTAAACAAGGTTCTAACTCATACATAAGAGAAATTACAGGGGGACAGGGTTATCATGGTCAAAACTCACTATGGGAATTATTTGGGCTCGGCACTGCAACAACTGTAGATTCTGTAATTGTCTATTGGACAACTGGAAATATTCAGAAGTTTACTAATATAAGTGCCAATCAGTATATTTTAATTGATGAATGTTTGGTCGGACTTGTTTCAAACACTTCTGAAGTTCCAACAATATATTCATTGAGCCAGAATTACCCAAATCCTTTTAATCCTTCGACAAAGATCAAGTTTGCTATTCTGAAATCAGAAAACGTTTTGTTAGAGATATTTGATCACTTGGGAAAAAACATAACGACACTAATTAATAAGGAATTAAAGTCTGGTTATTATGAATATGAATATGATGGTTCGGTTTTGAGTTCAGGTGTTTATTTTTATAGATTGACCGCAGATAATTTTATTGAAACAAGGAAAATGGTTCTTGTGAAGTGAATTAAGAAAAGTTGGGAAACTAAAGGCGAAGCATAAAATGTTTCGCCTTTTTTATTGAATTTTAATAGAAAACAAAAGTATATATAATTGCGAATTGTTAAATGATATTAAAAATACTTTAAAGCAATCAGCGGTATATGGATTAAGCCGTATATCAACTAAACTAATAGCATTCATACTCTTACCACTATTGACTTTAAATTTCACCGTTCCTGAATATGGCGTATATATACTTACAGAAAGTCTGTGGCAAATATTTTGGTCGGTTTTTTTATTTGGGTTTGAGTCAGGTGTTGTAAGATGGTATTTATTAATTACAGATGAATTAAAAAGAAGAAAATTTCTTTTCTCCGTTACGGTTTTTCTTTTTATTTTTAATTCAGCCTTATTTACAGTTATATTTTTATTCTCAAGCCAGTTATCCTCAATTGTATATGAAAACATTGGTCTTTCAAGATTCGTTATTTATGCTGCCTTAATTGCTTTTGTAGAAACTTTTTCATTTATAATTTTTTTACTATTACGAATTGAAGAAAGAGCAAAGCTTTATTCAGTTCTTGCAGTTCTTTCAACTATGATATCATTGTTGCTGCAGATTTATTTCCTTCAATTTTCAAGTATAAAGCTTGAAGGGGTATTTATCGCAAAAATTATAGCACCTGTTTCTATATTTTTGATACTGCTGCCATATTTTATACGTCATCTTAAGTTTGGGTTTGAAAGGACACTGTTAATAGACCTTTTAAAATATTCTTACCCAATAATGATTGCCAGCCTGCTGATAACGCTTCTGAACCAGGTTGATAGATATATTTTAGGAAATCTTACCAGCCTTAAAAACGTTGGTATTTATGGTTTAGCATATAATATTTCGGGGTTAGTAAATTTTCTAATCATATCACCTTTTTCACTGGCTTTTACTGTGATATCATGGAAAAAACTAAAAGATGAAAATGCTAAAAGATTTTACACAAAAACAATTACATATTTATTTCTAGCAGTAATATATATTTCTGTAATAATTTCTCTTTTCACTCCGCATTTAATAAAGATATTTACGCTTAATACAGATTATTGGATTGCAAGCAAATACGTTCCTTGGGTTATTCTATCAATGCCTTTTTATGGAATTCATATTGTTGGTGTTTTTAGTTTTTATGTTTCCAAAAAAACAAAATATTTGTTTTTTAGTTATTTGATTGCATTAATTGTTAATGTTTTATTAAATTTAGCGCTTATACCTTACTTTAATATTTACGGTACAGCAATAGTAAATATTATCAGCTTTATAGTACTTACTATTACAATTTATTTCTTTTCAAAAAATAATTACTTTTTTAAATATGAGTGGAGAAAAATAATTATTATGCTTTTTTGTTATATTGTGGTAGTTATTCCTTTCTTTTATTTTACTTTTGAGAGCAGAATACTTGAAATTCTACTAAAAATTATAGCGATAACATTATTTCCCTTTATTTTGTATTTTTTCAGATTTTACGAACCTGTTGAGATTAAAAGCATAAAAGGATTTTTTAATAAATACATATTTAAAATTAAATTTTAAATGAAATATAATAAATTATCAAAAGATATCCTTGCAGTAATTAAACCTCCAATTTGGAGCCCATATTATTATGTATGTGTGTTACTACGGAAAGCATACGAAAAATCAATTTCTCAGATATTAAATAAGAACTCTAAGTATAATATTTTAGATTATGGATGTGGAGTAAGACCCTATGAATACTTGTTTGAGGGATATATAAACAAATATGTTGGTGTTGATATTGGTAGTAATCCAAAAGCTAATATTAAGATAAATCCGGGAGAAAAAATCCCTGTAAATGATAATGAAATTGATATTGTTTTATCCTCTCAGGTATTAGAACACGTTGAAGATGTAAATCAATATATGAATGAGTGTAACAGGATTTTAAAAAAGGGTGGTTACCTGCTGCTTTCTACACATGGAACGTGGCAATACCATGCTGCACCTTATGACTATAATAGATGGACTTTTATGGGATTGAAATGTTTACTGGAAAAAAATGGGTTTAAAATCGAGAATAGTATTTCAATTTTGGGGCAACTTGCTGTAACTTCACAGCTTAGATTAAGTTTTTATGATTCATTTACAAATATGGCTGGAATATTAGGTAAAATTTTGTTAACACCAGTATCAATTTTAACCCAGTTTAAAATGATGATCGAAGATAGTATAACACCTAAAAGAGTAAAAGAAAGAGATTCAGCAGTTTTTCTAATGGTTGCAAGGAAACTATAAGATTTACATTATACAGTAAAATTTATTTAATATAATTGGCGATTAAAATTTCCAACAATATAAATTTTATGATGCTTTGTTAAAAATTATTATTTTAAATATGTTTTTCCTTTTGTTTTATATCTCATTAGATTTTACAAACTAAATAGAATTGAATAACATTTAAAAACTACAAATAATTATTTTTTAAAAACTATAAATATCAACCATGAGAAAATTTTTTCTTTACTTATTCAAATTATATTTTAGCTATTTCCCTGTCAGAAAGGGAAAGATACCTGTTATGTTGTTGATTGATAAAACAGGTTTGACAAGGAACTATAACATAAGAACAACTTTTGATAAACAAACAAACATAAACTTGAATCTGGACGACTGGATTCAAAAACAGGTGTTTTATTTTGGTCGTTATGAAATAGAAAAACTTGAGACTCTTTTCTGGCAGCATTTGATCAAAGAAGGTGATATTGTATTCGATATTGGAGCAAATATTGGCTATTATACTCTTCAAGCTGCTGCAAGAATCGGAAATCATGGAAGAGTATATGCATTTGAACCTGTTTCAATCACCTACTCAAAACTGATTGCTAATCTGAAAATAAATATATTTGAGAATGTTACTACTGAAAATCTAGCAGTATCTAATAAGAAAGGAGAAATTGAACTTTTTATTGCTGATGAAAACAGTACCGGATCTTCAAGTGTTGCAATGCATGTAAGTTATTCGGGTGTTAAGGAAAGAGTATCAACAATATCACTAGATCAGTATGTTCAAGATAATAAAATCATTAAAGTTGATGTAATTAAGATAGACGTTGAAGGGTGTGAACCTATGGTAATTGATGGGACAGTTGAAACAATGAACGAGCACAAACCGCTGATACTAATTGAAGTTCTTGATGAAAGATTGAATGCTTTGGGGAACAATAAAGAATTGCTTTATGGACTATTCAGAAAAAATGATTACGAACCGTTTGAAATCAAAAGTTTTTCAACGTTAAAAGTTATAACAACACCTATTGAAGGTGGGTTGATCGTTTTCAAACACAAATTGAGACAATTTCCTGGGACAATATCTATTATACATTAATTAAAGTTTATGTTTTAACAATATTTCACACTAATAAATTCATAAAATAGAAAATCATTAATGAATCATTTAAAATCCTGTGTTTGTTGCGGAAGTGATCTAAACAGCAGCATATACCTCTTCCAAAAGAAAAATGCAAAATATTACAAATGTGCAAAATGTGGTTTGATATTTCAAAATCCACAGCCCCCATTGAATTCCGCTAAAGAGATATACGATGACTTTGAATACCAAAACCTGTATTTTAATGCTACGGGATTCTACTCTCAAATAGCAAGTTCCTACTTAAAGAATTTACAAAATGTGATTAAAAGGGAAAATGTTGTTTTTGACCCTGGTAAATGTAAATTGCTAGATGTTGGCAGCAGTATCGGTTTGTTTCTATGCCTTGCAAAAAAAGAAGGATATGCTGCAAAGGGATTTGATATTTCTTCTATTGCTTCAAAGTTTGCTAAAGAAAATTATGATGTAGATGTTATGGTAGGAAATTTTTTAGAAACTGATTTACTAGAAGCGGGCTATGATATTATCACTATGTGGCAGGTCATAGAGCATTTGACTGATCCTAGCTCTTTTTTGAAGAAAATCCACACCCTTTTAAAACCAGGCGGTTTTATTTGTATTGCAACACCTGATACCGAAACTATCTTCCGCAAGATTTACAAAAAATACTGGGGCATTTACGTCCCTGATCTACACATTACGCTTTTTAACAAACATAACATGAAAATAATCCTCAAAAGAAATGATTTTGACCCAGTTACTATAAAAAGCATTCACGAAACAAACATATTTTCTGAACAAATAGAATACACCAAATTCTTTATTATAAGAATTATTAAAAACCTTATCTTGAAAACAAGAATATTCAAGCCTCTGCTTCCGAAGAAAATTATTAAAAAATGGGAAAAGCAAACATATCTGGATATACCCTTGCCCTGTGTGAATTTTTCAGTCTTTGCAATCGGACGGAAACCTATATAGTGAATAAATTACTCTTCATAAAGCATAAAAGTTTTAACGCCAGAACGGTTGAAAACGATGTTTCTATCCTTTCAGTAAAGTTTAGGGTTAAAATGTATGAGGTTAATACCACAAAAGGTATGGGTTTCTTTTTTGCTTTTTTAAAAGAGTTTTTCTACCTGTTATTCAATATTTACAGGTTTAAAGTAATCTTTATCTGGTTTGCTGATTACCATTCATTGCTTCCTGTATTCTTTGCTAAATTAACAGGTAAAATTTCTATTATTAATATAGGCGGTTACGATGCTGATGAGATACTGCTGGGTTCGCCAACATCCTTTAAAGAAAAATTCAGGAAATTCTGTGTAGTTTGTAGTGTTAAAAATGCAGCAAGACTGCTTCCGGTTTCAAATGTTATAAAATCATATCTTGAAAAAGTTGTAAGCCCTGAGAAATGCGAAACCGTTTACTGTTGTATTGATACTAAATTATTCCCCCCACCTGCTGAAATACCACAGAAAGAAAATCTGATTGTTACAGTAGGCGGCGGCGGCAAGTTCATTAAAGAAGCTAAAAGGAAAAGACTGGATTTCTTTATTGAGTTAGGTGAAGAATTCAACAAAAGGCATTCTGAATATAATGCAAAGTTCTTTGCTATAGGGCATAATAGTGATACTAATTCATATCGTTTCTTATCAGAGATGATAAAATGTAAAAATATTGAGCTTAGACCCGCTACAAATACAATTGAAGAATTAATTTCTTATTATAATAAATCTTCAATTTATATGCAGCTTTCTTATTACGAAGCATTTGGTATTGCTCAGGCTGAAGCTATGCTCTATGGTTGTATTCCCGTTTCCAATCCTGGCGGAGCAATAGCAGAAGTAATTGGCGATGCAGGATTTATAGTAAAAGATTATAATACTAATGAATATATCAGTATAATTAAAGATATACTTGATAAAAAACATGAAGGATTAAGAAAAAAAGCTCAAAAAAGGACAGTTGATAATTTTTCTCTTATTGCCAGAAAGATAAAACTAATGGATATTTTAAGAAATTTTTATTAAGCATAACTCATTTCATTACCTCTTCAGCTCATTTTCCTTATCCAAAAGCCATTGTTTTGAATCAGTAACCAATAAAGTAGATAAATTTACTTTGCAGGGTGTAAAGTAGTTTGTAATTTTGCGATAAACGAATTGCTGCCACGCCAGAGGCGGGCATATCGCTTTGCTCGGAATAATACTTTTAAATAATACCAAACTTTAGTTCTTAAAGTACTAAAGTCTTGCCTGACAGGTTTTTTGTAAGCTAATCTCAATTATAAGACTACTCCGAAGTAGTCTTATTACTTAACTTGGATTAACTTATTCAGCTATATACAGCTAATATTATTCATAGGATATTTTGAAATCTTTCGTTAAATTGTTAAAATAAAACTGAAATTAATTAAATAAAATCCATGAAACATATAGTAAATACTTTTGTTCTAATACTTTTTTTATGCAGTTTTCAAATTATAGCTCAGGATCTTCTGATAAAAAACAATCCCTATGAAAATGCTGATGAATATACAAAGTCAAAAAATTCATTTAACAGAGAAAAATGGTTTTATGAACAGAGGATGTATCCAAATAATTATATCCCTGAAGATGCATATGGTAAAGCAATTGAAGAAAGAAATGCCCTGAGGCTATCAAATGGTTTTGCATTTGATAATTCATCACATTGGATAAATATAGGTCCAACACCGGGATATTACTATTCATATACAAATATATCAGGCAGAGTAACAACTGTAAGATACGACCCAATCAATCCTGCTATAATATATATTGGAGCAGCTTTTGGCGGTGTATGGAAATCGACTAATGGAGGAAATAATTTTTCGCCATTTTCGGATAATGAAGTATCGCTTTCAACAGGCTCGATATTTGTTGACCCTGCAAATACAAATATCATATACTACGGCACAGGTGAAGCAACATACAGCGGCGCATCGTACTATGGCAGAGGGATATTAAAATCGACTAATGGCGGTGCAACCTGGACAAATTATACAACCGGTTTACCAAGTTTAACTTATTGTTCAAGAATTGTTATTCGCCCGGGTTTTCCGAATCAGTTATTTGCAGCAATGGGTACAGCCGGTTTATACAGAAGCACTGATGCCGGAGTAACATGGTCAATATTAGTAAGCGGCAGGTGTGATGATATTGTATTTGCTCCTAATGGTACAAATGCATACATTACAGGCAGTGGTACAGGTTATAGAGTATCTACTGATGGCGGTTTAACATTCAATCCAAATGCAACATTAACTATGGGAACAAGGAATCACATTGCAATATGCAGAAATGTACCTTCGGTTTTATATTGCGCAGTATATTCAGGCAGTACTATTAATACATTCAAATCAACAAACTCGGGTGATAATTTTACACAGATTGCTGTAGGAACAAATTTTAACGGCGGACAGGCATGGTATGATTTTTATATGCACGTTAATCCGTTTGACCCGAACTTTGCTTATGTAGGTTCAATTGATATATGGAGAACCACTGATGGAGGTACAAGTTTTCAGAATATAACCAATGGTTATTCAAATGGAGTAGTACATGTAGATCAGCATAACATGGATTTTAATCCCTTAAATTCAAATGAATTAATAGCAGTAAACGATGGCGGAGCGTGGAAATCAACAAATAGAGGAACAAACTGGATAAACCTAAATTCCGAGTTATCACTAACACAGTTCTATAGAATAGCAACTGACCCCTCAAATGTAAATCATGTTTTAGGCGGCACTCAGGATAATGGTACCCAGAGAACATTAGGTACTCCAAACTGGGTAGCAGCTTTTGGCGGTGATGGCGGAGAAGTATGTTTCCATTCACAGAATCCACTTTTTATGCTGGGTGAAACACAAAATAACGGTGTAAGACGCTCTAATGATGGAGGAAATTCCTGGGTCAGCGCTACAAACGGTCTAACAGGTACCGGTGCATGGGTTGGACCGCTTATTTCTCATCCAACTACTTCAGAAATCTTTTTTACTGCTAGGCAGCAAGTATTTAAAACTACAACCTGGGGTGTAATTTGGACGCCAATATCATCCGGTACAAGCGGTACAATTAGAGAAATGGCTATCAGCCGTACTAATCCAAATTTAATGTATGCCACTTCCGGAGCATCTATTTTTAAATCTACCGATGGCGGAACAAGTTTCTCTTCTGTAACTAGTGGTCTTCCGGGCAGAACTATTACCAGTGTGTATGTTCATCCTGATTCAGCTGATGTTGCTGTAATAACATTTTCAGGTTTTGGAGCAGGTAAAGTTTATAAAACAACTAACGGAGCAGCATCATGGATAAATATCAGCGGTAACCTGCCTGATTCGCCAACAAATGATGTTTTAATTTACTACCCGGGAGTATCCACAAGTATATATTACTCTGCAATGGATATTGGTGTATTTTTCACAAGTAATTACGGCACAAGCTGGGTGGAATTAAGCGATGGTTTGCCTAATACTGTTGCTATGCATCTCGACTTTCACCAGGCAACCAACAAACTAAGAATTGGCACCCATGGCAGAGGTGTATGGCAAACTGATATAGTAGTTGGCTTAATAAATTACAATAATGAGATTCCTGCCAAATTCTCACTTCAGCAAAACTACCCAAATCCATTCAATCCGGTAACTACAATAAAATACGATATTATAAAAGATGGATTTGTTAAGCTTGCAGTTTACGATATACTTGGTAAAGAGTTAAAATCTATTGTTAACCAAAACCAGAAAGCAGGTTCATACACAGCTCAGTTTGATGGCTCTAACTTAACAAGCGGTGTATATTTTTATCAAATATTTACCAATGGGTTCACTGAAACTAAGAAGATGATGTTGATAAAATAGCGGAGCTGTTTTTGAAATCCCGATTTATCGGGGTTGATAAAATAGCGACATTGTTTTACAACTCCTGCCTGCTTATGTCACGGTTGTTTTCAGAGGCTGGTAAAGTGATTCATACTTAAGACTACTCCGACCCAAAGGGTTCCTTTAGAAAGGAGCTCCTTCGGAGTAGTCTTAACAACTTATCAACATCCTAAGATTTCAAATATTCTGCTTAATCTTTTACAGCATTAGTAGCATGGAAATAATCACCATGCATATGTCCGGTTAGAGTTACTGTTTTTGATTCTTTAATTTCGGGGGCAATTTCCATGCCAAGAATTACTTTCTTTTCCAAACCGTTTTTATCTTTGACAAAAAAAGTTACCCCACCATCCTGAGTTGGGATAAATCCCTTTTCCGGAACTAACTCAACTTTAATATTTTTATTAGCAGTACTATTAACATCGAATTTATCAAACGATTCGGTTCCCTCTTTGGCTGTAAAATAAACACTGTACAAAAGATAAACCAGAAATACTATAATTATTGCAAAAATGAATGTTTTAACTGATTTTGTCATATTTTAATCCTTTAATTTTCTAATGGTTTACTTTAAATTTAATTGGTATTTTATTTATTTTATTTATTTTTTACATACTTATCAAGAAATATAACCATCTTTGGATAAATATCAAGTCTGTTTTTTTGCTTAGATATACCATGTCCCTCATCTTCATAAATATGCAGTTCAGCTAAACCGCCATTATTATTAATAGCATAATACATCTGTTCAGCTTCAGTTACAGGAACTCTTGGGTCGTTTCTGCCGTGAATAATCATAATTGGTGCTTTAATATTCTTAACCTTATTAACTGGAGAAATACTTTCAAGAAAATCTTTATCCTTATCTAATCTGCCGTATTCACTTTCTCTGTTATTTTTCCTATAGTCAGCGGTATTTTGCAAAAATGTTACAAAGTTAGAAATTCCAACAACATCTACACCGGCAGCAAACATATCAGGATATAAAGTTAAACATGCAAGCACCATATATCCGCCATAGCTTCCGCCATAAACAGCAATCTTAGTTGGATCAATATCTCCCCTGCTTTTTAGGTACTCAACAAGCGAGGCAATATCTTTAACGGAGTTTTCCCTGTTTCTAACATTATCCAATGCTGAAAATTTCTTCCCATAACCACTGCTACCTCTAACATTAGGTTCAATCACAGCATAACCTGCATTAATAAAAAACTGGTATAAAGGACTAAAGCCATATGTTGCCTGACTTTCGGGTCCGCCATGAATTGAAATAATACAGGGAAGTTTCCTTCCATCGTAATTTTTAGGCATATACACAAATGCTGGTATTTCAAGTCCATCATATGATTTATATGAGATGAGTTTTGGTTCAATAAATGAAATTGGGTCTATTCCAGCCATTGATGGATAAGTTATCTGTTCAACTATGCCGGTATTATAATCCCATTCATACAAGACAGATGGATTTGCCGCGGAATTAATACCAATAATTACTTTTGTACTTTTGTTTGCAAATCTAACTGCGGTTATACTTTTACTATTAATTTTTTCGGGAATACTTAACACATTTTTCTGGATTAGATCGTACATAAACAATCTGTCATACCCATTATCGTTTACAAGAATCAGCATTTTAGATTTATCATTTGAAAAATAGAGTCTCGAAACATCACATTTACTGAATTGCTTTAAAAAACTAAAATCAGGAAATGATATTTTATCCGATTTCAGATTGTACACGCCTATTCTGTAAAAATCGCTATTGTAGTTAGTAATAAGATACAGGTTTTCGCCACTTGCATCAAAAGAACCTGCATAAAACTCAGCAGGATCGTTGAAATTATCATGTGTAGAAATTAATTTTAATTCTTTAGTTTTCAGGTCAAGTAAGTATAGGTCATTATCATAAGTAGAATACGATCTAGTTATAACAAGAAACCTGCTGTCTTTTGAGAACACTGATGGATAGTTTGAATGATCGCTTGAGAAAACCATTTCATCCCTGCTGGTATTGATATTATAGATATAAATATCATAATAATAAGGAGAGCGTTTATTAGAATAATAAGTGAAAAATGAACCATCATCAGCCCACCTGCCGAAGCCGTTAAGAACTTTGGGAGCCCCGTCTGTTATCATTTTAATATCTGTGCCAAGAGAATTCATCAAATAGAACTGGTCATATTCAGAGCCTCCCTCATCTTTTTCAACAAGTATATTACCATTTACGGGGTTAGGTTTGTAACCTGAAATTCTATCTTTAAAAAAAGTAACCTGCATAGGCCACAAACCCGGCTTATAAACATACCATAACTGAGATGTTCCTGTAACATTCATGGTA
Organism: uncultured Ignavibacteria bacterium; assembly: GCA_947084945.1. GTDB lineage: Bacteria > Bacteroidota > Ignavibacteria > Tepidaquicellales > OLB5 > OLB5. The sequence goes on along the minus strand of CAMTUP010000010.1, from coordinate 39,694 downwards.
AAATAAATCAAGCTATCATCAAAAGAATATTCCGGTGAACCTGCCCCCCTGATGCTGAGATATTGCTCAATGCTGTATTGCTGTGATATTAATTTTGTAAAAGGTGAGAATAAAATTAATGTAAATACTATGTAGTATATAAATTTTTTCACAAATTATTTTTTATAATTGACTCAAGTGCTTTTTGACCTTTAGGTTGACTGTTATTCAAACATACTCATGCCTAAAGGTCTCACATTTTTACAACAACTACGAGTTTTAATTCATTTATAAGTAACTCAATTATTTTCCCGTTTTAGCAATGATATTTCAGGGCTAAAGCCCTGGATTTATAGTATTTCTAAACCCCCGACATTTAGAGGCTGTCTTAAAAATCTTAATTTTGAAAAATTTATGTTAAAATTATTAAAGATTCCTGCTTTCGTAGGAATGACAAAGCACTTTTAAGACAGCCTCTAAATGTCGGGGTTAATTCATAAATTGAAAATCTGGTTTTTCAGACAGTAAACGATCAATTTGAGTAATTGAAAATTTCTAATCCGGAATTTACATCCACTTCAGCCCGGAGGCCAATTCATTACTCTTCCTGCAAGCAAGTGGCAGTGTAAATGAAAAACAGTCTGCCCTGCAATATCGTTGCAGTTAAAAACCAAACGGTATCCATCAATCGATAATTTCTTTGCAATTTCTGCTGCTGTAGATATTAATTTACCTGCAACAATGCTATTTGAATCATTAATATCAGAAGGAGTATTTATATGTACTTTAGGAATAATGAGTATATGCACCGGAGCCTGTGGGATTATATCTCTGAATGCAAGGATTTCATCATTTTCAAAAACTATCTCTGATGAAATTTCTTTTCTAATAATTTTACAGAATAAACAGTTATCCATATTACATAAATTTATAACCTATAACTAAATTCGATGGTTCTTCTATTGGTGGCTGCTAAGCAGGTTGATCATCTGTTTTTAAGAAAATCCTACTTCTCAGGAATTTCGGGGTTATTTTTGTTATCAGGATTAATGATTTCCTGATTACTTTTCTCTAATTCTTTTTGCAGCAATAAAGGGTCTATATTCCCATCTTCGTTCAATATTTGGTTTGTATCTTTTTTCGGTTCTAAAATAATATTTTCAGGAACATTATTATTAGCTCCTGTAGTATCCTGTACGTTAGTTCCGGTTGTATCCTGAATATTGGTTTTATTAAAAATCTCGTATTCTTCAACTTTCTGCATAACAATTGCAGCGGCTTCTGAATTTGGTACTGTCTTTACCAAAGATGAATAATAAAAATATGCGCTATCGTTATTAAATATCACATTTTCATAAATCCATCCAGCACCAAAATAAGCTTTTTCAATATGTGCCGATGAAGGATAACTGGAAATTAGAAATTTGAAATCATTAAGTGCAGAAGTATAATCTTTATGTATAAAATTATTTTCAGCAGCGCTATAAATTGAATCAGCTAAATCTCCTGTGTATTCATCCATCATAGTCATGTTTAAAAGCTTCCGGCTTGAATTTGCTATAGTTGAACGCGGGTAATCCTTAATAATCAAATTCAATACTTCTTCACTTTTAACAATATCATCAAGTTTCCTGTATAAAGCAGAGAGCGCAAAAAGCACTTTAGCATTAAAATCATAATCAAAGGATTCATTTAAAGCATCTTTCAAATAAAATTCACATGAATCTGTTCTGTTTAGGTTATATAGAAAAAGTTCTGCAAGCTCAAACTTCGCTTCTGATATTTGTTTTCCCTTAATATGACTTGAATCAACAAAATGAGTTGAATCAATCTGTACAACCGAGTTTGTATCAGAATTACTAATGCTGTCTAAAAAACCAAACTGACCGCCTGATTTACCGTTATCATAATTTTTATTGGGTAATTTATTAGGGTCACCTTCTTTTTCAAAATCTTTTGATGTTTTCCTTTTAAATTCAGTATCGTAATCTGTTTTTATTGTAGTTCCGGTTATAACCGATCTTAGCTCAAAATATCTTTTAAATGTATTTGTTTTTTGAATAGCTTCTTTATAGTAAGTACCAGAATTGCTTTGTTCAGTAGAAAATCTGAAGTACTTTAAAGCTCTTAAGTAATCATTTTTAGATTCAAAATAGTTAGCAATTTTAAAACTTGCATCCGATGATGAAATAGTAGATGGGAAATTAATTATTACATCATAATATTGTTTTAAAGCTGATTTGTTATCCTTCTTTTCATCGTAATAAAGAGCTTTTAAATAATTTACCTGACTAAGATATGAAGGAACATCTTTATATTTAACCTGAAGGTCTTCGATAAGTTCATTGGCTTTCTTAAAATCACCTCTAAGTACCCAATATTTAGCAGTATTAAATCTTGCTAAATATTCAAGGTCGTATGAAGCATTGTAATCAAGCACCTTATCAAATTCTTTTGCTGCTGATTTTGGATGAATGTTAGCTGTTACAGAAGCAACAAGAAACTGCATCTGGGCTTTGAATTCATTATCATTTGAAAATTCAATAGCTTTTTTAAAATTTTTAATGGCGTTATCATAATCTTTCCTATTTAGATAATATTCAGCAAGCGACTGGTAGCTTTCAGAGATTACAATTTTATCGTTTGAATTTTTAATTAGGTCATTAAATCTTTCAAGTGCGGGTTTTTCGTTTTCAAGTCTTAATTGTGTTTTTGCAAGGTTTAAAAGAGCCTCATCCAGATATCGGCTTGCTTTAAGTTTTGAAATAAATTCGCTGAATTTTCTTTCAGCCTTAAGATAATCACCCAAATAAAAATATGATTTACCAATTAATAAAACAGAACGGTCCATAAACTGACTGCTCTTATGGTATTGTATTACCTTAGATGCTTTTTCAATAGCGAGGTTGAATTTATCAATTGATTCCTGTGATAAACGTGGTTTTGCAAAGATTGAATCCTTTTTTTCATTATAGTTTGCAAGTACCCTTGTTGCATAATCATCGTAAGCATCATTAAAATTTTCGTTAGCATTAAAGAATGTATTAAAGTAAGTACTGAAATTTTCAATCCTGTTACCTATGAACATAAAATTTGTAAAATTCTGGAAATCTTCATCTAATGTAAGTTCATAATTTGGATCAGGGTCATCAATATCTTTATACTGCTTTTCATCATATGTTTTGTAATTAAATGATGAACAGGCAGAAATTGCTATTAATACTGAAAAAACGAATATTTTTGGAATTATGGGGTATTTCATTAGTTAAAATTAAGCTATTTTAATAGAAATTACAATGATTTTAATTAAAAAAACCAGTTATCATATGAATTTATTAACTGAAATTTACTGTTAATGATTTCAATAATAAAAATTATGTAATATTTATTAGTAACTGATGTTACGCATGTGATATATATAGACATTTGATGATCTAAAAGTATAATTATCGTAACAAAATTTTTCAAGCTCACTCGCTGCTAAACTCCAGTTTAGCAGCTACTTTTAAAGCAAAGCTCTGTTTTGTTCGCAACGGAGTTTCGCGGGAAATATACTTTCCAAACTGGTCCGCCAAGGCGGATTGGAAAGGAGTGTGTTGTTTTGCGTAAGGTGAGTTAGTAAATATATGCAGTAAATATAGTTACTTACTATATGTATTTAATGGTTGATTTTTCAGTTTTTTTATAATATTATAATATAATTATTTGCAAAATAAATAAAAAATCACAAATGAAAAGTAAGACTATTTTAATGTTTTTGATGTTTTTTTCTATTTGTATCAATTCATATTCACAAGTTGATCCAAATGAACCGGTTCCAACTGTAGCTTACCCTTTAAGACTTGAATTTCCCATGGTTTTTGCGCCAGAACCATATGGCATAGACGCAATTACTATTTCTGTAGGAGCTTTTGATAATTATCAGGTTTCAACTACTAACGGTTTCGCAGAAACTGATATAGCAGTAAATCCACGCGACCCTTTAAATTTTGTTGCCAGCGATAACAGGGTAACCGGTTTTGCAGGCACACCTTGGGTTTATTTCACAACAAATGGCGGTGTAACATGGGGTAATACTGCTATCGCATCAAATCAGGGTGACCCGGTTTTTTGCGCTGATAGCTTAGGTAATTTTTATTTAGCTGTTCTTTCTAGCGGTATCAGAATGTTGAGATCAACTGATAAAGGTGTTAGCTGGACAAACTTAGGTAACATTAACAATAACGCAAATTCTGATAAGGAGTGGATTGCTGCTGATCAAACAGGGGGTATTTACCAGAACCATGTTTACATGTCTTTTGTAAATTTTTCAACAGGAGCAAGCGTAGATTTTTGGAGAAGTACAAACAACGCTGCTTCATGGAGCTTTGTTGGAAATATGGGTTCAGGGACTCCGAATCCGGGTCCGAATATTTGTGTTGGACCAAGTGGAAGAGTTTATCTTGCATGGTACAATGGCGGAGGTACAGGATTGAGAGTCTCAACCGATGGAGGCGCAACATTTTCAGCTTCAGTTAATGCGTCATTTCACTCAAATCCGGGTTCTGTTAACTCATCCGGCAGATTTGTTTTAAAAACAAATATTCGTGTAAATGGTATGCCGCAAATAGCTGTTGATATGTCATCAACTTCAAGAAGAGGTTTTGTATATAATGTTTATGCAACAAACCCTCCCGGACCAGATGCAGCGGATATTTTCTGCACAAGGTCAACCGATGGAGGTCTTACATGGAGCTCAGGAAGCCCTGTTAGAGTTAATGACGATGCTACTTTTACAGATCAATGGATGACCGATGTTTCTGTTGACCTTCAGGGAAGAGTTTGGGCGTTCTGGTGGGATTCAAGAAACGATGTAGCAAATAATTTAATGACTGAAACATGGGGCGCAGTATCAACAGATGGTGGTTTAACATTTACAAACTTCATGATTTCAAATCAGAACTTTAATCCTGCTGTAATTAAAATTTTACAAGGTACAGAACACTACTATCTTGGTGATTACCAGGGTATAGCAGGAAGAACAATAACAATGCCGTTCTATACAGGTCAGAATAATACACTTCAGGATTTTACTGCTTATTTACCTGATTATGGCATGTCATTCAATAAATCAATAGATAGTATAAATCCTACATCTACTTCAGTTGTAAGAATGAGAAACCCTGTTATGGGACCGTATGCAGGCACAGTAACTTATACAACAAACATTACACCATCACCTGCGCCGGGAACATTGACACCGACATTTTCACCCAGCAACGTAAGAACATTTACAGGTGTATCAGATTCCGTTCTTATTAATACAACTTCAACCGCAAATGTACCGCAGCAATTATATACAGTTACAGTAACAGGCACAGAAACAGGCGGTCCAAGAGTACACTCAAGAACATACCAGATACGAGTTGGTAATTTTACCGGGATACAAAATACAAACAATGAAGTACCGCAGGTATATTCATTACAACAGAACTATCCAAATCCATTTAACCCAACAACAAACATAAATTTTGGTTTGCCAAAGGGTTCATTAGTTACATTAAAAATATTTGATATACTTGGGCAGGAAGTAGCTACTTTAGTTAATAATTCAAATTTAGCTGCAGGAAATTATACATATGATTTCAATGCCTCAAACATTCCAAGCGGAATATACTTCTACCGTATATCAGCAGGAGAATTTTCAGATGTAAAGAAAATGATGTTGATAAAATAGTATTCAAGCATAAAAAAAAACTGACAGGAAAATATGTTTAAGGTATAAAAAACGTACTTTTAAAAGTCTTTATTAATGATTAATTTTGTCAACTTTGAGCTAAATCATGACCGGAGAGGTGGGTGAGTGGCTCAAACCAACGGTTTGCTAAACCGTCATAGGGGGTCAACCTCTATCGAGGGTTCGAATCCCTCCCTCTCCGCGATACTGCGCTAAAGCTTCGTATCGCAGGCATTTTAAAGCGAGTAATCTATTACTCGCTTTTTTTATTCACAGTAACAATGTAAAGTAATTAAGCTTGGAAATACATGCATTTTCTTTTTATGAAATACTTAATATCTTTACAAATATTTTAATAAATTAAAGTTTATCTTAATATGTGGTATGTATATATACTCAAAAGTGTTAATACGGATTTTTTGTATATTGGTTCAACTAACGATTTAAAAAGAAGATTGTTAGAGCATAATGAAGGATTAACGCAATCCACAAAACATTATAAGCCTTTTGAATTAGAAGCATATGTCGCAGTAAAATCTGAACAACAGGCAAGAAACTTGGAAAAGTATTTTAAAACAGGTTCAGGCAAAGCAATTCTAAATAAAAGGATTTTGGGTAAAGTGAGTTCGAATCTAAAGTTGACGAAGCTTTAGCGTAGTCAACCCTCCCTCTCCGCGATACTGCGCTCAAGCTTCGTATCGCAGGCATTTTAAAGCAAGTATGCAAATACTTGCTTTTTTGATTGGCTCAAACCAATCCCGATGTATCGGGACTAAACCGTCATAGGGGGTCAACCTCTATTTATAAAGTATTGTTTTTACTAACGTAAATATGGTATTTTTTTACATGGGAACATATAGATGGCGAAAACTGCTCTTATTTGTTCAGTGGTATTTACCTTTGAGTAAATACCTTCCTTTTGTCATTTGACAAATGGAAAAAAAGAGTTACTTTTGTACTGCGTCTGGAAAGAGTCGCTTTTGCGTCTTGTAGAGAGGGATTCGTCCCTCACCTCCAGTCGCTTTTTTTTTATCATAAATTAACTACAACTATGTATTTTTGTTATATTGATGAATCTGGCACATCAGAAATCCCAGGAACTTCTTCTCATTTTGTTTTAGTAGGTTTAGCAATTCATCACTTGAAATGGAAGGTTTGTGAAAACGCAATAAATCAGATTAAAATTAAATATGAATTAGGAAATGCTGAAATTCATACTGGTTGGTTGATTAGAGAATATAAAGAACAAAACTCTATTCCAAATTTCAATTCTATGAATTATCATTTTTGATACTTACATGGTTACACCACAAATCAATCAGAAATGATGTTGTATACAAGCCCCATTATAATTTGGAGAAAACTAGAGTAACATTTACAATTGCAGGGACATTATATCAATTTTATATTTCCGAAAAAGATAAACCAAATACTGATGATGGTTTAATTAGACCTGATCAAATGCAAATATTTTACATAAGTGAAGAAAAAGTAAAAAAAATATTAAACCAAATGACTCCTTTTAAGATACATTAAAGGTAAAGTTAGGAAAAGTGAAATGAAAAGTTTATTACTTCTATTATTTTTATCAACAGTTGCCTGTGCCCAAGATAGGTGGATTTTAGTTTGTTCCAGTCCTGACGGTTTGATAGATTATTATTATGATAATGAATCTATTCAATATGAAGGAAAAACTGTTATTGTTTGGGAAAAGACTATTAAGAATTGCCCTAAAAGTTATGATAATCCTAATAATGATACAATGTATGTTAGATTGAAGCATACCGCTGTAAAAGATTTAAGCGAATCTGATTGGGATTTTATAATGAAAAAAGATGAAATGTGGTTAAATTATTCTTTACACAAAAGGAAATACTACTGTGGTGAAAGAAAATATGAGTTATCATTTACTAAAGATGTTTATATGGACGGCAGTAATTCTTCAAAAAGAAACCAATCAATTTTTGCAGATGCAATTCCCGAAACAGTAGGTGAATTATTTTATTTCACATTTTGCAAGTGAATTATAAAAACAATTGTAACCACCATAAAGAACTTAAATGGGAATTTATTCAATATGATAGTCTACCATAAATTGTTATTTTTGTAGATGGTCTATTTAGAAGAAGAGTTTATAACCTTTATGCGAGAAAATGGAATAACAGAAAATAATTTTTTAATATTAATTATATCCATACTTAACAAAATTATCTGAGGGTGTTTTAAATAAAGGAGTTATCATGATTAAATACATTAAGTATAAGAATTATACAATTGAATATGTAAATGACAAGAAGGGTATAAACAGTTATGTGAAAAGTATTACCACAAAAGGAAGAAATTATACTGCCCAGTTACAATCGCTCTGGACCTTTGATATATTCTATTCACATGTTCATCATTTATATGATTTTGAAGTATACCAAAAAGTAGTTAAAGAAATGATTTTTGAATTATGTGAACTTGCTATAAATACTAAGAAGATAAACGGCGCTCTATACTGTCATGTTTGTTCTCATATATTTAATGCAATATCGAACTACCCATATTATCTTATGAAATTTCAACTACATTATAATGCTATGCTATTCTGGAAATTTATTCTTGAAATATTAAAATTATGGGATAAAGAAAAACCCAATAAAGAGATTCATAAAGGAACTATATACGGATATATTGGAGAAGTTCATATGAATATTGGAGATACTGAAATTGCTTTTGCTAATCTATATAGAGCCGTTAGGGATGACTTTAAAATAGAGAAATATATTCCTAATTATGCGAGACAAGCTCCAGGTTATAAGATATTAACGCTTCATGCAAATACAACTCATTGGATGAGTAATTATGTAGAAAAAATAAGAAGTATTTTGAGTGAAGATATAGCAGAATTCGTCAAGGTTTTCCCTCAATATTCATCCTTTGATATAAAAAATTTTGATTCTTTATTTATTGAAAATAAATTTTTCGATAAAAATAAATACTTTCAAGATTTAAAAATTGCTTGTTCATATTATATATGGCAAACTTATTATTACGGAGGGAAAATTGACAGATCAGAAAAATCAAGTACCTTTGACAATTTAAATAGCATTCCAAAATTATTTGGGATGTGTGTTGCAATAGAATCACTTGCAAGTAAATTATTAGGCAAGGAAAAATATTTATGGGAGCGAATGGATCTGCTCTATACAAATATTGGAGGAACTTATAATTTTAAAAATGATTTGTATCCTGAGGTTAATAATAAAGATGAGAAAATTCAGTCATTATTAAAACAACTGTTGAATTATAAGAGTCATAAATTTGCTGGTAAATCTATTAACGAAATAGATAGATGTATATTAGTCTATTCCTTAATTAGAAATTTTACAGCTCATAATTTAAAATCAATTAAAATTATTGGGGATAAATTTTTTGAGATAGCTCAATCATTTCTATTTTTAATATTTGTATTCTTAATTGAATTAAAGAAAAAGAAAAAAATATGATCAAAAAACAAAGTTAAAATTATTATGAATAGAGATACAGGAGAAATATTTGCTTGAAATAAAGTCCTACTTCCTATTTCTTTAAATCCACGTACATATCCTCAAAATTCAGAATCATTTCGCTGAACTCATTCATATAATCCTGTACAAGACTGCCGAATTATTTCAATAATCCATAAATCTGTTAATAGGTGCTTTATGATTATGCAGTCCGTCCATTGCCATATCATATTTTAACAGCATTTCTTCTAAAACAAAGTTGTTTTTGCATGAGTTGTTCTTTGCTTCTAGTTCTAAATCAAGACCAATAAGCCTTTTTTCAAGCTCATCAAGAAATGTGATTTCATTCATAATATATATTTGCTTTTAATATTTTTCTTGATAAAAAATCCAAACTACACTTATTCTATTATAAAACAACAATGTTTACAGCATTAGAAAATACGTTTGTAAATTACTCAAGTTGACCGCCTTAGATACAAAAACCGTTAAAACGGTTAATATTTTGCATATCATCATCATTCCCACGACTAAAGTCGTGGGCTACTAAATATATATAATTATTAAGTTTACCTATTCGAACGATCAACATGAGTTAATTAATTAAGGATAATGTAACCGGGTTTGATAATTACTACCCTTGAAATTAATTTTATAATTTGTACCATTAGAAGGAATATGTTTTACATTACCATCAAGCTGGCAAACAAGCATATCAATTAAATGCATTCCAAAACTTAATACATGCCCGTTAATAACTGTCAAAGGAATACCAATGCCATCATCAATATAATTAAGTTCATAATGTTCTTCTTGAAGCTGTGTTAATGTTATATCTATTTTTCCATTTCTTCCATCGGTGAAACCATGCTTTAGAGAATTTGTAACCAATTCATTTACTAAAAGCCCAAAGGGTACCGCTGTTTCTATTGAGAAAAAGATATTATTGACATTAACTTTAATTATTATAGATTGATTGTGGTCAATATATGCAGCCAGTAACTGGCTTGATAGACTTCGCAGGTAATCATCCATATCAATACCTGAAAGATCAATTGACTTATAAAGAAGCTGATGTATTAAAGCCATAGATCTAACCCTGTTCTGGCTAATTGTAAGCTGGTTTTTAAGATTAATATCATCAACAGAATTAGACTGAAGATTTAACAGGCTAATTACAATTTGAAGATTGTTTTTTACACGATGGTGAATTTCTTTGAGCATAATTTCTTTTTCAAGCAAACTTTGCTCAAGCATTTGGTTAATTTGCTTCTCGTTGGTAATATCATCTTTAATAGCGATAAAATTTGTTATCAAATCATTTTCATCTACTACCGGGGTTATTTTAATTCTTTCCCAATAAAGCTCACCCGATTTTTTCTTATTACAAAATTCACCTTCCCATACACTACCTGTCAAAATAGTTGTCCAAAGTTCTTTATATGTTTTTTCGGGGGTTTCACCAGAATTTAAAAAGTTAGGGTTAGAGCCAATAACTTCTTCTTTTTTGTATCCGGTAAGATTGACAAAATTTTTATTTACATATACAATATTACCGTCAATATCAGTAATTACAATAGTATTTGAAGATTGCTCTACAGCAGCAGTAAGCCGGTTAAGCCTTTTATCGTTTTCTACTCTGCCAGAAACATCACGGGAAATAACAACAATATTATTATTAAGCGTTGTATTAAAATTTGTTCCTGTTGATTCCAGATAGGTATAACTTCCATCGGTTTTCCTGAACCTGAATAAATTTATTATTGAAGTTTCGGGATTCATTAATCCCCTATTAAATTCTTCAAAAACTTTCTTGATATCATCTTTATGAATATAACTAAAGGCATTTGTCCCTATGATATCATCTCTTTTATATCCTAAAATTTTTTCGTTTGAATCGCTTACGTACAATATTGTGCCTTCAGGAGACATTACAGAAATAATATCTGTAGAAAAATTTATTAAAGCTTTAAGGACTTCATCTGAAATAACGCTACCGTTTTCGATTGGAATTACGTTATTTATGTTATAACCTTGAAGTAATGATAAATCCGCATTGATTGCTGAGAAGCCATTATCTCTTTTAAAATCAAATATTTTTTCAGGCGTTGTTTGCATGATTAGTTTTGTTTGTTCTTTCATCTAATAATTCATAAACTTTTTCAAACTCCATAGCTTTATCAAAAAAGTGCATTGCCCCAAGTTTTTTACATTTATCTTTGTAAAATTGATAGTTTAGATTCGAAAGAACTATCACATATGGTTTAAAATCAAAATGAGATATATCCTCAAGAACTTTAATTCCGTTTCTGAATTTAAGGGAAATATCAAGAATAATGTAATCAGGTTTCAATTCCTGAATCATCTTAACAGCAGTATATCCGTCTGAGGCTCTGCCTTCAATTCTGATATTCTTTAGCGGTTCCAATAATTTACTAAGTTTTTGGAAAACCATGTCAGAATCTTCTATAATTATCAATTTGCAGGGCATTTAATTGTTAATTTCTTATAACAAATATATCATATTATTAGTAGTATTTGTAAGTGTATAAAGTATGAAAAGTCTGTAGTAAAAACTATTACAACAGAAGTCGTTAAAAGACTGTTCATTAATCAATTAAGTTGTTATGCATAGCATATTGCGTAAGCTCAACATTAGAAATAATGCTCATTTTCTCAAGTATCCTTGCCCTATAAGTATTAACAGTATGAACACTTATAGATAACTCTAAGGCAATATCAACCGCTTTGACACCCGAAGCAATTTTTATGAAAACTTCATATTCTCTATTAGATAATTTTTCGTGAGGCAGTTTATCATTATCTTCAGATAATAAATCAACAAGTTTATCGGCAAGAGCTTTACTAACATACTTTCTGCCTGTTAATATGGTTCTAATAGCTTTAACCAGCTCATCGGGGGCACTTTCTTTTGTAAGATAACCAGAAGCTCCTCCTTTTAAAGCGCGGATAGCAAACCTATCTTCGGGGTGCATACTTAACATTAATATCCTGAATTTCTTTTTCAATGATTTAAGATCACTCAATATATCAAGTCCGCTTTTTCCGGGCATTGAAATATCCATAATAATAATATCGGGTTCAAGTTCTTTTAGTAAACTTAAAGCCTCAATAGCATTAGAAGCTTCTCCGACAATTTTCATATCTATCTCATCATGGATAGTTTTTTTTATCCCTTCCCTTAGGAAAGCATGGTCATCTGCAATTACTATTCTTATTATTTCTTCATTCATTATACTATAGGTATTATTGTTTTTAATAGTTTATCAGTATTAACCGTTCATTAATTCTTCAATCTCATCTGCTTCAATCGGGATATTTGCCATAAAATCAATGTTCCCGCTTTCTGTGATAAGAATATCATTTTCAATTCTTATTCCTATTTTTTCATCTCTAATGTAAATACCAGGTTCACAGGTTAACACCATACCGGGTTTCATGGGTTCATCAAATAAACCAACATCATGTACACCAAGTCCCAGAAAATGCGAAACATCATGAGGATAGTATTTCTTAAATTCAGGAGATTTATTTTTCAAATCTTTTACATCATCGGGTTTTACAAGTTTAAGATCAAGAAGTTCCTTTGCAATTAATTCCCTGCATACAATTATAAGCTCTTTAACAGATTTACCCGGTTTCATTTCCTTAATAGTACCTTTCATAGCCCTTAGCACAGCATTATAAACCATCTTTTGCCTTTTGGTAAATTTTCCATTAACAGGAATTGTTCTTGTCATATCGGCATTATAATTAGCATATCCAGCGGCAAAATCAAGCAGCAATACATCTCTATCATTGCATTTATTATCATTTTTAATGTAGTGTAAAAAGCATGAATTTTCGCCTGTTGCAATTATTGGTTCATAATCAGCAAAATTTGACCCTTGCCTTATAAATTCATGCGCAAGCTCAGCCTGTACCTCATACTCCATAACACCGGGTTTTACAAATTTAAGCAGTCTTCTGAAACCATCACCTGTAATATTACATGCTTTTTGAATCAGTTCTGTTTCTGTTTTGGATTTTATAACACGTAAACTATAGATTAAAGGAGATACCCTGCAATAAGTATGAAGCGGATAATACTTCATGCAATAATTAATAAATCTAGTATCGCGGCTTTCGACTATATTTTTCGCTCTATCGTGATCGTTTGTATTTAGATAAATATTTTCTGTATTGCATAATATGTCATGTAAAACATGCTCAAATTTTGAAAGTTCAATTACGGTTTTAATACCAGAAATAACAGTTGCATCATTTTGTGATAATTTTTTCCCTTCCCATACTTCAAGCTCCTGAAAAACCAGGCTTACAGGATTAAAATCTCTAATGAATAATATTTCTCTTTTATCTTCGTCTTTTTCAGATGGGTTTATCAGCAGGATAGTTTCTTCCTGATTAATCCCTGTCAAATAAAAAAGATCGCTGTTTTGATGAAATTTCATCGTTCCATCAGCATTTGAAGGCAGTATATCGTTAGAATTTATTATTGCAACAGAATCATTTTTCATTAACGATATTAATTTCCTTCGGTTATCAGAAAATAAAGAATTATTTATATTTGGTCTAATCATTATATATTTATATTTATGTTCACAAAATTAGTTAAATTTAAAAACAAAATTATTACATGAATTTGATAATTTAATTTTTAAGATTTCTTTCTTTGTAATCTGCACTTTTGAAGTGAATCCTGAATTCACTTCCTCCTTTAATGACAATTTCTATTACTCCACCTAGCTGTTTCACAAGAGTATCTACAAGTTTTAAGCCGAAAGAAGTAGAATTTTCAAAATCAATTTTTTCATTACACCCAATGCCATCGTCTCTTACAAGAAACCAGTATTCTTTATTATAGTCATCATAAGCAGCATTAATGAAAATATTTCCGCTCTTACCATCAGGGAAAGCATGTTTTAGCGAATTAGAAACAAGCTCGTTGATTATTAATCCAGCGGGAATTGCATTATCTATCGATAATACCATATTGATGACATCAATACTAATTTTCACCCTGTCTTCAAGTATTCCGTAAGAATGCTGCAAATGAGTGGTTACATTTTCGATGTATTCTTTAAAATCTATATGAGAAATATCCTTAGTCTGATATAACTTTTGATGAATAAGCGACATTGACTGAACGCGGTTTTGGCTTTCTTTAAACAACTGTTTTATCTTCTCATCTTTAACATAACCAGATTGAATTTTAAGAAGACTAGTTACAATCTGAAGATTATTTTTAACCCTATGGTGAATTTCTTTTAGTAAAATATCTTTTTCATTTAAAGATCTTCGTAAAGCTTCCTCAGCTTTTTTCTTTTCAGTAATATCCCTCTGAACCCCCCATATACTTGTTAATATATCATTTTCAATTACACCTGATATATTTACAATAAATTTTCTTTCTATACCACTAGAATCAAATTCAGAAACTTCATCATCAATAATACTGTAATCATTGATGATAAATTTAAGTATCCTTGAGGTCAAATCAATACTTTGATATTTTAAAGTATTAATACTTTTCCATATAATATCTTCAGGTTTTTCATCATACATATTAGCAAAAACATGATTGCACTCTGCAATAAAAACTTTATCTCTAATCATATCAACCTGTTTATCAACAGCAAGTTTAGTAGAAACCGGTACTTTAAATTCCAGCCTATAAATTCCTTCAGAGCTGTATTTAACAAAATTTCTGTATTTTTCTTCACTAAGCCTGATACTATCCTGGCTTTTTTTGTTTTCAGTAATATCTGTTGCTATGCCTATCACAGCCCTTTTACCGTTATAATCTATCATTCTAGCGCTATAACTAAGCCATCTTTCCTCGTTATTTTTTGTAATTATTTTCATTTCGTAATTATCAGGTACTGTTTCTCCCAAAAGTCTCTTTTGACCTCTTTTCTTAACAATATCCTTGTAGTCATGATGAACTATATCCCAAAATTTCATCTTTAAGGTCTCTTCAGTTTTATAGCCTGTAATTTTTTCTGAATAGGGATTAGCATAAACAAATTTATTATCCTGATAAATAACAACCTGCGCGGGTATAGATTCTGCAACAGCGCGAAATTTTTCCTCGCTTAACCTAATCTTTTCATCTGTGGTTTGCCTTTCAGTCATATCTCTTTGAATACCTATGTAACCGATATACCTTTTCTGATTATCGTATAAACAATAATAATCACCTTCAAAGTATATTATACTTCCATCAGGTCTTGTATAATAATCATTCAATTGAGAGTTTCCATTATTTAAAAAAGTTTTCCATCTCAGTTTCGCTTCTTTAAGACTGTTACCGTAATGCTTTTCAGAAGATACTTTAATAACTTCCTCAATAGGAATACCAAATTGCTCAGCTAAAGGTTGATTGGCTCGGACTATTTTGGTATTTTTCATAATGTAATCCAGTTGTTTATCCGAATTACTATTTTTATTCCAATTAATGGGGGTATCAATTTTTGCGATTAAAATACCATCATGTGACTGCTGGAATAATGCATCAAGGTACTGTTTAGATTCACCGAGCACTTCTTCATAATGCTTTTGTTTATTTATATTTAAGTAAATCTGATTAATTGCAGCTATTGAACCATCTGCAGCTATATCAGCAAAATGATAGCTATCAAGCCAGATGAAATCTTTATTCTTATTTTTTATTCTGTAAACAAGATTCTTTACATCTTTACATCCTGAAGCTATCCATTTGGAGTACTCATTCATTAATTCATTTCTATCATCGGGATGTATCATCTGCTGATACTCCTTGTTTGAAATATCATTAAACTCTTTAAGAGTATAACCTGATTCTCTGACAAAATTATCGTTTACAAATTCAAATTTATTTGTTTTAATAAGCATTCTGGTAATGGAAAAAGGCGAGTTTTTGACGAGGTTCTTGTATTTTGCTTCACTTTCATTTAATGCATTTTCATATAAAGTTCCTGTAGTTACTTCGGTGAATAAGGCAAGAACATTGTTTTCGTTATATTTTACAAATTTTGTGTTATAAGAGTATTTATTATCATTTACTTTTATAATATGTTCCAAATTTTGCTCAATTCCGGTTAATAAAACCTGTTCAATTAAACTGATAAATTTTTGTCCGGTTTTGCCTTGAAATACTTTTTTTACATCGTTATTTAGAAAATGACTTGTAATTAAGTTTATTACATTAGATTTATTATTAACTTTGGTTATAATACCATTTTGATTAATAATGACAGCAAATTCTTGAAATGAATTGAACAATACTTCATTCATCTTAATTGTTTTATTCAATTTCTCATCACTATCATTAAGCTTTTTTTCAGCTTCAAATCTGAACAGAGCCATCCTTAAACAGGAATTCAGGTCACGATCATTTAACGGTTTTAACAAGAATCCATACGGGTTTGTAGATTTTGATCTTTCAATGGTTTCATCATCATAACGTGCAGTTAAATAAATAATAGGGGTTTTTCTTTGAATATTAATAAGCCTTGCAGTTTCGATTCCATCAAGCTCACCTTTTAAAATAATATCCATTAAAATAATATCAGGGTTTGTTTTGTTTATCATTCTTAAGGCATCTTCACCTTTACCAACAATTCCAACTACTTCATAGTTTAGCTTCTCAAGAGTATTCCTGATATCTAATGCCGTAACAGCTTCATCTTCTATTATAAAGACCTTTGCAATCGGCATTCAAATAATCCTTTCAGTAATATTCAAATTAATTCTATACACTTAGATAAATGATTGTATAATCAACAAATTTACTCACATTTTTTGATAAAAAAAGCCAATTAATTTGTATTTTTAGCTATTGTTTGTTAATAGAAACCAGAGTAATATAAAAAAACCCGCCATTTTGACGGGTTTTTTTATGGAGCTGGCAAAGGGACTCGAACCCCCGACCTGCGCATTACAAGTGCGCTGCTCTACCAACTGAGCTACGCCAGCATTTTGATACAATTACAAACATAAAAATTTAATCAAAAACCTTCAATGCTGAAAAAATTACATCTAAGATTGGTTTTTTTACAAAGGAACTCCTTTGAGCAGTTTATCTTCGATTTCAAGGAATTTCTTCAGACTTAAAAGAGCTATACCGCGGTGAGAAATTTTATTTTTAGTGTTTTGGTCAAGCTCTGCAAAAGTCAATGAATATCCTTTTGGCATAAACAATGGGTCATAGCCGAATCCATTTTCTCCTTTTGGGTATGTTAAGATGTTTCCATAACATACACCTTCAAAGAATCTTTCAATTATTCCATCATATAAACAAATAACGCATTTAAAACGTGCCGTTCTTTGGTTAAAATCAATATCTTTGAGTTCTGTTAATAGTTTATCAATATTATCCTTATCAGTTGCATTAATACCTGAGTATCTTGCTGAAAAAATTCCCGGAGCACCTTTTAGGTAATCAACCTCAAGCCCGGAATCATCAGAAAGTACAGGAATTTTTACAATGTTAAATACGGCTTTAGCTTTCAACAAAGCATTTTCTTCAAATGTTTTTCCTGTTTCTTCTATATCAGGAATATCGGGTGTATCAAGAAGTGAGAATACTTCGTAATGCATTTCCCTAAGAAATGCTCTTATCTCATTTATCTTTCCTTTATTTTTTGAGGCAATAAATAATTTTTTCATCAGGTATTTAGGCAAATGATTCTTTATACTGTAACTGGTATAACTTAGAATAAATTCCGCCAAGCTCCAGCAATTGCTGGTGAGTTCCGGTTTCCCTGATTTCACCTTTATGCATTACAATTATCTTGTCACACTTCTGAATTGTTGAAAGCCTGTGAGCAATTATTATCGAAGTTCTGCCTTCCATCAGCTTATCAATTGCATTTTGAATAAGTATTTCTGAATTTGTATCAACGCTTGAAGTAGCTTCATCAAGTATCAATATTTTGGGGTCATATGCAAGCGCCCTTGCAAATGTTATAAGCTGTCTTTGACCTTGCGATAATGTTACGCCTCTTTCCTTTACATTTTGTTCATATCCCAAAGGAAGTTTGGATATAAAGCTATCAATACCTATTATAGATGCAGCTTCTATTATTTTGCTTTCGTGAATTTTAGAATTATTAAGGCTGATATTATTTGAAATAGAATCAGAGAACAGAAAAATATCCTGTACAACAAGTCCGATATTTTTTCTTAAGTCATGCTGATTTACATCTTTAATGTTTATACCGTCAATTGTAATTTCACCTTTTTGTGTATCATAAAACCTGCAAAGCATATTCATTATCGAAGATTTTCCTGCACCTGTTGCTCCAACAAATGCAACTTTTTCTCCGCGGTTTATCTTAAATGAAATATTCTTTAAAACATAATCCTGTTTTATATAAGCAAAGCTAACATTATTAAATTGGATAATTCCTTTGCAATCTTTCAGTTCAATCGGTTTTTGGGGATCAGCTATTTTAGCTTTTCTATCAAGCAGTTTAAAGATCCTTTCAGAAGATGCCATAGCAGTTTGCATAATATTATACTTTTCAGATAAATCTCTAATTGGTCTGAAAAACATTTCAGAATACTGAATAAATGAGATTAAAATACCGATAGTTAAAACACCTTCTAAGACTTTACCTCCGCCATACCAGATTATTAATGCGCCTGATATTGCGCCAATTAGCTCAACTATAGGAAAAAATACCGAATAATAAAAAACTGATTTCTTATTAGCCTTTGTATGGTCATAGTTAATCTTCTTAAAATCATCTAAAGTACGTTTTTCTTTGCTGAATATCTTAACTATCATTATACCGCTAATATGCTCCTGTAGGAATGCATTCATTTTAGCAAGATAAAATCTGACATCGCGGAAAGATTTTCTAACTTTTTTTCTAAAAATTACAGTAACATAAATTAGCGGAATTACTACCGATAAAGCAATCAAAGTAAGCTGCCAGCTTAGGCTGAACATGAAAAATAATATTCCACTAATTATAAAAATATCGGCAAACACCATTACTATTCCGCTTGAAAACATTTCGTTTAAGACCTCAATATCATTTGTTAACCTTGTTACAAGCCTGCCCACAGGATTTCGATCAAAGAAGCTCATAGAAAGTTTTTGGATATGCCGAAACAATTCCATTCTAAGATCCATGATAGTCTTCTGCCCTATCCATTGAGTAAGGTATGTCATTATATATTGCAATACGCCCTGAAAAATAAGTGTAGCAAGCAGTATCAGAATAATATTTCTTAATCCAACTGCATCTTTATTAATTATGTAACTATCAATAGCTATTTTGGTTAAATAAGGCCTCACAGTACTTAGCATTGCAACACCAATAGTTAAAATGATGGCAATAATAACCCACTTTCTATAAGGTTTTAAGTACCTGATAAGCCTTTTCATTAAGCGGGCATCATAAGCCTTGCCTAAGATCTCTTCCTGTTCATTTTCGTCAGGTTCGTTAATATTTTTACTTTTTTCTTCTGCCATTATATATTATTATCACAGATCCTTTAATTCTTCTTCAAGAAGCTGTTTAAAGTAA
The DNA here is from genome assembly GCA_947084945.1 of uncultured Ignavibacteria bacterium. Taxonomy (GTDB): domain Bacteria; phylum Bacteroidota; class Ignavibacteria; order Tepidaquicellales; family OLB5; genus OLB5. The sequence continues at coordinate 19,967 of CAMTUP010000010.1, read as the reverse complement.
ATATCAGCATACATACCTTGTTTCAGTATAAGTGATTCGTGTGTACCTTCCTCAGCTATTGAGCCATCTTTAAATACAATAATTCTATCCGAGCTTTTTAATGTAGAAACTCTGTGGCTGATAAGAATTGTTGTTCTGCCTTTCATGATTTCTTTTAACCCTTTTAGGATTTCTTCTTCGGTATATGTATCAACAGCCGAAAAAGCATCATCTAATATCAATATCTTTGGTTCAGCAAGTAAAGCCCTTGCAATCGAGGCTCTTTGTTTCTGTCCACCTGAAAGGTTAATTCCTCTTTCACCAAGCATTGTATCAAACCGCTTTGGGAATTTATCAACATCCTTATAAATCTGCGAGATTTTTGCTGCTTCAATAACTTTATCTTTATCAAAGCTGTTTTCTGCATAAGCTATGTTATTTTCAATTGAATCTGAAAACAGGAAAGTTTCCTGGGGCACATAACCTAAAGAAGTTCTTAATTCACTTAACATATAGTTCTTTACATTTTTTCCATCAAGAAGCAGTTCACCTTCATCAATATCAAACAATCTGGAAATAAGGTTCACAAACGTAGTTTTGCCTGAACCGGTATTTCCAATTATGCCAATAGTTTCACCGGCTTTTAAGGTAATATTAATGTTCTTTAACACATAAGGATAGTCTTTGTGATACCTGAAATTTACATTTTTAAATTCTATTTCACCATTAATAATATTTTGATGAATGTTTTTTTGACTCAAATCGGTATGGCATGCTTTTGGATCATCAATTCCGGGCTTACTATCAAACACCTTTGATAATCTTTTCATAGAAGCTTCGGCACGCTGGGTAAGATTAATGATCCATCCTAATGATATTATAGGCCAGGTCAGTAATCCGAGATAAATAATAAATGCTGTCAACTGCCCGATTGTAAGCTCTCCGTTAATGATTTTGTTACCACCTATATACAATACTATGATAACAGAAAAGCCTATCAAAAGGAACAATATAGGATATGAAAATGACTGTACCTTTGCAAGCTCAAGGTTTTTCTTCATGTAACTTTCTGAAATTTTTGTGAATCCTTCGGTTTCTGAATCTTCTCTGACATATGCTTTTACTACTTTTATACCTGAAAGATTTTCCTGAACTTTAGTTGTAAGCTGTGAGAATTGTTCCTGAACTCTCTCGAATTTATGATTTATACTTCTGCCAAGCCTGTAAACCACGTATGATATTAAAGGAATAGGAACAATAGCAATTAAGGTAAGCTCTGCATTAAAAGAAAACATAAGTGAAATTGCTAATGTAAAATTAATTAAGGTTTCGAAAGTGTACATAATACCGGGTCCAAGGAAATTCCTTACCGCAGAAATATCATTTGTTGCAAGCGCCATAACTTCTCCGGTTGGATGGAAGTGAAAATACTGCTGATCCTGTACAATAATATGTTCAAGGAAATCATTCCGTAAATCATTTTCAATTTCTCGTGAAACAACAATTATAGTTTGCCTTGTGATGTAAAGGAAAATTCCGCTGATTATAGCAAAACACACTGTAATCAAGGCATACTTATATAAAGCAATTCCTTCAGTATTATCTATTATCTGATCTATTGCTTTAGAAATGACAAAGGGTATAAGATTAGTAAAAACAGCACTTATAGTAATAACAATTAATCCGATTATAAGTGTTTTCCTATATCTCTTTAGATATGGTATGAGGCGTCTTAAATAAGTCATTAATGCAAATTTATTGTATTATATTAAATTATTCTATGATAAAACAAAAACCCCGTTTAATACTAAAACGGGGTTAAAAAATTATTGGCAAATTCGGATTGATTTATTGTATAAACCTTAGAAATAACCGTGCTAGAGGCAGGAGTTTCAATAAAATTCGCCTCTTATCTACTATCCGGTAAGCGGTTTGGGTTTCTCGTTTCGGTTTTGGATATAACTTTCTTCCTTATATCTTGAAGCAATGAACATAAATATTATTGCTGTTAAAAACATCAATCCGGCAAAGAACCAGAAAAATGTTGGAGTGCCAATTATAATTATATTCTGCAAATGTGATGTTACCTGAGCAGTAATTAAATTTCCAAGAGATACAGATAGCAGCCAAAGTCCCATAACAAAAGATTTCATGCTGTTTGGGGATTGTGTGTATGAAAATTCAAGTCCTGTAATAGATACCATAACTTCGGCGGCAGTTAGAATAACATAAGCAAAAAACTGCCATAGAATACTTGGAGTTGCACCACCCATAATTTGTATCTGTGCTACTGCAAGCAATGCGAATGAAAATCCCGCAATGAACATTCCAATAATAATTTTCATTAGAGGAGTAAGTTTAAATATTTTATTAATTGCAGGGTAAAGGATATAAGTAAACAGCGGAATAAACATCATAATCAAGATTGGGTTTATAGCCTGAATTTGAGAAGCAAGAAGCTCGAATTTTACAAATCCAAGATTCACAAATTTATCCATTTGTTCAGCCTGCAATACCCAGCTTGAACCTGTTTGATCGAAGAGTGACCAGAATACAGCAATGAAAACATACATTACTGATAAATTAATAATTGCCTTCTTACCCTGCTTTGAAAATACATCGCCTTTATACTGCTTCCAGCCGACAGGTGGAACGGCAATGAATACCTTATGCCCCATATAGAAGACAATTGTTGCTACAAGCATTAAAAAGCCGGGTACACCGAAAGCAAGATGCGGTCCGTAATTATCAAGCAAAACGGGTGTTAATAGCGATGATGCAGCAGCGCCAAGATTTATGGAGAAATAAAAGTAACCAAAAATCTTTTCCAGCAGATGCTTTTTTGCCTTTGTGAACTGATCGCCAACGTGAGCGGATACACAGGGCTTTATTCCGCCTGAACCCATTGCTATGAGCGTTAAACCTATTGTCAAACCAAGCCTAGTATCATCTACTGCAAGGGCAACATGACCCAGTACATATACAACAGAAAGTGTTATGATAGTTTTATACTTTCCCCACAGCACATCAGAGAGTATTGCACCGAGTATAGGGAAAAAATAGTTTGCCATTGAAAAGTAATGATACCAAGTTGTGGCATCAGCATCAGACATTGGGTCAACTGCGCCTGAACGATTCATTATATACTGCGTCATAAAAACTACAAGTATTGTCTTCATTCCATAGTAGCTGAAACGCTCGGCAAGCTCATTGCCTATGATGTATGGAATACCTTTAGGCATTTTGTTTATTTCGGCTGTATCGTTAGTCATAAATTCTGAAGTTTAATGTTATGAATAAATATATATTTGTTGGTCACAAGACCAACAAAGGGGTTAAGGGGTTAAACAACTCTCAGGATAACTATGCAATTAAGTCATTGAAAATATTATATTCAATTCATTTTTGGGATAATTGGGTCAAAAACTGACATTAAAGATATTGACAATAAAACATTAAATTATTATATTTGAGCTAAATAATAGGTCATATAACCTAAAATATAGGTCAATTAAATGATAGAACAACTAATAAGTCCGAAGACAAAAGAACAGATACTAATATATCTTGCCGGTAGAAAAGAAGGCTATGCAAGGGAAATAGCAAAATATTTTGAATGCAGTTTAAGTCCAATTCAAAATCAATTAGAGAACCTTGAACAGGCAGGAATTGTAATAAGTAAAAGCGTGGGAAGAACCATAGTCTTCGAGCTAAATCCAAGGTATGCTTTCAACAAAGAATTGGTCAGTTTGCTTGAAAAAGCCATATCATTTCTGACGGAGGGCGAAAAGGAAAAATTACTTATGATAAGGAAAAGACCGCGCAGGAAAGGGAAACCAATTTGAAGAAGAGTGATTATTATTCGTTTAATTGAAATATTAAATTAACAAATCACTTACTTTTACAACTTGTTTGAATGTAACATCTTCAAATTCATCAAAATGTTTTTTACCGCATTCTATTTTGAATGCCTCAGGTGACCTTAAAGCTGCTGCCTGTAAACTGCCTTTGGTTTCAGCTACAAAATATATCTTTGTTTCATTTTTATATATCAATGCCCAATCAGGATTATATGTACCTAATGGTGTCTCTATTACAAATTTGCGGGGTAGTTTAATATAAAATTCAATATTATCATTTGATTCACAATCTTTTGCGAATTGCTCTTCAATATCAGATTGAAATTCAATATGGTCAAGTAAGGTTTTTTCCTGTTTAGTAACTTTATATAGATTTTCTTTATAAGCCATTATTTCAGCAGTTTCAAATAATGTCATTTCATAAACTCTACCTGCAATTTTTTGATATTTAATTCCCTCAACCATCAGCTTATTTAATACAATTCTGATCTGCTGCACAGATAGATCCAGAAACATTTGGGGATTTATTAAAATATCATTCAACCTTCCTGAATTTTTGAGGATTTGAAGTATCGTATGTCTTGTTAATTCTGTTTTACTCTGGATATAGCTTATAACATCAGGTATAAATACCGGATTATCTTCTGACGAAGCAGCAATACCCATTCCTTTTGATTCTGTTTCTACTCCCATTTTTGTAATAATAACTTTACTTCTATCTATTACAATTAAAGGTTTTTTTACCTCTGGCATATCTTTAATCAGTTTTGATGCTTCTTCTACTAATTTACCTGTACTATAGTTTACATTATAAATTGTCTTATGCTTAATCTTTTCCCACAATTCAAGGAATTTCTTATCTTCTCTGTATTTTTCCTTAAATTTCACAGATACTCTTTTTCGTTTATCTTTTATCCTACCTTTAAAATTAACGCCGCAATCTTCCTGAATTTCGTTTTGTAGCTGTTTAGCAAAATCTTCATAGCTTTCATTTGCTATAACCGTAAGTCTGTTAATGTTTTTATCAAACGACCTTAAGCCCTCCTGGTTTACCGCAAGCCTTAAACCCCTGCCTATTTCCTGCCTTTTTTTCATTTCAGACTGAGTTTCATTTAATGTACAGATCTGAAATACATTAGGGCTATCCCATCCTTCTCGCAAAGCCGAGTGGCTGAAAATAAATCTTAAGGGCTCATTCATATCCAGTAGCTTTTCTTTGTCTTTCATTATCAGCTTATACGCCCTGTCATCATCTTCTGATTCACCTTTTTTTGTATCTTTGTAATTTCCCTTTTTATCCTGCGCAAAATAACCATTATGCACTTCTTCGGCAGAAAAAGGGGTTAATCCTTTATATAATGGTTTATTTATTTCTTCTGTATATGCTTCTTCAAACCATTTGGCAAACTTACCTTTTAAAATTTTGCCATCATCTGTATAAGAACGGTAATTTGCAACTCTATCAATGAAGAATAGAGAGAGCACTTTAATTCCTTTTTCTTTGTAAAGCTTTTCTTTTACAAAATGTTCCTTTACAGACATTTTTATCTGCTCTTTCATAATATCATCACTTAATCCGCCCTGCGCCTCGCCTTCCTGCAATTGAGTACCATTTGAAAACTCAATAGTACCGGTTGAGGCATCAACATCATTGATTATATAACCATCTTTATAAATTTCTCTTTTGTTTGATAAATTATATAAGTCATCACCAACCTTTGCCGTTATTGACTTATGTTTTACTCCATCATCAGTATTGCAATCAATTTTAATTTTTACTTTTAGTCTTGGCCTAATAGTAATGCTTTCAATTTGTACAAAGGGCTGATTATAGGCATTAATGCTTGTAACGGAATCTACTTCAATTTGTTTTACAAGACCCAGGTCATACGCTTTTACAGGGTCAAGTTTATAAACTAAATTATAAACATCTTTATGAGTTGCTGAATATCTTAAAGTACATAACGGGTTTAAGTTTGCGATAGCGCTTTTCCTTATATCGGTTTCCATATTCTGCGGTTCATCAACAATTACAATAGGGTTTGTTGACTGAATAAATTCTATTGGCTTTTTACCGGTTAGTTTATCATTTGGCTTATTTATTATATTAATATCTTTTGCAAAAGAATCAATATTAATTACAAGTATCTGGATAGTATTGCCCGAAGCAAAACCCCTCAAAGCTGAAACTTTTTTAGAATCATATACATCGTAATATGCAGGTATTTTATCGTAAAGGGTTTGGAAATGCGAGTGAGTAATTTCAAGATTTTTCAGAACACCTTCGCGGATAGCAATGCTTGGAACAACAATTACAAATTTCGTAAATCCGTAATTTTTATTTAGCTCATAAATAGTTCTTAAGTAAACATAAGTTTTACCCGTACCAGTTTCCATTTCAAGTGAGTAGTTTAAACCTTCAAGAGTTTCAGAAAATGAAATATTATTTTTAGCTTGGACAGTTTTTAGATTATTTAATAACTGTTCATTTGAAATAACCAAATTATTGCCAAATCCATTTTCATTTAATAATAATGTTAAATCATTGGATAAAGAAAATTCAAAGTCGCCTTTATTTAAAGGCTGACCTTCAAATAGTTCAACAACTGACCTGATGGCTTCTAATTGGTAATCCTGGTTTGCGTCAAAATGTAGTTTCAATATTTTTCCTATAAATAACTGATAATTCAAAGTTTACATTAAGAAACTTAATTTAAAGAAGCGGTGTTGTAATTGTTGCATTGTTTTTTGTGCAAACACACAATATATTTGCAAAGAAAGGTGATTTACTTTCGATAAAGTATAAAAGGACCGGGGTGTCCCCGATCGGTAAAGATGCCGGCTCGAGTAATCGGGTTGGCTTTTTACTTTTACATATTATGGATAAATTATTATTCCTTCTAAATACCCTTTCTTGTTATAAATTTTTTCTTTTAAAATATCAAATGCAGGATTTGCTCTATCTTTATCAATAACATACCTGGCAATTGGATATGCAGCTAAATCTGCAAGCTGTAAACCGTTAATATTTTCAGTTTTTTGTTTAAAACTAATTTCTTTGATGTGTTTTGAATAACACTCTGCTGTTATTTTAGAAGATCCTCTTATTTTAATTTTTTGTAAATGTTCAGAAAGCTGTTGGTCTTCTTTCTTTCCTCGTTTTTCAATAATCATTCTTAACTCAAAGTCATCATTATATTTTTCAATTAAAATTTCCATAGTCTTTTCCACTAAAAATGATAAAGCTATTTCATATACATCATTACCCAATTTCCCATATTTGATTACATAGTTTAATTTATTTATAGCAGAAGCCACTAAATAATATTCATTTGTAGAAAAGACGGAGTTTAGAAAAGAATAGAATCTTTCTTTTTTAACATTATCAAACAATACTACAAATTCTTTTTCGCATTTTCTAATATCTCGAGAATGGAAAATTACCTTTTTATCATCCCAAAGTTCATTTTTAATTTGGTTTATTTCGGTTCTAACTTTTTCATAATTATTATCTTCTATCAAAAAACCGCATAATACGAACACAGGGAAATCTTCATTAATATTAACTAAGCCATGCTCACCACTTTCATCCAGAAAAATGCTATATCTATTCATACCGTTTTAAATTCCGCTCCTGCATCTTTCATCCCGCTTACAGCGGGGGAAAGTTTTGCAGGGTTTTGTCTTAAATTGTTTTGAATTCAATGTTTGCATCTTTCATTTGTAATACAGTGTTCGTTTTTAACTGATCATTTTCATTAAATAACTTATCAAGCATTATGCACTTTTGAGGTTTTAATTTTATGATTTGTTTGATGATACTATCATCAATCTTTGTCAATGCAACTATTAACTCACCATCGGCAACTAAGTATATATTATCTTTCTGTTCTATCTTTGTTGTTAGCTCATATCCTGATTTTAAAAGCAATTCATATAAAATGTTTTCTTCTTCTGTTCCTTCTTTTAAAGGATTTTCGAATACTCCAATTTGTTCTGTTAAATCATCGCCATTTTCAATTACATCTCCCCGCCATAGTTTGAAGTTTGAGTGTTTAAGTTTAAAGACTTTGAAACCAACCTCACCCCCAGCCCCTCTCCACGTGGAGAGGGGAGAATTATCCACAGTGGTTATATTTAGAGTTTGTCTGATTTTATTTAAGACCGATTGAATGTTATTTAAAACCTCATCATTAGTAAAACGAATGACAGTTATACCATATTCATTAATAACCTGTGTTCTTGCTTCATCGTATTCCTTTTGTTCTTCTTTATTATGATAGTCACCATCAACTTCAATTACCAATTTCTTTTCGTGGCAATAAAAATCAGCAATGAATTTACCAATAGGATGCTGTCTTCTGAATTTACAGTTTTCAACTTTCCTGTTTCTTAATTCCTGCCATAAAATTTCTTCTGCTTTAGTTTTATCAACTAATCTTAATTGATGAGCATTATCGAAGAGTGTTGATACAGCACCTTTAAATAAATTTTGAGTGCTGTTTCCACCTCTCCCCCGTCCCCTCTCCATTTGGAGAGGGGATTGAGGGGTGAGGTTTTTTATTACTCTGCGGATTCGTTCTTTACATATATCCGCTATTGTTTTATAACCAGCTTTATATGCTTCTGATTTTTCATCAGTTAATTCCGGCAACTGTACTAAAATGAATTTTCGATTGCCTCCATCTTCTTTATTAAGTTCCAAAACTGCTTGTGCAATTGTACCTGAACCTGCAAAAAAGTCTAAAACTAAATCCGATTCATTTGCATTTGTTGCTAAATTCAATATTCTTGTTAATAATCTAGTCGGCTTTGGGTTTTCGAAAAATACACCTTTTAAGATTTCTCGTAATTCACGCATAGATTCTTGATTATGACCAGCTTCTTCATGTGTCCACCATGTTGTTGGTGTTACACCTTGTTTTACTTCTTTTAAAAAAATTTTAGGGGCAGGAACTCGATCACCATTTTTACCAAACCAAATACGATTGTCTTCCAATAATTCTTTGAATCTGTCTTTTGAATATCTCCAACAATAACCTTTTGGTGGCATTACTTTCCGCCCCGATGGTGTAATTATTTCATAAACTTGTTTTTCATTTCTAGGACCAACAGCTAGATTACCTTCTTTCCATACTCCCCTTGGGTCATTATCATGGTTCTTATAATCCTTATCTTGTTTTTCAGTTCGCGGTAATGGATTCAATTTAAAATTATTAATATTTTTTGCATAGACTAAAACATAATCATGCATTTCAGAGAAATATTTTTTTAAACTTATAGGTGCATAAGATCTTTGCCAGACAATTTGTGCAAGAAAGTTTTCTTCTCCAAAAACTTCATTAAGCATTAATTTTAAATTACTTGCTTCGTTATCATCTATAGAGACAAAAATAGCTCCATCATCTCGCATTAAATTTCTCGCTAAAAACAATCTTGGGTACATCATATTCAGCCAGTTGCTGTGATAGTGCCCGTTATCTTTGCTATTTTTCCTGTACATTCCTTCTTTTAAAAGGAAACCTTCTTCGTCTTTATCGCCAATACGCTTTAAATACTCGGCTTTAGTTTCACTGAACTTATCCGGATAAATAAAACTATCGTTACCGGTATTATAAGGCGGGTCAATATATATCATTTTTATTTTGCCATAATAACTTTTCTGCAATATTTTTAATACTTCAAGGTTTTCACCTTCAATAAAAATATTTTCTGCCCTCACCCCTCCGAAGGAGTCCTTCGGACCAAGCCCCTCTCCACTTGGAGAGGGGAGAAAACCATCGTTGATGCCTTCACCCGGACAGGGTTTTAGTGTTGCAGTTGTAGGGGTTTGCAAAACTTTAAATGCTTCGCTTTTTCCTGCCCAGTTTAAAACGTATCTTTCGTTTGCGGTATTAATATCTTCGCCAAGGGTTAATTTCAGTTTTTCAACATCTAATTTATCGCCCTCGGTAAATACTTCAGGCATAAGCTCTTTTAGCTTATTAATTTTTTCCTGCTTAATATCCAATGAGTTGCCGTCCATATGGTTTTTCTGATTTTAATTATCTTTAAATATAACCTAAATAACTGATAAAATAAGTAAAATTAATTATGCATATATGAATTTAACCTCACCCCTCCGAAGGAGTCCTTCGGACCAAGCCCCTCTCCACGTGGAGAGGGGAGAAAAACATTAATTGCATTCCCAAACTGGAGTTTGGGAATGAGGTATTCCCAATCCCCGCATACAATGCCAGAGGCAGGCGTAGCGCGAGGAGGAGTTTGTCCAAAGGACTCCTTTGGAGGGAATGAGGTAAAATAAGATTTCCGCATCAGTGATGCGGAAATAGTTTTCAATCTAATAGTAACAAAGTTTATTCCCCAAATTTAAACATTATCAGTTATTTAAAAAAGCGTTAATGAAATATTTATTATAAATTTATGCAGTCATTATATTCTCTCATTATCTCAAAAATAATTTTTGTATATTTGTTTCGAAGAAACTCCTTTGGAGCAATCATTCCACAAAAAAACTAATTGCATTCCCAATCCCCGCATACGCGAGGATGAGTTTGTCCAAAGGACTCCTTTGGAGGGAATGAGGTAAACACTGGATCCCCGCCTCCGCGGGGACAAGGCTATAAAATATTTGGCAGAGTTCATACATTTACATAACCATTCGCATTATTCACTGCTTGATGCAATTTGCACCATTGAGGGATTGGTATATGCTGCAAAAGAGCATAATATGTCCGCAATTGCGCTTACAGACCACGGGGTTATGTATGGCTCGATGGAATTCTATAAAATGGCTAAAAAAGAAGGTGTTAAGCCTATTATTGGATGCGAAGTATATATAGTAACAAAAGGCTCACGGTTTGAAAAAGGCGGTAAGGGTGAAGAATCCGCCATGACTGGTTTTTCAGTAGATACGATGCTTGGCAAGGATAAATCCGGCAAAAAAATAGGTAAACTTTCTAACCGTAAATCAAACTATGACCATATGGTATTGCTTGCAAAGGATTACAAGGGATACCAGAACCTTGTTAAGCTATGTTCTATAGGACATACTGAAGGGTTTTACTATAAACCAAGGATTGATACAGAGATATTAAAACAATACAGAGAAGGGCTTGTGTGTCTATCGGCATGTGCTGGTGGTGTGGTTTCATCTCACATAGTAATGGGAAATAATGATGCAGCAAAAGAAGCTGCTGAAATATATAAAGATATTTTTGGAACAGAAGATTTTTATCTTGAGATACAGAATCACGGGATGGAAATAGAGGAAAATATCCGTGAACATGTGCCAAAGATTGCCAAAGAGTTAGGACTGAAAATTATAGCGACAAATGATATTCATTACATAAAATATGAAGATCACATAGCTCATAATATATATTTAAATATAAGCACTGATCTCTCGAAAGATAAAGAGGGCAAGAACCCGGAGAAGGACTTGAGATATGGAACAGACCAGGTTTACTTTAAATCAGCCGAGGAAATGTGCAAGTTATTCCAGGATTTTCCTGAAGCCATACAATCAACCCTTGATGTAGCAGATAAGTGTAATCTTGAATTACCAAAAGGTGTTTATCATATGCCTAACTTCCCTATTCCAGAAGAATCAGGCGCAAAAACACTTGATGAATATTTCAGGCTGCTATCGCATGAAGGATTAAGGGAAAAAATAAAGAACGTTACACAGGTTGAAATAGATAGGCTTGATACAGAGCTTGATGTGATAACAGAGATGAAGTTCCCAGGTTATTTCCTTATTGTAGCAGATTTTGTAAATCACTCAAAGCGTAACGGAATATATGTGGGTCCGGGCAGAGGCAGCGCAGCAGGTTCGCTGGTATGTTATGCACTTGGCATTACAAATGTAAATCCGCTTGATTATAATTTACTGTTTGAAAGATTTTTAAACCCTGAGCGTGTATCGATGCCCGATATTGATATAGATTTTCAGGATGATAGGCGTGATGAGGTTATAGAATATTCACGCGTGAAATACGGTTCAAACTCAGTATCACAGATAGCAACATTTAACAAGCTAAAGACAAAAGCTGTACTAAAGGATGTTGGCAGGGTTTTAAGTTATCCATTTGATACAATAAATGAAATTACAAAGCATGTTCCATCAATTTTCGGTAAGATAAAATCATTAACTGATTGTTATAAAGATATCCCCGAGTTCAAGCAGTATTTTGACCAGGTAAAAGAGCGTAAAAAGCTTTTAGATTATGCCATAGTACTCGAGAACCTTAATAAGAACGTTAGTATGCATGCATCGGGGGTTGTGATAGCGCCTTCGGATATATCAAACTATGTGCCTGTAGCAAAAGTGCCTCAATCAGAAAACCAGTTCATGACTCAGTATGACATGAAGATGTTAGAAGAAGCCGGCTTGATAAAGATGGATTTCCTGGGGCTTAAGGAATTAAAAATTCTACAGCAGGCAGTAGATCTTATCCAAGTACGTCATAATATATTAATTGATCTTGATAAGCTGACACTTGATGATGAAAAGACATTTGAAATGTTTGCAAACGGGCATACTATCGGAATATTCCAGTTTTCAAAACCTAAGATGAGAGAATACCTTGCAAAACTTAAGCCAAAGGATATAAACGACCTTGCGGCTATGAATGCATTATATAGACCAGGACCGATGGATCTAATTCCCGAATTCATAGATAAAAAACATGGCAGAAAAGATGTTACCTACCTGCACCCCGATATGGAGCAAGTGTTAGATGAAACATACGGAGTAATTGTCTATCAGGAACAGGTAATGCAGCTTGTGAGAGTGATAGCAGGTTACTCGCTGGCTAAAGCGGATATTGTAAGACGTGCAATGGGTAAAAAAGATGAGAAGCTAATGAAGGAGCAGGAAGAAGAGTTCATAAAAGGCGCTGCTGAAAAAGGACATAACAAAAAAGTTGCAAAAGAAATTTTCAAATTAATTTTAAAATTTGCTGATTACGGTTTCAATAAATCTCATAGCGTTGCATATTCGGTTTTAGCTTATTACACTGCATTTTTAAAGACCCATTACTCGCTTGAGTTTATGACGGCACAGCTTAATTGCCGTCAAGGTGATACGGATGAAATGGTTCTGCTGATAAATGAGTGTAAGAGGATGAAAATTTCACTTAGTCTGCCAAATATTAATGAATGTTTTCGGGCATTTACGATAAATCCAAATGTAGAGAACCAAATATTATTCGGATTGACAGCGATAAAGAATGTTGGCAAAACAGCTGTTGATAATATTATAAAAGAAAGAACAGAGCACGGACCATTTGAGAGTTTTGTTGATTTTTGCTCGAGGATAGATCCAAAGGTAGTAACTAAAAAATCATTTGAAGCACTGATATATGCAGGCGCATTTGACTGTATGGAGCTGAACAGGAAAAAATTATACGATTATTACGAGGCTGCAATTCACAGGTACTCACAGAAAAAGAGTGAGAGTAAAGGGCAATCAAGTCTGTTTGGTTCAGAAAAATCAAAAAGCGGAGTGAAGGATGTAATATTTACACAGCTAAGCGCAGATTACAGAGATTGGTCAGAGAGGGAAAAACTCTCATTTGAAAAATCAGTTTTAGGATTATATGTAAGCGCTCATCCTTTAAGTGATTTTGAGTATGAGATAAATAAACTTAACCCTTTCAAATTTGGTGATGTGTTGGATGTTGACAGCGAAGAAATTGATTTCAACCAATTACAAAGAGTAAAGATGTGCGGTATTATCACAGACCTTAAGATAAAAATGAGTAAAAAAGGAAACCGCTTTGCAGTATTTACACTAGAAGATTTTACAGGTCAGGGTGAGTGTGTAGTTTTCCCGAAAACATATGAGCAGTACAAGGAAATTATGATGGATGATCAGATTGTAACAATAATAGGTAAAGCAGAGGAGAATGGGAATTCAATAAAGCTGATTGTAGATGAAATTAATCCACTACATAAATTAACTGTTGAAAATAAACAATTGGTAAATATAGTGATAAAGATAGATTCTAACAAATTTGATGCAGCCAAATTGTTCCAAATTAAGAGCATTTTAGCCACAAATGAAGGTGAATCGGCTGTAATTATACATCTTAAGAATGGCAGGAAAGAAAGCAAAATGGAACTTGAAAATGTAAAAATAAATTACGATAAATACACTGAAAAAGTTTTAACAGAGATTTTTGGTAAAGATAATATTATATTGCAGTAACACATAAATTTTTTTATACAAATACATTTCGTAAAGGAGAGAAAATGAGCGCTATTGAATTCACAGATGCCAATTTTGATGAGGAAGTAATTAAATCTGATATTCCGGTATTAGTAGATTTTTGGGCAGTATGGTGCGGACCCTGCAAAATGATAGCTCCTTTTGTTGAAGAGCTTGCCATAGAATACCAGGGCAAAGTAAAGGTCGGTAAACTTGATGTTGATAATAATCCAGATGTTTCAGTGAAATATGGAATTAGAAGCATACCAACATTACTGATTTTCAGGGATGGCGAAATTGTTGACCAGATAATTGGCTCTGTTCCAAAACAGGCAATAGCTCAGAAGTTAGATGCACAGCTTCAGCCTGCGTAAGTTGAATTGAAATTCTAACATTATTTTACAGACCCGCAAAAATGGCGGGTCTTTTTTATATATTTTTAGCTAATTTTACATAAACGCAGTTGTAAATACAGGAATATTAGTGAAATATTATGTCCTATCGAAGTCATAGAAATTTAAGAAAATATAGTGCATATTATGACATTGATACATATTAAAAAAATACTTTGCCTAACAGCAGATTAGCAATAGCGGGGGTTTTCCCGCTAAGGCGGGACAGGCTGTTCTCCGCAGTCAGTTTTGAGGTTAAAGAAAGTGCAGTTCTCCGAACAAATCCCGATTTATCGGGATGCTGAAAAGCATTCCCAAAACAAAACTGCCAACCGTTGGGCATAAGTATAGAAAGACATCAATACGACAAAAGAACCATTTAAAATTGTAAATTTGCCAAATTAACAAAGACTAACTACTTGAAAGTAGAACAAAACATATCAAGATTAAAATATCTGCTGACATTATACAAAATGACAGTGGACGAACTACTTGTGCTTATAAGTGAAGGACTTAAATATTCGTTGACTAAGGATGACGTTATGACTAACGAAATTAATGTAAGCCACTTAAAACGCATTGACAAGGTTTTCAATAAAGGTCTGCATTATTATTTAGATCCTAAATCACCTGAAGTTTCACAAGACGCAAGCATTTTTTTTAGAAAGGCAAAGTTTGGGACAGAACTAAATATTGGTGCTAAAAAAATCGTAAATCAGTTTGAAGAGTTCAAAATTTCTCTTTCTGCAATTTCAAAACTTGCAGAGTTAAATATTGAAAGGACTTTGCCTGTTTTCAAAATCAATCAAAACCCTAAGACTGTTGCTAAACAACTAAGAAAAGACCTTTACCCTGACTTTAATCCTATTCCAAAAGAGTTTCTAAGGGCACTTATTTCAAAACTTGCCGAGAACAACATTTTGGTATTCGAGTTTATAGAAACTTGGAACAAAAAAGAAAAAGCAAACATTGACGGATTCTATTTAAATCCCAATGTAATCGTTTTAAAAAGACAACAAACCTCATTCCGCAGAGAGATTTTCACTCTTATTCACGAATTAGGACACTATCTTATTAACGAAGAAGAAATTGAACATCTTGATGTATTAAATCTTGCAAGCACTAAATTATCTGCAATCGAAAGATGGTGTAATGATTTTGCTTACAATTTCCTTGCAGGAGACCTTGACAAAGAAATTGAAAAAATTGACAAAGCAGACCGAAGCAATGATTATCATTTTGACCTAATTGAAAGTATCTCAAAAAAGACACATCTGAGCCAAATTGCTTTGTTTACAAGACTACTTTTTCAAAAAAAAATTTCACAAGGTAATTACAATACCATTAAGGCTGACTTTGACGAAAAATTTCGAATTAGGCAAGAAGAAGAAAAGAAACAAAGAGAATTAGAAAAGTTACAAGGTAATCAAAAAGGCGGCTCGACACCAAAGCCAATGAATTCACCATTGCTGATTTCAACCATTCAAACAGCTTTTTATGAAGGCGTTATAAATGAATTTGATGTTTGCAAAACCTTAAATATTTCACCTGATAAATTAGACAAGTATTTACAATGAAAGTAGTAATCGATACAAACTCACTTCTGTCGTTGGTTCGTTACTACTTGCCTTTCGACAAAAAAACTGTTCTCTTCAATTACATCAAGAAGAAAATAGAAAAAGGTGAAATAATCATCGTTGACAAAGTACTTGAAGAATGTACCTATAACTCAAAAGGCATTGTAGTTTCTACACTTGACTACTTAATTGACAAGACATTTCAAAAGGCTGCGAAAGTACCTTACAAAACTGACAGTTTATTAGTTCCTAACACCAAACAGTTCTTTCATCAACTTAATTCTGTTTTTGTCAATAGCGTTATAAGAGATAAAATAACTGATGTTGAATTTGAAAATCTGAAGAATTCATTTTTAGAGAGTGCTGATATGAGGCAAATAATTCTTGGGTTAAATATTCAGCAAAACGGTGAAAAAGTTGTTTTAGTAACAGAAGAAACAGAGAGCAGTAACGATAGTAAACTATTCAAAAAAATACCTGCAATCTGCAAAGAGTTAAATATTCCGACAATGACTTTACCAGAACTTTTAGAGAAATATGACGGTATTGATGTTGACTTCCAATAAAAGAAAACCTTCGCCCAACACGGGTTTGGCAAAAGTGGCGATTCATTGCTCCGCAAACAGTTTTGTAGTGGATCAAAGTTCAGTTCTCCGTATGAACATTTGTGTTGCAAAGTCCGCGCCCATCACAAAGTTGTAAAATATTAAAACAGAGTCGTATCCCGTTGACTTTAGCTTCAGAGTTTAATTTATGCTAATATTGGGTCTCTACGGGTACGGAATATTATTTTATAGGTAGGTTATATATTTTTAGGTAATTTTACATAAACGCAGTTGTAAATACAGGAATATTGTGTTAGAGATAAGTGAAATATTACAGGCATTATTGGTTACATTAGTAATGTTATTGATAACACTTAGTATATTTTCACGTAAAATATTTCAGGGTAATAATAAAAAATATTTCCTATTTATTTCCTGCGGAGTTTTGTTTTTATCTTTTATATCGCTGGAAGCGGTTTTTCAGATCTATTTATTGAAGTTTTATTTATACTTTGGCTGGAGCGCTATAATCTTATTTCTATTATTATTCCTGATGATAGTTTCACCATTTATTGGAAGTATTAATAGAATTTTAACAGATATAATTCATCTTAAACCGGCAGTAACCTTTAAAGTTACTCAATCATCTGATTTTATTAAGCAATTTGATTTAAAAATACCAAAGAGAGAAATTCCTGTTCAAAAAGAATTAATACCTTCTCAGGATATTATAGAGACTCTTCAACCTTCAGAAGAACCAATAAATACATCAGAAGAAGTTATTCTGCTCCCTGAAGTTACCCTTACAAAAGAAGAACAAGCTCCGAAACAAATAAAGAAAAAAACTGTTAGAAAAACACCCATGAAAAATAAAACAACTAAGGAGAGTGTTAAAACAAAAGGAAAAGGAAATGCAAAACATTAAATACATTGTATTTATTACAGTTTTATTTTCAATACTTACAGCATTCAGCTGCAATTCAAGCAAGACAAAATCTAAAGTAAATGAAAAGAAAAGTGTAACTGGAGATAATTTTAATCAGTACTTCCCCTTAAAAGAAGGCAACAAATGGGTTTACATAAATGAAGCTCCCAGGGATGAAACTGAAATATTCACCGTACAGGCAAAAGAAGTAAATAAAATTGAAAGCGGTATTCAACTGAAAATAAGTTCATTTCCTTATCTTACAAAGGATAATGAAGAAAGATCACTCACAGTTAAAACCAATGGTGAGATAGAAATAAATGATTACATGGGCACAAGTGGTGTGTTTATACCCTCATCTGATAATTTTAAAAACGGATATAAATGGAGTTTTGGGATATTTAATGGGTATATTAATAGTGATAACCAAACAGTTGTAACAGAGGATGGAACGTATGCTGATTGTTATTATGTAATGATGACAGATGGATTCACATTTTCATTTGAGATGTGGTTTAAAAAGGATGTTGGAATTGTTAAATGGGGAGCCAACAGGACAAATCCGCCACAGTTTAAAGCAACATATTATGTTTTAAAAGAGCATAAATTAAATTCATACTGATGTTTCGTAAAACATTTAAGCAAAAGCAAGAATCCAAAAAATATGTCGCTCCTACGGAGCTAATATATTGATTATTAGGGTTTATTACAAACATACCGCTCCTAACGGAGCTAAATAATTTGAATATTTTTGAAATTTTTCCTTATTTACGTAAGGTGAGTTTCTAATTAGAATAACTAAAATTAATTTGCACGATATACTATTTTACATATTTGCTGCGATAATTCTCACATCAATTCTTTTTATTGCCTTCACATTGAATATTAAGAGTTCAATAAAAGGATTTGCATATTTTATTGCCGGGTTTTCAGGGGTCTTACTTCTTTTAAATTCACAATTACTTTCTTTAATTATTGTATTAGTATTATTAACTGTAATGTTTGCAGGAGTTTTGTGTAAGGAAGTAATATATAAATTTATAACTGAAAAACCAGTCAGGGATGAAAGAGAAGATACATACTTCACTGAGCTCAACTCAGAAACGAGTCAGAAAAACGAGCAAGGAAAACCAGTCAAGAATGCCAATATAATCTCACTACTTGTAATTAGCCTGTTATCAGGAATTATGGCAAGTGTGCTTGGAGCAGCAAGATGGCAAATGATCAGCATTGAATACTCTGTAAATTCGTTTGGTATGATCTTCACAAAATATTTACCGTTTATTTTAGCAATATCACTATTACTATCTGCAATGATACCTGTAATTTTCAGGATTGTAAAACTAAAAGTCCCTTCGGGATCGGAAATAAAAAGCTGATGGAAACGGGGATAAATCATTTCATTTTCATAAGCGCATTATTGTTTGGTATTGGGCTTTATGTATTGCTTACTGCAAAAGAAGCAGTTAGGGTAATAATTGGTTTATCAATGCTTTTTACTTCTTCTATATTGAACATTGCAGCATTTGCCGGATTTTGGAATTTTAATCCTGAAAGCCAGATAATAATTTTTGTAATTGCAGTAGTTTGTTTACTGAATATTATAACCGGAGTAATATTATTTTTCAGGCATTACAAAGTATATAAAACAAATATATTTGATGAGGTGAGTTCAGTTGAGTGAATTGTTTATTAATACAGTACTATTTTACATTCTTGCCATAATTATATACTTATACATTGTGATAACTTCTGTATTGTTAATATCAACTACAGCCAGAAATTTTAAGATAGATATAATTAATAAACTGTGGGTATCCATTTCTTCGGTAAAAGCTAAATTACTTAAGCCTGAAGCTTTAGAAAAAGCAATAGAATACTCAATAAAATACTTTTTTTCACCGATAAATAAAGGTTTAAGGTTAATTTTCAAATATCTATGTATTACATCTAAGTTTATTTATAAAGCAGAAGAATACTTTGTATCAAATGTACTTCCTGAATTAGTTGAACCAATAAACTATACTTCGTTAGTACTCAGGAAATGTTATGCTGTTAGCCAAACAACCATAATTACAGTAACAGCATTGTTTTTTGTGGTATTTTATTTCATTTTAAGTATTTTTTAAAATTATTATTATAGTGTTCTTTATTTGCCGCTCCCGCTGGAGCGGGACATGCACGGAGGAATTGGTAGACCTTTCTTTATCAAGCTAAAGCAAGGCAAGACTTTCAACTACTGCGTAGTTCCAAGTGAACCGCACTAAGTTTTTATAATTCAGATTTCATTGTTTTGTTCTTTTGTATTTGCCGCCATGGCGGAATTGGTAGAACCCAGAAACAGGTCAGGCGCGCTATGTTGCAAAATCTAGTAAAGGCAACTTTGTAACGGTGAGACTCCTTGACTGAATTAACAGTCAGGACTGTTAATGTAGTCGTTTTGTTGTACAATATTTTCAATAAAGTATTTTTTTTT
>CAMTUP010000009.1:0-433827 GCA_947084945.1 uncultured Ignavibacteria bacterium | reverse complement strand
CAAACAATCTGCCAAAGAATTTTTAGGTAATGAAAATATTTTTAAGGGTGAAAGGTTTATGTTTGCCGAAGACTTTGCTTTCTACCTAAAAAAATGCCCCGGCTCCTTTTACTGGATCGGGGCAGGAAATACTTCCGGCTTACATACTTCTACTTTAAACCTCGATGAAAAACTTATTCCACGAGGTGCTGCATTTATGGCTTACCTTGCAGTTAAGTATCTGCGGATGAATTAATAAGTTAAATTAATATTATCAATAATGTATCTTCCTAAAACACGCCCTCCTGTAAGACCGTTTTCACAATCAAACCTGAAATGAATACCACCATACAATCTTGAATAAGATGCTTCTTCTGCAACCTGGAGGAAAGTGGTAAATGAACGCGGTAAAAGCCCGATTTCCTGATGTGTATAATCAGTAAAAGGAACATTTCCAAAAAGATGAGCCATTATCTCTGCGCATGCAGCAGACATAGAAGAATGACCAGATGGATATGCAGGGAAAGAAGGTGTAATCAAATAAGGATTCCAGTTGGGATCAATATAATCTCTGATATAAGATTGTGGACGAAGTGTATTGTATCTGTATTTAGCATTCCAGCAAACTATAAAACCGTCAGCCATTGCAGGACCCATCAATGCATACATCTGAGCAACTCTGTCAAGTTTCAGATTCAGTAATCTTGCAATTTGGCTCATAATAGAAACCCAATGCCCCGAAGGTGTCCCCGTCCTTATCTTATCATTCCAGAAATTTGCAATCCTTTTTTGCTCAGCAGTTAGATTTTGTGAGATATTTACAATCTCCATTGCATCGTTGTAAAATGCCCCCGAGTTGGTGCTGAACTGTGGATGTGGTATATTGAAAAATGTATTTGTATTTACAATAAAGGGTCTTAAAGTACCCCAATAAGGCTCGTTTGGCCTGTCATTAGGATTTATGGGTTCCCAATTTGCAGGATTAGTTGACCTGGGTGGAGGTGTATATTGCATTGTTCTTGTTTCGGCATATTTATCTGTTGAAGACCATTCAAGTATTTTAGCAGCTATAGCCTCTCCATGCAAAATTGAACGGTCAATAACTTCCTGTGATACAAAGTTACGTCTTTCCAGAATAGTGCTGGCGTATTTTTGGTCTATCAGCGTTATTCCGTTTGGATAGATAGTATCGTATGTTCCATAAATGACAGGTGGAATGGCAGCCGCGATAACTGTTGCCCAGTCATATTCATATAGCGGGTTTATCCGCGGCATTGCAGGCATTTCATTCAACTGACCCGATAAAGATCTGGATGATGGTATCCCCGGAACTACACATTCATAAATTGTAATGCTTGAATAGCAGTAAAGTCTTGATGGAGGCGGTGGACTATCATTATGCTGGTCCGCAATAATTCTGTACTCAATATCCATCCAGTCAAGTGCATACTTTGCATCAATATTTGAAGCGGCAACCGATAGCGATGAAGAGTTGTTTACAACCAGAGTATCATTATTACAGCTATGTAAAAAAATGGTTAAAAATCCCAATGAAACATAAGCAAGTAAATTCTTAAAAATTTTCATTATAGATTACTTTTTCTGTTTTAAAAATTTTATTTAACAAGTAACATCTTTCTGGTTTCCGAAAAACTTCCTGCTGTTATCCTGTAAAAATATACACCACTGGATAGGTTTCCTGCTGTAAATTCAGTTTCGTAAGTACCTGCACTTAGTCGCTGATTTAACAGAACAGAGAGCTCTTTGCCCGATATATCAAAAACCCTGATTTGAACTTTTTCTGCACTCTTAATTGCAAACCTGATACGGGTGGTTGGATTAAATGGATTCGGATAGTTTTGGGAAATATAGAATCTATCAGGAACTTCAGTACCAATTGTCTGAATTCCGATTATTCCGCTTCCTTCAATTGCAGTGTATCTTGCATTCGCCTGTAGGTTAAATGACCTTTCTACAAGTCCATTTGTCCATCTAATTATTAAAGAATCTGCCTTTATCGATGTTCCGAGTCCAAAGATTAACTCGGGGTCATCAATGCTCAGGTAACTCGCGCCTCCCAATATAACCTGCCTGTTAATGTTTCCGCTATTATATACTGTAACTATTGTACCGTATGCATCTTTATTAGATTGAACACCTACGCATTTTAATTTTATCCACTTATTGCTTCCTCCGCTATTTTTGTAGAAATAAACATTCGAATCTCTTGACATGGTTGTTAATACATCAGGATAACCATCATTATTAAAATCGGTCTTTGCTACTCCAAAACTGTAAGTACTGTCACGTATTCCAAGACTGAAGCCAATATTTGAAAATGTGCTATTGCGGTTATTCTTCAACAAGACATCACACATATCTATACCAGCAGCAGCAGTTACATACAAATCACACCATCCGTCATTGTCGTAATCAACAAAACTATTTCCCCAGCACTCTTTATTAACTGTAGTTCCCGTCTGAACTGCAACATTTGTAAACGTACCATTTCCGTTATTTCGGAATGTAGCATTGCCGGGGGGACCGTTGCTGATATGCATATCAAGCCAGCCATCGTGATTATAATCTCCTACAGCAATACCCATTGCATCAAAGTTACAATTAGTACCAGTTGCCCAGGTTACATCCTGAAATGTTCCATTGCCGTTGTTTTTAAACATTGTTGACCTTTGATACTTATCCATTGCAATGTAAATATCCTGCCAACCATCCATATTGTAATCAAAAATAGCTATTGCAAGTGGTTTCTTTAAAACGCTGTCTGCTACCCCCGCTGAATTTGTTATATTAGTAAAAGAACCATTACCGTTATTCTTATAAAGAATATTGAGCTGATCACCTGCACCTTCGATATTCCCATAATTCCCAATGTAAAGGTCTATGAATCCGTCACGGTCAATATCTCCCCATGCCGCAGTAGTTGATTGATATGTTACCGGCAAATTTATTCCTGAAGCAAATGTTACATCTGAAAATGTTCCATTACCATTGTTCTTGTAAAGTCTGTTGCCTGTGTACCAGCTAGTAAGAAAAACATCTTTATAACCGTCATTATTAAAATCTCCCCAAAGCACTGTTTTCAGACAATCACCATTGAAAACAATACCTGATTGAGAAGTTACATCTGTAAAAATTCCGTTATCGTTTCTAAAAACTTTGAAATGAGTACGTGATGCTGTAATAATATCCGGATCGGAGTCGTTATCATAATCTGCAAAGCCAACTCCTCCACCAGGTACATAATAATCATCAATGTAAGTAGAGAATATGCCTACTTGATTTGCTACATTTGAAAATGATTGCGAGTAAGAGATATTGTTAAATAATAATATTATTATTATGAGTAAAAACATTTTTCTCATAGCTGCTCCTTTTTTGATAAAAATATGTTTAAATTGTTTTAGATAATAACAATTTAAGTAAAAACAATCAATACATTTAAATAATTTATAAAGCCTTAAAAAATGAATTTTTGAGGCTTTATAAATTTACATATAAAAAAGGTCAACTTTTGTTACATTAGTAAAATACCGGGCAGTTTATCAATTGAATCTATCATAAAAGCAATTTCCTTGAATTCATTATTATTTAAATGGTCTTTGACCCATGTTGGTGTGTACATATGGAGCTTTTGAATAACTTTAAGATTCTTAAATCTGCTGTCGTTAATTTTTAAATAAAGGGGTAAAGCAATATCAAGAGAAAAAACATCTCCAATTACAAAATCAGGTCTTTCTTTAAGTAATATGTTAAAATAATTTTTCCTTCTTAAACTTACTTTATATCTTTTAGTTATTTCGTAATATTCAGGTAACTCGGTATAGGAATTATCAATTACAAATTTCTGTGCATCACCAATTGCGTGCAGTCTGCCGCGAACTATTGAATTTTTGTTTGTTACAGTTTGCCCTGCTTTGCGGAATAAATGTTCAATTTTTTCTGTTTTTGAATTAGAAACAATAACTATTTCAACACCTGCACTATTTAGTTTTTTAACTATTTTTTCAGCAGTATTCATTGGTTTAAGCTTTCCTTCAAGCTTGAATTGTCTTGTTGATTTTGTGAAACAATCATTTGAAAATTCAGCAAGTGTCATATTTGTCTTTTTTTCAATTGTATCTTTTATCTTTGCAAGTTCCTGTTTAAAGTGTGAAAATGATCTTTTGCTTGCAGCCCTGTTTATATAATCTAAAATTGCATAATTGTCTCCGAATGGGTCTTCTTGGTAGTATGTTGAAATTGTTCCATTATTAAACCAGCCATATTCATAAGGCGTGCTGTCCATTTCTTTTTTGCATTCAATTAGCAATGAATTTATATGTTTTGGAGTATCTTCTGTAAAAGTTGAGATGCTTGATATTATGTAATTCCATACATAATCGGCTTCAACAGCCTGGTTTGTCCACACACCATCAAAATCTGAAATTAATTTTACAATAGCCATTAATTACTTTTTATATTTATGTTTATCTGTTATCTTCGTAAATTTTTTTATTTGCGTCAATAATTTACAAATTTACAATTAAACTTGAAGTAATTTAATGCAAGAATCCGGTTCAAAAAATGTAAATACAATAAATTGTAGTAGCGGCACTTGGCTATTTTGTTGATATTTATGACCTGATTTTATTCAGTATTGTCAGAATTTCATCATTGAAATCACTTGGTATTACAGGCGATGTATTACTATTGTATGTTTGTTGGCGTATTTTATGGTGAATCTAGGGGAATAAGCAGGATAGTCTTTGAAACACCCTATTATTAATACTAACGGAAATCGTTATAAGAGGATAATATTAATTATTGCTTTGAAATATTATTTACAGTAATTTGCGTATATCAAAAATAAATTATCAATTAATAACAAAAATGAAGAATTATAAAAATTCAATTTTAACTTTAACAGTAATTTGTGCTTTAGGCTTACTTACTTACATCTCAATCAATGCATTTGATTTTACATCAAATTCAATAATTGATATACAGCCTAAACATTCACAAGTTAAAATATTTGCATCCAGTAAAACTGATTTTGACAAAATCGAACAAGCAGGGCTTCATCTTGATCATGTTGAATCAATTGACAATTATGTTATCGCATGGCTTTCTGTAACAGAAATTGAAATGCTAAGGGTATCAGGGGTTCCGTATCAGGTAACAATTGATGACTGGATGCAATATTACAATAGCAGACCCGTAATGTCTGAAGCTGAAAGGAAGGCTGCAATTGAACAATCAACATCTGATTTTAATGTCAACCATTCAGTTTTTGGTTCTATGGGCGGCTATTTAACCTACCAGGAAATAATTAATAAACTTGATTCAATGAGACTTGAATATCCCGGTTTGATCTCTTCAAAGTTTTCGATAGGAAGCTCTCACGAAAACAGGCAAATGTGGACAGTAAGGGTTTCAAACAGTCCGAATGCGCCAACCGGTCGTCCCGAAGCATGGTTTCACTCATTAATACATGCAAGAGAGCCAATGGCAGCAACCCAGAATATTTATTTTATTTATTGGCTGCTTGAAAATTACAATATTAATCCGCTTGCAACTTATATTTTAAGATACAGAGAACTATATTTTACACCAGTATTTAACCCGGATGGATATGTTTATAACCAGACTACAAATCCAAACGGAGGCGGAATGTGGCGTATCAGTCGCAAGCCATGCACAGGCAGTATTGGTGCTGATATGAACAGAAATTACGGACCATTTGCATTTTGGAACTGGGGCGGTCCCAATGGACCTGGCTCAACACTAATTTGCGGCGGAGAAACATTCAGAGGAGACTTGCCGTTTGACCAAATAGAAACCCGAAATGCCATGAATTTTGTGAATTCAAGAAACTTTAAGGGTATATTAAGTTACCATACTTTCGGAAATTATTTCATTAGGCCTTGGGGTTATTCGGGTTTACAGACTCCTGATGAAAATACATTTCAGAATTTTTCTGCTGATATGGCATTGCATAATCATTATACTTTAGGAAGATCGCTGGAAACAGTTGGATATACAGTAAGAGGAACTACAGATGATTGGTATTACAACGACTCAGGTCATGCAAAAATTATTGCTATGACTCCGGAAGTAGGTACAAGCACTGATGGTTTTTGGCCCCCGCAAACCAGGATTTTACCTCTTGCTCAATCAACTGTTTGGTCAAACATCTATTTTGCTCTTTCATGTGGAGGCTATGTTGCACCGGTTAACACTCAGTTAAATAAGGTATCATACAATCCGGGTGAATCAGGAAGTATTAAAGTTCACTTCAAGAATAAGGGCTTGTTGAGCGCACCAAACGTAAGGGTCGAGCTTGCTTCGCTAAGTCCTTTTATTAGTATTTCTTCTGCTTCATTCAATTATAATTTTGTTAATTCTTATTTTCAGGATAGTGTTATGTTAAATTTCAATATATTATCTACAGCTCCCATGAACAGCGGTTTGCCGATATTATTGAGAATAAAACAAAATGATACCAGTATTATTCATATTCAAAAAGCTTATGTATGCATAGGTAACGGTTTTATTACTTTGGCTGATAGCGCAGAAAACGGAATGGGCAACTGGACAGCAGTTGGCGGTTGGAATACAACTACGTCTCAATTTTACTCCCCGGCTAATTCATTTACAGAAAGTCCGACCGGAAATTATACCAATAACACTAACCGTACACTTACTTTAACAACACCTAGAAATATATCAAATACACCCGTAACAATTTTGACTTTCTATCATAAATATGCAATCGAAATAATGGATAATGCTTATGTTGATATATCAAGCGATGGCGGAAGTAACTGGAGCTCGATAAAGTATTATAACGGAACTCAAAATGAGTGGAAACAGGAAGTTTTTGATATTACGGATCTTGCTAATGCATCTTCTAATCTTAGGATTCGTTTTTCTTTACTCAGCAACAGGGTTGGCAATGCCGATGGTTGGTATGTTGATAATATAAAAATAACAAATTATAACGATGTATTAACTGGAGTATCAGGTAATCAGGAAATTCCCAATAGATTTGAGTTAGGTCAGAACTTTCCAAATCCGTTCAATCCTGCAACAGTTATTAAATATCAGATTCCTAAGTCATCAAATGTTAAAATAAGCGTTTTTGATATTCTTGGTAAAGAGGTAGCTACATTAGTAAACGGTAAAGTAGATGCAGGTTATCACCAGGTAGAATTTAACGGAAGTAACTTTGCAAGCGGACTTTATATTTATAAAATTGAAGCCGTTGGATTTACTGATGTAAAAAAGATGATTCTCATAAAATAATATAGTTATTTTTGCATACATACTAAAGCAATAGCAGATGCAGGAAATCTTTTGAATGTCTTATTAAATAAATTTTGTTTAAATTTATAATCAATTTTATAGCCTGCTTGATATAAGCAGGCTTAATTTTATAAAAAAGTTATGGTTAAAAAATTAATTTTTACTTTTTCGGTTATCACACTTATTTTACTAACTGCATTTATTTTCAGAAATAATGAAAATACAGTATTCTCAAGTAATGATTTACAAAACGATGCCGAGTTAAAACGCAATTGTGGAACTGTAGAATACATGGAATCTATGTATAGAGAGGACCCGTTATATGCTGAGAGAATGAAAGAGCTAGAGAAGTTCGCAGAAAAGTATGCAAGGGAACATGAAAACGAAAAGGATTCAAGAGGTATTATCACAATTCCATGTGTAGTGCATGTTGTATGGAATTTACCTGTTCAGAATATTTCAGATGATCAGATACTATCGCAAATAGATATTATGAACAAAGATTTCAGGAGGCTGAATTCAGATACAATAAATACTCCTGCTCCATGGAAACCAATAGGTGCTGATTGCGAAATAGAGTTTAAAATGGCAAGAAGGGATCCAAGTAACAACCCTACACTTGGAATAACGCGCACTCAGACAAGTATTACTGCATTCGGACTTAGTAATTCTTTGAAATTTACAGCCTCAGGTGGTCGTGATGCCTGGAATAGAGACAAGTATCTAAATTTATGGGTAGCTAACCTTGGAGGCGGATTGCTTGGGTATGCAACATTTCCGGGTGGGAATGCTTCATTAGATGGTGTGGTAATTGGTTATAATTACTTCGGTTCAATTGGTGTAGTTTCTCCTCCATTTAATAAAGGAAGGACAGCAACACACGAAGTGGGTCATTGGCTTTGGCTTTATCATATTTGGGGAGATGATGGTGGTTCTTGCGCAGGAACTGATTTTGTAGCTGATACACCCAACCAGGGGGCAGAGTTTTATGGATGTCCAAACTATCCTCAAGTAGATGCCTGCACTCCTAATAATCCCGGAGTTATGTTTATGAACTATATGGATTATACAGATGATGCATGTATGAATATTTTTACTCAAGGACAGTTAGTTAGGATCAATTCAGCAATAAATGGACCAAGATTACCTATACAAAGTTCAAACGGTCACATTGATGTAAGCGGTCAGCCGATTTGTGCATTTAAAGCAGATAGTATATCTATACAATATAATAATCCTGTTAATTTTTCAGATATTTCAGCAGGAATACCAACCAACTGGCAATGGACATTTACGGGAGGCTCACCATCAAATTCAACCTCACAAAATCCTACTGTAACATATTCTATACCCGGGTTTTATACTGTTAAATTAAGAGTAAGTAATGGGTTTGGGGCAGATTCATTAACCAAAACATCATATATAAGAGTGCGCGGAGCATCAATGGCTCAGTTTAATATTCTAAATCCACCTACATTTACAAGGCTCATCGTTTCTGGCTCTGATACAACGAGAGCTTTATTTAACTGGACAAAAAGCTCGACAAATAACACAGTATTTTATAAAGTAAAATTAAGAAAAATAGGCGGCTCTTTTGATTTCACATTCTTAAGTAATACAAACGGCCAGGATACATCAGTAAGTATCCGGAAAAGTTTACTTGATTCAATTGCGATACAAATGGGTGTTACAGGTGATTCAGTAAGATGTACATGGAGATCCTGGGCGTTTAATGGTATAGATTCTTTGCAATCAGCAAATTCATTTATTGTAACATTGGTACGTTCACCAATTGGGATACAGATTATTTCAACTGAAATTCCCCAAAAGTTTGCATTGTATAACAATTATCCAAATCCGTTTAATCCGGTAACAAAGATAAGATTTGATATAAGTGGTACATCAGTAGCACAGACATTCTTGTCTGTGTATGATATTCTTGGTCGTGAAGTTACTACACTTGTCAACGAGAAACTAAAACCCGGTAAGTATGAAGTCGAATGGCCTGCTGCTAATTATTCAAGTGGAATATATTTCTACAGAATAACTGCCGGAAACTTTACTGATACAAGAAAGATGATTTTGGTAAAATAAATCCTCAAAAAGAGTCCTTTCTAAAGGTCCTTCGGATTTCGTAGAACCCTTTGGGTCGGACAGGATTATTTTTTCAGTAATTTATATAAAAATGTCAAAGTTTAAATTATCTGTTTTGATTTTAATAATTTTTTCTCTGGTAATATTAATAGTTAATATTACCGGAGAAAATTATGATATAGCTTTTGGAACAAAAGGAAAGGTTCCTGGGGCGCCTGCTGATGATTGGTTTGAAAAACAAAGAGCATTTCCTTACGATGAAATTCCACAAAATAAATATTCTGAAGCAATTAACTATGTTAAACAGATGCCTGTTTATGATGAAATTCTTTTGCCATGGATTTTAGTTGGACCGACAAATATTGAAGGCAGAATTACTACTATTGTTATTCATCCAACTAACCCTCAAATAGTTTATGCAGGTACGGCAAACGGCGGTATTTGGAAGACAACCAACTTCTGCCAAAGCTGGGTAAGTGTTTTTGATAACCAGAATACATCATCTATTGGTGCTTTGGCAATTGACCCTACAAATGCGAATGTAGTTTATTGCGGTACCGGTGAATCAAACTCTTTGCGCAGTTACTATCCCGGGACCGGGATGTATAAATCAACAGATGCAGGTTCTACTTGGAGTTCAATAGGACTTGATAATACATACAGTTTTGGAAATGTTGTAGTTAACCCATTAAATACACAGATAATTTATGCAGCAGCGGTGGGTTCAACCCGCAGAAAGAATACTGAGCGCGGAATATATAAATCAATTAATGGCGGCATAAGCTGGGTGCAATCATTGTATATCGCTGATTCAGTGGGAGCGATTGATGTAATTATTGACCCAATAAATCCAAACAAGTTGTTTGCGGCAATGTGGGAAAGACAGCGCAGGGAAGATTATATCAAATACGGAGGTCCTATGTCTGCATTATATGTTACAACAAACGGAGGAACTAACTGGAACGTTGTATCGGGAGGATTTCCATCCAATGCATCAGATATGGGAAGAATTTCGCTTGATATATGCGCATCAAACACACAGGTCATTTATGCTTTAACTGCTTTTGCGAATGGAAATTCAAGAGGATTATATAAATCAACTGATGCAGGCATAAGTTGGTCATTAATAAATTCATCTGTCGCAGGTTCATCAAATTATGCATGGTTTAACAGGATTTGTAAAGTAAATCCAAGTAATGCAGATAACGTAATTTGCGGAGGATTAAATATGGAGCGTTCTATTAACGGTGGAACAAGTTTTTCAACCATAGGCGCTTCTTATGTTGACCAGCATGCAGTAGGGTTTGCTCCTTCAGACCCAAACTTTATTGTATTAGGAAATGATGGTGGTATTGATTATTCAAGTAATGGTGGAACTTCATGGCAAGCTAGTAACACACTGCCTATAACGCAGTTTTATGCAGGAGAAATTGATAACAATAACCCGAATACAATCTTAGGCGGGACCCAGGATAACGGTACTAACCGGACTACAGGCGGACTTAGTAACTGGCAAAATATTTATGGAGGTGATGGATTCTATTGTCTTGTTGATTACAATAATTCTCAAAGAGTATATGCTTCATCACAAAATGGTGGATTAGTCCGCTCAACAAACGGAGGTTCAAGTTTTCTTGGAGCAACATCAGGACTTGATCGCCTATATACTAACTGGATGACCCCATTTGTAATGGATAAAAATGACCCATTGACATTTTACTGCGGAACATATAAAATTCACAAATCTACAAATGGTATGGCAAGCTGGACTGCAATAAGTCCTGATCTGGCAAATGGTCATATACAAAACTTAGGAACTATTACAACTGTAGATGTTTCGAAAAGTAATCCAGAGGTTTTTTATTGCGGAACTGATGATGCAAATGTTTGGGTTACAACCAACGGAGGAGGAAATTGGGTAAAGATCAACACCGGACTTCCATACAGATGGGTAACAAGAGTTGCAGTTCATCCTGAACTTCCTAATGTTTGTTATGTAACTTTATCGGGATATAAGGTTGATTCTACAGGTGCTCATGTTTTTAAAACAACAAACTATGGCTCAACATGGAATTCAATTTCCAGTAATCTTCCAAACGCTCCTATAAATGATATAGTAATAGATCCGGCTTTTCTTCAAACACTTTACTTAGCAACAGATGTAGGTGTTATGATAAGTACTAATGATGGCGGCAGTTGGTCAGTTTATGGCACAGGGATTCCATCAAATGTACCCTGTCATGACCTGAGCTTGCATAACGGAACCAGAAAACTGGTAGTATGGACACATGGAAGAAGCGCATTTGCAACTAATGTTCAGCCTGTTGGAATAATAAGTATAAATGAAACACCTGTGATATTTAATTTATCACAAAATTATCCTAACCCTTTTAACCCCGAAACCAAGATCAAATATTCATTACCCGGTAATACTGAATTAAATCATGAAGTAACTTTAAATGTATTTGATATAACTGGTAAATTAGTTGCTAATCTTGTTTCTGGAAGTCAAAAAACTGGAGTTTATGAAGTAAGTTTTAATGCAGGTAATCTTTCAAGTGGTGTGTATTTCTATAAATTAATAACGGGTACATTTTCAGATACTAAGAAGATGATCTTAGTGAAATAAATTAATAATATTAAATTAAACCCTTTCAATATACATCTGAGTTTGTTAAATTATGTTATGATATATAATTTTTTATGTAAATGTGCTGTTTTACTTCTGTTTGTAATATCAATATGTGTGTTTTTTCCGGCATGTTCGGGTATTACAGTTGATAAGGTAATAAAGATAAGTCCTGATGACTGGGTAATGTCGGGTGGCTCGCCGGAACAGCAGCATGTATCCAAATATACTCTTATGCCACCATTAAACTTAATGTGGGAATACAATATTGAAGGCGGTGTGGGACCTAATGGTATTACCGCTACTGATGCAGTTGTATTTGTTAATGCCCTGCAGGGTGAGCTTTTTACATTTGATGTTAAAACAGGCGGGAAGATAGGTAATTTAAAATTCCTTGGTAAGGATGCGAGCACGGCTCCATTGGTAACAGGAAATAATGTCATAGTTACATATTCCGGAGATAAAAAATTCTCTATTGCTTCGTATGATATTTCTCAGGGAAAGATCAACTGGAGGAAAAATTATGGTGATATTCAGACTTCGCCAATTCTTAAAGATGGTTATGTTTATTTTAGCGGATTGAATGGTTTTTTTTACAAGGTTGAGCTAAATTCAGGAACTAAAGTATGGAAGCTGAACACAAAAGCTCAGGTACACTCAACCTGCGCTATAGGTGACGGTATTGCAGTACTTGGAAATGATAAAGGTTTTATTATTGGTGTGGATATTAATTCGGGTGTAGAAAAGTGGAAAGTTGAAACAGGGCTGGCGGTTATTTCGACTCCCTTAATTAACAAAGGCATGGTGTATGTAGGTGGTAATGATTCCAATTATTATGCTATTAATCTTGAAACGGGCAGTATTTTATGGAAAGTAAACCTGCATACAAAGATTATTGGTGGTTCAACAATTGATGCAAATGGCAATTTAATTACCGGAAGTGTAGATGGAAGTATGTATTCATTGAATAATGAAACCGGCAGTATAAACTGGAAAATGAGTTCAAAAGGAACAATTATTTCCTCTCCTGTAATGTCAGGTAATTATGTTTATTTCTCATCTTATGATAGTTATATTTACTGCTTAGATGCTTCAAATGGAAATATTTTATGGAGCAGTATGCTTGAAAATAAAGTAAAAACAACACCTGTTATATGGAAAGATTATCTTTTTGTTGCAGCAGATGAAATTGTATATTGTTTTACCAATAAGCCAATTGAAAAGATTAAATAAAATATCAGCATTAATACTTATTGTGATTCCATTTGTTTTTTATGGACAGAGTGCGGATTCAATTAAAACTGAGAGACCAGTCAGGATTGACTATAATTTTATTGATTCTTATCCTCAAAATGCCGTAATACAAATTAATGATATGTTTATTGGAAATACTCCATTATTTTTTGAATGGAAAGACAGCACTTTTCCAAAAACTATCAAAATCACTAAGCATGGTTTTTCGGAACAAACAGAAATAATCAACAACATTCAGTTATTAAATAAAAAATTTAATCTTACTTCTACCGGAAAACATTCAATTATAAACACGGTTGTAGAAAATAAGCAAACATATTTTAAAGAACCAAGAAAAGTTGTGCCTATAGTAATTTCTTCTATAATTACTGCAGGTAGCGGAATAGCAGCATTTTATTTTAAATCACTTGCTTCGGATAACAGGAAATATTACGAAGAATTTCAAGATGAGAGCTTTCTTGACAAGAAGAATAAGTATGATATTTTAGGCGGAGTATCGTTGGTTGCATTACAATTAGGATTCGGAGCTTTATTATATTTCCTTTTTATAGATTAAATCAGGGTTCTTGTATTGCCGTTTACGCCTTATAAAATTTTCGGAAGTAAGTAATACATCATTTAATTATTCTGCTTGCTTTTAACTTCACATTTTTTTTCATATCACGTTTTATGTTTACATCCTTCCAAGCAGCAAGAAAATCATCATACACAATATCAATAGGGTTTTTGCCTGTTTCTCTGATATAGTTCTGAGTTGATGACCATGTAAGCAGATAATTGATATATTCGTTAAAGTCCCATTTTAGTTTTATCTCAAATTCAGGTGTTTCTATATTCTCAAAAGGCAGATTTACAGCTTCTTCAAACTTCCAGGCTTTATTGTTTTCTACAGGCCAATATTCAGCTAAAATATCTTTAGATAATTTATTATAGATTTTATCAACTTCTTCATTTACATAGCTTTCTGAATATGTCCATACAGCTAACACACCGCCATTTTTAATAATACGCTTTGCTTCGGGGTAAAAAATATCTGTGTTTATCCAGTGGATAGCAGTTGCAACTGTTAACAGGTTTATTGAATCTGATTCCAGTCCGCTGTTTTCAGCTGTTGCTGTATGGTATTCAATTTTTGGATGCAATTCTGCTTGTTCAATTTGTGAACTGCTTGCATCAGTTGCAATAATTTTATCAAAGAAGGGTTCAAGACCAATTGCAGCCTGTCCGTTGCCAGTTGCACAATCCCACGCAGTGCTATGTTCACTTACCAGAGAGCTTAGATATGAAAATAACTCATCAGGATATTTTGGACGATATTTAGAATATTCTTTTGACTGAATTGAAAAATAATCTTTGAAATCCATAAGTTAAAATAATCTGTTCAAATGTATGAGAAATGTTTTGAAATATATGCAAAACTGGTATCATACCTGTACTGAATGTTCATATGCCCATCACCAAATTCCTGATGAATAAACTTAATGCCGTTATTTTTCAGTTTATCACAATAAATTCTTGCACCAGCCTGAAGATTGAATTCATCTCTCACTCCGCAATCAACAAAAATCATTTTCAGCTTCTTCAGATTTGCTTTATTTTTTGATACCTGTCTAACAGGATCGAACTTCAGCCATTTATTCCATACTTTAGGGATCAATTCACCGGTATAAATATCAAACGGCAGATCAAAATTGTATTCTTTTCGTTTTGGGTTTGGTGAGTAACAGGCAGACATTCCAATTATATTAATAATATTATGGAAATCACTGCCCTTTGGTTGTTTCTTGTTTATCTGTGTTTTAATAAAATTTGCAACAGCTATATGACCTTTGCCATACTTCTGTATTTGTATAGTAAAATCAGGAAAATCTTTCATATAGCAGTATTCAAAAGCCGAATCACCGGAGTGTGTTGCCATTAATCCAAATACATCAGGATGCCTCATAGCAAGCCACATTGCGCCATAACCACCTGATGATTTACCAATTATGCACCGTGAATTAGCTTTTCTAATTGTTCTGAAATTTCCATCAATAAAAGGTACTATTTCTTTGATAATATAATCTTCATATCTGCCTGTTGCAGTAGAATTTACATATTGCGAACCACCATATTTTGTAAAGCAATCAGGCATTACAACTATCATTTCTTTTATTTTTCTGGTACTGATAAGCCTATCAAGTCTTTGCTGAATATTTTCTGAAAAAGGTGAAAGGTTCATATTAAGTGCACCATAACCCGTGAAGCCTGCAATCAAATGAACTACCGGATATTTATTATTAGATGTATTATATGAAGGGGGTAAATAAACAAGAATATTTCTTTTATAGGGATCGTTTAACGGGTTACCTTTTAACACTTTGCTTGTATGGTCAAGCACACGGATTTCGCTATTCATATTCTATTTATTTAGTTTCCAGTTTTTTATTTCTTCATATGTATTATAGTCGGTAAGATCATAATGCAATGGGGTAATTGAAATATAGTTATCCTGAACTGCTGTAATATCAAATTCAGTAGATTCATCTTTATAAACCATTTTACCAGTTAACCAGTAATAATCTTTGCCGTTGGGGTCAGCGCGTATCTCAAATGCATCTTCCCAATAAGATTTGCCTTGTTTGGTTATTTTAACTCCTTTAATATCATTTTCAGGTACATTTGGAATATTTATATTTAAAAGTGTTCCTTTGTGTATCTTAATTTCTTCGTCTTCCCAAATTTGCCGTATGATTTTTGATGCTATCTTAGCCGATTCAATAAAATCTACTTTACTGAATGTTGTAAGCGATACTGCAATAGATGGTATACCGAGGATAGTTCCTTCAGTTGCGGCTGAAACTGTACCTGAATATATTATATTTATTGCAGTATTAGCACCATGATTAATTCCAGATACAACCATATCAAACTTTATATCTTTAAAAAAGTGTAATACCCCGATTTTAACAGCGTCTGCAGGGGTGCCTTCAACTGCCATTCCAAAAAATTCTCCGTCCTTTAAATGTTCGTAAGTTCTTAGTGGGTAGAAAATTGTAATTGAGTGTCCAACAGCACTTTGCTGTCTATATGGTGCCGAAACATAAACATTAGCGAAAATTTTTAGCTGTTCAACAAGCCTTTGCAAACCAGGTGCTTCAATGCCATCATCATTTGAAACAAGAATGTTTGGTTTTCTTTTCATATATGAATAAAAAAATAAGTAACAGCAGAGTCTATCGCAGAGGACTCTGCGTATAGTTTAATCAATTATACAACATCGCATCTTTTTTACTACCGCAGTTTCCCTTTGCAAATGACTACTTCGGAGCAGGATAACTGCTATTATATTAACAGAAAAATAATCAGCGAATCAACATCCATATCTCATCAAGAAGTTTTGGAATGTTTTCTCCCGAAACAGAAGATATATTTAATATGGTAACCTTTTCTTTGCCTCTTCCCTTAGTAAATTTGATCTTCGAAAGTTCTTTTACCTGATCAGGTGTAAGACTATCAACTTTAGAAAAGCAAATTAGCTTTGGTTTATCAAGAAGTTTTTTATCATAGCTTTTAAGCTCGTTTATAAGTATTTCGTAATCTTCTATTTTATTTTTCTTGTAAGGAATATGTGATGCATCAATTAGGAAAACAAGGATTTTTGTCCTTTCAATATGTTTTAGAAATCTAATGCCAAGCCCTTTGCCTGTATGAGCACCTTTAATGAGTCCGGGTATATCAGCAACAACAAAGCTCTGGTAATCTTTATATCTTACAATACCCAAATTAGGCTGTAATGTTGTAAAAGGGTAATCAGCTATTTTAGGTTTTGCAGCAGATATCTTGGAAATAAGAGTTGACTTACCTGCATTTGGAAGACCAACAAGACCAACATCGGCAATCATCTTAAGTTCTATTTCAATTATTTTTTCTTCACCTTTTATACCGGGTTCAGCCTTTCTTGGTGCCTGGTTGGTAGATGTTGCGAACCTTGCATTGCCTCTTCCTCCTTTGCCCCCTTTTGCAGCAAGATAAGTATCTCCATTTTCAATAAGATCAGCCAGAATATATCCAGATACGAAATCTTTTATTATGCTGCCACAGGGAACGAGTATAAGAATATCCTTTCCATTTTTTCCTGTTTTATCACCACCTAAACCGGGAACCCCATTTGGAGCGCGGTAAATTCTCTTATATCTGAAATCTATTAATGTAGCTAAAGAATTATCTGCTTTAAAAATAACATCACCGCCTTTTCCGCCATCTCCGCCATTTGGACCGCCTTTGGGAACATATTTTTCCCTTCTGAAGCTTACACAGCCCCTTCCGCCATCACCGCTTTTTATGGTGATCTTTGCGTTATCAATTAACATCATATTGCTTTCGTCTTTCCGTTATAGGGTTCATCTTTGTTAAAATGGCTCTGGAATAGATCAACAAATTTCACAGCCTCTTCAGAATAAAAATTAACCTTTTTATTTTTAAATAGTTCATCTATATATATTACAACCTCATCCCAGTTTTTTTTATCCAGTATCCTGTTCACAGTTTCAAAGAAATCAACTTCATCCTTATCAAATATCTTTTTAATAATCTTTTTCCTGTAGGAGTTTTCGCAAAACAAGTCTTCAATTATTCGTTTTCTTTTTTCATCTTTAGTTAAATGAACAGGGGGTGCAATTTCATTGAATTGAGAAGCGAATAATAAGTCATCAGTATAAATTTCATTATCTACAACAAGCCTGCTTTTTTCAATTTCAGGTATTATAGCTTCCTGTTCGCGTATAAACTTTATATTTATTGTTTCTATATCTTTCTGTGGCTGTTCATCATCGGCTTTAAGTATCTTTTCGATCTCCATATCAGATCTTTCTCTATTGATCAGTTCAGTTTTTGCTTTTGAAACTATATGCTTTATCTGTTCTTCACTTACTCCCGATTCACTTTCTACTCGAGGAAGTTTTTTGTTATCAGGGTTCATAAGTTCAATAGCTTCCTGTATAAAAATCTCATCACTAAAGAAAACATCAATTCTTTTCTTAATTTCAATAAATCCTTTATCGGCAAAAAATGCTGAAAGTATCTTCTTCGGAAGTTTTATGTTAATTGGATTGTTATCACCAAGATCGTGAAAAAAATAATACAACAGTTTAACCAGGTTCATCCTTTGTGCCTGGTTTGGTTTACCTGATATTTCGTCATACAAGTTACGGTTAACATCATTCAGAAGGTGTTCAATCTGGTTGATCGAAACAAACTCAAGTGAATTTACCTGTATAAAATCTTCGATCTGTATAATATAGTATCCGTAAAACTGAAAATATTTAAGCCGGTTGCGGATAAAACTTACAGGACGGGTTTCTATCTCACCAAATAAAAATTTCAGTAGGGTATTCTTTGGTTTTATGATATAATTTATATTAAATATTATAGCTTTATTGAGCAAGTCCTCAAACTCTTTTTTATCTATGGACTTGTTATGTTTTGGAATGTAATTTTCAAGGAAACTGATTATGAAAGGAGGTATGTTTGAATTCCAAATCCGGTCAAAAGTAATTCTGCCGGAAGGAAATTCAAGCATAGAAATATAATCACGGAATTTCCTCTTTGCAAAATCCTGAAACATATAAAATTAAAATCCTCCTTACGGAATTTTGTATGTATAAAAAATAACCGGTTACAATTCCCTGCGGGAAAGTTCTTGTTTAAGCTGTGAAATATGCCACGTAATATTAATTTCCTTCGGACATGCTTCAATACAGTTGAATACTGTATGACATCTCCAAATACCATCGGGTGTATCAATTATATCTAATCTTTCATCCGCAGCCTCATCCCTTGTATCAAATACAAACCTATATGCCTTTAATAATGCTGCCGGACCTATATACTTATCATTTGACCACGTTGAAGGACAGCTTGTTGTGCAGCATGCACAAAGAATACATTTTGCAGATTCAAACAGTTTTTCAGCATCTTCGTTTGATTGAAGCCTTTCGCTGTTTTCAGATGTTTGACTTGTGTTAATGAGGTATGGCTTTACTGCTTTGTACTTTTCATAAAAATCTGTCATATCAAGAATTAGATCCTTGATAATTGGCATAGCGGGAAGGGGTTCAATTACAACTGTCTTTTTGGTATTTATATCTTTAAGCAGGGTAGAGCATGCAAGATGATTTTTTCCGTTAATCCTCATGCCGTCAGAGCCGCAAACGCCGTGAGCGCATGAACGTCTGAATGCAAGGCTGCCGTCATGCTCCCATTTTATCTTATGGAGGCAATCAAGTACGGTCATATTTTCATGACCCTCAAAACGGTATTCCTCAAAATGAGGTTCTGAATCAGTTTCAGGATTATATCTTAGAATTTTAAATGTAACTTGCATATTGCTTATATTTAGTATTTTTGCTTTTTTTACTGCACTATCTTTCGTTTCTTCTTTGCTTCTTTAGTTTTTGCCTTTTGCTTTTTTATTTTTGCCAGCTTTTAATATTTTCTTTCCATTGGCTCAAACCTTGTCTTTATAACCGGTTTGTATTCAATCTTAGGATTACTGCCTGTTTCATTCTTTGTAATAAAAGTATGTTTCATCCATCCTGCATCATCACGTTTCGGGAAGTCTTCTCTTGTATGTGCCCCGCGTGATTCCTGCCTGTTGAGTGCACTTTCATTTATGCTTTCGGCAATATCAAGCAGGTTGCCAAGCTCTATGGTTTCTATAAGATCGGTATTAAATACTTTGCTCTTATCCTGCACTGTTATATGATTATATCTTTCCTTGTATTGCTTAATAAGTTCTTTGTTTTCAGTAAGGTCTTTTTCATTTCTGAAAATACCGCATTTATCCATCATGTTCTGCTGCAAATCTCTCCTGATTGCTGATAAATTTTCTCCGCCGGTTTGAGCAAGCAGATTGTTCATCATTTCTTTTGTTTTATCAGCCGGGTCAGTTTTAAACTCATGATGATCTGCTGTTTTTAAGAATTGCGAAATTTTCTTGCCTCCACGTCTCCCAAATACCACTATATCAAGCAATGAGTTTGTTCCAAGTCTGTTTCCACCATGAACTGATACACATGCGCATTCACCTGCTGCGTAAAAACCTGTAACTAATGTACCTTTATTATCAGCAAGTACTTCTGCATCATAGTTTGTCGGTATGCCGCCCATTGCATAGTGTGCTGTTGGTTGTATAGGAACACATTCTTTAGTTGGTTCTACACCAAGATATGTTCTTGCAAAGCCTGTTATTTCGGGAATTTTTTCATCAATAACTTTTTTACCTAAGTGGGTAAGATCAAGATTAATATAATGTGTTCCATCGCTGCCTAATATTCCGCGTCCTTCCCTTATTTCAGAAATAATCGCCCGTGAAACCATATCCCTTGGAGCCAGATCTTTTACTGTTGGCGCATAAACTTCCATGAAACGTTCACCAGCGCTATTTCTTAATATACCGCCTTCACCACGGGCAGCTTCTGAAACCAGGATACCAAGTCTCCATAGACCGGTTGGGTGGAACTGGAAGAACTCCATATCTTCTAATGGCAATCCTGCCTTATATACAAGTGCGCAGCCATCACCGGTACCAACGTGTGCATTTGAAGTTATCCTGAACGCTCTGCCACAACCGCCTGTAGCAAACATTATTGCTTTAGCTTGAAAAATATGTATTTCAGATGTTGACATATCAATAGCTGTCAGACCTTTGCATATACCATCTTCAATAATAAGATCGGTCAGGAAATATTCCGAATAAAAATTAACATTATTTTTTATGCAATTTTCATAGAGTGTTTGAAGCATTACATGACCGGTTCTATCTGCTGAGTAACATGCGCGGTTTACGGGGATCCTTTTTGAGTTTGGATCTTTTGGATTTTCGAGCTTGGTATGACCACCAAACTTACGCTGTGCAATTTTACCTTCTTTTGTACGAGAAAAAGGCATTCCCATATGTTCAAGTTCGATAATTGCACGTGGCGCATCCTGGCACATAATTTCAATTGCATCCTGGTCACCAAGATAATCAGAGCCTTTTACAGTATCAAAGGCATGGTCAAGCCATGAATCATCTTCTTCATTTGAAAGCGCAGCGCAAACACCGCCCTGTGCTGTTCCGGTATGTGAGCGGGTGGGGAAAACTTTTGATATTACCGCACAAGAATATTCTTTTGGAATTTCTACCGCAGCCCGGAGTCCTGCTCCGCCTGCACCTACAATTACTACATCAAATTTGTGTATCATTATATATGAAATATTAATTTAAGTCTCTGATAGCTTTCAGCAGTTCAGCTTTCTTTTTATTATCTTCAGTTGTATATGTATAAATATTTTTCAAGTCCATATAATAAAGCATAGCATCATATTTTTTTCTTTCTTTAACAGCAATCATGC
This sequence comes from uncultured Ignavibacteria bacterium, assembly GCA_947084945.1. Taxonomy (GTDB): domain Bacteria; phylum Bacteroidota; class Ignavibacteria; order Tepidaquicellales; family OLB5; genus OLB5. Next base: position 412,190 of record CAMTUP010000009.1, on the reverse strand, counting down.
CAAGATAATATGGAATATCAAGAAAATAAGTAGAGCCATAAGCACCTATTTCCATATCATACGCTTTTTCTATGTAGCCTCTAGCGGTTTTGTAATCTTTGTACTTATTGTAATACAATGCTCCCAACTGGATATAGGCTTGAGTGTAGTTAGGATCTTTCTTGATTACTTTTTTATATTCCTTTACCGCCCTGCGGTTTTTTCCCATACTTTCATAAATATTCCCTATCTGGTAACGCAGGTAAATATCCGTGGTATCCTTTACAGACATCTTCTCGTAAAATTCAAGAGCTTTCTTATATTCTTTAGAAGTAGTATATGCGCTGGCAAGGCTTGATGACAGAAGATTTAATAAACTATCGCTTTGAAATCTTACCCTAATTGTATCATAAAGATTTTCAGCTTTATTGAAGTTTTCGCAATAGACATAAAGATCCATCATATCTCTGTAAACAATAAAAGAATCAGGGGCTATATCCAGACATTTATAGTAAAATGTTTCAGCTTTATTGAAATTAATTCTTGCAATAGAATCCTGCTTAACAATAAATGTATCAAGTGTTTTCATGGTATCCTTTTGTTTCACATACATCCAGTTATATGTTGCTTCCTGTTTGTAATTGTTGGCAAGTCTTAAATTTGAATAATATAAACTTTCTTCACGTTTTTTCTTTGCTTCAGGATTATTATCAATATTTGCTAAATCAACCGAGTTCATAAAATTAACAAAACTGTTTATGGCAATTGCAAAATTCAGGTTACCATAGCCTGTATATGTATAAGTAGTGATTCCAACAACTTCACCTTTACGGTTAAACAGCGCACCTCCTGAATTACCAGGTGATATTGCTGCGGTTATCTGAATTACTTTTTCAAAATTCTTTTCGATGGGGGAGTATGTAACAGGATCGTTGAATGATACTTTTTCATTTTCTCTGATACCGGCGACTATGCCCTGTGATATTGTATATTCATATCCTAAAGGACTTCCTATTGCAAATACTTCCTGTCCAACTTTGAGCGCATCGGTATTGCCGAATTTTATTACAGGAAATTTGCGACCGTTTGCATTTTTTATCCTAAGAATTGCCATATCATTTTTTTCATCAATGATAAGCAATTCAGCATCATAGAAAGTACCATCGCTTGTCTTTACTAACAAACTATCTATACCATCTACTACATGGTAATTGGTTCCTATCAATCCATCTTCACTGAAAATAAATCCGCTGCCGTTAAGCAGGGTAGTATCAATTGTTGTAAATGAAAAATAAGAATAATAATTATCAGTATGATACCATATTGATATCAGCCCGGATTTATTCATTTCAATTATCTGCTCGGCATTGAAATTTGATGAATCAGAAAAATATCCACTCTTTTTCTGGATCTCGTTGTTTTTATCCTGTGCTTTAACAACTGAAAAACCAGTCAAGATTGTAAAGGTAAATAGTAAAATTACCAAAAGCGAAAAGTATTTTATCAAATTATTTATTATTTATTAATTGCTATATATTATTTAAAAACTAATTCAAGTTTATTTGCCTTTGAACTCAGGTTTGCGTTTTTCTACAAATGCACTCATTCCCTCTTTCATATCATCAGAAGCAAAGAGCAGGTAAAATGCTTTGCGCTCATATTCTAAGCCGCCTTCGATGGTGGTATCAAAGGATTTAAGTATAGCGTCCTTTGCCATCTGTAATGCTATCGGAGGCATTGATGCTATTTCTTTTGCCAATGCCTGCGCTTCTTCAAGGAAAACTTCATCATCTGCAATCCGGGTTATTAAACCTGCATCAAACATTTCCTGTGCCGTGTACATTCTGCCTGTTAAGATCATTTCCATAGCTCTTGCTTTTCCTATTGCACGTGTAAGCCTTTGTGTGCCGCCTCCACCGGGGATAATACCAAGCTTAATTTCAGGCTGACCGAACTTTGTGGATTCTGCAGCAACTATCATATCACAAGCCATTGCAAGCTCACAACCGCCGCCCAAAACAAATCCTGAAGTAGCAGCGATAATAGGTTTTTTGACCTTGCGGATCTTATCCCAAACTGAGAACTGGTCGCGGATATGCATATCAATGGCGCTTTGTGTTGCCATTTCTTTTATATCAGCGCCTGCTGCAAATGCTTTTGTGTTGCCTGTGATTATAATACAACCAACTTCATTATCTTTATCAAAACTTTCAAGTGTGCTGACTAATTCACCCATAAGCTCAATATTAAGTGCGTTTAAAACATCGGGGCGGTTAAGCTGAATTTGCCCGACCTTTAATCCTTTAGGATTATCGAGTTTTGTTACTAATATATTTTTGTAGTCCATAGGTATGCCAGAGCTAAGCGAAATCCCGGTGCAACCCGAGAAAATTTCTTAATTTTGCTTATTTAAAGCACAAAAATAGGGAAAATAGGTGATAATTACAATATAAATAAGGTTTAGGCTGTATTATTAGTTAAGATTTCTCGTTTTTCAGCATATAAAACTCTGAATTTTTGATTTTTTCCTCATCGCCTATTTCAAGGATATCAAGTTTACCAAGGAATTGAACATTTGCGCCTTCTTCGATTTTCACACCACCCTTAATTGTTACGTTTGAGCTTTTGCCAAAGACAACATTTGCCCCTTTGCCAATTATTACCTTTGGTTTATTTTCCGCGCCATCACTTACACGGAATATCGTTGAGCAGTAACTGCACTTAATTTTGTTATCGCCAAGCTCTTCAAAATCATGCGACCCGCATTGCGTACATTCGTATTTTTTTATATCCATAGTTTTATATTATTCTATTATTAAAGATTTTTCTTTCGTGCTGAAATTACGCCAGATGATAGCACTGAAAATAATCAATCCCCCAAATATTGAGTAAACCGATGGTGCTTCGCCAATACCAATAAATACCCAAATTGGATTGAAAATTGCTTCGAGTGTTGCAATAATCATTGATTCCGTTGCCGAAACATATTTTATTCCTTCATTAAAAATAATATAGCTAACACCAATTTGAATAGCACCCATATATAAAAGTATAAGGAATTGTTTGAGGTCAAGAGTGAAATCAGGAAAAACGAAGAAGAATGTTATTACACCTACAAGAACATTACCCATGATAATATTGTTCAGCGTATTATCATTTTTATGTTTAACCTTTTTGTATTTAAGCAGTAGGCTGAACATTGCAAAACATATTCCCGAGCAAATTGCCAGCAGATTACCATATATATTGCCAAGTTCAAGCTTTCCGAAGAAGAATAATATCATACCAAAGATACAAATGATAATAGTTATTACATTTTTTGGTTCGAATTTAGTTTTAAGCAGTAGTGGTTCCAGAACAACTAAATACATTGGCGCTGTGAATTGGAGAAAGATAGCATTTGCAGCACTTGTCATTTTTGTTGCGAGAACAAATAATATCAGTATTCCGGCATAGAATATTGCAGCAAAATTTGAGACTATATCAAATTCAAATTTCAGCTTTTGATTTCTGATAAGTGTAATTAAAAAAATTGTTAAAGCTGCTACTAATGAACGGAAAAATGATATCTGGAATGCATTTATGGTAAGGTATTTTATGAAAAAGCCGCTTGTGCTCCATAAGAATGCTGTAAAGGAAATGTAAATTAGACCTTTGCGGTGATTTGGTATTTGGCTGAGCAAGCTGTTCATTGGTGCAATATCTCTCAAATTGTAAAGTAATTCAATGAAATATCAAATATGCTGTTGGTGAACGTAAAGTCCTTCGGCAACACCAACAGCGGGGGAAAAGAAATGTAAATTAATCCTTTTCGGTGTGCGGGTATTTTGCTACTCATCAGATGACTTAGGTTCATCCCGCAATATCCATTATAAAATAAAGTAATTCAATGAAAATTTATATATTTCACTTCTTCCCCGCAATAACTGTAATTGTTGGTGAAATAAATACCGAATCTTCATTTTCCTTATGTTTATTCCAATCTGAATGCATTGCATCGCCTTCACTTTGTGAGATTACTCCTAAATCCACCATTTGCTGTATATGTACTGTTAAGAATTTATCAGCCCATAGGAATATACCACTAGATGGTCCGCCGCATTGAGCTACAGGATAATATTCTTTAACTTCAATATTTCTTTTCCTGAACATTCCCGGTAATCTTGCACCAATGTATGGATCTCCTCCGCCATGAACCCAGTAAGCTCTTACAGCATCAGTCATATTATCAAATGCGCCGCCCTTTGGGAATAAAGCGAGTCCTTCGTAAACATAATCCATTAATGCAATTATTCCGCCCGGTTTAAGAGACTTAATAAGTTTATCAAGAAATATTTCTGCATCAGGAACAAAAGAGATTACATAGCGCGCAAAGATAACATCAAAATATTCTTCAGGTAGCTCAGCGGTTTCGACCGTACCATGAATAACTTTAAGATTCTGAATATTATTCTCAGTCGTATAATTATTCAAATAATTAACATACATTTCAGAGGGCTCAAGTGCAGTAACTTCGCCTGTGGAGCCTGTTCTTGCTAGCAGATCGGTGGATACAAAACCCGGGCCAGCACCCGCATCAAGAATCTTTGATCCGGTAGCAATATATAGTTTATCAAGGAATGAATCAGTAATCTCTTTCCACACTCCGTGCTGGAATCTGAGGCGTTCAAGCTCATAATCACTAACACCTAAAACATAATCTTTATTTTCCATATACCATTTATTTTTATCTGCAAATATAGGGTTTTTATAATTATGCTTCCACCGATAAATTTACAGTAAATAAAAAAAGCGGCTGATGCCGCTTTTAAAAAGATGCTTAAAATTTTTATTTTAGAAGGATCATTTTATTTACTGCTGAAAAATTGTGGGAGGTCAATTTATAAAAATAAATCCCGCTTGGATAGTTGCTTCCATCAAAATCAGCTTCATATGTGCCTGGTTGCAATTTTTCGTTTACCAGAATTGAAACTTCACGTCCTAAAATATCATACACAGACAGGAATGTCTGTGCTACTGATGTTCCGCTTACATCAAACCTAATCTTTGTTGTTGGGTTGAACGGATTCGGGTAATTTTGATGAAGGTTAAATTCAGCCGGAACATTATTGTTGACCGGGACTATTCCGTTCACTGTAATACCCGTATCACCGTATAACACTCCGTTTATTACGCATCCTATGAGTGTATGATAATAGCGGGTTAAATTATTTTGTTCAATTTGGCTATACAGACCAAAGTTTTTTGCGTAATACCTTGACTTTGTAATGCGCGGGATTACTACATTCATTGAGATTCTGATGGAAGTAGTCGGAACGCTGAATAACTCTAGAGATAGCATTTCTAAATACTTCATCATGAAAATGTCTGTACAATTACGATATTCACTGTTGAAACTCTGCTCACCCAGACTATCGACAGTGCATGAAATAAATTTTGTAAATGCACCGTTTACAGAGTCAACTCTATAAAGAGCAGTTTCAGTTGTTACATACCGCAGATTACTGATAAGAAAGTACTTCTTTGAGCTTATCACTGTATCTGATAGAACGGTTGACTTGTATTTATACAAAGTCTGGACAACTCCAACGTATGTGACTTTATACTCAAATACCCAGGTATTACCAACATTTAATGGAAAATACTTTGTGGCATTTGTATCTATTGTATATATTGCCTTGGGCAATACTAACATTAAGATAATAACGATATTTATGATTAGTTTTTTCAAAATGATTTAGAAAGCGAATCATTATACAAATACAATGTGTAATTGTTGTGTAAATAATGTAATAAATCTGACTTCATTAGTCACGACTTGAATTATATTATTGAAAATCTATTTTACCAAAATCATTTTCTTTGTTTGTGAATAATCACCAGTTGAAATTATATAAAAATACACTCCGCTTGTATAATTGCTTCCTCCGCCAACGGCGGACCAATCAACCTCATAAGTGCCAGGTTTGAGTTGTTCGTTGACTATTGTTTCCAGTTCTCTGCCGAGGATATCATAAATGACAAGCTTTGCAAACGAACTATTCGGCAATGCAAATTTTATTTTTGTTGCGGGATTAAACGGATTTGGATAGTTTTGGTATAGCATGAATTCAGATGGAATTTCGTTGTTACTTATTATGCCTGTTGTTATTGATTTTAACTTTACATTCAGCACGGTTGCCTGGTCATTTATAGCAGTAATATTCTGTACAGTTTTACTGTAATACCCCGGTGCTGAAAATGTCAAGTTATAAGTTCCTGCTATTATCATCCTGTAATACATGCCGAAGAGGCTATCGGAATATACCTCTGAGCTATCAATGTCAAATCCTGCAATTGATACTTTTGCTTTAACAGGCAGATTTGTCAGCGAGTCAGTAACTGATCCGCGTATACCATACATTGTCTGCTCAATGTAATTTAAAAGAGAGCGGTAATTATAATTCCAATGAGCGGGCAGTTGAGCAGGAGGAAGCAGTTTTGTGTTTGATATTTCGATGGTACTTTCACGTCCATGCCGATAGTAACACATATAATCCTGACGTCCACCTACAACCCTATACCACGCATATCCATTTGTAATTCCGTTATTGAGATATCTCATATAACCGGATACAGAGTAAACATGAACGGTATCTGCATATTTACGTGAAATTCTGACCCACCAGTTGTCATCGGCAGTTAAGCGTGCCCATGTATCCCAGGGGTAATTAACGACTTCAGCGCCTCCGTGAAAATTGGCAGATAGCACAAAATAATTAGTTGAAGAAACGTTCATCATCACAATGGTTTCAGGTTGAAAAGGTGGTGTTGGATTTGGATTTGTAGGGTCAGGAAAGTTACGGTTTAAATCTCTATTATTTGCGTTAAATCTTGTTGCCCCGTTTACTGTATTATTTCCGGTGCGGTAAGTACCATCGGGATTAGCAAGAGGGTTTATCCATATTTCTGTATTATTTACAATATTAGATATTTTTGGGTCTGTGGGATATTGTGTAAGCAGGTAATCAATAAGTCTGAGCATTAAAACATATCCTGTTGTTTCATCACCATGCATTGAAGAAGTATATAAGAACTTTGGTTCCGGTTCGGGGGTATTTATGTTATCAGATATTACTGCAAAAATTATCTGTCTGCCCTGTACTGTAGTACCGGCATTCACAATCCTGCACAAGTTAGGATAACTTGCTGCAAACTGATTCATCATTGCCACATAAGCATCATATGTCGGATAGAAATCCCATGCCAAGGGAGCTGTAACACTGCTTTTCATGTTGAGATCAAACTCAACATCACCCGGGTGAGGCAATACTTTGTAAGGGATATTAAGTCTAAGAAAATTCTCAAATTCCTGCGCGTTTGCATAAGCAAATACTGTTTCGCCTTTAACATTATCAACAGAAATAATTTTTGATATTTCATTAATCCTGTTCTTATCAAATACATCAAAAGAAAAATAGACTTCTCCTTTTGAGTTTAAATATCTATACGCTTTCTCGTTCTCTGTGTTGTTATCCTGAGCTAAGTTTGTTTGAAATGAAAATATTAATAATACAAAAAGATAAGCTATTCTAATCATGGTAAAATTAAGTTATTTTTGGATTATAATACTCCCTTAGAGTAAAATTACAAAAACCTATCAGAATTTACTATGATTACTATCATTAGAAAATATGATATATGTAGCCATCAAAAAGCTCGGATTATTCAGTTTTTTGATTCACACATCTGAAATTTACAGAGTTAAAGAAAAACATAGAATTAGGAGGTGTTTTGGGGGTTTTAGGGTATGGCAATACCAGAGATTTAAGCAGGGGAATATAGAAACTATTTAACAGACAGGATAACACAGAAATAGGTTCAGCATACAAGGTATGAGATAATCTGAATAAAATAGAAATTTTATTAAATATTAATAAAGTGTCCCGATGAATCCGTTGATGAATTAAATAAATTCATTTAAAACTCTGCGCTTATACCTATTGTTGGCAGAATACCGAGATTTTTATCGGTCTCAATTTCACGTTTAAATGAATTCCATTCATATCTAAAAACATTTTGTTTATTATAAATATTCTGTATATCAATATATGTTGTCAATGTCCAGTTAGTGAAAATGAATTTCTTCTCAGCCCTCACATCAAGCCTATGATATACAGGGAGTATTTCCGAATTATAATTATCATAATTTATACTTCCATTCTGCGGATTGATAGGTGTATATGGTCTGCCGCCTGCTATTCTGAACTTAGCGCTAAATTCCCAGGTCTTGCCTAATTTGTAACCTCCGTTAATATTCAGAACATACCTGTTATCCCAATCAGAGCGCCTTTCAATGCCATCATATGCTTTATACTTAACATCACTGTAAGAAAAACTTACTGTTCCATAGAAATTTTTCGTTAATGCTTTTTGAAGAAAAACCTCGAATCCTTTTGCGTTTCCGGTTCCGGTGTTTGAAAGCTCTTCGAGTCCGAATGTGTTCTGGTCTTCAAATCCGCTGTTGTTTGCCAGAATAAGATAAGGTCTTTTCACACTTACGGGGTAATACTTATAATCTTTGTAATAACCTTCTATAGTAAGCCTTGTGCTTTCATCAAGCAGGTACTCAATTCCCGCTATGTAATGATCGGCTCTGATATCGCGAAGGTTTTTATTTTCGGGTGTACCAATTATCCATAAGTATGAAGGTGACTGGTAAAAAATGCCATATGCAAGATTAACAGAAAATTTTGGATTCATTGTAATTGACATACTGGTTCTTGGTGATATGTAGTTTTTTTTATATATCAGCTTAAAATAATCATATCTTACACCAGCGGTTAATTTTACCCTGTTCATCAGATTCTGTATTATTTCTGCATAAAAAAACGCTTTATAGGTTCGGGAGTTATCCAAAATCGTGATTGCAGGAAGCACAATGTTGTTGCCGGTATTAGGGTCAATATAATAAACTGTATCAGCTTTTTTATCTATATCATAATTCAGTTTAATAGTTTTTACTGCAGTTCCAACTGATAGAAGAGTACCTGTGGCTATTTTATTATTGTATTCAAGTTTAAGCTGTATATCACTTTCCTTAGACTCGTTTTTGAAAACTTCATTGAAATTACTATCACGCTTTGAAAAGAAATAGTTTGTATAATTCCTTGAAACTCTAGTTGACAAATATGACTTTTTATCAAGCAAAGCTTTCCAGCTTACACCTGCTGAGTAACTTTTCTGATTATTGGTAAGTATGTTAAGGTTATTCTGAATATTTTCTTCATTATCATTGTTGAAACGTATTTTATCTATAGCTCCAAATGAATTAAACTCGAGGGTATTGTTGTTATTAAGTTTGAAGAATACTTTTGCCTGAAAATCTGTATATTCAGGCACAAAAGAAAAACCTGCAGCATTAAAGATAAGGTCTAAATAACTTCTTCTTGCTGAGATAAGCCAGCTTGATTTATTTTTCTTAGTAATAGGTCCCTCAAAATTAGCTCCAAAGCCTGTACCGCTTAGATTGATCTTTCCAAAAAATTTTTCTGAGTTACCTGCTCTTTGTTCAATTTCTACCACTGAAGAAAGCTTATCTCCGTATTTTGCGCTGAACCCGCCAGTGAAGAAGTTTACATTCCTTACAAAATCAAGATTAAGAATGCTTATAGGTCCGCCTGTTGCGCCTTGTGAACCGAAATGATTTATGTTATTCACTTCAAAACCATCAACAATAAATAAATTTTCTGAAGGTGAACCACCCCTGACAACGAGATCATTTCTGCCATCAGAGGTCAAGGAAATTCCTGGCAGGGATTGTATAACTCTGCCGATATCTTCTAGTCCGCCGGGAAACCTACGAATTTCTTCAAAGGTCAAAGATTTATATGAGGTGGTAACATTACTTGGTTTTTGAAATCGTGAATCTTCTACTACAACTTCATCAGTTGATACTCCCTGCAGTTCAATTATCAGCTCACGTTCAATACCTGTAGATACTACAACATCTGTCTGAACATAAGTTTGGAATGAAACTGATGTAAACTCCGCTTCATAAGTGCCAACCGGAATATCAGTTATTCTAAAACTGCCATCTTCTTTTGTTTTAGCTGTAAACTGGGTTCCAATTACCTTTACATTAATATCTTTTAGAAAAGTTTGTGTGCTTTTATCGAGCACAATGCCAGTTATAACTCCTTTTTGCTGTGAAGTAGATATAGATATTGAGACAAACATTAAAAAAACAGTAAGTAAAATTTTCATTAAAATTTAGCGGTTATAGATTAGATAGAAATTGTAACTTTATTGATTATACTAAAAGTTCCACATTCAACCTTTGTAAAATCAATATTTTAAGTTTGCAGATAAGTTTTAAAGGTATGCTTTAATTTGTAAATATATCCTTAATTTTTTAATATCTCCGATGATTTGAAATTCTAAAAAAAGCAGCTATCGTTATTTTATCATCAACCTCTATAAAACTCAAAACTGCTACGAAAGAGTCCCTTCGGGAAGAAACAAGTCAGGTCGGGATTTCATGTCAAGTAAGCATTATTTGACTATCAACATTTTTTTTGTGTAGATGAATGATTCAGCTTGCAGAGTATAAAAATATATCCCGCTCGAAAATTTATTTCCTCCTCCAACGGCGGACCATTCAACTTCATAAATCCCCGGTTTTAGTTGCTCGTTTACAAGTATTGCAACTTCTCGCCCTAGAATATCATACACAGACAGGAATGTCTGTGTTACTGATGTTCCACTTATATCAAATCTGATTTTTGTTGATGGATTAAAAGGATTTGGATAATTCTGCTCAAGTGAAAATTTATTTGGAATTTCTGTTGAAATAGGCTGAATACCAATTGCGGATGAATATTTAATAGTATAATAATCAGTATTACTTGCATTATCACTGCCGCCGGTTACATAAACATTTCCCTGGTTATCTACTGCCAGTGCATTACCGCTATCAAATTCATTCCCGGTACCGTTATAAGTTTGTACCCATTGTTGTACACCTGCTGAATTATAACCTATTGTTACCATGTTTTGCGGATTACCAACACCATCTCCAACTATTCCTGTAACATAAACATTACCGTTTGCATCGGGGGCTACCCAATTGCAATAATCATTACTTGCGCCAGGTCCGGCATAGCGGGCTACCCATTGCTGAGTACCTGCATTATTGTATTTTATTGTGCAGTAATCATCACCTGTGCCTGTGCCGGCACTATTACCTGTAACATATACGTTCCCGGCAGGATCAAGTATAACATTCCATGCCTCATCCCAGCCATCGGGACCAATATATCTTTGCACCCACTGCTGAATACCTGAATTGTTATATTTAATAGTGCAGTAATCACGTCCAGTTCCGCTTCCTATACTGTAACCTGTTACATAGATGTTTCCATTTGCATCAATTGCATTTGATGAAGGGAAGTCTTCGCTGTTTCCGGGTCCGTTATAAAATACCGCCCAAATTTGATTTCCGTTTGCATTATACTTAATGGTAATGTAATCCAAATCAGAACCTGTTCTTGTAACTGCCCCTGTAATGTATGAATTTCCCGCACCATCTATCTGAATTGAATTACCGTAATCATCATTATTAGCTGAACCGTTATATCTTACAAGCCATTGCTGTACGCCTGATGAATTATACTTAATGGTACACATATCATCACCTGAAGCTCCGCCATTACTGTAACCGGTAATATAAACATTACCTGAGTTATCAATCTGCAATGAATAAACTTCATCTGTAGCATTACCCGGACCGTTATATCTTGATGCCCACTGCTGCACTCCTGTAGAATTATATTTAACCACACAATAATCCAATCCTGAACCAGAACCTGTACTGGCTCCGCTTACATAAACATTCCCCAAGTTATCAACTTTTACAAGGTAAGCATCATCGGCAGCATTTCCCGGACCGTTATAGCGTGAAATCCATAAAGTAACGCCATCACTGTTATATTTTATCACAGTGAAATCTATCCCGGAACCTGTGCCTGTACTAGCGCCAGCAACATATACATTACCGGCAGCATCAACAAATATTGAAGTTGCTTCATCATATCCGTTACCAATGCCGTTGTATCTTTTTTCCCAAACGGTAGAAACCTGTGAGAAAGCAATAGCAAATGTCATATTACAAATTACAAATAACAATATTATTTTTTTCATAAAGTAATTACTATTGTTTTAAACTTTTAACATCAATTATATTTAATTTAGTAAATATAACAATAAATTTTATTAAAATGATAACTGAAAAAGAGGCAATATTAAATATTTGCTAATTTTGTTACAAAATTAAGGATTTCCTCTAGTTTTTGAGCAGGTGTTGGTAACTTAAGAGTGCGAAATTGAACAGACAGTGAATTTTTTGTTTGCTTTACACGTGAAGTGTTTTTAAAATGATCGTTAATAAAGCCCAAAACTTTTTCAAAATATCCGCTTGTGAATATATTTTCGTTGGTCAGGTCAAAAAATAATTCTAGCTGCTCACCTGAAATTATTATTTTCTCAAATCCGATTGGAGACAAAATGAGTTTAATTTCAATATGTTTTAATAATGATATTACTTCATCAGGCAGTTTACCAAATCTATCAATTAGCTCTTCTTCTATTTCTACAATTTCTGTACCTGATGTTATTTTTGATAGTCTTTGATAAAGCTCCAGCCTTGTGTTTTCATCATCTATGTAGCTTTCGGGAAGTAACATACTGATATCAGATTCTATCATTACATCTTTGAATTTCGATTTTGCGCTTTTCTGGGTTAACTGCTGAATCGTATCTGCTGGCAATGAGTCTGCTGGAATTGTTTCTTTAAGTTCAGTTACTGCTTCATCAAGAAGTTGCATATACATATCAAATCCAATTTCACCGATAAAGCCGCTTTGTTCTTTACCAAGCAGGTTGCCTGCACCGCGAATTTCAAGATCCTTAAGTGCCAGATTCATTCCTGAGCCAAGCTCTGAAAATTCTTCAAGTGCGTGCAGCCTGCGAATAGCCTGTTTTGTTAATGAGCTATGAGGGGGAGTTACAAGGTAAGCATATGACTTTATATTTGAACGTCCAACTCTCCCGCGTAGCTGGTAAAGCTCTGCAAGCCCGAAGTTATCAGCCCGGTTAATTATTATTGTATTAACACTCGGAATATCCAGGCCTGATTCGATTATTTTAGTACAAAGCAGAACATTTGATTTCTTCTCAAGGAATCGCATCATAACGTTTTCTAACTGTGCGGGTGATATTTGTCCGTGTGCAACAGCAACTTTTGCATATGGAACAATTTCTTCAATAATATCAGCAAGTTCATCTAGTTTTGAAATTTTATCATTTACAAAGTAAACCTGTCCCCCACGTTGAAGCTCACGTGCTATGGCATTTGCAATAACCTTTTTATCAAAGTTAATAATTTCAGTATGTATCGGCTGACGGTTCTTAGGTGGTGTGTTGATTATTGAAAGATCCCTTGCCCCCAGCAGTGAAAAGTTTAATGTTCTTGGAATAGGCGTTGCAGTAAGCGTTAATACATCAACATTTTCCTTTAGGAATTTCAGTTTTTCTTTAGCTTTTACTCCAAACCGTTGCTCCTCATCAATAATCAGCAATCCAAGATCTTTGAACTTAATATCCTTTGAAAGCAGCCTGTGAGTACCTATAATGATATTAATTTTGCCTTCTTCAAGCTTATGTAAAATTTCTTTTTGTTCTTTTTTATTTTTGAACCTTGAAAGGTGATCAACTTCAGTTGCCCAGGTGGTAAGTCTATCCTTAAATGTATTGTAATGCTGTTCAGCAAGAATTGTTGTTGGCACTAAAACAGCAACCTGTTTATTATCTACTACAGCCTTAAATGCTGCGCGTACTGCAACTTCTGTCTTGCCAAAACCAACATCACCGCAAACAAGTCTATCCATAGGGTTTACAGATTCCATATCTTTTTTAACAGCTTCGGTTGCAGAGGCTTGATCAGGGGTATCTTCATAAATAAAGCTCGCTTCAAGTTCTTTTTGCCAGATAGAATCAGAAGAAAAACGGAAACCTTTTTCTGATTTTCTTTTTGAATACAGCAGAATAAGATCACGGGCAATTTCCTGAATCTTATTCTTGGTTTTCTGCTTTATTCTTTCCCATTCATTGCCGCCAAGTTTGTTTAATTTTGGGGTAACACCTTCTGCCGCCGAAAATTTCTTAATCAGTTGCAGTGAGTTAAGATTAACGAATACCACATCGTTATCTTTATATAAAAGCTTAACGGCTTCCTGTTCAACTCCACCGGTTACTATTTTTTTTAACCCTGCATATTTCCCTATTCCAAAATTCTGATGCACCATGAAATCACCGTAATTAACAGTGTTCAGTTCCTTAAAAGTAATTCCATCGAATTTCCTTTTTCTTTTTGCAGGACGGAAATACCTGCTGAAAACCTGATGTTCTGTATAAACTGCTGTTTTGGCTGAGGGCAGAATGAAGCCTTCATGCATAGAACCATCAATATATTTTATATTGTAAAGTTCTTCTTCTAGGTGGTCATCAACAAGTTCACGGGTACGTTTTAGCTGGTAATCATCTGTACATGAAATATAAACAGAATAACCGAAAGCTGAAAGTTCAGTTAAATTTTCAGCGAAAAACTTAGTATTTGAATTGAATGAAGGCTGAGATTTTGTTTCGATATGAAGCTCAGTTATGTTTAGTTTATCCTGTTCATTTAATGCTTCACATTTAACAAGCGGAAAACCTGATAAGAATGACCTGATGTAATTTGTTGTTTTATAATATATGTCATGTAATTCTTCTTTTATCAGATCAGGCTCATCAAGTAAAAAAATTGTATCTTGTGTGATGTAATTTATAAGCTTTTCTGTTGTATTATTGGAATTGTTTAAAACTTCTGCAGATGGAAGTATTTCAACTGAATCAATACGGGCAATTGAGCGCTGTGTTACAAGATCAAATTCACGTATTGATTCAACTGTATCGCCAAAAAATTCAATTCTAACCGGTTGGTTTAAATTTTCAGGATATATATCAATTATTCCACCGCGAACTGCGTAATCATTTTCTTCTTCAACAATTTTCTTTCTTGTGAAATTGAATTCAATAAGCTTCTTTATCAGTACATCAAATCCAAAATCGTTATCTTTATTTAGTGATAATATATTTTTTCTAAAAGAAGCTTTTGTGAGTATATTTTTATCAAGAGCTGCAGGTGATGTAAGTAATACATAGCTTTCTTCTGTTGATATTGTCTTAAGTGTTGTTGAAAGGGGAGTGATATCGGATTCAAATTCTTCGTCAAATTCACCTAGATATAAAGATGTTTTTTCTGAACTAAGAATTAAATTCAGGTCATCTTTGAGCTTAAATAATTTATTCTGGTCATTAGAGCAATAAACCACCTTTTTATTCAGGTCATATATTTTCGATAATATAAAACCTGTTAATGAACCCCTAATACCTGTGAAAAAGAGGTTTTTTCCAGTTTTTTCTCCAATTATCCTGAATTCAGGTGTGCCGTATATTTTATCTTTGATTTCCTTTAACACAACTTGTTGCTTAGGGTTATGAATTCTTCTATACTAAGGCTTTCTGCCCTGCGGCTAAAGTCAAGTTCAGATTTTGAAAGATCTACTTCAATATTTTTCAGGCAGTTTCTAAGTGTTTTTCTCCTAGTTCCAAAAGAAGCTTTTACAAGTTTCCTGAAAAATTCAATATCATTAATCTTGTGTTCAATTGATGAAGTAAAATCAAAATATATTATTCTGGAATCTACTTTAGGTTTTGGATAGAAACAATTACTTGAAACTTTAAACAGAAGTTTTGAGGAGCAGAACACATTTACAAGAACGCTTGGTATGCCATATTCTTTATTGCCAGGGTCAGAAGTAATCCTTCTTGCAACTTCTTCCTGTATCATTAATTGAGCATCTTTTACAATTGCTCTGTTATCAAGAAGCTTGAATATAATTGGTGAGGTAATATTGTATGGTATGTTGCCAATAACCCGAAGTTTTTGTTCAGGATTTCGAGCAAGCTCATTCATGTTGTATTTTAAGAAATCACGGTTAATGATGTTTAAGCCGTTGAATTTTCCTCTAAGTATCTCGCAATTATTTTTATCAAATTCAATAACCACAAGATCAGAAGTTTTCTCCAGTAGATACTTTGTGAGAGCGCCTTTGCCCGGACCTATTTCTAAGACCAGTTCTCCGGGTTGAATATCAAAAGTTTTAACAATATTCCTGCAGATATTTTCATCTGTAAGGTAATTCTGACTTAGTGATCTTTTGGGTCTGTTATTATTTCGGTTTAATTCAAACAATTTTCTAGGGATTTAAAATAAGAAGTTCAAATTTTTTATCTAACATATCCATTTCACTCATTGAGTTTTTCTTGTAGTCACCATAACTCCACATTCTTGACTGGTCGCTGTAATGTTTGTTTATTGGCTGCCCTGACTGACCGGTAGTATTAATTGTCAAAGAATGCTCTATATCGTCAAGATTTATCAGCATTCTCATTGAAGCACCAACTACTACATCAAACTTACCATTATTAATAACATCGCTGAAGCGGTATTCGGTATTATTAACACTTGTCTGGTCGCCTCCTACTTCAAAAGGTCCAATGTTAAAAGTTTTATCAAGCGTTTCAACAAAACCCATTGGATGCCGGAATTTCACATTATGCAGTGAACCCCAATTCCACGTATTAATGTCTTTATTGGTAAATTTGGTTTTCAGAAATTCAATTGCTTGTGTAATACTTATTTTTACAATATCAGCTCTTGTTTCAACTGCTTTTGAGTTAATATTATCAAACCAAATGTTATTTGGCTGCTTCATAAGTATTTCCAGTGCTCTATAAGGGATATTCTGTATTGAAATAAAATCATTGAATATATTTTTACCTAATTCATCTTCAAAGATATTCTTGACAAGGAACACCAGGTAAGTATTATAAACTGTTCCAATTGATTCATTCTTATTAATTTCTCCATTCCAGTTCTTAAATCTATCAACTGCCCAATTAACATCTTTATCATCTGAAAAGGAATTGTCGTGTATATCATTGTGTATATTTTTTGTTAGCTCTTTGGCGTAAGGTGATTCATAACTGTTCTGAAGCAATTTAAAATCTTCAAGATCAAAAACGGTTTTTGAATCAATAAATTGCTTTATCCTGTTATATCTTGATGATGGTTCCCAAAGATATGAAATGTAATACTTATCTTTTTTATCCTTCATCCATGAAAATGGATCGGTATTTGCAGTAATTATATATCCTTCGGGCGGATTATATACTTCGGGCATTTTGTCAAAATCAATAAATCCTGTCCAGCTAAGTTCATCTTCACCGGGGAAAATATAGCTGTTATAAACATTGGTCTTTCTGATAGGAATTTTACCCCCTGCGCGGTAACCAATATTCCCATATATATCTGCATAGATAAAGTTCTGTGCAGGTACACAAAAATCCTTTAATGCATTTTTGAAATCATCCCAGTTCTTTGCAGTATTTATTCCATAGAAACATTTTATTTCATCACTTTGCTCAAAACCTGTCCAGCGGAATGTCATTAGTTTATCCTTGTACGGGTCATCGGGATTTTCGGTCATATCCGCAAATCCTTTTACTTTGAGGTCTGAAATGACAGGTCCGATTTTTGTTGTACGAACAATGTATATAGTTTCAAGTGTATCTTTTACAAAGATCTTTTCAACAATTGAATCCATAGAAACGGACTGATTATTGTAGATATATTTTTTGCTGTCAGCGGAATCTTTCTTTAATATAACAAAATCATTATCGTCATTCATTAAATTGGTTAAACCCCAGCTTATGAACTTATTGTTGCCAATTACAATACCGGGTATACCGGGAAAAGACATTCCTCTTACATCAAGCGAGCCGCCCTTTAAATAAATTTCATACCACCTTGATGGTGTCTGCAGGGCAAGGTGAGGGTCATTTGCAAGCAGTGGTTTACCCATTAAAGAACGGCTTCCTGAAACTACCCATGAATTACTGCCTACATGCGAGACATTATTATTGAAATATTTCCTGTAACTTTGGTTCATTTCAAAAAAACCCTTACCCAAAAATGCAACCTGTGATAAGTATGAAGAGTTTTCATTCCCAAGAAGACCAATTACTTTTTTATCTTTTTCAGATGTTGAATCAACTTCATCTTCTAAAGGTTTTTTATAAATTGTAATATTTGTATCTGGAAATATTAGAGAAGTTTTTTCGATACCTGTTTTGTTTAGGACTTCTCCCATGATATAATCGGTGTACCATGCAATGTTTAAATCCCATCCCATCATTCTTGCAAGCATGAGAGAGTTTTCCGGTTTCCACGGGTCAGGCTTATAGTTCAAAGCGTCAAACTCCACAGGCAGGTTATTATAATGCATTTCGATAAACTTATTTACTCCGGCTGTATATGATTCCAGTATCTTTTTTGATTCCGGACTTATACCGCTATACCAGTTATATGCAAAGCGGTGAATACCGATAGTTCTGAAAAGTTTGTCGAATTCAATAACAGAAGAGCCAAAAATTTCAGATAGTCTGCCTTCTGCAACCCTTCGGTTTAGATCCATCTGCCAAAGCCTATCCTGTGCATGCATGTAACCTTCTGTAAAATATGCATCATCCTGGTTTTGTGCAAAAACTTGCGGAACACCGAAATCATCAAAATATACCTTAACTTGCGATTTTAAGCCTGAAACTGCAATTTCGCCAGAAGTAGGATAAAATGACTTTTTAGAGAGATTATTAAAAAGTAAACCCAGAATAATTATTGCGGGGATTATTACTATAAAAATACCAAGAAACGTTTTAACGTATTTATTCATTTAAATATATATAAATATAACCATATTACATTTGAACTTAAATTCTTATTTTCGTCTTAGTAAATGGCATACACAGGACTAAATACGAGCTCAGCAACATTTAATCAATTGATAAGTAATGGAAGTGTTTTCAAAGTCCCTGCTTACCAAAGAGATTATTCTTGGGAAGAAGAGTATTGGGAAGATTTATGGTTAGATATTTTAGGATTAGCTGAAGAAAAAGTTCATTATATGGGTTATATTGTTTTACAAGCTGATAGCATAGATTCCAAAAAATTTTACATTATAGATGGTCAACAAAGATTTGCCACATTAAGTATCTTAGCACTAGCGGTAATTAAAGTTATACGTGATTGGATTGATGAAGGTATTGATGTTGAGGATAATAAACAGCGAATTGATATTCTTCAAAATCAATATTTAGGTTTTAAACCTGCAACATCATTGATATTAACTAGTAAACTTGAACTTAATTATAATAATAACAACTTTTATAAAAGTTTCATATTAAGATTAAGAAAACCTACTAATATTAGTAAATTAAAGCCTTCAGAAAAAAAATTACATTATGCATTTAATTATTTCTACGAAAAAGTAAAAGATAAATTTTTAAAAACTAAGAGTGGTAAAGAAATATCTAAATTCTTAAACGAATATGTTTGCGATAATTTAATTTTTACTACAATTACTGTAAATGATGATCTAAATGCATATAAAGTATTTGAAACATTAAATGCAAGAGGTGTAAAATTATCTGCAACAGATCTACTTAAAAATTTATTATTTTCAATTGTAGCTAAAACAAGTGAAGCAGAAATTGAAGAAGCGGAAAGACAATGGTATAATATTAATGATACATTAGGTATTCAAGAATTTCCAACTTTTTTAAGACATTATTGGAACTCACGCAATACTTTAGAAAGAAAACAGACTTTATATAAAGCACTTAAGAAAACAATTAATACACGGGATGATGTTTTCAAAATACTTGATGATTTAGAAAAATTAAGTCCGGTTTATGTAGCATTATCTAATTCTGATGATAGCATATGGAGTAAACCTGAAGATAGGTTGAATATTGAAGCATTGTCGTTATTTGGTGTATCTCAATGCTTTCCATTATTATTATCTGCATATGAAGTTTTAAGTGATTCGGAGTTTACAAAATTATTACGTGATTGTGTTGCTATTTCATTTAGATATAATGTAGTAGGCGGATTGAATCCAAACATTATGGAAGATGTTTACAATAAAGCAGCAATAAAAATTGCAAAACATGAAGTAAGCACATCAAGAGAAATTTTCAATGATTTAAAATCAATTTATGTTACAGATGAGAATTTTAAAAGTACATTTTCAACTAAAATTATCAATAGCAAAAGGTATAGAAAACTTGTAAGATACATTCTATTTTGCTTAGAAAAACAGATTTCTGGTAATTCGTATGATGATTCTGACACAAAAATAACAATTGAACATATTTTACCAGAAAATGCATCAGATGTTTGGAATAAATATTTTAATGTTGATGAACAAGATATTTATACATATAGATTAGGTAATTATACTCTGTTGGAAGATAATAAAAATAAGGACTGTGGGGATAAATTGTATGAAGAAAAATTACTAATATACGAAACAAGTAGATATTCTATTACTAATGAATATTGTATTTTTGACGAATGGAATCCGATTAATTTAAGAAAAAGACAAGATAAATTAGCAAATTTTGCATCAAGTATCTGGAAAATTAATTACTAACCACATGAAAAAAACAATTCTTTTTATTGCCCTTTTTTTTATCAGCAGCATAGCTTATTCACAAATTGATTTTAAAAAAGGCTCGGTTGCTGATATTCTTGCAATGGCTAAAGCTGAAAAAAAGCTTGTTATGGTTGATGTAATGACTGACTGGTGTAAATGGTGTATAGAGCTTGATAATAAAGTATATGCTAAAAAAGATATTTCTGATTTTGCTAATGCCAACCTGATAAATTACAAGATAGATGCTGAAAAAGGTGAAGGGATTGAATTTGCGAAGAAATATAAGATACAGGGTTTTCCGTCTATCCTGTTTTTAGATGGCGACGGTAACGAAGTTGATAGAGTTTATGGTTACGTTCCCGCAAAGGATTTCATGGAAATGATGCAGGATTATAACAAGGGTATTAATACTTTTGCATACTTAAAGGCAGAAGTTGAAAAGAATCCGTCTAATATAGATGCATCACTAAAACTTGCTGATAAATATTCGATGTACAGTGAAAGCGATAAAGCAAAAGTACTGCTTAATAAAATTGTTGAATTAGATGGTTCAAATGCAGGCGGAAAAACCGATGACGCAATATTCCGTTTAATATCATTTACAGAAAAAGATGAAAAAGCTAAAAAACTCGAAGCATTCATAACGGCTAACCCCACAAGCGACCAACTTAAAGATGCATATGTTTCACTTTCAGAAACATATTTTTATGAATTAAGCGATCTTCCTTCATCTGAAAAATGGTTCAAAGATGTTTTAAGCAAATTCCCTAATGATGAATCAGTTAATTCAAGCTATGGTCAGTTCATGAATCAAAGAGCTGTTGGACTTGCTGATAAAGGCACTGGCGAGGAAGATTACAAAAAAGGTTTGAGCTTTATTGAAACAGCCTTGCAATATGTTGCAGGTTCGGTCAACGAAGCAAGTTCGTATTATATACAATCAAAGCTATTTTATAATTTAAAGGATTACTCTAAGGCTTTAGAATCAGTTGATAAAGCATTAAAGATATTTGACCGGAAATTATACAGAGAGCACAAGGTTAAAGTAGAGCAGCAATTATCACAAAAATAAATGAAAAGGGTAATGCTTTTAATATTAAAAGCCCTCTTTTTTTTGATGCTGTGTGCAATTACTTATCAGATGGTAAACAGCTCACTGGATATATATAATAATTTTGCTTATGATAAGGCTGTTTTAAGATTAACACCGTATGGTTATGTGCCTTTGCTTCAGAACCCGTATGATTACAAAAGCGGTGATTCACAAGTAAAAGGCGGTGATTTTGTTTATGTTGAAAACTGGGAATCTGCTGATAATGGCAGGGTTGTATTTGCAAAGGTTAAGTCCAAATTTCACACAGGATATGTGAATAACAGGCTTCTTGTTGAAGCCAATATAAATGTAATGCCAATTGTTTCGGTTATATTGCTTGGATTTATGATGATATTATTACTTAGAATTTTTTTTTTTAAACTACATAAATTAATATAATATTGTATTCTGCCAAAATTAAAGTTACATTAAGGAAATCGATTCTTGACCCGCAGGGAAAAGCAGTTGAGCACTCAATTCAAAGCCTTGGTTATAAAAAAATACTTGATACTAGGATAGGGAAGTTCATTGAATTAAAGATAGATACTGTTTCACAGGAAGAAGCTCAGTTAATTACCGATGAAGTCTGTAAGAAGCTGCTTGCAAATCCTGTGATGGAAGATTATGAATTTGAAGTTATAAACCTAAACGGCAATTGAGCAACCTGTTGAGTAAAGCAAAATTCGGAGTAGTTGTTTTCCCGGGATCAAACTGTGACCATGATGCTTATAATACTTTGAAGCATATATTAGGGCAGGATACTGAATTTTTGTGGCATAAAGATAGCTCAATTGGTGATAGGAATGTAATAATAGTCCCGGGTGGATTTTCATATGGTGATTATTTAAGGTGCGGAGCAATTGCAAGATTTTCTCCAATTATGAAGGATGTGGTAAGACATGCCTCAAATGGAGGAGTTGTAATAGGAATTTGCAACGGTTTTCAGATATTGTGTGAATCAGGTTTGTTGCCGGGTGCATTATTAAGGAATGAAAGTCTAAGATTTGTATGCAAAAATGTTACATTGAATATTGTCAACAAAAAGACCATCTTTACAAATGCGTACTATGGCAATGGGAATTTAAAAATGGATAAGATGGTTGTACCTATTGCGCATGGCGATGGTAATTATATATGTGATGAAGATACTCTGAAAATGCTGAATGAAAATGATCAGGTTGTATTTAGATATGAAGTGAATCCAAATGGTTCAATTGATAATATCGCAGGTATTATCAATAAAACAGGTAACGTGCTTGGAATGATGCCGCATCCTGAAAGAGCAAGCGAGAGTGTAGTAGGTAGCAGTGATGGTAGATATTTGTTTGAAAGTGTAATAAATTCGCTAAATTAGTTATTTATATATGGGATCACTTGAAGTAGCAGTTTATTTGTTTTTCATTGCCGTAACTTTGTACTGTGTAATTAAAGTAGTAAGTAAGATTTTTAATAAATAAGTTCCGTTAATACGGAAACAGGAGTAATAAAATGTTCGGATTAGGTCCAACAGAATTAATTTTAATTTGTATAGTAATACTTGTGCTCTTTGGTGCCAAGAAGATACCAGACCTGATGTCCGGTATGGGTAAAGGTATTAAAGAGTTCAAGAAAGCTTCAAAGGATATTGAATCAGAAATAACCAGCGCAACTACTGACGAAAAGAAGCCAAGCTGAAAATATTTTTTGTAAGCTGATTAAACAAATTTTTATTAATATGCTCAATGATTACAGTGTTTTACGTTCAGAACTTATCTCAGGTAAAGTTTCCTGTAAAGATGTTGTAAAATATTATCTTTCTAAAATAGAAAAAGGAAAGCAATTAAATGCTTTCCTTTTGGTGTTTAAAGAAGAAGCTTTGAAACAGGCAGAATTAATTGATGCAAAAATTATAGCAGGTACCGCTGGTAAACTTGCAGGAATGGTAATTGCGATAAAAGATGTGCTTTCTTTAAAAGGATACATGTTAACATGTGGTTCAAAAATACTGGAAAATTTTGAAGCATTATATACTGCAACAGCAGTTCAAAGACTTCTGGATGAAGATGCTATTATTATAGGAAAGACCAATTGTGATGAATTTGCTATGGGTTCATCCAACGAAAATTCAGCCTTTGGAAATGTATTAAATCCATTTGATGAAACCCGTGTTCCCGGAGGCTCATCAGGCGGAAGCGCAGCAGCAGTTGCAGCAGATATGTGCATGGTTTCACTTGGAACCGATACGGGAGGCTCAATACGCCAGCCTGCAGCATTTTGTGGCATTACAGGTCTTAAACCAACTTATGGAAGAGTTTCCAGGTATGGATTGACCGCTTTTGCATCATCGTTTGATTCAATTGGACCTTTTGCAAAAAATATTAAGGATGTGGCGCTTGTTCTGGAAGTTATGGCGGGCAAAGATAAAAATGATTCAACTTCAGTAGAGCATATAATCAATAATTACAGTAATGAAATAGAAAAAATTGATCTGAGCAATTTAAGAGTTGGAATAGTTGAAGATCTGGATGAAAATGGTTTACAGTCAGAAATAAAAGATGCAATGAGTAATACAGTTGAACTCTTAAAAGCAAAAGGAACTAAAATCATTCCTGTAAAGCTTCCCAATTTAAAGTATTCTATTCAGGCATACTATATTTTGACAACTGCAGAAGCATCAAGTAATCTTGCTCGGTATGATGGTGCGAGATATGGAAAACGCTCAAATGATTCAGCTAATATAGAAGATATGTATGTTAATTCCAGAACTGAAGGATTTGGTACAGAAGTAAAACGAAGAATAATGCTCGGTACGTATGTACTTTCAGCGGGATACTATGATGCTTATTATAAAAAAGCGCAGAAAGTAAGAAAACTGATAAAAGAAGATTTTTCAACAGCGTTTGAAAAGGTAGATTTAATACTAACACCTACAACACCTACAACTGCATTTAAAATTGGTGAAAAAACCAATGACACCTTGGCTATGTATTTAAATGATATTTATACAACATCTTCTAATTTATCAGGTAATCCTGCAATAAGTATTCCAGCAGGGAAAGATAAAAGCGGGCTTCCGATTGGTCTGCAGATTATTGGTAAAGATTTTGATGAAGCAGGGATATTAAAGCTTGGTAATTACATTATGCATAATTATTGACCTGGAATGCTTCATAATCAGAAATACTTATCTCGATCTTATCTTTTAACTGCAAATAAATAACCTCAACAGCATCTCCCAAATACCATTCTTTACTTTTCTTAGTTTTTAAATTCTTTAAAATTTCGGAATCCAATATACTTTTAACCTTACTCATGTCATCAGGGTTATGAATAATAATACCTCTAACTATACATTTTCCTGTAAAAAAAACATAATCAATTTTAAAGTTGACGGAAATATTCTGTAAGGCAACAATAGCCTTATTTAGTTGTTCTTTTGTCATATTTACAAAAATACTTATTCATTTTTACATTTTAAAGTGAAGAATAAGTCTGTTTGATACAAAATTAATTTATTTACTGATTGACTAATTTCTTAATATTTCGTTCATTATAATTGAAAACATCAATGAAAAAAATAAAAATTGTTTGTTTGGGTGGCAGTATGGAAGATAAATCTTCCACATTAGCACTTTTAAAATATTCAGAAATTAAACTAAAAGAACTTGGTGCTGATACTTATCTTGCAGATATTAAAAAGCTAAATTTACCAATTTTCAGCTATAAGGCATTAAATAGCCTAAAAAATGAGAAATTCAGCGTATTGACAGAAAATTTTAAAGAAGCTGATGGCTTTATTTTTGCTTCTCCTGAGTATCACGGAACAGTTAGCTCGGCATTCAAGAATGCTATTGATTTCCTTGAAGTGCTCTCTGATAGCAAGCCTCCATACCTGACCCTTAAACCGATTGGCTGTATATCGGTTAGCGGTGCGGAAAATGCAGGATTTTCAACTCTAAACGCTATGGTGCATATAATTCATAATTTGCGTGCAATAGCTGCGCCAAGCAGTTTAGCAATTGGATATGGTAATTCGTTATTCAATAAAAAAGGCGAGTTGATAAACAAAATTGTAAATAAAAGATTAGATAGGTTAGTCAGCGAAGTATATAAACTGGCAGTTAAATTAAAGGATTAAATTTCTAATTGAAAAAAATATTAGCAAATGCAAATAAAAAGGGAGGCAATATGCCTCCCTTACTTTTGAAATCAGTCGTAGACTGATTGAAATCCCGCTTGAGGGATACAACTTTCAAACTCTATAAAGCTTTTACTTCCGTAACTAATTTCTGCAATGATGCTTTAGCATCACCAAATAGCATACGGTTATTTGGATAGTAAAACAGCTCATTATCAATACCTGCATAACCAGCCGCCATTGAGCGCTTCATAATAATTACGTTAGCTGATTTATCAACATCAAGTATCGGCATTCCGTATATTGGACTATTTTTATCATGCCTTGCAGCAGGATTAACAACATCATTAGCTCCGATAATAATACTTACATCAGTATTCGGCATTTCACCGTTTGCATCTTCCATTTCAAGTAACTTTTCGTACGATACATCAGCTTCAGCTAAGAGTACATTCATATGCCCCGGCATTCTGCCTGCTACAGGGTGAATAGCATATTTAACTTCAACGCCTTTTTCCTCTAAAAGTTTTTCTAGCTCATGACATGTATGCTGTGCCTGTGCAACAGCAAGACCATAACCAGGAACAATAAATACCTTCTTTGAATAAGCAAGCAATACTGCTGCATCAGAAACTGAAATTTCTTTAACTGTGCCTGTTTGTTTATCGCCTGAAACAACACCGCTTGAAGTACCAAATGCGCCTGCAATAACATTAAACAGTGAGCGGTTCATTGCTTTACACATAATGATTGTCAATATTGTACCTGCTGAACCAACTAAAATACCACCGGTTAACATTACCTGGTTATCGTAAACAAACCCGCCAAGTGCTGCGGCAATACCTGTAAAAGAGTTTAATAATGAAATTACTACCGGCATATCCGCTCCGCCAATTGGCATTACAAACATTACACCGTAAAATAAAGCTATTCCAAGTGTTAAAAGCATTAAAGTATTATCTGCCTGATGATGCATTGAAAGGTAAACCGAAATTCCGACTGCTGAAAGTAAAATTGCTAAATTAAAAAACTTCTGTCCTGGGAATACCTTATCTCCGATATTACCGTTAAGTTTACCAAAGGCTATCATACTGCCCGCAAATGAAACTGAACCGATAATTAAAGCTGCCATTACAATTCCAAGAAATGCTGCGCCGCCTCCATGCGAAAAATCATGTTTTGTGTATTCAACCACAGAAATTACCGCTGCGCATGCGCCGCCCATTCCATTAAACAATGATACCATCTGCGGCATTGCTGTCATTTTAACTTTTTTTGCTGCTATCCAACCTATAACTGTACCAATAGCAATTCCACTAAATATCCACATCCAATTGTGAATTGCAGGATCAAGGAATATTGTTGCTAATATTGCCAATACCATACCTCCTGCTGCTATAAGGTTACCCTTTCTTGCCGACTCAGGGTGGCTAAGCATTTTTAAACCAAGTACAAATGAAACCGAACCTATTAGATAAATCAGATCTGTTATATATTTTTCCATCTTTATTTCTTCTTCTTCTTAAACATTTCAAGCATGCGGTCTGTAACCACAAATCCGCCTACTACATTTAATGTGCCTAATATTACTGAAAAAAATCCAAGTATAAGAGCCAGATAATTATCAGGCTCTGCTTTGCCCATTACTAGAATAGCGCCTACAATAACTACTCCGTGAATAGCATTGGCACCTGACATAAGTGGTGTATGCAAAACCGAAGGAACATGTGAGATAACCTCTATTCCAAGAAACACCATGAGTATGATCAGGTAAATGAACCTGATGTTCTCACCTATAAAACTGAAAATCTGCTCCATTATTTAATTACCTCTTTAATTTTTTCGTTTATTATTTCGCCGTTGTGTGTGATACATGTTCCTTTTACAAGGTCATCTTCAAAGTCCAGGTTTATTACCCCGTCTTTTAAAATGAGTTTAAGGAAGGTTAAAACATTCTTTCCAAACATCTTGCTTGCGTCAAACGGAACAGTAGAAGGCAAAAATGATGAGCCTATTATCTTAACTCCGTTAACATCAACGGTCTCTTCATTTTTTGATAGCTCACAGTTGCCGCCTGTTGAAGCAGCTAAATCAACAATAACAGAACCCTTTTTCATTGCAGCAACAGTTTCTTTTGTAATAAGCACAGGTGCTTTCCTTCCGGGAATTTGCGCCGTTGTAATAATTACATCAGATTTTACTGCATGATCATGAATAACCTGTCTTTGTTTCTGTTTGAACTCATCTGACTGCTCAACAGCATAACCGCCTGCTGCTTTGTCATCGGTAGCGCCTTCAACTTCAACAAATTTAGCGCCAAGTGACATAACTTCTTCCTTAACTGCGCTGCGTGTATCAAAGGCTTCTACAACACCGCCAAGCCTTCGTGCTGCCGATATTGCTTGCAAGCCTGCAACTCCTGCGCCTAGTATCAAAACTTTGGCTGGAGTAATACTTCCTGCTGCTGTCATGAACATCGGGAAGAATTTGGGAAGGTTTGCAGCCGCTACCAATACGGCTTTATATCCTGCTACTGTTGCCTGTGAGGATAGTATATCCATTGATTGAGCGCGGGTTGTTCTGGGAATGGTTTCCAGGCTAAAACCTGTAACCTTTTGATTTAAAAGCTGTTTAACTGTTTCCGGGTTAAAGAATGGTTGGAAGATAGCCAATGCTATCGAACCTTGTTTCAGATTTGAGATTTCATCTTTAGTGAGGGAATTAATTCTTAGGATGACATCTGATGTAGAAAGCACTTTTGCTTTATCGCCAATATCAGCGCCCTGTGCTTTGTAGTCTTCATCACTTGCAAAAGCTTTGCTTCCCGCACCGCTTTCTACAAGGACCTGAAAATTCATTTTAACCAACTGTGCTGCTATTTCCGGAAGCGCTGCGACTCTGTTTTCGCCTTCCGGCTCTTTGAGAATACCTATTATAGCCAATATCTGTTGTTATCCTGTTATTTTCAAAATATTATCTAACAAAATTAGCAAAATCGTATTATAAAACAAATGATATAAGTCATATTTTTAAATGCTTAATAAGTTACTCACAAAATACATAGATTTATGTAGTTTAAATTACTGATAGTTAGACGCATCTTGCTTTTTATCTAAATAAACAAGTAGTTTACTATGCAAACTAATAAATTTACGAAAATTTTAGCGTAATCTCAATAATATAATTTATCCAATATATTTGTAAAATTCCACTAAATTTTGCCAATATTTTCGGCAAAAGTTGTAATTATTATACCCAGAGTAAACTCGGATTGTCACATCATAAACCATTGTTGCGATAAAAATAATATGTAATTTTAAAAAATACTTTATCGTCTTATGCCTTACTACCACAACAGTTTATACTTAAAATTTATCCTTGTTTTTTAAAACATTAATTATTCATTTTGTAATATCCTAAGAAAACAATATTTACGATAACCTATAACCACCTTTGGGTTGGTGATTAAGAATAAAATTTTAACAAAGTAAAATAAGATAGAAATGAAAAAAATAGCCTACATATTATTTTTTTACGTTCGACTTTCTGCGTTTTTTTGCAGTCCCAGTTTATCCTGCTTTAGCGGGACGATTCTGCTTTGCGGGATGACGTTTGGCGTGTTTGCCCAGCAGCCGACCCAGGAGTGGGTAAAGCGTTTTACAAATGGTAATTATGCCAATGGCCTTTCGGTACAACTGGATTCTGCCGGGAATGTTTATGTACTAGTAGGGACTCGATTTGCTGATACAACAAACGGTGATTATTACGTATTAAAGTATAATAGCGGCGGCACTTTACTATGGAGCACATATTATAACAGTCCGGGTAACCTATCGGATCAACCAAAAGCTTTTGTTGTTTCAGGAGCTGGTGATGTTTTCGTCACCGGAAAAACAAACATAAATTTTACAAGTTATGTAACCACAGTTAAATTTAATGCAAATGGCATACTGCAGTGGGCAAGAGTATATGATGGAGGTTGGCAAAGCAGTAGTGCAGTTGATATTTCACTGGATAGAGCAGGCAACATAGCTATATGCGGCGGAACGCTAGTGAATAGCTCACTTTCTGTAGGCTATATCATAAAATACAATTCCTATGGAGATAGTCTATGGGTCAAAAAATACAACCCAACACAGAAGCATAATTTTTTTGCAAAGCTTGCAATTGATAATTTGGACAACATTGTGGTTACAGGATATTTTGATTTTGGAACGAATGTTGATTACCTGGTAGTAAAATATTTGCCTGACGGCAATATGTCATGGGATGTAACTTATGACAGCCCGCAGCATTATAACGATGGTGCTATGTATATAGCTCTTGATACAAATAGAAATATTTATACAGTGGGTACAAGCGCAGTGCCAAGTGCCAGCGCTAACAATATTTTAGTGAAGTTAAACACTGGAGGTACAATTCAATGGGCGCAAATTTTCACAGGGGTGTTAAGCGGCGAAGGCAGGTGTCAATATCCTGCTGGTGTTGTAACAACACCTGATGGAAATTCAATTTATTATACTACATTTTGCTCAAATGGGACTGGTGGTGGAGGATATGACATTGTAACATTGAAGTATATTTCAACAGGTGATACCCAATGGGTTAAAAGATATTGGGGTGGAGTTAACGGAACACCAAACGAACCGGCTGATTTGAAGTTAGATAAAGACAATAATGTTTATGTAACAGGTGCAACTTATTATCCTGTTTCAGGCGGGAACATTACTGCAATTAAATATTTACTAAATGGCACTCAACAATGGGTTGCAACCTATAACGGACCTTTAACAAATTCATTCGATTATGCACATGCTTTAATAATAGACACGAGTTTTGAAGTTTATGTGACTGGAATTAGCAGCAGGTATAATGGCAACCCAATACTATGGGATGCTGTAACAATAAAATATTCGCAGCCAATAGGTATTATCAATAACAACAACGAATTGCCAATAGCTTACAGGCTTGAACAGAATTATCCGAATCCATTTAATCCAACAACTCAAATTGACTATCAGGTCCCCAAAAAGAGCTTTGTTAAATTGGTTTTATTTAATATACTTGGGCAGGAAATACGTACTTTGATTCAAACTCAACAAAGCAGTGGAAATTACAGTATTTTGTTAGATGCTGAGGACTTATCATCAGGAATATATTTCTATTCATTAATTGTTGAGGGTAAATTAATTGACAGTAAAAAACTAATACTGATGAAATAATAAAAAAATAAAGGGCAGACGGTACAGCATTAATTAAACGCGGCAAACGTTTTAATAATTACAATTCTCTTGAGAAAGAGAGATGATTCTGTTATTATCTGCCCATTTACAAAAATAACAAAAATTGACTTGAAGTTTGAGTCAAAAAGGAGGAAAAGTTGAAAGAAAAAACCTATTTATTTTCAATTTCATTACGAATCATTTATGTATCGTTGTATTCATTTCTATGCCTAAATGTTGCACTATCTCAGCAATTCGATGGAGGTGACATTAATAACATTAGAGGCAACTGGTTTTTAAAAGACAGGGCGTTTCCGTACGATACTATACCAAGTAATTCTATGGCTGAAGCAATGCAATACAAACAGGAAATGACAGATAACTATGGATACTACCTTGTTTCTTATAACTCTTGGGTTAGCTTGGGACCGAGACCATATTACACCCCCGGTAATTTTAGACCTATTTCGGGTAGAATACAGTCTGTCAAATATATGCCGTTTATTACCGGACAGCATGACCCCAATGTTTTGTATATTGCCGGACATAATGGTGGAATTTGGAAAACAACAAACTTGCAAGTATCAAACAGTGAATTGAATGTAATGTTTAATCCAGTAACAGATTTCTTACCAACACAATCTGCAGGGGCTATAGGCATAGACCCTGTTAACCCGCAAATAATATATTATGCATCAGGCGGAAGTGTAATGTATTTTGCATACAACTTCTATGGGATAGGTGTGTTTAAATCAACAAACGGCGGTATTGACTGGACGGGACCTCACAACACGGGTTTGCCTAGATTAACACGTTCTTTCAGAATAAGCGTTAGCCCAAATCATGATGTATATTTAGCACTAGGTATGGATGCTGTAAATGGTGGTTTATACAAAAGCTCTGATGGTGGGCTTACATTGGGCACATGCGCCTAATATTACATTACAGCGTACATGCAGCGATGTTGTGATCTCTAATAATGGACAATACATTTATGCAATAGGTGAGTCGCCACAGAGAGGCGGTATCGGGTATTGGATTTCTACGAATAGTGGACAATCATTTGAAGATCGAACTATAAGTTCCGGTCTTCTTGTTCCAAATTATCAGAGAGGCAGAACACAAATGTCAATTTGCAGAGATTATGAGAATTTTGTATATGTTGTTACTGTTGCAGTTCATGCAGAAAGAGGTTTTGAATGGGTTTATGGTTTTGCTTCAAGTGATTTTGGTTTTACATATGGCGAACATAAATACATAAACGGGGCTTATGGTATGATGTCATCAGATTTTATAGATGTTAAAGCAAGTCCGCATAATCCATCTGTTGCATTGGTTGGATTTGGAAGTGGTGGAGCACCTACAATTTTTTTAACAACAAATGGAGGTATATCCTATCCCCAAGCAAATAATTGTGGAAATTTCCCTGCTACTGATATTAATTCTATTGATTTTAATCCAAATCCATCATACCCTAATCAAGTAGTTGTTGGTTGTGATCAAGGGTTATTTATGAATAACAATATTTTGGATCCATTTGAAAGTTGTTGGATATTTTTAAATAGAACTTTATCGTTAAGTCAAGTTTATAGAGTTTCAAGTAATCCATTCAATTTGAACAATATAAACATTGCAGTTACTGATGCCGGATTAATGCGTAAAAGGTTAGATATGACGAATGCATGGGACGAAACTGATCCTTATTGTGATGGAACAAATGTTCAGTTTTCAAAATATACTAATGGCGTAATAGTTGGAAGTAAGGGTCTTAACATGAATAGAGAACCGTTAGGTGGATGTGGATCAAATATGCTTTGGTCAACAAACGGCGGGCTGAATTGGAACAGCGATAACAATGCTTTTGGCGGTTATTGGGATGGCGATCAGGACTGGATTGCTGTTATAAAAGAATTTCCAGGAGGCGGAAAATTTTATCATGCAAGAAGGCAAGCTGATGACCATAGAAAAATTGATTTTTATGTATCAACAAATGGTGGACAAACTTGGGATAATGACCCATCAAATACAAATGTGTACCCGATTACAACTGTTGATATTCTAGGTAGAGAATCTCCTCAGACTTTGACATTTGTTGAAAGAAATCCATCAGTAATGTATGTTTCGACTAAAAATTGGCATACAACAACAGAAGACGTGAGTAGGGTTTATAAAACAATAGATGGAGGTCAAAATTGGGTAAATTTAGAAATAAGAAACAATGGTGTTCCGAATAGAGTCGTTACTAGCATCGCTACCGATCCAAAACCAGGATTCGAGAACTACGTTTATCTTACATTATCCGGTTTTGCTGCAATTACACCTGATAATCCAGGTCATGTTTATCGGTCAACTAATGGAGGTAATAGTTGGCATGACATAAGTTCGACCCCTTATTCCTCAGTAAGTTTGCCTGATATACCTGTAAATCAAATGATTGTCAGGAGAATCCCTGATGGCAAGAAGGAATTGATAATTTCAACTGATGCAGGTGTCTTTCATGTAATTGAAGGGGGTATAGTACAATACTTGCAATGGAAGCAATTAGCCCCCGGTTTGCCGAATAGTGTAGCTTTAGGACTTGACTTCAACGAACCGGCTCTAACATTAAATGTTGCAACTTTTGGAAGAGGAATTTATTCTGTGAATCTTCAGGGTCCAATTTATGTCAGCAATGAATTGACACTAAATAGCGGTGAAGATGGATTGATTGTCAAAGATGATATAGTAGTAGCACCTGGCGCTAAACTTAGAATACTAAATGCATGCTTGATAAAAATGCCTTTAGGCAAAAAAATAATAGTTGAAGATGGTGGCCAGATTGATGTTTCAAGCGGCGCAGCAGTAACGTTCACTTCTCAATCAGGCACTTGGGGCGGCATTGAGTTTCAGGGTAATGCATTCGGCACACTTAAAAACTGCACTTTTACAAATACTAGTACTCCGGTTGTTATCAATGGCACAACATCAGCTTTAGGTGAACCGCCTCAAATAACTATTGATAACTGCACTTTTAATTCTCCAATTGAAATTACAAACAGGCAGAATGTTGCAGTAAAATATTGTACTTGGTCAATAGGAGCAAGCGGTACAGACGCAATACTTGGAGCGTGGTCAGATAATCTGCTGTTGCAAGGCAACAATATTACATATATATCACAGGTATCAGGCTCACACGGCATAGAGCTTTCTCAGTGTAATAACTCAACTGTAACGCAAAACACAATAAGTAATGCAGACTACCCGATTACGGTATCCAACAGTACATATTATATCCGTTACAGCAATATTACAACAAATTACGCTTCAACATCTGTAAATGGTATTACTTTAAACGGTGTAAATAACGGTCATTTAATTGGTAATAGTGTATCTGGTTACCAGACAGCATATTGGTTTGACGCGCAAAGCTCACCCACAGTTTTATCAAATATTGCTGATGCTTCAAACACTTACGGAGATAAAACTGCAATTTACTGCTATAACGGATCCTCTCCACGTATTAGACCAACGATAGATGGACTTTCAGGGATAATCTGGGATGCTGGTTTAAATACATTAAGAAACAGAGGAACCGGCGGTATTGGTATATATGTTTCGGATAATTCAATGCCCGATATTGATTATGGGTATAATACTATATTTGGTTTATCTCACAATATAACGGGAACAGATTATCCTGACGGTCAATGGTTTGTTCAATGCAATAACTGGGATGAAGACCGGCCAGCCCCATCAAAATTCAGTATATCAGGTACTGATATTTTTTATGAACCCTATGGCTGCACACCACCTGGTGGCGGTTCAAAAAAAGGTGACATAATTGACGACAAAAATATTGATGAACCCAAAAATTATAATCCTCCACAGCCAATAATAGTAAATTACGGCAACGGATTGATTGATACATTTCATGTATCAACATTTAACGGAACAATTTCACAAGATCAGGCATTATTTGGTAATGCTCAAAAAGAAGTCTATCTTGGCAATTTCGAAAGCGGAATAGATAAATTCAAACAGGTAATCCAAAACTATCAGGATAGCGCTACGGCAATTCAATCTATGAACAGGATATTCTATTGTTACAACAGGTTGAATGCTGATTCAACTGCTTATAATACATTAAATGGCTACTATCTTAATCTTGCAAACCAAAACTCAACAGATACGATATTTTCTAAAACAGCTATGGAGCTATCAAGAAAATGTCTAATCAGAAAGCAGGCTTATGTTAATGCTATTGGTGAATACGAAAATGTAATACAGAACTCTCAGGATAGCAGTGATATTATACCAGCAGAAATAAGTATAATTGAAGTATATATTCTTTTAAGCTCAGGTAGTGGTGATGCGCCTTCTTATACAGGACAGCTTTCTTACTTAAAGCCATCAGGTTTAAGAGATGCCATGTCAAAAATACGCGGGAGAATGAAAAATTTAAATAATCTGACTGGTAATACTGAAATACCAAAAGTATTCAGTTTATCGCAGAATTATCCGAATCCATTTAATCCTATAACAAAGATTAACTATTCGCTGCCTAATCAAGTAAATGTTACATTAAAAGTTTACGATATACTTGGCAGATTAGTTAAAACACTTGTTAATGAATTTAAAGTTGCTGGCAATTATTCAGTATCATTTGATGGAAGTGGTTTAGCATCGGGTGTATATTTCTATAAAATAGAGGCTGGCGAATTTGTGCAGAGTAAGAAGATGGTTCTGGTAAAATAAGAAGTTCAATCATAAGCAAAAGGGCGTTTAACAACGCCCTTTTTTATGAAATTAAAAAAATT
Organism: uncultured Ignavibacteria bacterium; assembly: GCA_947084945.1. Classification (GTDB taxonomy): domain Bacteria; phylum Bacteroidota; class Ignavibacteria; order Tepidaquicellales; family OLB5; genus OLB5. The sequence goes on along the minus strand of CAMTUP010000009.1, from coordinate 376,347 downwards.
ATCTACAAATACTTATTTATCAAACTTAAAAATTCTGCTTTGCTTCTTGCGCCCATAATTGCTTCAACTACTTTGCCGTTCTTATCTATGATGTATGTCTGCGGCACTACATTTTGGTTCTGTCCGGCTGCATCCATATATTTTGCGACAAGTACGTTTGGCTCAAATAGTATAGTGTATGGCAGGTTATTTGTCTTAAGAAAGTTATTCAAAACTTGCTGGTTATCATCTACTGATACACCTATCATTTTGAAATCCTTATCTTTTAATTCAGTTGATATTATTGAAAGGTCAGGCAGTTCTTTTCTGCAAGGCGGACACCATGTTGCCCAAAAATTAATAAGAATTACTTTTCCTTTAAAATCAGAAAGTTTTACTTCCTTACCATTTTCTACCCACTTAAAATCAACCATTTCATTTTTCTTCACATTATCATCTATATCTTTCACTACAAACGAGCTTGGAGTTGATGATGTCTGTTGAGTGTTCTGTTGGTTCTGCTGAGTAGTTTCTTTTTTCTCAGATGGCTTTTCATCTTTATTTGTCTCACTTTTTTTTGAACAATTCAGAGAAACAAATGCAGCTAATAATACTACAAAAAATAACTTATACATTTTATATTTAACTATTATTTATTAAACCTTATGAATGCGGCAACCATTTCCTGCTTTGGCATTGTAGTCATTGATGCGCATAGATTGTTTTCTTTAAACCATAATGTCATAGTGCAGTCATTATCATCAACTTCATCGCACATATAATACTTAGCTTTAATAATTTCTTTATGAACATCCTCATGCAGTTCCATATCGCTTTTCTGTAATGCTGTTTTAGGTACCTGCAATATATAAATTAGCTGACCATTAGCATCTGTATAGAGTAAATGAGCTAATTGATGCCCATGATACTCATTGCATACAACACCCGAGAGCTGGTAGTTTTCTATTTCAGGAACATAGGGCTGAAAGTGTGCTTTTTCCATAACATACTTTTCTATCTCTGCTGCATTACTTGAAGATAAATGAGGTTTAACATCTCCTTTTAGTACCTTATTGAAACTTTTAACAGCCTGAACCATAATGCTGCTTTCAGTGCCTGCGAGTATATAAGGATTTTTGGTTTTTTTACCGCCAGAAAATACAACAAGCCCTCCGATAATTACAAATGCTATGATAGCAAATGCATAACGGGGAACTCCAATAAATTTTTCTGTGAAAGCTTCTTTGAGAGATTGCCAAAATGAAGGGAAGTCATTTTGTGTATTTGCTAAACTGCCAGATGTGGTATTTTTTTTTTGAGCACCGGCAATTATGCTATCTATTGATGAGATCACCCTTTGATAAGTTTCTTGGGGTAACTCAACTTCAGGAAACCTTGTTCTATACGAATTTCGTGTTAATATCTCTGAACAGTATTTGGCATTTAGCTTCTGGTTATTTGCAAGAAGTTCTTCTATCTGCTTTTTAGTCTCACTATCCGAAATTTGGTTATCTATATATGATGTAATTAATTCATCAATGTTAAAAGTAGTAGTATTCAGACCCATAGGCATAATATTTGATGGTTTTTGATAATAATAATTTCTCCGATTTGTTCAGTTAAATAATTATGAAATGGGTTTTTATTCCTATACCATTGATTCAACTGAGTACCCTCTGGACATTGCATAGTCCTTGAGTTTTTTCTGTAAAATTTTTCTTCCTCTGTGCAGACGGCTTCTAACCGTCCCTATTGGGACATCTACGAATTCGGCTATTTCTTCATAACTTAATCCTTCTAAGTCACAAAGTATCACAACTGTTTTGTAATCATCCTGCAATGAATTTAAAGCGTTCATCATTTCATCATCAAGCAGGTTGCTGAAAACTTTGTGTTCAAGATCGTTTGGATCAACTACATCATCTCTTATTGAATCATAAAAGTTCTCTACATCTTCATAATCAACTTTTGAAGGCTCTTTCTTGCTCTTGCGATATTTGTTTATATAGCAATTCTTCATAATCCTGAACAGCCATGCTTTACAATTAGTTCCGCGCTCAAACTTGTGAAAGAACCTGAAAGCACGCATATAGGTATCCTGTACCAGGTCATCAGCTTCAAGCTGGTTACCTGACATTCTTAAAGCATAGTTAAATAGAATTTTCATGTGAGGAATAGCCTCTTTTTCAAAATCTCTCTTTCTGGCTTCCAATTCACCAGGTTTCAGCATATCTAACGGATTATCCTCACCTTCGGAAAATTCTTCATTTTCATGCAATAGATCGGGATCTAAAGTTTCCTGTTTAATAATATCTGCCTCTATTTTGGAGTTATCTTTTTTCAATAATTTCCCTTATTTTTAGTTCATTAAGTTAATGAAATTAATGCACTATTTCAAGCAATCTAAAGTATTTAAAATTACCAAAAATAGTTACTATATAATATGATAAAATTTTCCTTAAGTTAGTGTAAATATTTGTAAAAGTGCTGAATTATTACAATTTTTAACCAATATTTGTTAAAGTGAAACTATTATTGTAAATTGAAGTATATATTTCAAATAAAACATATTAATCAAATGAAAAAGATTTTAATTTGCTTAATCATTGTATTTGCAGTTTCTAACTGTCGTACCGATGATGAATTACAATCACAAAAAAAACTTTATATAGTACCTGCTAATTCCGGAAAAAACGATAGCATTTTAATTAACTTTTCCGGGCGGATTAACGAACTTAAAGAGAAATTAACAAGTGATTTTATTGTAAAAGAACATTCTTACTTTGTTATTGCAAGCAATCTTTCAGAAACCCAAACCAATAATATACTAACAACTACTATTGATAAAGCTGTTGAGTGTTTTTATAATGATTATTTTTCGGTAAGACCTGATGAAGCCACAACAATTTTCCTTTTTAAAAATGATGACACTTACCGCTATTGGGCAAAAAAACTTTATGATGATGATGACCTATCTAGGTTTGGATATTATAAACCAACGGATAAGACCATGCTGATGAATATCAATACCGGTACCGGAACTTTAGTACATGAAATGACACACGCACTTGTGAGGTATGATTTTCCTGAAATACCATCATGGTTCAACGAAGGACTGGGTTCTTTGTATGAAAGGTGTTCTTTAAATAATAAAACTATTTTAGGTTATGTAAACTGGCGACTTCCGGCTTTACAGGATGCATTAAAAGATAAATCATATACATCAATCGATGTGCTTGTAAAAACTGACTGGGATGAGTTCTATGGTATAAGAAGCGATGTAAATTATGCTCAAGCAAGATATTTATGCATGTACCTGCAGGAACTAAACCTACTTAAGAAATTTTACAAATTATTTCGTGATACTTACAATGAAGATAAAACAGGTAAAAAACAGATAGAAACAATTACAGGTAAAAACTTAAAAGAATTTGAAAGTGATTATATAAGATGGGTGAATACTCTAAGTTATGAAGAGAATTAGTTCATTATATTCTAGTTACCCTGAACCTTGAATAGTTTCTAAGTTTATTTTCAGGGTCTATAATAAATTCAGATTTTAGAATCAAAATAACAGATGCTGAAAATATTTCTGAATGAAATATTTTATTAATTCATATTAACTTGAAATACTACTTCTTTTTAGGGATATTTGCATATTATAGATATAAATAACTCTATTATTGTTTAAAAAAATAAATTTCGCTATAATTGGCTGCGGCAGAATAGCTGGGAGACACGCTGAAATAATAAGAAATATTGCCAATCTTTCTGCAGTTTGTGATATAAAACCCAATAGAGCAATAGAATTTTCAGAAAAGTATAAAGCTCCATATTTCACATCAATTGAAACGCTTTTAAATGAAGCTAGTGATATTGATGTCGTTTCTATATGCACACCAAACTCATTTCATTCAGTACATACAATACTTTCCTTAAAAGCAGGCAAAAATGTGCTGTGCGAAAAACCTATGGCTATTAGTACTGCTGAGTGCAAAAAGATGATGATTGAATCTGATATATCTGGTAAAGATCTTTTTATTGTTAAACAAAACCGTTTCAACCCGCCAGTTGCAGCTTTAAAACAAATCATTGATGAGGGAAAACTCGGAAAAATACTTAATGTTGAATTGAACTGCTTCTGGAACAGGAATGATGAGTATTATAAACAATCAGACTGGAAAGGTAAAAAAGCTATTGATGGAGGAACACTCTTTACACAGTTCAGCCATTTTATTGATATGCTTTATTGGCTAATTGGTGACTTTAAAACTCTTGATGCTATTGGTAAGAATTATATTCATAAAGGAATTGTAGAATTTGAAGATACGGGTGTTGTAATTGGTGAATTCTCAGGTGGTGCATTATGCACAATTAATTACACTGTGAACAGCTATAAGCAGAACATGGAAGGTTCTATTACAGTATTCGGAGAAAACGGCACTGTTAAAATTGGCGGACAGTATTTAAATGTACTGGAATACCAGTCAATTGAAGGATATGAAATAAAGGGATTACCGGAATCAAGGCCCGCAAATGATTACGGCTTCTACCAGGGCTCGATGAGTAACCACGAAAAAGTTTATGAAAACGTATTGGATGTTTTAACCAAAGGCGGTACAATTGCGGCAAATGCTTATGAAGGAATGAAAACAGTTGAAATCATCGAAAGAATATACACTAGCATGAATAATAAGAAATAATAAAAGAATTATTATCCCCCCTGAACCTAGACTTGTTTAATACTTATCTTCCACAGCAGATTCTTTTCCCTTTATACCAAATTCAGGTGGAATATCTCTCAAAAATTCAAAATACCTTACAAGCTGGTAAGTAAGTTTATCAACATTAAATTTGCTAACCACTTCTTCATTTGCAATAGGCATCATCCTGCTTTTATAGAGTTCATAAAATTCAATAATCAATTTTGCAATTTCTTCCGGCTCATCAGGTTCACATATCCTGATTGCATCATAACCCCGTAAAAGCTGTTTAGCAGCACCATCAGGTACACAGGCTAAAATTGGTTTTCTGGAACCGAAATACTCTGCAAGTCTAACCGGAGCCACTACTTCCTCACCATTTCCTTTTCCTACCATAAACCACAATACATCACTTGCCATCATATATCTTATTGCATCAATGTGGTCTATATAACCCGGGTTAACTATTGCATCAGAAATATTATTTTTTTGTATCAGTTTCAGATTCTCTCTTGATATACCTCCAATAAAATATGCTTCAATCTTACCTCTTAAATCAGGCTTTTTTTCAAAAGCAATCTTTAATCCTTCAAAAAAATATTTTGGTGTGATAAGATCAAAGAAATTCCCTACACTTGTAAATCGCATTTTAGGTTTTTCGGGTAAAGGATAAGATAAAGCTTTTTTAAAATCATCTTCATCAAAACCATGATGAATGATATTAATATCATCGTGTTTAAGATAGACATATTCTTCTATCAGGTATTCTTTTATCCTGCGGTTTGTGGTTATTATTTCATCTGTTACTCTGATAACTTCCTGTTCAATCTTCATGCTCCTTAAACGATGATAACCCATAGGATAATATGAAGTTGCAGAATGCAGCCATGAATCCTGGTAATCTGTTACTAATGGAATTTTATATTTTTCCTTCAATTCACCAGCCGCTATTAGAGCAGTAAATGAAGGTCCTGTTGCATAAATAATTTCTATTTTATGCGATTCAATTATTTCTTTTCCAAGAGTTACAGCTTTTGATATCCATGATTTATGTTCATCCGGTTGTTTTCTGAATCGGGTTGAATTTCTTTTAAGCTTACGCACTCCTTCATTTGGAAGTTCTTTAAGCTTTCTACCTGTCAACAGATTGTTACCGCTGCTTTTTGTCCTGTAAACTTTTATCCCAAGCTCTTTTACTTCATCAAGTAAACTATTATCCCTGAAGTAATATGACTTTGGCGTTGATGTCAGTATTATAGGTTCCCAGCCATAATTTCTGAAATACTTACTGAACTTAAGAGGTCTAAGTACACTTCCCTTGCCTATGGGTGGAAAATCATGTGTTATTACTAATACTTTTTTCAATTATTAAATTTTCTATTTTTAACCTCTAATTGCAAAAAAAACTCAGTTTAATATAGTTTCATACTTGGCGTTCTCTGCGGTCTTGGCGGTTAAATGATTATAAGTTCTTTTGATGAATAATTCAGAATATCACATCCGCCTGATTTTAAAACTATATCATCTTCAATCCTAACTCCACCCAAACCTTCAATATAAATACCGGGCTCAATTGTAACAACAACATTTGCAGGAATTGCTATATCAATTCTCTGGCTTACGCTTGGCATTTCATGGACTTCAATTCCAAGTCCGTGCCCCAATCCATGCCCAAACTTTCCTTCATAACCACTTGAGTTTATAAAATCACGAGATATTGTATCAAGCTCTTTTGTTGAGATGCCTTCTTTTGCAGCAGTAATTGCAAGCATTTGTGCTTCCAATACTTTCTCATATATTTTTTTCATTTCTACACTTGGCTTACCAACAGAAATTGTTCTCGTCAAATCGGAGCAGAAACCATCATATCTGCATCCAAAATCCAGTGTAACCATTTCACCTGAATTAATTACCTTATCGCTAGCCATGCCATGCGGCAATGCTCCGCGCCAACCGCTTGCAACAATCGGGTCAAAGGAATCTTTATCAGCACCATATATTTTATGCCAGTAAGAAATTTCCGCTGAGACTTCTTTTTCTTTCATACCGGGTTTTATTATTTCAAGTAATTTTGTGAATACCTTATCTGTTATATCGCATGCTTTCTTGATTTTTTCAATTTCATCAGGTGTTTTAATCATAGTCAGCTTTTCAATTCTTTCTGAAACTGCAATGAAATTTACTCCCGGTAGTTTTTCCTTTAATGTATCAAGCTGGTGGATAGTTACATGCGTTGATTCAAACCCTATATTTTTAAATCCTTCTGAATTACATACTTCCTTTATTTTTTCAATTGGTGAAAAATTAACAATTATTTCACAATCTCTCACTTGTTCTTTTGACTGCTCTTTATACCTGAAGTCAGTAAAAAAGTAATTCTTATTTTTAGATATGATCAAATATGCTGTTGAACCTAAAAACCCGCTTAAATAACTTATATTGGGTATGTGCGTTACATAGAAAGCATCGAGATTTAATTCTGTTAATATTGCCTTTATTTTTTGTATTCTGCCTGACATTTTTTGCCTTTGAAATTCCTGTGCGATTAAAGGAATGTAAAATTATGGTAAATTTTTTGATTAAACTTCAAAAATACTCAAAAAACAAACTCATATCAATTAATAAATTAGTATTACTTTGTGTGCCTAAGTACACTACAATAATTTGGTAACTTCCTTATAAACAAAGTTTTCAACATTAAATTTAAAGTCATTATAAAGCTTACCATTATTATATTTTTTTTTATTTTTCCGAAATCTTCCATAGCCGTAGCCTTTTATTGATTTCATTTCCGATAAGTATAACTTAAATCCACATATTTCCTATTCGCTTTTTAGTTCAGTTATTTATAAATAATGTTATCCTGCTTTGCTTTACCTATGAATATATTATCATGTGTGATAGGATAGTTCACTAAAGCTCATAGCAAATAATCTTTTAAGATAACCTCTTACGACTTGAATCACTGAATTCAGCTGCTAAAAAATACTCAAAACTATTTTCTGATTGACTAATTTCTTAATATTTCGTTCATTATAATTGAAAAATCCAATGAATAAAAAAAAGATTGTTTGTTAAGGCGGAAGCATGGAAGATAATTCTTCCACTTTAGCTATATTAAAATATTTTGCATCAAAGTTGAAGGAACTTGGTGCTGAAACATATATGGCTGATATCAAAAAGTTAAACCTCCCAATTTTCAGTTATAAGGCACTAAAGAGCCTAAAAAATGAGAAATTCCGAATACTGGCAGAAAATATAAAGAAGCAGATGGTGAGATTACAAACGAAATTTTTAAAAAGAATTAACAGGCTTGTTTCTGAGGTCTAAACACTAGCTGTAAAGTTAAAAGAATAAATTTTTCAATATTACTGTAATATAGCATGAAAAAAGAGCATTCAAGAAAAAGGATTATTTTCAGTTTAATTCCTTTTGCAATTTTTTTAATTATTGCATCAGGTGCCTTTTGGCAGAATAAATCAGATGATATTCAGAAGACGGATTTTAAAGATAAAAAAGAAATTACTCAAAAAAAGAGTGTTGATACAAATATTAAAAAAGACAGTACTAAAAAAGTAAATGTTGCAGAAGAAAAAAAGGGACAGGCTGATACAGTTAAGATAGGAGCATATATATTCTCTTTATACGATCTTAACTTTCCAGGTAATAAAATTAACGCAATTTTTTACCTATGGTATAATGCTAAAAAAGACAGTTTAGACCTGCTTAATAATCTGGAAGTCATAAACTCAACAGATTTTGCGAAGTCATATGAAATGAATGAAAAAAGAGGAGATATTTCATATCATTCTGTTAGGATAAATACAAAAATAAATCAGGATTGGATCGTTGGAGATTTTCCGTTTGATGAACAGGTGATAGAAATTATTATAGAAGATTTTGATAAAGATAATTCAGAATTAGTATTTGTAGCAGATACAATAGCTAGCAAAATTGATAAACAGGTTCATGTTGAAGGATGGAAAATAAAGGATTTTGGAATAAAAATTGATGATCATACTTATGAAACTAATTATGGTGATCCTGATATTCCGCTAAATGAATATTCAGTATATTCTAGAGCAACTATTCATTTTACACTTGAAAGGGAAGGTAAGGGGTTATTTTTTAAATTATTTATAGGATTGTTCATTTCGGTATTAATTTCTATGTTAACATTTTTTATAAACCCGCTTGATCTAGACCCAAGGTTTGGGCTTTCTGTAGGGGCTATATTTGCAGCCATAGCAAGTCAGTATGTCATAGCTTCAACATTACCTCAAAATGCAAGTATAACACTTGTGGATATTTTGCATGATATATCATTCATTTATATTTTTTTGTGTATTCTTATTTCCACTATATCACTACATTTTATAAAGACCGGAAAAGAAAAGGAATCGCAAAAGCTTGACCGAATCAGCTTTTTCGTATTTGCAATTTCATATATCGTTATAACAATTTACTTTGTTGGTAAAGCTATTTAATTTAAAATATTATGAGTACAAGAAGAGATTTTCTTAAATCATCAGCAATTATAGCAACAGGTGCGATGATTATGCCTGCTTCATTTAACATTAATGCAGGTATTAAACCTAAAATTATTATTATTGGTGCGGGATTTGCCGGACTTGCTGCCGCTTACAGACTAAAGCAAAAAGGATGTGAAGTTACATTGCTTGAAAGCAGAAACCGAGTTGGCGGGAGGGTGTTTTCACACACGATAGATAAAGATGAAAACCTTGTTGTTGAGCTTGGAGCAGAATGGGTAGGTGCATCACATGATCGAATGATAGCGATGTGTAAAGAGTTCGATCTTGAATTGATGAATAATCAGTTTGATTCTCATTTAACATATGCAGGTGAGTACTTTCCGAAAAGCAAGTGGGATTATTCAACAGAATGGAAGGCAAAATTTGAAAAAATAATTAAAGATTATGCCAATTTTCGTGAAGAAGATAAGAAAAAGCTTGACAAAATGGACTGGTGGAGATATCTTGTAAATAATGGTATTAGCGAAAGAGACTTGCAATTAAGGGATCTGATTGATAGTACTGATTTTGGTGAATGTATCAGGCATGTTTCAGCATATGCAGCAATAGCTGAATATGCTGAATCAAGTGAAAAAAATGAAATGGATTATAAAATCAAAGGTGGTAATGGTCTTTTTTCTAAAAAACTTGCTGAAAAGATTGGTAATGAAAATATAAAATTAAAGCATAAAGTAACAGAAGTTAATCAGGCTGACGGAAAAGTTGATGTGTTATGTGATAACGGTTTGGTGTTTTCGGGTGATGATTTAATCTGCACTGCCCCTACATATTCATTATTGAAAATAAACTGGAAACCGGGGCTGCCGGAAGAAAAAATTAATGCTTTAAATGAACTTCAGTATGCAAGAATTTGCAAACATGTAGTATTGTTTAACGAAAGGTTCTGGAAGGATGAGGATTTTGATATGGTTACAGATGTTTATGGACATTATTTCTATCATGCGACAAAAAACCAAAAGGGAAGTAAAGGTGCATTAATATCATATACAATTGGCGATAAGGCTGATGTTGTTAGCAGACAAAATGAAGAATTTAAATCAAACATGATAAATGATTCCCTTAAGTCAGCATTTGGAAATGTAAAGGATAAAATAGTTTCTCAGGTAAATTATTATTGGGGTATTGATGAATATACCAAAGGAGCATATGCATTATACGGGGTAGGGCAATGGTTTACGGTTATGCCAATATTAAAAAAGAAATTTATGAGTACTTATTTTGCAGGAGAGCATCTGGCGGATTGGCAGGGTTTTATGGAAGGTGCAATTATAACAGGTGAAGAAGCTGCGGATGAAATTACAGGGTAAATAGTTATTGTTTAAAACTTTTTATGTAAGCAAGATATTCTTCGTCAAGTTTTTCAATTGAGTTTCCGGTTATATCAATTAGTTGTGAAATTCCGCTGTTATCATTATCTTGTGTATCTCTAAAAAGCGTGTAATATTTATTTAGTAACTCTTTTTCCTGAAGATACATTAATAAGTATCTTGCTTGGGCATAGTAGTAAGAGCTTCTTTGACCATATAATTCTTCATCATTTGTTTCCATTAATTTCTTTAACCCGGTATATTTACCATCAGTTAATGCCCGCCTTAAAGGAAGTATTCTAAAGCTGAAATCACCAATTAAATTTCCATTTTTATAAGTTGATTTTTCATTCAAAGATGCTAAACCTTCATCAAACCAAGATGGTGCATTTGGGAAATCACTTCTTAAAAAGCGATGTGTAATTTCATGAAGAATACTGCCTTTCCAGCTTACATATCTTATTACTATTACATTTTTTGAAATTTTATAAAATCCGTAAGGTGATAAATCGTTTTCAGCAATATCATAATTTTTCAATACAAATTCTTTATAATCATCAAATTTAGCGAAAATATAAATTGGGGTAATTATATCAGGTAATTTGTTCACATAATTATTGGACATAGCATCAATTGTATTCCGAATATCAGTATCAATTAATCTATAGGTAAGTTCAACATTCATATCAGAGAATATAACGAAATATCTGAACTTTGTGATAGACATACCTTCAGGGATAATTTTGGATTGTTCATCAATAACTATCTGGTAATTATAATTAGTATATATTTCTTCAATTTCAGATAGATCATTCTTTACATCTTTGCGAATAACGGAAGAATCAGTAATATCGGCTTGTGTTTTAGAAGAATTTTGGGTTTTAAGTCCGCAGCCCAGCAAGATTGCCATAATTATGAATAATATAATATTAAATATTTTTGTCATTAATTTCTATAGTTTGTCATAAAAACATGGTTTGCAATAATAACAATTACTTAAGATATTTAATTTCAATAAAATTTAGGAAAAATGAAAGTTAAAATGCTGGTTTTATGTACTGGAAATTCATGCCGCAGTCAAATGGCAGAAGGAATAATACGCAGTTTAAACAGTGAAATTGAGGTTTCCTCAGCAGGAACAAGGCCTGAGGTGCATATAAATCCTTTTGCTGTAGAAGTAATGAAAGAAATTGGGTTAGATATTAGCAGTCAATATCCTAAAAATGTGAATGAGTTTACTGATATTGATTTTGATTATGTAATAACCGTCTGCGATAATGCTAAAGAAATCTGCCCGGTATTTACAGGAAAAGTTAAAAACAGGATGCACATTGGCTTTGAAGACCCGGCAAATGCAACTGGTTCTTATGAGGATATATTAAATGTTTATAAAAAAGTACGAGATCAGATCAAAGAGGCATTTAGTGAAACATTAGATTCTAACTTCGAGTGATAGGTGTGGGAATGCGTTACATGAGTTAATTATGAAATTATTATTTTCTAGTTTAGTTTAAAATTAAATGGAACATAGACCCATACTTTTACAGGTTTATTTTTTTGAATGCCGGGTGTGAACAGAAGCCCTTTTACTTTATTTTTTGTTTCATCATGAAATACTTCGGGTCCGGTTAATGAACCAATTTTTAATACATTGCCATCAGCTCCAACTAATACCTTTACTGTAACTTTTCCTTCTATATTTGTTTCCCGTGCAAGATCAGGATATTTCATTTCAGAACTTACCTGCGATAAATTAATGCATTCAGGAACAACATCAACATCACTTAAATTATAAAAATCTTTTGTAGTATCTTTAAAAATATCTACTGTTCTGCCATCTATTTTTTGGTCATCTATTTTAATATTTTTGATATTTGCAAAAACTATCGTATCGCCAACTCTTGAAGTATTTGAATTAGTATTATTAAGTTCATTCTGTGTTTTTAAAACAACATCATCAGCATCCTGTTTCCTTACAGGCTGCGGCAAAAGTGAAGCCAGGTCCTTGATATTCTGTGTGATCTCATTCGGTTTAACAGGCGGTATCTCATTATCATCAATTTTTGGAGGAGTGAGGTCAAAATCAGATAATATGATCGGAGTCCTTGGGTTAAATGGTATATCCTTAGCCTTGGATTGGTTTATATAAGCCACAAGCATGTACGCTGCAATTAATGCTATGTGAATAGTAATTGCTACAAGGAACCCTTTTAACGTATAGCCCTGCTGAAGTTTATTAAGTTCAGGCGCACCGTACTTATCATTGTTAATGAGTGTTATAGAGTCGTACATTTTATCCTCCTTAAGCCATTATTTCACCGGCTTTAAATATTATACTTGGGTAATTTTGCTTTGTTCCCCTGTAGTTAAGTAATCAAAAAGGTATTTTAGGACAAATGTTGATGAATCACCGTCAAGTGCTGCATCAAAAAGCTATCACTTAACTATGAATATGAAATTATTAAACTAAAAAGGAGAGAAATTGGAAAAGGAAAAATTTATATATTTAAGATTTAATATGTTTCAAAAAATCATAAATTTCATATTGCGATCTATGCAAGATTTCTTCACCGTTGCGTTTAAATTGGTTAGTCTGTTTTTCATCTATTATTCTGGCTTTAACATTATCACTAAACTTTATATCAATAATATCTTTTATTAATTTTTTCAGTATTGGTTCGTAAACAGGAAATGCCACTTCAATTCTTCGGCTTAGGTTTCGTTTCATCCAGTCTGCACTTGAAAGGTATATTTTCTCATTACCGCCATTATTAAAAATATAAACCCTGTCATGTTCTAAAAACCTGTCAACAATACTTATCACGCTGATATTTTCACTCATACCTATTATACCCGGAATCAAACAGCATATACCGCGAACTATCATATTTATCTTAACCCCGGCTTTGCTTGCTTCATAAAGTTTTTTTATAATACGTTCATCCTCTAGGCTGTTTAGTTTACAGGTTATTGCAGCATATAAACCTTTATTGGCATTGGCAATTTCGTTTTCAATCATTGTAATAAAACCCTGTCTCATACCATATTGGGCAACAAGCAAATGTTTAAATGTATAACCGGGATCTTTTCCTTCCAGATATTCAAAAACTCTTTCAACTTCAAAAGTTAAATCAGGATTAGAAGTAAAAAAACCGTAATCTGTATATAATCTTGCTGTTTTTTCATTAAAGTTTCCGGTTGAAAGATATGCATAATTTTTTAGTTCACTTCCTTCTTTTCTGGTAATTAAGGCAATTTTAGCATGAACTTTCAGACCGGGCAGACTGTATAGTACTTTAACTCCGGCTTTTTGCATTTCTTCAGCACTTTTGATGTTTATTTCTTCATCAAAACGTGCTTTAACTTCCACAAAAGCTATAACTTCTTTTCCTCTGTGAGCAGCTTTTATCAACGCATTAACAATCTTTGAATCTTTTGCAACTCTATATTGAGTGATCTTAATTGATTTTACTTTCGGATCTTTTGAAGCTTGCTTTATAGCATTAATAACATAATCGTATGATTGATATGGATAGTAAAGAAGGTAATCTTTTACAGAAACCGATTCGAAAATATTACTAAGTTCATCAAGCTCTTTTGATTTGATTGGTTTTAAATCAGGGTAATAAAGCTGTTTGAAACCTGGATTTGGGAAATTGAAAAAATCGCTGAAGTTATGGTATTTACTTCCAGGGTAAAGGTCTTCTTCTGAAAGCAATAATGATTCTTTTAAATAATTCAGAAAAGTAACAGGCATAGCCTTATCATATAAAAATCTTGAAGGAGCGCCGCTAGAACGCTTTGCAAGGCTTTTTTTAATTTTATCTAATAGATTTCCTGAAAATTCATCTTCAATGTATAGCTCGGCATCCCGAGTTAGTTTTATGGAAAAAGATTGGTGAATATTGTAACCGTAAAATATCTGAGGAAGGAAAAACCTTAAAACATCATCAAGAAAAATAATGTAATTATTGTTTCCAATTTTAGGAAGAAGTATAAATCTGTTTATATGATTAGTGGGTACTTCAACAATGGCATAAACATACCTTTTATTTTTTAATACTTTAGCAGTATTTGATGTATGTTTTGCTGTTAACTTAACTGCAAGATACAGCCTTTGATTACGAAGAAAAGGTGTAATCTTCTTTTTAACAATGATCATTGGCATAATGTGCGGTACTATCTGAGTATTGAAAAGCTCGGATACGAATTCCTTTTGCAATGAGTTTAGTTGTGTGTGATCTACCAGAAAAATATTATTTTTTTCAAGTTCGGGTTTTATGATATTGAAATAAGTGCTGCCATATTCTTCCTGCATTTTTACAACGGTCTTTTGCAGTTTTCCTATCAGCTTTTCAACATCAAATTTTAATTCTTTTTGTGTCTTCTTTTTCAGGTCAAGCAGTGCTCTTAAAGAAGCTACACGAACACGAAAAAACTCATCCAAATTTGAAGAGAAAATTGATAGGAATTTAATTTTTTCATACAGCGGTGTGTCAGGATCTTTGGATTCCTGCAGAACCCTGTGGTTGAATGATAGCCAGCTTAACTCTCTATTAAAAAACTTATATTCCATTTGTATATTTTTTTGGGTATTCAAAAAAAACCAATTTTCCCTTTTCTTTTTTAATTTTATTCCATGAATCAAACTTAAAATCAATTTTTACTACTCCGCAAGTGGGAATATTTTCTATATCTGAGGTGCTAATATAATTCGCAAAATCTGTTATACCATAATTATGGCTGAATATCATTATTTTTTTAAATTTTTCATTGACATCTTTAATTACCTCAATAAAATTTTCTATATCAGCCATATAAAGAAGATCATTTATTATAATTACTTTTTCATTATAATCAATTTCCGTGGCAATCCTTTTGGCTGTACTATTTGCACGTTTTGCGGGACTGGTAATTATTAGATCAGGTATTTCACCTAGATTTTTCAATAACTTACCCATCATTGGGGCATCCTGTTTACCCCTTTTATTGAGCGGTCGTTCAAGGTCACTTAAGCCCGGGGTATCCCAACTTGATTTTGCATGCCTGACGAGGTATAATGATCTCATAAGAATAACAAAAATAACTAAATTAAATATTAATAACACTGTTAATAAAGCTTACAATCTGTTAAAATTGGTCACATCTTTCCAAAACTTGTAAAAAACTTAAGCCACTAATTACCTAATGGTTTACAATTCTGTAAGAGCAGACACGAATTAAAGCAAATTTAATACTATATCAATAAATTTTTTTAAGAAATGTTTAAAATATTAATTGAATAGCATTATCCAATATTATATTGTAAAAATAGGGTTTATAAACTTGTAAAGGATTGATTTTGAGAAAATAAAAAAAGTAATATAATTTCTATTAAAATGAATTAAAATCTCAATAAAATTAACTCGTGCAAATTATTTTGTATAGCAATGATTATCTAAATTAACTTTCTTTATAAAAAGTATTAAAAGAAGCCTTTGCAAAACCTCATGAGATGAAAAAAAATACCACAAGGTCACCAAGTCACTAAGTTTTACAAAGATTTATTAGTGTTTATTAGTGTTTCTTTGTGTCTTCGTGTCTTGGTGGCAAGTTTATTCTTCTGCTTTAGGGTTTTTCAAAGGGTTCTAAAACAATCCAAACTCTTATTTTCTTTTATAAGCCTCAACTCCATATTCCGAAAATTTACGCTCGAAATTATCCAGAAAATCAGGGTTATTCTTAACCGCAATATAAATTTTATCATTTGAGGCTTCTTTATAGACCAGTATCCATTCAACATACTTGCTGGGTGTACTCATAGCCTCAGCTCCAATAACAAATGTATTAAATGTGATCCTGTCAGCCAGGTTAATTCCTGTCCATGGGTGAAGAGCGAATATTAAATTATCATAAAGAATTTTTCCGCCTTTGTAGTTGTTCTTCATGTAAAAAGAGAGATTTTCACTGACTTTATTGTTAGAAGAGTTTACTTCTGCTATAGCCGGTATATTAACCGGGAAATCAACAAAGAATAAATACTGCTGATATACAAAAATAACACCAAGCAGGAATAAAATGGTTTTCTTAAATCTTAAATTCAATAAATATGATACTGCCAGACCTGAAAAAACAGCAATAGCCGGAAATAAATATAAACCATACCTGCTGTTAAAATATCCGGGTGGTTCTGAGTTGGGTAATTCAATTATCAGTTGTCCTTTATATAGCAATAAAAGAGTGGTTGGTAATGCTACCCAAAGAATAAATAAGATCAATGATTTTAATTTTAATCTTTCTTTGAAACTGTATATTATCAGTCCCAAAAATCCAATAATGGAATTTATCAATCCCGAATATAATAAAATTGAGGAAAAATATACTTTTGCTGATAACCAGAAATTATCTTTTGTCAGCAACCTTCCTCTTTCCTCATAATACTTCAACTGGTC
Source organism: uncultured Ignavibacteria bacterium (assembly GCA_947084945.1). Classification (GTDB taxonomy): domain Bacteria; phylum Bacteroidota; class Ignavibacteria; order Tepidaquicellales; family OLB5; genus OLB5. The sequence continues at coordinate 359,374 of CAMTUP010000009.1, read as the reverse complement.
TAGAGTTGAGTTCTGCCCTCTTGAAAACTCTAATGGGTCTCCGAAACGGAGCCAGTTATACAAAAGCCACAGGACTATAAATAATACGGGAAATAACCCCATAATTAAAACATGCTTAATAGGTTTATCTTTATTTATCACGCTGATAAGGAAAACCAATACAATTGAAATAATTGCTATAGGCCAAGCGTCATATCGTGTGCCTATACCCAATGAAACAAAAATTGAAGAGTAGAGTAAATAGTTTCTTTTGTTTTCCTTTGACCATAAAAACAAAAAATATAAGCTGCATATCATAAAGGTAATATAAAGCTGTTCTGTCATTGCAGTAGTTTGGAAGTATAGGATATTATAGTTGAACACAAATATCAGAAAGCTGAACCATGTAGCTGCAGGGTTTTTGGTTAATGTTTTTACTATGAGGAAAATTACTATAGAACTTACCACAAAAGCAGGCAGGTTAATAATACTTGCAGCAAGTCCGGTTTGCCAAAAGTAATCTATGCTTGCCAGCGGCATTAATATCAGGTTGGGTATTGGCAGCCAGACCGTTCCAAGCTGACTGTAAATGCCAGGAGTTAATGAATCAAAGAACCTGCGGGCAGCTTCCATTCTGAATATCGCATCTCTATAAGCATAATTATAATTGTAAATATAAGAGAAATATTGCGACATAAATCCAGCTACAAATGCAATAATCACTGCAAATTTTAGGTAGAAATTATCATTTGAAGCGGAGTTTATTTCCTGTGGTTTAATTTTGGTTTCCAATGAAGAATTTGAATTACAAAGTATAAAAATACATTTATAATGACTTAGTATCAATGAAATAAATTCCTTTTAAAGTCACTAATTTATGATTTTTTGTTAAAATGAAAAATTAAAATTAAGTTTATTCCAAGAAGTGAATATAAAAAACCCCGCTTATTTATAGCGGGATTTTAAATTTTGAGCTAGCGACCGGGATCGAACCGGTGGCCTGCGCATTACGAATGCGCTGCTCTACCAGCTGAGCTACGCTAGCTAATCAATTTTCAATTAACAATTATCAATGTTCAATTATTAATTAGCAATTTAAGGTTTAATGTTACAGATTATTCTTGGATGATGATATGATTTTTCCGGTTAATTTTATTAAGTCTTCACAATCATTCAATAACGAATCAGATGATTTTGTATCTATATAATTGCTATCCCTTAATAAACGTATCCAGTAATGTGTTTCGCGCGCTTCTTTATAAGCAATGGATATCTTGTTTATGAAATCTTTTTTTGATTGACCGCCAATTGCCTCTTCAATATTTGCGCCAATTGATGTCCCACATCTTAAAATTTGTTTGGAAAGTAAAAATTCTTTTTTCTTTTCAATAAGATGCTGATATAGCTTTATTATCCTTAAAGAAAAATTGTAACTTTTATCTTTTACAATGTTTTCTTTCATCTATTAATGCAAAATGCTTTTTATTGTACATTGATAAATGACAATTGAATTAATACCTGTACCATTCAGCTTTGTAAGGTCCATCAACTTCAACACCAATATATTTAGCCTGCTCTGGTGATAAAGTTTCAAGCTTAGCTCCAACCTTTGCAAGATGAAGTCTTGCAACTTTTTCATCAAGATGTTTTGGAAGTACATACACTTTATTTTCATAATTTGCATTGTTGATCCAAAGTTCAATTTGCGCAAGCACCTGGTTTGAAAATGAATTTGACATCACAAATGAAGGATGACCCATTGCGCATCCAAGATTTACAAGTCTGCCTTCTGCTAAGATTAATATTTCTTTGCCATCTATATTGTAAAGATCAACCTGTGGTTTTATGGTTTCTTTTGTATTGCCATAGTTCTTGTTTAACCATGCCATATCAATTTCATTATCAAAATGACCGATATTGCAAACAATTGCTTTATCTTTCATTGATTTGAAATGCCTGTCTGTAATTATATTCAGGTTCCCTGTTGCAGTAACAAGAATATCAACCACTTTAGCAGCTTCATCCATTGTTATAACCTGGTAACCATCCATAGCAGCCTGTAGAGCGCAAATTGGGTCTATTTCTGTAATCATAACCCTTGCGCCTGCACCGCGAAGTGATTGGGCTGAGCCTTTACCAACATCACCGTAACCTGCTACAACAGCAACTTTACCTGCCATCATAATATCAGTAGCTCGCCTTATGGCATCTACTAATGATTCTTTACAGCCATATTTATTATCAAATTTTGATTTTGTAACGGAGTCATTTACATTGATACATGGCAATGATAGTGATCCATTTTTCATTCTCTCATACAACCTATGAACACCGGTTGTTGTTTCTTCGCTGATTCCTTTGATACCTGCAATAAGCTCGGGATAGTCATCAAGCACCATGTTTGTTAAGTCACCACCATCATCAAGTATCATATTAAGCGGTTTATCAAATGAATTGAAAAATAATGTTTGTTCTATGCACCAGTTGAAATCTTCTTCATTCATACCTTTCCATGCGTAAACGGGAATACCTGCTGCTGCAATTGCTGCTGCTGCGTGATCCTGTGTTGAAAATATATTGCAAGATGACCATTTTACTTCAGCGCCAAGTTCTATAAGTGTTTCAATCAGCACAGCTGTCTGAATGGTCATATGTAAACAGCCAGCAATCCTTGCCCCCTTTAATGGTTTGGTATTCCTGAATTCATCCCTGATAGCCATTAAACCCGGCATTTCAGCTTCGGCTAAACGTATCTCTTTTCTTCCCCACTCAGCTAATGATAAATCTTTTACTTTAAATTTTTCAAGCTTTAAATCTTTTTCTAATGTTTTTGGCATTTTTTTGATTTGTTATTTAATATTTAATATATGTATTAATTTCTCGTCGATTCTATTTAATAGGGATTCATTTATATTTCCTAATTTCCCCAGAACAAGGTCTTTTTTCAAAGTGGCAATTTTAAATAAGTTAATTTTAGACTTCTGTTTTAAATTGTTTTTTTCATCAGCTTCAATTATGATCTCATCATTGTTTAAGTTTTCTGTGTTTGAAGTAATAAATGCTGTTAAAATATCTTGCCCTCTTTCTGCTAAGACCATAGCGGGTCTTAACTTGCTGCCGGTAAGATCAGTAAATGGAAACTTAACAAGAATAATCTCACCTTTTATCATTGATATCTGATGATAAGATCTTTCTCTGAATAAAGATCAGGTTCTTCATTTAAAAAAGAATATGACTCCGAATCACTGATTAATTTCGAAAATCCCTTTTCAAAGATCTCATCATTTTTTTCATTGAAGTAATTTATCAGCATATTCCTGATCTCTTCAGCTTTATTATCAGGAAGCCTATTCAGAATATCAATTGTGTCTGAAATGATCTGTTGTTTTGTCATCTTTTACTTCCCTTTTGTGTATTTTCTAAGATGTTTTTGAAAGCTGTAAACGATACATCATCTAATAAGCAAAACACTACTTTTAAAAGTGTGGTTTCTTCTTTTGCTTTATTCTTTGCATTAAAATACTCAACAACAGTATCAACAATGATCTTTGCGCTTTCTTCAATTGGGTAGCCATAAATACCTGAACTTATTGCAGGAATTGCAATTGAAGTCAATTTTTTCTTTTCTGCAACAACAAGCGCTGAATTAACAGCAGATGCAAGTTTATCAGATTCGCCTGATTTGCCGTCTTTATATTTTGGTCCCACAGCATGAATGACATGCTTAGTCTTCATGTTTCCTCCGGTTGTAATTACAGCACTGCCTGTTGGTATATTACCAATCTTTTTTGATTCCTGCTGGACTATCATTCCTCCGCGTTTTGCAATTTGTAATGCAAGTCCGCCTGTATGCATAAGGAAAGTATTGGCAGGATTTACAATTGCATCTGTTTCAAGCAAAGTAATATCTCCTTGTATTACTTCAAATTCTGTATTACCTATTTTATTGCTCATATTTATTTATTTATTGTAATTCCTAGTTCTTTTAGTTGTTTACTATCAACCACGCTGGGTGAATTATCCATCAAGCCAACAGCACTTGTTGTTTTTGGGAATGCAATTGTTTCTCTGATATCTTTTGTCCCGCAAAGAGTTGCTATAATTCTATCAAAACCCAACGCAAAACCACCGTGCGGGGGAGCGCCGTATTTGAAAGCGCCAAGCAAAAATCCAAATTTTTCTTGCTGCTCTTCTTTGGTTAATTCAAGCACGTTAAAAACTTTTTCCTGTATATCACTTCTGTGAATCCTGATACTGCCTGAGCCAAACTCGCTGCCATTGCAGACAAGGTCATAACATGTAGCACGAATACTTGTTAATAGCTCTGCATTAGCTTTGGGGTTTTTGCTTCCAATATCAAGCTTATCCATATCAGCATCATGGGGCATTGTGAATGCGTGGTGCTCAGCGGCTATTGTACCTGACTCTTCATCATAGCCAAACAGAGGGAAATTATTAACCCACAAAAATTCATCACGGGTTTCATCAATTAAATTGAATTGCTCTGCAAGTTTTAATCTTAAATTACCAAGTCCATGTAAAACTTTTTTCTTTGCTCCTGATAATATGAAAACAGTATCACCGGCATTGGCTGAATAAGCATTCTTAATTGCTGTTTGAATATCATCACTCAAAAATTTTAATATTGGTGAAGATAAAGTTCCATCTGCGTTATATTTTATGTAACCAAGCCCGCCAAACTTTAATGTTTTAACATAATCTGTAAGCTGGTCAATAATTTTTCTGGTTACATCTGTTGAAGGAAGTTTTATTCCAGCTACAATTCCGTTTTGAGAAATTGCATCAGTGAAGACTTTAAAATCAGTTGATTTAACAGTTTCAGTAATATCAACAATTTTAAGCTCACCTTTTATTCTCAAGTCAGGTTTATCGCTGCCATAGGTTTGCATTGCATCATCATAGCTCATTATTCTAAATGGCTGCTTAAGTTCAATTCCTTTAGCATGTTTCCAAATATCGCAAATAACACCTTCAACAATCTTGAACACATCTTGTTCTTCAACAAAGCTCATTTCAAGATCGATCTGTGTAAACTCAGGCTGTCTATCAGCTCTTAAATCTTCATCGCGGAAGCATTTGCATATCTGCACATAGCGGTCCATTCCGCTGACCATCAGTATTTGTTTATAAGTTTGCGGTGATTGTGGCAGAGCGTAAAACTTTCCTTTATGAACACGTGAAGGAACAAGATAATCACGTGCGCCTTCAGGTGTTGATTTCATAAGAATAGGAGTTTCAATTTCAATAAAATTCTCACGTTCAAAAAATTTATGAACTATCTGGTAAACTTTATTCCTTAATACTAGGTTATCAGCAATTTTTTTCCTTCTTAAGTCTAAATAACGGTATTTGAATCTAAGTTCCTCAGAAGCTTTCACATCTTCTTCTACAACAAAAGGTGTTACCTCAGAAGTATTTAAAATTTCAAGTCCGGTTGCAAGTACCTCAATTTCACCGGTTGCCATGTTTGGATTTGAAGATGACCTTTTCTGCACTAAACCGCTTGCAGAAATAACATATTCCAGTCCAAGTGATTTGGCAATATCATAAGTTTCTTTATTTTCAGAATTTACGGTAATTTGTGTAATTCCGTATCTATCGCGCAGGTTAATGAAAATAACGCCGCCAAGATCACGCACCTGTGCCACCCATCCGTTTAAAGAAACAGATTTTCCTGAATCAGCAAGGGTTAGCTCACCGCAAGTATTTGTTCGTTTGGTAAATTTCATAGAATTACAAAAATACGCATAAATTGGCAGGGTTTCAATGAAAAGAAATATGGTAAATTAAATTGATTAATATATCAAATAAGCGTATATTTATCACTAATATGACTAAAATAGATTTAATATTGAAAGAAACAGACTCTTTACATTCAGATGAACTTTTAGTTCTTATTCAAAAGTTATTGAAAAAAGTTAAAAAATCAGAGACTGCTAAAAAAATTCTTTCTGTATATAAAGGCATCGGAAAAGGTCTTTGGAAGGAAGATGTAGAAGAATTTGTGAATGAATTAAGAAAAGATGTCTAATTCTAATTTTGTATTTATTGATACAGCTCCTTTTATTTACCTTATAGAAAATAATCCAATGTTTTATTCTGTTGTAGAAAATCTGATAGTTGATTATGCCTCTTCAGGAGCAATAATTAATACGAGTGTAATTACATATATGGAATTTTGAATTACACCAGAAAGAGAAGGAAGACAAGATATAATTAACTCATTTCATGATTTGATAAACAGACTGGAAATTAATATGATAGAAATTAATGAAGAAATTGCAAAATTTGCATATCAACTTAGGGCAAAGTATCCCTTTTTGAAAAGCATGGATGCACTTCAATTGGCTTGTTCAAAAGGATTGATTTGCGATTTTATTACAAACGACATTAAATTGAAAACGATTAATGAAGAGAATATTAATATTGTTTGTTTAAAGTAAAATTTTATAATTAATTTTAAAACATGTCATCAGAATTTATTGAAGAAGTTAAAGTCGATTTAGCTAATATTTTACTTTCATCTGATTTTTTAGCAAAACGATGAAAGATGGTATCATTGCTTATATTACCCTTTTCAATTGAATAATCCATCAATAAAGCCTATATTTGATTAATTCTATACATTTTCGCAAAATCATTTAATTAAATTTGAATATTACAGAAGTAAAATTAAAATCCATTTTCAGGAAGTCAAAAGGCAAAAAAATTGCTATTATTGGCGATGTAATGCTGGATAAATATGTGTATGGCACTATTTCAAGAATATCGCCTGAAGCGCCTGTGCCTGTTGTAGATATTGATAATACCGAGTATAAACTTGGCGGGGCTGCAAATGTTGCTAATAATATCAAAGCACTGGATGCAGAACCTATTCTGATTGGAGTAATTGGAAATGATTATGATTCCAAACATTACCTTGATGTAATGCGCTCGCTTGGTCTTTCAACAATAGGTATAATAAAAGATACTAGTAGACCCACAACTGCAAAAACTAGAGTAATTGCGCATTCACAGCATGTTCTAAGGGTTGATAATGAAGTTACAGAGGATGTATCTTCAACTTCCAGGAAAAAAATACTCGAATTTTTTAAAAAGAATGTAAAAAGTTTTGAGGCAGTTATTTTACAAGATTACAATAAAGGGGTTTTGACAGAAGAATTAATCTCTGAGTTAATAGCTGTAAGTAAAAAGAATCATAAACCTGTTTACGTTGACCCTAAATTCCGCAATTTTTTTGCATACAAAGATGTAACAATATTTAAACCGAACAGAAAAGAAACAGCAGATATTCTTGCAATGAAAATTGATGGAGAAGAATCAATTAAAGATGCAGGTAGAATCCTTATAGATAAATTAAATTGTGAATATCTTGTATTAACTCGTGGTGAAAAGGGAATGATGTTATTTGATAAGGAAAAAAATAAAACTGTTATTTTGAATATACCTACAATTGCCAGAAAAGTTGCTGATGTTTCGGGTGCAGGTGATACTGTTATTTCTACTATTGCTGTTATGCTTGCAGGTGGCGCAAGTATTGTTGAAGCAGTTATGCTGGCAAATCAAGCAGCAGGAATTGTATGCGAAGAAGTTGGGATAATTCCAATTTATAAACAGGCGTTGATAGATTCTTATAAAAGTAATACGTGAAATGTCAAACGTGAAACGTGTGAAGAAGAAACAGAATAAGTTAAAAATAAAAAGTAAAAAGGCAGAAAAACTTTTAAAAAATTATTATTGAAAAATATATATAGTGTTAGTGATGAGTTGAACTTTGTGAATGAGTTAAAAGCTCAGAATAAAAAAATTGTATTTACAAATGGGGTATTTGATATTATACACAGAGGGCACATTGAATATTTAACCCAAGCCAAAAGTCTTGGTGATATTTTGATTGTAGGGCTGAATTCAGATAGCTCAGTAAAAATGATAAAAGGCGATAAGCGTCCCATAGTTTCTGAAGATAATCGTGCATATGTTCTTGCAAACTTAAAACCTGTAGATTACGTTGTAATATTCAAAGAAGATACTCCGTATTATACTATAAAAAAAATTCTTCCTGATATATTGGTAAAAGGTGCTGACTGGGCTGAAGATAAGATAGTTGGTTCTGATATAGTAAAACAAAATGGTGGAGAAATAAAACGCATCAAATTTGTTGAAAATAATTCATCAACAAATATCATTGATAAAGTAATTCAGCTTTACACTAAGTAAATTATTTGGCTGAAGAAAAAAAAATAGAAACACCAAAACCAAAGAAGAAATATAGATTATTTTCTTCACTTATACTCATTTTTTCAATTTTACTCCTTTTCTTAACCTTGTTAGTATCAATAACGCAGACATCATTTTTCAGAGGATTTGTAAAAGATTATTTGGTTGATATGCTGAATGAGAATTTTGCCAATAAGCACTCAATAATAACTATTGGAGAGCTTGAGGGCAATTTTTTCAGTGAAATTATTGTAAATGACGTTTTACTTACTGTAAAACAGGATGAGATGATAAAAGTTGACAGAGTTAAACTTAACTTTGATATATTTGGATTGATGAATAAAACTGTAGAAGTTACAGAAGCAGTCATTAACAATCCGGCTATAAATTTTGTTAGAATACCGGGTGATAACGGTGATTCATTGTTTAATTTTGCTTACCTTTTTTCATCTGAAGACACAACAAAAGATACTTCAGGGTTTGACTGGAAAATTAATGTTAAAAGGCTAAGAGTGGAGAACCTTAATTTCACTATGCTTGGTGTAAAACCAAAGGATATTCCCATAAAAGATATTATCATCCAAAACTCCACGAATTTTAATACGGATAATCTAAAGATAAGCTCACTTACACTTGAAACACGAGCGCAATTTGATAAAAATGCTATTCAGCTTTGGATTGATCATCTTGGATTCAATTCCAATTTTGGGTTTGCTCTAAAAGGATTATCGGGTGATTTTTATATATCAAAATCCAGGGCAGAAATAAACAAACTTAATATAGAAACATCTCGAAGCTGGGTGCAGATGGATTATGTTTTTATTGATAAGCTTGATCTTATGAATGTAGATGGACTGCCATCATTTAAAGGTAAAGATATGCGATTAAGTCTGGTTGGCAAGAATTTTGATTTTGATGATCTAAAAGCATTTTTGCCGGCAGTTGATTTTCTTAACGGAAATCTTTTCTTTGAGCTTAAGGCAAAAGGAAAGTTTGATGATATAATAATTGAAAAATGCAGGATTGAAACACCGAATACTAACATGGGATTTTCTGGAAGAATGTTAAATTTAATTGACCCTGAGAATCTATGGTTTGATGTGAAAAGTTATGAATTCAGAATTGATCCTGTGGATACAAAACGATATACTCCGGGTCTGCCAATACCGGATTACACTCATGTTGGTGTTGTAACCGGAAGTATATCATATAAGGGTGAACCGCTTGATTTTGAAACCACTTTCGATGTTCAATCATCAGTTGGTAATGCAAAAGGTTTTTTTAGTATGAACTTAAAAGTACCTAATTTCAGGTATAATACCTCTGTTGATGTAACAAACGGAAACATAGGAAAAGTAATTAAGAACAAGGAGCTGGAAAGCAGCATCAATGGGCACGTTGAAGCTGTTGGAACAGGTTTTGACCTGGCAAACATAAATACAACTCTAAAATATGAATTAAGAGATACAAAACTATTAGAGCAGAAAATTGATAAGTCTCAGGGGATTTTAAACCTGAGAAGTTATAATATTGAAATGGATGTACTGTATGCATCTGGTAAATTTGATGCAGCGGTAAAAGGTAATGTAAACATAAAAGATTTTAAAAACCCTGTCTATTCACTAAAAGGCGAGGTTCGGAATCTTGATATTTCAACTTATACAAAAAATTCTAATGATAAAAGTAATTTAACATTTGCATTTGTTCTTAATGGCAGAGGAATTTCTCCTGAAGGGCTTGAAGGTACATATAATATTAATCTCGCAAATTCATATTACGGAAATTATGATTTTCTTGCTACGCCAATTGACCTGAAAATCTCGACAAGCGGAACAAATGATTATATTACGTTAAGTTCTAACCTTATAGATTTTAATGCCAAAGGAAATTTTAAAATTGCTGAAATTGGTGAAGTTGTTGCAAGCAATGTAGTAATGATACAGAACGAAATTGCTAAGAAATTCCGTCTTGATACTCTAATGCCTGCACAGACTACTAGAATAGTTACATCTGATATGGACTTCACTTACGATCTTAAAACGAAAGATCCCGAAGCAATCTCAAAAATGTTTTTCCTTAGCGATATGTATTTTGATGGCAGTATAAAGGGAAGTATAAAAAATTCCCAGAACGGATTTAACGGCTATACATCAGTTAGTATTAAAAATTTTGCATATAAAGATACTGTATTTTTACTGGGTAACGCAAATGCTGAATTTAAACATATTAACAGTTATCAAAATTACAAAAATGCCCAAAAGGGTGATTTCAGTTCTTTCAATTCATTGATAACCTTTTCTGCTGATACAATGCGTTTGGGTACAAGAATCTATGACAGTGTTAAGACAGTCTTTAAGTTAAACAATGCCTCACAATATTTTTCTGTGAATGCTACACAGGATTCAATGATTAAGATAGATATAGCCGGAAATATTGATCTGGCATCAGATTCAATAACTTTAAAAGTAGATACCCTTTTTGCAAGTTATAACAGGGTAGATGTTTTTAATAGTGATACACTTTTGGTAAGTTATCATCCATATTCTGGAAATCAACGGATATATTTTGATAGATTTAAAATTTCAGGTGATTATATAAATTTAAATATTGGCGGCTCATATTCATTCAACGATTCAAGCGATATTTATGCCGAAGCTAAAAATATAAGCATACCGGCTATTATGGAGTTGATGTATAACCCGCAGGCTCTATATAGTAAAAGTACAAAATTATCAGATTATGAATCAATGTTTAAAGGAAGCATCAGAAGGATTTTGTTTACTTTTCAAGGAAAGTTGGATAATCCAAGGCTTGGAGTGGAAATGAACACAAGTCTTTTACGGTACGATAATAATAAAGTTGGCAGGGTAGATGCATTTATCGATTATGCCAATAATAATCTTTCAACTGATGTATTAATGAGTAATGCACAGGGGCAAGGAAAACTTAGACTTACCGGAAATGTTCCGTTTAATAATCCGCTTATAACTCCCGATAGTGCAACATATATGAGTGTACTTACAAGTCCTCTTGACCTAAACCTAAAAGCAACAAATTTTCAGATAAACTTCTTTTCCAAAGCTATTCCTAATTTCACTGATTTAAGAGGTTTCCTTGATGGTGAAATTACAGCTATGGGTACAATTGCTGACCCTATTCTTTCGGGGAATGCAAATATAACACGCGGAAGAATGTTCTTCACATGGAATGGATTATATTACAGGTTTGAAACCAGCCTGAAGACTGATAAATCTGACCTTATCATTGAAAAGTTCTCAATCTATAATGATAGAGACCATGCACGCCACATTGATGTATTTGGAAAAATTAATTTTGCCGGATTAAGTGTTAATGATATTGATCTTACTACAAGCGGTGATATGTATTTCCTTGATGGTTCTTCTATTCAGAACAGGTTTGGTTTTTATGGAGAAATGCTGGGTGGTATCGGAGACCCTCCGATACGAATAAAAGGAAATCTCAGAAATCTTCTTGTTTCAGGGCAATTGGTAATAAAAAACGCAAAGCTATTTTTCCCTACAATATCAAGTTTAGCATATGATGTTTACTCAGATGATTTTACTTACAGAATACTTACAGACCCTTCGGGAAACAATTACCTTGATACAATAATAACAGTTTCACAGGAAGAAGTTCGAAATCTAGATCCGTTTTTGAGATATAATTATATACTTGAATCCCGGGAACCAACTGTTGCTGATTATATCACGTATGACCTGGATATAAAGATGGAAAAGAATATATTGGTCAATGTAAACATGAACAGCCTGACTCGTGAAGAATTAAATGGTGAATTCATTGGGAACTTAAAACTTGATAATAAAACTCCGGATAGAAGGTTTCAGTTGTTTGGAAGATTGAATATTGTTGGTGATTCATATTACAGGTTCTATAAAAATTTCTCTATCAATGATAGTTATCTTGATTTTAACGGCGATTACAATAATCCCGAATTAAATATTAAAGCTGAATATAAAAATATCCGAACAATTCCAGAAAGCAATACGCAGGAGATCATGTTCGTTGATTTGGATATTTCCGGAACCAGATATGCACCTAAGCTCACGTTATCCTTAAAGAGTGATGATGGTGTCAGAGTAACCGGTTCCAAAGCTCAGGCAGACGCTATATCATATTTGTTGTTTGGAAGTCCCATAAATGCTTCAGGTATAGGTTCTACAGCATTAAGTAATTTGGGAAATACTTTCGGTTCAGGCTTAGCTTCATCACTTTTGTTTGAAGCTTTAAGAAGTATTGCGCCGTTTATTGTTAATACTGAAGTAATCTATTACGGCGGTAATTTAAGCAGTACGGATATTAAGATTACCTCAGCATTTGGCGATGCAATTGTGAAATTTGGGGGTAAAATACTTTCTAATATCAATAATCTTGAGGTAAGTTTAGAGTACCCATTAAATAAACTCCTGAACATTAATGTATCAAATAATCTACTTATCCAAATTTCAAGGACTTACTCAAATACATTATACAACAATGATGCAGGCTTTGAAACAAGAGCAGGCTTAACATACAAGATACGCTACTAGTCTTATTAACACTAATTTTATCAGCACTAATTTTAATATCAAAAAAGTGGTTAAAAATAAATTACTCCGCCTTGGCGGACTGAAGCAGCAAATAATGGGATTGTTTAAGCATACCCCATCGCTTTCAATAAAATTCAATATGCTGTTTAACAAGCTAAAGGTAAACAATTCACTTAAGGCTGAAATAAGGGTTATACTTGCTGAACTTGTAAAAGATGGTGAGCTTCAAAAAAACGGCAAGTATTATGAATATAACAGCCGCACTACATTTTATGAAGGCATAATAATTCTGGATAAAAAGAATGATTATGCAGCAGAGATTTCAACTGAAAACGGAACAATAATACTTCCAATAAAAAAGAAAAATCTGCTTACTGCATTAAAAGGCGATAAAGTTGAAGTTACTATAATCGAATATGCAGATACTAAAGAACGTGAGGCTATTGTTGAAAATATCATTAAAAGAGAAAAGCACAGTATAGTTGGCAAGCTTGTATTCAGTTCAAAAGGACAGGAGTATGCTTTTGTGATACCTGATGACAGAAAATTCAGGAAAGATATTTTCATTCCTAAGAATTCTTTAAAGGGAGCTGTGAATGGTGATAAAGTTATTTGCGAAATAGTGAACTGGGAATTCCAGGATCTTTCACCTGAAGGGAAAATAGTACAGATATTCGGTAAAGCAGGTGATGTTACAACTGAGTTTAAGGCACTTATAAAAAAATACGGACTTACTAAAACATTTCCAAAACCCGTAAAGGATGAATTAAAACAGCTTGAAGATGATGGATTTTTTGAAATATCAAAAGATGAAATTAAGAAAAGAAAAGATCTAAGGAAAGAACTGATATTTACAATTGATCCTGTTGATGCTAAAGATTTTGATGATGCAATTTCTTTGGATATAATGGATAATGGTAATTATTATCTTGGTGTTCATATTGCTGATGTAAGCCATTATGTTAAGGAAGGTTCTATACTGGACGAAGAAGCATTTGCAAGGGGAACAAGTGTCTATCTGATGAATGATGTTGTACCCATGCTGCCCGAGAAGCTTTCTAATGACATTTGCTCATTAAAGGAAAAAGTTGACCGCCTGGTGTTTTCATGTTTTATTGAAATTGATAATAAGGGAAATGTAATCAAGTATGATGTATGTAAATCGATCATAAACAGCAAAAAAAGATTTACCTATGAGGAAGTTCAAGACATTCTGGATAAGCAGGAAGGGAAATTCCTTGATAAGCTGAACGAAATGAATGAGCTTCACAAAATCCTGTTTAAGAGAAGACTTGATGAGGGTAGTCTTGATTTTGAATCAACCGAAGTAAAAGCTGAAATTGAAAACGGGCTGATAAAAAGCATTAAACCCAAAGAACAGCTTGAATCAATGAAGCTGATTGAGGATTTTATGCTTACAGCTAATAAATGTGTTACACTATTTGTTGAAAGACAAAAAAAGAAACCGCCTTTTATTTACAGAATTCACGATTTACCCGATAAAAAAAGAATTGCAGAACTTTCACAGTTTGTTAAGCAGTTTGGAATCAGGCTTGATCCTGAAAACAAGCGCTCAATACAGAAAATGCTGCAGGAAATTGAAGGAAGAGCGGAAGAATTTTTGATAAATGATATCACAATAAGGGCAATGTCAAAGGCAATTTATTCTGAAGAAAATATTGGGCATTACGGGCTTGGGTTTGACCATTATACTCATTTTACATCTCCAATAAGGCGTTACCCTGATCTTATCGTTCACAGGATATTATATGAAATATTAAATGGTATGAACCAGAAACGTCATCATTACTACCAAAAAGAGTTGCCTGATATTTGCAAAAAATCAACTGAAATGGAAATAAATGCTGTGCATGCTGAAAGAGAAGCAATTAAGATATTGCAATGTCAGTATATGGAAAGTAATGTTGGTAAGATATTTGACGCAATTGTTTCGGGAATATCAGAATATGGGATATATGTAGAAATAATTGAAAGCATGATTGAAGGAATGGTAAGACTGCGTGATATGAACGATGATTATTATATCTTAGACCAACAGAATTACCAGATAGTAGGCAGGCACAGAAGGAAGAAGTACAGAATTGGTGATAAAGTAAAAGTTAAAGTTAATAAAGTTGATACTGAACACAGGTGGATAGACCTGGTATTTGCTAAATAAAATTAGTAAAAGCTCAACGGATCAACATCAATATCAACTCTTTCGGTAGATTTTAATTTTAGCTGTAAGGTAAAATCTTTCAGAGCGTGAATAATATTTTCGCTCTCTAGAGCAGTCTGACCTGATGCTTTGAGTATCTTTAATATTATATGCATCCTGAATGTATTCTTTATTTTGTAAATCAATGCAGGTGCCGGTTTTAAAAGCTCAAGATAAGCCCTACTATTGGAATTAACAATCTTGCCGTTCAAAAAATGATAAATTTTCCATGAGTGATTGTTAACATTAACCTGTGATGGTGATGATATTTCTATCAATATCATTTTTGAAAAAGGGGGATAGCTGTGAACTGAGCGGTGTTTAATTTCCTTATCAAAAAAGGTAACAAAATCATGGTTTTCAACCATCGGGAAAATATAATTATCAGGATTCATTGTCTGTATAACAACTTTACCGTTATCACTTATCCTGCCTGAGCGTCCCGATACCTGCATAAGTAACTGGAATGTCTTCTCTGATGCGCGGAAATCAGGGATATAAAGCCCTATATCAGCCGATATTACACCAACAAGATAAACATTCGGGAAGTCCAGCCCTTTGGATATCATCTGTGTGCCAATGAGTATATCAAACTCGCCTTCATGAAAACTTTTTAAAATCTTCCTGTGAGCATCTTTTCCTTTAACTGTATCAGCATCCATTCTCATGCTTTTGGCTTCAGGAAAAAGCCTTTGTATCTCTTCCTCAATTTTTTCGGTGCCAACACCCACTAATTTCAGATTATTACTTCCGCAAATTTCACAATTAACCAAAAGATTTTCAACAGAGCCGCAGTAATGACAACGAAGGCTGTTTTTATGTTTGTGATATATCATAGTAATATCACAGTTCCTGCACATTTTTACCGTCCCGCAATCAAGGCATTGCTGATATGCTGAGTAACCCCTTCGGTTCTGCATTAAAATAATTGCCTGCTTGCTCTTTAACGCTGCATCTATGTAGTTTATTAACCTTGAAGATAGCACGCGCTGTTCAGGTGTTTCATATTTTTTATATTTGGTTGGATGCCTGAGTTCATCAAGCATGTTAACAATTTCAACCTTGGGCTGTTTAGTCTTTAATGCGCGGTGAGGTAATTCCAGTATGCTATACTTACCTGCTTTGTAGTTGTAATAGCTTTCCATTGAAGGGGTTGCTGAACCGAGTACAACAACAGCATTGTTTAATTTAGCTCTTACAATGGCTGAATCCCTGGCATTATATTTCGGATTTTTTTCAGTCTGTTTGTATGAATGATCATGCTCTTCATCAACAATTATTATTCCTAAATTTTCCAGTGGTGCAAATAATGCAGAACGGGCGCCGATAACAATTTTAATTTCACCTGAACGAATCCTCTGATAGACATCAAACCTTTGTCCATCAGAAAGTTTGCTGTGCATTACGCCAATAATATCCCCAAAATAAGTCTTAAACCTGTGAATGAGCTGTGGCGTCAATGAAATTTCAGGTACTAAAACAATTGCTGTTTTATCATCATTAATATAATTTTGAATTGCTTCAATATAAACCTGCGTCTTACCGCTGCCTGTTACGCCAAACAGCAGGAATGTTTTGAATTTGCCTTCAGATTCAAGGATTTCCTTTAAAACATTTTTCTGGTCAGAGTTGAGTTCAATTATTTTTTTATCATCAGCAAAATCCTGTTCACCTGCTCTATATACCTGTTTTTGTGTTAATCTTAAAAAATCTCTTTTTTCAAGTGATTTCAATACAGATAGGGCGGATTTTGTTTTTTTTAATAAGTCTGATGCGCTTACACCTGCAATATTATTTTCAATCAGGTATCTTAAAACTTTTGGCTGGCATGTTGAGCGGAACTTATTTTCCTTGAAGAAAATATTAAGTGATTCCTTAGTGTAATCTTTAAAATCATCAAGCAGGTCAAATTCCACATACCGCTCAAACTTAGCTTTTGCTGTTTCCTTAGAAGTTATATGCTCCTGTTTTAAAATACCTTTTGCAAGCAATGATTGAACTGTGCTTCTTGCACTATTGGTCTTCAATCTGCCTTCAATCTGCTTTATTGTGAGAGTTCTATCTTTCAACAGCTCAATAATACTTTTTTGATTTTGTGTGAGCGGAATATTTCTAATAGCATCAGAAAGAGAATATAGTATTTTTGATTCAACCATGATACCTTTTGGGACAGCAGAAAATATTACTTCTCCCAATGGACATATATAATAAGATGACACCCATTTACAGAAATTTATCATTTCATCATTAATGACTGGTTGAGAATCAAGTATCTTTTTGATTGGTTTTACTTTTTTAAGGTCGGTCGTATCCTGCATGGAAACTACAATACCAGTAATATCTTTATTCCCGAATGGAGCAAGAACCCGCATTCCGGGCTGGATTACCTCGCTAAATTCATTTGGAACACTGTATGTGAACAATGAATTTACGGGAATATTGAAAGTTATATTTGCGTATTTTTCAGCCATTAAAAAAGGGATAGGATCTTATCCTATCCCTGCAAAAATATGAATAATTAATTAATTTAACCGTGAAGAGACTCAAGATACTTTTCTACATCAATAGCAGCCATACAACCTGAACCTGCTGCAGTAACAGCCTGGCGGTAAACATGATCTTGCGCATCACCACATGCAAATACCCCTGGAATATTTGTATATGTATTAACTTTGCTGGTCTTAATATAACCGTTATCTTCAAGATCGATTTGTCCTTTAAATATGTCTGTATTGGGTTTATGACCTATACCAAGAAATATACCTTCAACTTCCTGTAGTATTGTTTCACCGGTCTTTACATTTTTAAGTCTAGCATGAGTTACTCTTTTTTTACCGTTTTCATTAACGCCAACTACTTCTTCAAGTACTGTATCGGTAACAAGCTTAATCTTTGGATTCTTTTTTGCACGCTCTAGCATTATTTTTGATGCCCTAAATTCTTCTCTTCTGTGAATTATACTTATTTCCTTGCCAAATTTAGTTAGGTAATTTGCTTCTTCCATTGCAGTATCTCCGCCGCCAATTACAATAATGCGCTGGTCTTTAAAGAAGAATCCATCGCAGGTTGCACATGCCGATACACCAAAACCCATAAACTCTGATTCCGATGGAAGCCCAAGCAGTTTAGCAGAAGCACCTGTTGCAATTATCACGGCATTTGCAAGGTACTCTTTGTTTTCTACAAATAACTTGAATGGTTTTGCAGAAAAATCAACTTTATCAACAAATTTAAACTGACAATCAGCACCAAATCTTTGTGCTTGCTTACGCATTATATCCATAAGCTCAGGACCCATAATTCCGTGCTCGAAACCGGGATAATTTTCAACTTCAGTTGTAATTGTTAACTGTCCGCCTGGCTGCATTCCTTCAAATACTAAGGGTTTCAGGCTTGCCCTTGCAGTATAAAGCGCTGCTGTAAGACCTGCAGGTCCTGAACCAATAATAATAACATCATGTATATTTTGCTCACTCATTAGAATTAATAGATTTATCTTTTAGAATTATTATAAAAAAATTATTTATACTTATTTATTTTTTGTTTAATTACATCATTATTTGGATTCAATTGCAAAGCTTCTTTCCATGCTTTTAATGCTTTAACAATTTCGCCCATTGCTTCGTAAATATCGCCTAAGTGATCAAGCAGGGTTTCATTCTTACCTGCCTTTATTGCTTTTTCAATATAAAATACGGCATTTTTATAATCTTTAAGCTTAAACAATATCCAGCCGTATGTATCAAGATAAGAAGCATTATCAGGTTCTTTTTGGATTGTCTTCTTTGACATTTCCTTTGCTTCTTGTAACTTTTCGCCAATTTCAGCAAGATGGTAGGCGTAATTATTAAGCAGAAGAATATTATCCGGGTGATATTTGAATGCCTGCTCATAAAGCCGTGAACACTCTGTATTCATCTTCAGGTCATCATACACCAAGCCAAGATTACTTAATGTATTCACGTCAGATGGATTCAATTCAAGAGCCTTTTCAAGGTAAGGCAAAGCCGACTTGTTATCACCAAGTCGGTAATATGAATTACCGGTAAGATATTGAAGGCGGAAATCCTCAGTGAATTTTTCTGTGCCGCGTTTGAATACATCTATCGATTTTTTAAAATTACTTTTTTCATAGTAATAAAATCCAACCTGCACATAAAGTTCAGAAGAAGTGTCTGTTTTTGAAAGCAAGTTGCTGAACCTTGTATCAGCATCCTGTGGATTATCCTGTGCATCCATATATATTAAGTAGTATTGAGGCATCCATTCACCCGGATAGGCAGTTTGCAGGTTTTGCAGGATATTTCTCGAAACTCCAAGAGCTTCTTTATCTTCGGCTGATGCCTGTAAGAATGCTATTGCAACATCCATCTTAGTCATAAAGTCAATGCTATCCCTGTTTATCAGTTTGCTGTATTTTTCAAATGCCTCGCTGTTCCGGTGCTGCCTGAAGTACAACTTGATAACTTCTGTTTGAACATCTCTGTTATTGGGGTTAGAGCTTAATATCTCTTCATATATCCTTATTGCATTATCATAATCAGGTACTTTAACATAAGATGCTGCGGCGGAATATTTCAGGTTCAGGTCAGTAGGATTGAGTACAAGTAATTTTTCAACAGTTGCTGCAGTGTTTGCATAATCTTTAAATGATTCATAAATATCCGCCATTCTTAAAAGAACAGTTTCGTCATACATGTAATTTTCGGTGATATTTTCATAATACTTTACTGCTTCAGATGGCATTTTAAGTGATTCATACATTCTGCCAATATTATAGAGTATGCTGATATCATCAGGTCTGTTTTCTGATATTTCTTTCAGGTATTTCAGGGCATTGTTGTAATTGCCCAGAATGATGTAAGTATCTGCAACATGTTCTTTGTAGTCAATGTTATCAGGGTTAATTTTGATAGCTTCCAGTCCATACTCTAGTGATTTTTGATGCTGGGTAACATTTGAGTATAGTTTTGCTAAAGCAAAATATATTCCCGCAGCTTTATCAAGTTTTAAGGCTTCATTGTATTTGCTGATAGCTGCAAGATAGTTATCTTTAAGTTCAAGAGTTTTGGCTTCAATAAACAGTTCAACTGCACGAGGGTTAGAAGGGTAATCCTGAGACCGTAAACTGCCAAAAAAAGCTAAAAACAGCACAAAATATAAAGAAAATGTTTTCATTGGATACATAAATATAGCCTTATACTATTTTAATAACAAAGTAAAAATGCGGAATACAGTCAGAATACAAGTAAAACAGTTGTTATAACTTTTAAAATAAAAAACAATAATTTACAGAATTAATTCCACAATACTCTAAAATGTATAATCATACATACCATCCTCAAACTAATGGACATAATTATCAAATATTTTTGCATTTGTATTTGGTACGTATTAGAATGCAAGGATTAGAATAAATTGCAAAAATTGATTCATTCTCTTAACTTAATAACTGACGATACTCAATATTTCCGCCTAACCTGTTTTTAGGGCGTAAGATGAGTTAGTAACACAGACATTCCTGTCTGTGAATCATGTTATATGCTTAAGATGGGTTAATAATAAATAACTGACGTTACGCAAAACACTCAAAATTGGTCTCTTTGTCAATCTGGTCTTGTTTCAGAGTCTCGTTTTTTGAGGATTATCGAGTTTCTTTAGATGCTGAAAACAATTTCCTAAAGGCAGGCAGCTTGACTATTGAGTAGGGTCAGTGACTAATCTAACTTTTTAGACTATTTTAGTTTTAAATTGATGGATTTCTTTTTCCTTATTAGTTAATTGGAAAAAAAATCTATATTTGCAATAATTCATGGTTAAGAAACAAAATAAATCGTTCAAACCCGCAGTAATATATACTGACCCTATTATATATAAATATTTAATGCCTGCATCAATTTTAATATTGGTATTATTTATTACAACTTTTAAAATATCCGGTGATGATGATATCTTTTGGCATCTGGAAATAGGAAAATTTGTTACAGAAAATAAAGTTATACCATCAACCGATGTATTTGGTTTTTATACAAAAGGGCAGGAGTGGATTCCTTTTGAATGGGGATTTGATGTGCTTGCATACAATATCTATAAGTTCACAGGCTATGCGGGGCTTTCAGTATTCAGGTCAATAATTTTTATATTCATTTTTTACCTTTTCATACGAATATCAGAGAAATTAAAATATAATTCCTTTATTGTTTACTTTATCTTGCTGTTAATGATACTTGCTTTATTTGAAAGGTTTCTGATTAAGCCGCAAATTATTTCTTACCTGTTTACTGCGCTTACTTTATATATCTTTCTGGATTACCGGTATATTAAAAGAAAAAACAACAGATTAATTTACTGGTTGCCTATTATCTTTTTGCTATGGGCTAATATGCATATGGGAGTTCTTTCGGGTATGGTTTTGTTTACATTTTTTATTATTTCTGAAATTGCTGCATTTTTAAAACCAACAATTTTCAATACAGCAACAAGCCCAATTACTAAAAAAGATCTGCAAAGAATTATCATTATATATTTAGCTTCAATTGCTGTATTGTTGATTAATCCACACGGGATTTATACATACACTTATGTGTATTCACATCTGAATATGAAAATGATGGAAGATGTTTTTGAGTGGCGCTCACCATTCAATAAATTGTTTGCAGGTACAATGTATATCTATATTTATTATACCTATATTGCAAGCACAATAATTTCAATGATATATTTCATTAGAAAACGAAATATTTTTTCGGGGCTTACTTTATTGATATTTCTTCTGCTATCCTTTCGCTCTGCTAGATTTACCATTGATTTCATGCTGATATCATCAATATTTATTATCATAGCTCTTGATGGTTTATTAATACATCCTGCAAAAAAGTCATTTTTCCGAAATCGAGCATTAAAACCTATATTGATTGTAATAATGTTTGCAGTTGTAATTTTACTGTCAGGAAGCAATATTTATAAATATCTTAATTATGATAGAGAAACCGGATTTGGAGTGGATAAGAAAAATTATCCTGCTGGGGCTGTAAATTTTTTGAAAGAAAATAATATAGTCCAGCCGGATAGTAAGCCGTTTAATACTTATGGTTGTGGTGGATATTTAATATGGGAGATTCCGGGTGCTATGAATTTTATTGATAGCAGAGGATTAAGTGATGAGATATATTATAACTTTAAAACTATTAATAATAAACTTCCCGGGTTTGAGCAGAAATTTGAAAGTTATGATTTTGATTATATCCTCTGGTTTTACCCTAAACTTCCGTGGAATAATATAGAACTTAAGACATCAATTCTTTCTTACCTTTTTAAAAATAATGAAAAATGGAAACTTGTTTATTGGGATGATAATTCTTTTGTTTTTGTAAGGAATGATAACCGGAATAAAAATATTATAGAGCAATATGAATACAAATTTGTAAATCCATATTATTACATTTTTGATAAAGAGCCTTTAAAGAATGCTACTTATACTGACCCCCAAAGAATTGTTGAGGAAATAAGACGAAACTATAAATTTAATCCCGATGGTGTTTTTATTCAGGCAATGGCAAAGAGCTTTAATGTGAAACCTTGAACGTGAAAAAGAAAAGGCAAAAGTAAAAAGGCAAAAACGTAACAAGCTGCCTCTGATAGTCAAGAGTGAACAAAACAGCCAGATAAATAACCCAGCTTATTTATTTTCAGAACTATATTTTAGTAGCCGAATATTTCTTCCAGTGTTAAATACTTAACTTCTCCATATTTCCGAAGTGTTTCAATATCAAGCTTACTTTTATCTCCCAAAACAAGAATAGTGTATTTTGAATCTTTAACATTATCAACTTGAAATTTCTGAATATCTTCAAGAGTTAAGGTCGATGCTTTTTCGTAAATATCTTTTCTTATATCGTAATCAAGTCCAAGCTTTTGTGCTGATAGATAACTTGAAAGTATTCTTGATTTGGTAACTCTTTCAGTGTTGTACTTTTGAATTATATTTTCCTTTGCTGAACTATATGTAATTTCAGAAGCAGGCATATCATTTAAAAGTTGGAATAAATTTGAAATTGCCTCAGGAAGTTTATCAGATTGTGTACCTATATATGCTATGTTATAATGAGCTTTATCTCTTTTTTGAGGTGAAGTAAAGGATGAAAATGTACTGTATGCCAGCGCTTTTGATTCCCTTAATTCCTGAAAAACAATACCTGACATCCCGCCCCCGAAATATTCATTATATAATGATATGTATGGAATTTTATCCTTATCAAAATTTCCTTTTTTAGATAGCATCAATATTTCAGCTTGTACCATATCAGGATAGTTTACAACATATACAGTATTCTCATTTGTTGGAAGCTCTTCATACTTGATAATTTGTGGTGTTTCTTTAAACCCACCATCGGGTAAATTATATTCATTGTTAAGTTTTTCAGTTATAACTTCTGTTGAAAGAGGTCCGTAATAAAGAACTTTTTGTTTATATGAAGAGATTTCTTTAAGCATATTAATAAGGTCCATCGGGTCTATAGATTTAAGCTTTTCTTCAGTAAGAATATCAGTAAATGGCGATATTACCCCATATTTACCGTATGAAAACATTGCATCCCATAATATTATTTCTTTGCTCAGCTTATTATCAGCCCTTACTTTAAGTATATCGGATATGAGGTTTTTAAGTGCTTCCTTTTCGGGTTGAAGGTCTTTAATTACAGATTCAAGCAATGCAAATGCTTTATCAAAATTTTCGTTTAGCCCGCTTAAAGTTATATAGGTTTCATCATCAGCGGTTGAAATTGAATATGAGCACCCAAGCTTGTAAAATTCCTGCTTTAGCTCAGATGGTGAATATTTTGATGTACCCAAATATGAAAAATAAGATGCTGCAAGGGAAAGTTTACTGTTATGAAAATCACCAATCTGGTAAGCAATGCTCAGGGTAAAAAGTCCGTTTTCTTCATTCTTCTTGTATAAAAGAGGGATATCGTTTTTAATCTTTGTTTCTACAAGGTCTTTTTTATAATCAACAAATACTGGTTTTATATCTTCTGTTTGCATTTCGCTAATATGTTTCAGGAAATCAGATTTATCCTGCCTGTTAACATCCACAGGAGTTATAACAGGTTTATCAACTTTCTGTACGTTTTTAACTTCACCTGTTCTTTTGTAAACCACTACATAATTATTGCCATAATTTTTACTTGCAAAATCCATTAAATCCTGTTTGGTGATTTTTGATAGCCTGTCAATTTTATTAACTTTATCTATCCAGGGAATATCTTTAACAAATACATCAACTAAATTGCCAGCTCTAGAGCGGTTCGATTCCTGTGATTTAATATCAGCAAGTTTAAGATCGCTAATTATTGCCTCCGTCAGCCAATCAGGAAATTCACCTTTCTTAACTTTTTCTACCTGTTCAAGCAGTAACTTTTTAACTTCTTCAAGTTTTTGTCCTTCTCTGGGATTGCCATAAAGTATATGTGAGGAATAATCTTTATTAGTATATACAAACGAACCTGACCCCAGTACTTTTTGGTTTTGATTTAAATTAAGATCCAATAAACCAACAGCACTATTTGATAATATCATATCAACCATTGAAGCCAGATCATTTTCTTTTGTATTTGCACCGGGGAACCGATAAGCTAACATCAAGTTTTCAGATTCTGGTCCAAATACTTCCTTTTCTATTGGTTTAGTAATAGGTTTTTCTACCGGAGAAATAAAGGTGGGAACATTTTTGTATGACTTGCTTCCCCAGTAAGTATCAATGAGTTCAATGGTTTTTTCAGGATCAAGATCACCAGAAAGAACTATTGCCATATTATTAGGGACGTAATAAGTATTATAATAATCTATTACTTTTTTTATTGATGGGTTTTTAAGATGCTCTATTGTACCTATAGTTGTTTGAGTGCCGTATGTATGAGTAGGGAAGAGGTTAAGAAAAAGTTCTTCCCAGATTTTATCATTATCATCATCTAAGCTCATGTTTTTTTCTTCATATACTGTTTCTAGCTCTGTATGGAAAAGCCTCATTACAGGATTGCGGAACCTTTCAGCTTCTATTTTGATCCATTTTTCAAGCTGGTTAGAAGGGATATCATTTATATAAACAGTCTGTTCAACAGAAGTATAAGCATTGGTTCCTTTGGCGCCAATAATGCTCATCATTTTATCGTATTCATTTGCTATCGCGTATTTTGCAGCAAGTCCTGAAACGCTGTCTATCTGGCGATATATCTGTTTACGTTTTTTCTCATCTTTTGTTCCGCGGTATTTTTCATATAAATCAATAATTTCATCAACTAGTGGTTTTTCCTTTGAATAATCTTTTGAACCGAACTGATCAGTTCCTTTAAAGAGCATGTGTTCAAGATAATGTGCAAGTCCTGTTGCATCATGCGGGTCCATTTTGCTGCCTGTTTTTACTGGAATACTTGTTTGTATCCTTGGTTCATTTTTGTAAACTGTTAGATAAACTATCAAACCATTATCCAGTTTATACATCCTTGTTTTAGTAGGGTCATTTTCTACAATTTGGTATGTATATTTGCCTTCGGTAACAGTTTTTACCTGAGAAACAATCAGCGAATTAAAAGTGAAAAGAAAAGTTAAGACTAAAAATAAATTAACTTTAAGAATTATTCGGTTTATCATATAAATGTTATAATTAATAATTGATGTTACGTAAAACATTTGAGCCAAAGCAAGAATCCAAATAATATGTCGCTCCTACGGAGCTAATATGTTGATTATTAGGGTTAATTACAAACATTCCGCTCCTAACGGAGCTAAATAATTTGAAAATTTTTCTTTATATACGTAAAGTGAGTTAAAAAGTATTAAATTATAGTTTTGAGGGCAATAATTATATTATTGAATATTGTTTAAATTAAACCAACAAAATAACAATAAATTTATGGATAAACTATAAACGATTATTTGTCTTTTTTAGAAAATTGATTTAGTTGAATCTGCCCATGAAAGTAAATTAATACCACTTACCCCATATCCATTATTAATAGTAACTGTACCTGGATTTACCAAAGGACAATTTGAATACTGAGTTCTTGCAGTATCGCATCCATAAACTGATTTATAAATATATTCAGAATTAAGAAACCTGCTTGCTGTATAAACAGCTATATTGTAGTTTCCATTCTCCATATTTCTTAAACTGTAATTTGCAATATATTCGTTATTTACAAATTGTATTGTCAGAGAATCTTTATAATCAGGTTCATCAGTGGGTCCGGGTGGCCAATTGTTGGTTTTAAAAGCGCTAATAAGATAATATAACGGTGATGGTACAAAATTGTTGTCAGTAAACCTTATGGTTCCGTTAACAGAGCTGGGTATTACTCCGTCAACTGTTCTGAATGTGAAAGTAGTTGACCAGTTTCCGGTGCTAACTCCATTAGAATTTGATGCATTTACGCGCCAGTAATAGTTTGTACCTGTTATAAAATAAAAATAAGGACTCTGCATATTGGTTATTAATATGTTATGTGAATCTAACAGAACAGGTGAAAATGATGCATTAGTTGAGACTTGTAACCTATAGAAATTAGCGGTCGGAGCAATTTCCCAGTCAAAAAACGGTAGAAAATGCTGGTTAACCGAATTATTTGGAGGCAACAATAAAACTGGCGGGGGAGGGGGAGCAAGTATAACCCTGAATCTGTATGTTATAGACCAGTTGGAATAAGAGCCACTGCCAAGATCTGCTTTTACGCGCCAATAATAAAATACATTTGTAGTAAGTTTACCATTAGGAAAATTTACTTCAGTTGCATTAATTGTACTATCTAGTAATAATTGAGTAATAAAGTTAGCATCCATTGATAGCTGAACAGAATAAACTGTGGAATTTAAGTATTGCCCCCATTTTAATAGTGGCGTAAATATATTTACAGTACTGTTGTTAACGGGTTCAGTTAAAATAATCCCGGTTTCGACCGGATCATTAATAATAGGTGCAATAACATCTTCATCTTTTTTGCAGCCATAAAAAAGTACAAAAAAGAATAATAAAGCAAATATCAGATTATTTGTTTTCAATTTTCTGTTCAAGTTTTAGTTTTTGTTCAAGTTCTTGTAATTCTTTTTCTTTTTTTATAAGTTTCTGTTCTTTTATTCTTAATTCAAGTGCTTTTTTATCCATATTTTTTTCCCAATCTGGCTGGCTCCAATAACCTATATCTTCAAAATAACCCTTAAATAGGAAATTATGTTTCAAAGCCTCCATATTTTGAGCAAAACTGAATGAACCCGTTTCAAGATTTTGCGTTGTCAGGTTTGCATTTTTCATCAATGCTTTTAAATTATTTGCAAAAACAGTATCTGTTAATAATGTACCTACAATACTTTCGCTTGAATTCATTTTTCTTACAATTTCTGCTATATCTGTAGATATGTTATTTATCTGTTTTGTCAGTATATTAAGGTCGCCTGTAACATTATCAACCGTATTTGTTACCTTTGCAAATACAACACTTAATTGTCCTGAATAGTTTGCAAATGAGCGGAAAGTTGTATCAATGCTTCTGTATAGAGTATCGTTATTTACTAATTGCCCCAATGTACCTTGCCCTAAATTAACCTTAGAGGTAATTTCAGAAAGGTCTTTTGTAAGATCAGCTGCATTATCGCTGGATTCTTTTAGACTGTTCATTATGTCAGAAACTTCTACGGGTTTTATTGAACCAAGTAATTCACCATCCTGAATCTCTGGTGCTCCGGGTGTACCGGGTGAAATATCAATTACTTTATTGCCTACCAGTCCATCAGAGCCAATTGTAACTTTAGAATCCTTCTTTATGAATTTCTGGATACTACTTTCTAGTGTCATCGAAACAAGGACTTTATTAGAAGCTTCTATATCTATTCCATCTACTGAACCTACTACAATTCCATTCAACCTCACAGAGCCTCCGGTTTTTAATCCGCTAACTGATTCAAATTCAGATTTAAGTTTGAACGTCGGAGTAAATAGGTTTTCTTTAGAACCAAGAACGAAGATAGCAACTACAAATATTACAAACCCTGCTAAAATAAAAAGACTTACTTTTATTTTTTTTGCATTATTAGTTTCCATAATATTATATATTTAATTTTATTTTTCAATTCATTATTGTTTAACTGATTCACTATAATTAGTTAGACCTGTTGCTTCATCATTTTTTACTTCTTCGAAAAATGTTCTCACAAATTCATCTTTGGATTTCTCAAGTTCATCATATGTACCTGATTCTGTATATTTGCCATCGTTCAAAACTACTATTCTGTTTGCAACAATTTTAGCGCATATCATATCATGTGTAACAACTATAGATGTTACTTTATATTTACGCTGCATTCTTACAATTAAATGACTTATATCGCGTGTTGTTTCCGGGTCAAGTCCTGTTGTGGGTTCATCCCAAAGCATTACTTCTGGATTCATGATAATAGTTCTTGCGACACCGATCCTTTTTCTCATACCGCCGGATAGTTCAGAAGGCATTTTATCAATAGCCTGCGATAGTCCAACATCGTTTAAAACTTCTTCTACTTTTTTGTTAATTTCATCATGTGAAAGTTCGCTATTTCTTATTAAAGGGAATTCCAGGTTCTGCCTTACTGACATTGAATCATATAAAGCCCCGCTCTGAAAAACGAAACCGATCTTTTTCCTCATGTATTGAAGTTCTTCATACGATAGATCAGGAATATTTTTACCAAGAACTTTTATCACACCAGAATCAGGGATAATAAGCCCTACAATACATTTTAAGGTAACAGATTTACCTGTGCCTGATTTACCAAGTGTAACAATTGTTTCACCCCGGTTGATTTTAAGATTAATATCTTTTAGTATTTCTGATTTTCCAAAAGATTTCTTAAGATTCTCAATATCTATTACTATTTCGGTACTATCCAATACTTATAAAATTAAATTTGTTATCTGAACTGCTATCATATCCCATATAATTACCATTAATGAAGATATAACTACAGAAGTATTGGCAGCTATACCAACACTTTCTGTTCCTTTATCTGCATTATATCCTTTGTAACAGCCTACAATGCCAATTGTAAATCCAAAAAAGAATGTTTTTACTATCGGTGCTATAAGAACACTAATGCTAAGTGCCTCGAAAACCGATGAAAAATATAATCCAAGTGATACATCACTAACTAAATTTAAAGCTATATACCCTCCAAAAAGTGCAATTGTATCAGCATAAATTATCAGCAAAGGTATCATCAGTGTTGTAGCAATAACCCTGCTAATGACAAGGAAATTAAACGGATTGCATGCGGATACTTCCATTGCATCAATTTGCTCTGTAACTTTCATAGAGCCAAGCTCTGCTCCTATACTTGAGCCTATTTTGCCGGCACATATCAACCCGGTAATAACAGGACCAATTTCGAGGACAATTCCAAGACCTATCATTGAGGGTATCAGTGAAGTTGCACCAAAGGGTTGCAGCGTAGGTATTGCCTGCAACGCCAGTACAAAACCAATAATAAAACCGGTTATACCAACTAAGCCAAGAGACTTATTGCCAATTTGAAAGAATTGTTTAACCAGTTCATTGATATTATATGGCGGCTTTAAAACTTCTCTGAAAAACCGGGCAGAGAAGTTATAAATTCCCCATACTTCAATAAGCATATTTTGAACTGATTTTGGTAATATTTCCTTTAACAAAAGTTAGTTAATTGTTTTATAAAAATAATTAATATTTTCTTTTAATATCTACATCTATAAACGGATTTGCTATACCCAGAATTAAACCAAAAGAAAGATCAGTTATATCCGATCTATCTTTGGAAAACATAAATGTATGCCTTATTTTTACGTGCGGATAAAATAATAATTTATGATTTCTGATTGAATACCCGTATGAAATTTCAGGAAAAACCCCGGTTCTATTGAAATCAGTGAAATAGCCTCCGCCAACCGAAACAACACCTGTACCCTGAAGCATATGAGAAGGCTCGATGCCTGCAGCTAATAGTATATCATATTTATATGAAAATCTTAAGTAATGCCTGATGTTACCGCCAAATACCATAGAATATTCAATTGCTGTTCTGTGTTCACCTAATTTTCCAAACCCAAGTGAAAATTCTTTGGTTAAACCTGCATATACTTTTCTA
Source organism: uncultured Ignavibacteria bacterium (assembly GCA_947084945.1). Taxonomy (GTDB): domain Bacteria; phylum Bacteroidota; class Ignavibacteria; order Tepidaquicellales; family OLB5; genus OLB5. The sequence goes on along the minus strand of CAMTUP010000009.1, from coordinate 329,227 downwards.
TCGGTATATTCTACCATTGGGTTGAGAAGGTATAATGCTGCCAGAATACCTATTGATACAGGAAGCACAGATGAAGCTTTACCTGATAATTCGGGTCTGTTATAATCAATACCTGAATTCTTTAATTTAACACTTATAATTAATTTTGGATCTTCATAATTTTGGGCACTGGAATTAAATGAAAAAATCAGCAATAAGAATACAGCTATAATATGATATTTGTTTTTTGTGGTCATGAAAAATTTTGTTCTGGGTCATTAATTTATACTAAATAAAGGTTTTTTGAAACAACAAAAGGCATACAAACAAAAATCATTTATTTTCTGTTTTGAAGTTATACCGGAATTGTAAAAATTTGATTTAAAATTATAAAATCACGCTTCCATGATCTTTGATATCGAATTATAATAAGCATCCTTTGCACTTTCAAGCGTTATACTTATATCATCGTTAATTTTAATCAAATTTCCGCCAACTTTACCAATATTTTCAAAAATAATATCATTTTTTTCGCAAATTTGCTTAATTTTAGTCTCTTTTTCCTTGTTATATGATATTATAATCCAGCTTTGTGATTCGCTAAATAATACAAAATCTTTCCTTAAAGTATTATTAATATTAATATTACATCCGATAGGTAAGTTTCTATTAATTAAACATGATTCTGCTAATGCAACAGCAAGCCCGCCATCTGAAACATCATGAGCAGAGTTTATGTATTTTCCTCTTGTCAATTCAAGGATATTTTTAATTAAGTTTTTTTCAGCTTCTATATTTACATTTGGTGCATCACCGGTAACTTTATTGTGAATCAACTTTACATATTCACTTCCTCCTAAGCCGTCTATGTAGTTTTCTTTTGTTTCATTTGGTGTGCCTATCAAAGCAATAATATCACCTTCATTTTTAAAATATGATGTTGTAACATAACTAATATCTTCAATTAAACCAACCATTCCGATTGTTGGTGTAGGATATACAGCATAGTCAGGTGATTCATTATAAAAGCTAACGTTACCTCCTGTAACGGGAGTGTTAAGCACGCGGCATGCATCTCCGATACCCTTTATTGCCTGCTGAAACTGGTAATATACTTCGGGTTTATATGGATTGCCGAAATTCAGACAGTTTGTAATAGCAAGCGGCTCCGCCCCTGTGCAGGCTACATTTCGCGCTGATTCGCAAACTGCGATCATAGCTCCTTTATATGGATTTAAGTAAACATACCTTCCATTACAGTCAGTTTTCATTGCAAGAGCTTTTTGTGTTCCTTTAATCCTCACAACAGATGCATCACCGCCCGGCATAACAATAGTATTTGTTCTCACCTGAGTATCATATTGTTCGTACACCCAGTTTTTATTTGTGATGTTGGGCGATGACAATAGCTTTAATAGCACTTCATTGTAGTCATTAGGTTCAGGGAGAGAATTAAAATCAAAATCCCGCAGTTCTTTAAAATATACCGGCTCTTTTGACTCACGTATATATACAGGCGCATCACCGCCAAGAACAAGTGTATTTGCAGGAACATCTGCTACAATATTTCCACGATATGATACTTTTACATTTGGACCATTTGTTACTGAGCCTATTTGGACACAGTTTAGGTCCCACTTATCAAATATTTCCTTTGCAATATCTTCCTTGCCCTTTTGTATGACAACTAACATCCTTTCCTGTGATTCTGAAAGCATTAATTCATAAGCTGACATATTTTCTTCACGTGCGGGTACAAAATCCAGATTAATATCCATACCCATGCCATCTTTTGCGCTCATTTCGCAGGTTGAGCATGTTATTCCTGCTGCTCCCATATCCTGCATACCTACAACTACTCCGCTTTTTATCAGTTCTAATGATGCTTCAAGCAGTAATTTTTCTGTAAAAGGGTCGCCAACCTGTACTGATGGGCGTTTTGCTTCTGATGCTTCAGATATTTCCTCTGATGCGAAAGTTGCGCCGTGAATACCATCCCTGCCTGTTGATGAACCAACAATGAATACAGGATTACCTTCGCCTTTTGCAGTAGCCTTGGCTACTTCATCATGCTTAACAATTCCAACTGCCATAGCATTTACAAGGGGATTATCCCTGTAGCACTCATCAAAGTATATTTCACCGCCAACAGTAGGGACGCCGAAGCAATTGCCGTAATCGCCGATACCTTTTACAACATTTTTGAACAGGTATTTTGTACGGTCAATCCCTTTATCAGTAGAATTATAAGGGGTAATATTTCCAAATCTTAATGAATTAAGTGCAGCAATGGGTCTGGCGCCCATTGTAAATATATCGCGAAGTATTCCTCCAACCCCTGTTGCTGCTCCCTGATATGGCTCAACTGCTGAGGGGTGGTTGTGTGATTCAATTTTAAATGCCACTGCAAGTCCATCGCCAATATCAACCAAACCAGCGTTTTCTTCACCGGCACCAACTAGCAACCTTCCGCCTGAGCGGGGGAGTTTCTTAATTTCGAGTATTGAGTTCTTATATGAGCAGTGCTCTGACCACATAACGGAATAAATACCAAGTTCTGTATAGCTTGGTTTTCTCTTTAATATAACCAGTATCCTGTTATATTCTTCTTCAGTTAAGCCAAATGTTTTGGCGAGTGCTAAATTTACTTCAGGTTCCTGCATCATAATTTAAGTTAGTTATTCTTTGATTAAATCTAATAAATAAGTACCTTTTCTTGGCCGTGCTTGATAATAATCTACATCAAATCCCATACTAATATATTTTTTATCGATAATTTCTTTAACTAATTTTTTATTCTCTTCAGATATTCTCATACCAAATACTACTTCCTTTAAAATATCTTTTCTAAATTTATATATTTTTTTCTGATAGTCCTCATATAATAATATCATTCTATATTCATTTTCATAACTCCAATTTGTATGTTTTGTGATAAAAAATGAAAAATAGTCTTGGTTTGGTTCAAATCTGCTGACAGCAGCAGGCATATCGTTATTGTAAGTAACCTTCCATATTAGCCCTAGCTTATCTTCTGGAGGAGCTATCTTGTTTACTTGTTCATCGAATTCAAAAAAAAGTATGTCAACAACCTCTTTTACTTCAAACCCAATGCATATTCCTTGATGAGAATTGGTATAGTGCGACCACATAAGAGTGTTATCACTAACCGAGGATAAACTATATACCATTTGAGTATCTAAATAGTCGTTGGTTTGAAATGATTTGTATTTATCAATTTTATCTGTTGGGTCATAGTCGCATTCTTCAAGGATATTTAGGTATTTATTAATTTCATTTTCCGATTTTCCATCAGATTTCATGAATTCTATATGTTGTTCTTTCTTACCAGCATAACTAATATTAGAACTACAGTCAAACGGATCGTTAAATTCTTTGGGGAATGGGAAGTATAATTCCGAATCCTCTAACATTTTTAAAGTAAAATTATTGATAGGTTTGTATTTATACAGTTTCATTTATTCTTATTTTTTTCAAATTTTATATATTCACTATATCCTTCAGCGTCTATAATTGCAATAAGTAGATTGTATACCCCAATCCAAATAAAAGTCTTTGGCGAACTTTTTGCACTTTTAATTCGGCTTTCTAGTTTAATGAAATCATCTTCAATCTTAAATGGTGAATTTGTAAATTTTCGTAATATAGCTTCAGTGGGTGCAAAATCTATTGCAAATTGTTTCCATTGTTCGCTTGTGAAAGATGTAACCATTTCGTTCAACGATATGCTACAATTTTCAACATTGTGCACTAACTGATTTCTGATTTCAGATAATGCAACAATACATCTTCTAAATTCACTTCCTAATAATTCTAATTCTTTTAAAAAAGCTAATTTACCTATAGATTTATTGCATAGCTCTAATCTTGAAATAATTTTCTTTAAATTTGGTTCTTCTAGATGGAATAATAATAATGATGTACAAGCGGCTTCAACAAATGCGTGCAATTTGATTATAAACGACCAGTCATCTTCATTTAATAAATTTTTAAAAAAGTTATTAGGTAGTAAAAATTTCTTTTGTAATTCTACGATACCTTTGTCAATTTTTATTCGCATAAACAAAATTTAGTAAAAATATTGCAATATTGATTCTTGTAAAAAACATAATGGAAAAAAATAATTTATTTTACTTCAAACTTCTTGCTTTAACTTTTACAACTTTCCCATTTCTGGATACAACTAAATAATCATCAGTTTTCTTACGTTCTTCAATCAGGTTCTTAATTGCCTTACGACCGCCTTTTAATGCTTTATCTGTGACAGATAATTTTTTCTTTTTAATTTTTGTAATCATATATCTGTTTCCATATTTTATGATTTAAAATATAATTGTTTTTTAAACTACTCCCTTTTGCGATAAGATTCATTTTATCAGAAGAATTATCAAAGATCGACCATTTATCGCAAATCGGCATAAATAAATTAATCAGATTATCCAGACTTCTTTCATATCTTCTTATAACTACATCATTTGGAATATTATGTCCGCCTTTTTTAACTCTGTCTTCAATTCTTGCAAGAGCTAACTCTACTGAATTCAGCCAAAAGTAAAGTAAAATGATCTTATATTTTTTTTCGTTAGCTTTTTTTATCAAATTAACATAACTCTTTGTTGTTAGAGTAGTTTCAAAAGCAAATGTAGCTTTTTGTTCAATTAGCTCTTTAATTCTGTTCAGCATAATTCTTCCAGACTGGAATGAAACTGTATCCGGCTGAAAAGGGGAGAGTCCCGAAGCAATTGAATCAGCATTTACAAATTCTTTACAATGCAGAAACTTGGGTAATATCACATTTGCAGCAGTTGATTTCCCTGCACCATTACACCCGGCAATAATATAAATAGTTGGCAAAAATTGAAGGAAGTATTAAATAATTTATTGAATTCTCAAAGATAAAAAAAACTATTTATATAAATTATGCCAGAATTTACGCTATTTTATTGGGTGTTATTGAAAAATTCCCTGTTACTATAACCTTTCTCGTAATATAAAGCGGTTCCTGCGGCTACAAGAATTGGTTTCATAAACACATTCACAACAGGCAGAAACATTAACAAGAATGATGTGAATCCAAAACCAAATGTAACAAGCTTACCTTTTTGTGTTACTTTCAATTTATCACGGAATCTCATTTTCTTTCTTGTCATCGGATAGTCGAGGAAATCTAATGCATTATAGAAACACGAAAATATTACTCCGATTGTTGTAGCCAGAACTGAGCCTGCAACAGGAATAATATTCAAACTGAATATCAGCAGTAATATTGATAGATAAAATAAAAGCTTTTGAACTTCGCCTTTAATACTTATATAAGCATCTTCCCAAAATCCTATTTTATGCTCAATTTTACCTTTTGAAACTATCTCCTCAACTCGCTGTGATATTTCTTCATTAAATGGTGCAGTAATTATATTGCCAAGAATTGCAAAAAGCAGATAGCACACAAACAGCAATAACAAAAACCCGATTATCAGTAGGACAATGTAAATGAATTTAAGCCAGAAACCTGCTTCGGTATTCTCAATTCCCAACCATTTATCAAGTGAACCCATAAGCCAGCTATATGAGAAAATAAAAACGCTCCCATATATTAATAAATTAATTAACATAGGAGCGATAGAATATTTTATCAGTACTGTATGTGAAAAAAAGAACTTCAGGCTTCTAAACGGGTATGTAAAACCGAAAAGAAAATCCTTCATTTTGCTTTTTTTGGATTATAATATTGTTTTAGCCACAAAATATCAAATTTGTCCTTTGGTCTTCCTGTCTTTTTCTTATTTTTTACCAGATCTTCAAAGGAAATATATGGTTGATTTCTCAAACCAAAAAGGTAGCCTTTTTTTAACTTTTTAAATGCTGTGTCAAAATCAACACCTTCAATTGATGTCATAATATCAATTCTTAAGGGTGGAAATCCTAATTGAACTATGTTATTTTTCTTTAAAAAATCAGAAATTTCAATCTCAAGATTCCCAGTCCCGAATTTTTCCAGTACCAAAAAAATATTTTCAGCATTCTCTATTGTAGGCTCAACCCAAATATCCAGGTCTTCGGTATATTTTCCTCTTGAGTAAAAATTAACTGCTTGTCCGCCTACAATCAGATACTTAACTTTTTTTTCTTTTAGTAAGATTAATAACTCTTTGAAGTCTTGGTACTTTGCCATGTTCAAGTATTAATTGGTTGTAAAAGAAATCTTCATATAGTTTTCTTTTTGCAGTTAAAGAAAGGCTTCGCCAGAATTTTGTGTCAGCATCTTCCTGTTCCTTAAAACTGTGAAATATTTTAATTTGAAGTTTCTTTTTTTTCAATTACTTTATTTTTTTAAACAGATTTACCAGGTCAAGCTTTTCCCATGTAAAATCTTTGTCATTTCTACCAAAGTGACCATAGGCAGCAGTTCTTTTGTATATTGGTCTTCTAAGATTTAATCTATCCATTATACCTTTTGGAGTTAGGTTAACATTTTTCTTTATGAAAGCAGAAATTTTGTTATCTGCAACTTTGCCTGTACCGTTAGTATCAACATAGATAGAAACAGGCTGGGCAACACCAATTGCATAAGAAAGTTGTATCATACATTCCGTGGCAAGTTTTGCGGCAACAATGTTCTTTGCAAGATGTCTTGCAGCGTATGCAGCGCTTCTATCTACCTTTGATGGATCCTTACCTGAAAATGCGCCGCCGCCGTGGGGAGCTTTTCCGCCATATGTATCTACAATGATCTTTCTGCCTGTTAAGCCCGTATCACCATGAGGTCCGCCAATTTCAAATCTTCCGGTTGGATTTACATGGAATATTGTATTATTATCAAGCAATCTTGCAGGTATAACTTTTTTGATAACATTTTTTATCACATCAGCTTTTATCTTCGTTTGTGATACACCGGGGTCATGCTGTGTTGATACTACAACTGTATCAACCCTTAATGGCTTGTTATCATCGCTGTATTCAATTGTTACCTGTGATTTTGCATCGGGTCTTAAATATGGCATTAATTTCAGATTTCTTTTTCTTATATCAGCAAGCCTTTTAACAAGCTTGTGAGCATAAACCAAAGCCATCGGCATATATTCAGGTGTTTCGTTTGTAGCGTAACCAAACATCATACCCTGGTCACCTGCGCCGCCTGTATCAACACCCATTGCAATATCGGGTGATTGTTTGTTAATTGCTGACATTACATTAATTGAATGGAAATCAAACCTGTAATCTCCTTTTGTGTAGCCGATATCCTTTACAACATTTCTTACAACTTTCTGAATATCAACATAATGTGTAGTTGTAATTTCTCCGCCAACAAGCACTAAACCTGTTGCGCAGAAAGTTTCGCAGGCAACACGCGCGTATTTATCGTGAGCCAGTATATCATCTAATATTGCGTCAGAAATCTGGTCGCATACTTTATCCGGGTGTCCTTCGCTGACTGATTCGGATGTGAAAAAATAAGACATTTTTATCTCCTAATGTTATGTTTTAATTATTAAATTCTTTTTCTAAAATTTTGGCTATAACCTACTTGAACGCGGGAAGGTCATCATGAACAACTTCCCATACTAACTCATTATCTACTATAAAATATTCATGAGCAATAATATTTCTAAACCCGATTATTTGAGGCCAGTCTATTTCTGAATACTTATCTTTTATTGTTAAGGATAAATGATTAGATGCTTCACCGATAATTTCCAGTTTCCGGATAACAGCACTTGTGACTAACTCATTTTCCAGAAAATTATCAAATGAAATGTCATCAACAAAAGATTCAATACTTAATATCGCATCATATATATGATTGAGCCGAAGACTGTCATTAATTTTCCCGGTCATAGATCATAACTTTATCTTTATTAATACCTGGCTTAATATATTTAGATATACCACCTGTTGATACCAAATCTACTTTCATTCCTAATAATGATTCTAATTCCTGTTGTATCGAAACAAATTTTAATCCTATTGGTTGGGAATGATCAAGTTCTACAAGTATATCTATATCACTTTTATCATCCTGTTCATTTCTTGCATATGAACCGAACAAATAAGCCTTAATAACTGGTTTATCTTTAAAGAATTTTTTTATTTTATTTATGGTTTCTTCGCTCATTTAAACTTTTTTTGAAATTATTTAATTGATTCCAACACCAACTCTGCAAAATCTTTTACTTTTACTTCTTCAGATTTTCCTTTTTCCTTAACGCCGTCTGTGAGCATTGTCATGCAGAACGGACATGCTGTTGAAATTACGTCTGGATTAGTTTCTAATGCTTCCTCTGTTCTTTCAATATTAACTTTCTTGCCAATTTTTTCTTCAAGCCACATTCTGCCGCCCCCGGCACCGCAGCATAAACCGCGGTCTTTGGAGCGTTTCATCTCAATCATTTCGCCGTTGTTAACCTTTTTTATCAGGTTACGGGGCTCTTCGTATATATCATTGTACCTTCCAAGGTAACATGAATCATGATAAGTAATTTTCTTATCAATCTTCTTTGTACTGTCAATTTCAATTTTATTCTGCTCAATAAGCTCGCTAATAAATTCTGAATGATGAACAACCTCATAATTACCGCCGAATTCTTTGTATTCATTACCTATTGTTTGCAGGCAATGGGGGCAGCTTACAAGTATCTTCTTGAAGTTATATTTTTTCATCGTTTCAACATTTTCCTTTATCATCGTCTGCGCAAGGTATTCATTTCCAAGCCTGCGTGCTGAGTCACCATTGCATTTTTCTTCAGTACCTAATACCGCATAATTTACATTAGCCTTATCTAGCAATTTAGCAACTGACCGCGTTACATTCTGATACCTTGCATCAAACGATCCGGCACAACCTATCCAATAAAGAACATCAAATCCGCCTTCGGCAGACTGTTTATCGGCAGCAACGGGAACAGCAATATCCATTCCTTCTGTCCATTTAAGCCTATCTGATTGAGGATAAGCCCAAGGCGCTCCGTTGTTTTCCATGTTGCCAAAAACCGTCATTAATTCTTCAGGGAACCGTGATTCAGACTGCACCAGAAAACGCCTCATATCTACAATTGGGTTAACGTGCTCTATGTTTACCGGACACTCCTGCACACATGCCATACAGCTTGTGCATGCCCAAAGTTCTTCATCGGTTATATAATAATCCGATACAAGTTTCTTGTTCTCTATTTCAGCGGATATTTCCTGTTTATTTACAAGCAGGGGAGCCTTCTCGGAAGTTCTTTCCCTGATATCCATAATAATCTTCCGGGGTGATAGCAGTTTGCCAGTTAAGTTAGCGGGGCATACTGCAGTACACCTGCCGCACTCTGTACAGGCATATCCATCAAACATTTCCTTCCACGTAAGCTGCTCAATATCACCTGCACCTAAAAATACGTTCTCTTTTTCAAAATCTATTTCTTCAGTATCTAATGTTTGCGGTCCAATTTTTGAAAGGTAAACATTAGGCAATGATGTTACTATGTGAAAATGCTTTGAGTAGGGGAGGTAATTCATAAATGTAAGGATAACTGCTATATGCCCCCACCAGAAAATATTATAAAATGTTATATCATTTCCTGCAAAAAGTGATGTTAAATGTGATGCTATAAAATGTGATTTATAATATGCTGCATATTCAGGATGAACTATTATTTTGGTTGCATTTACAACATACATAGTTATCATAACACCCATTATCAGGCAAAGGATAAATGTTGCATCAGCGTTTGTGTTGCCATCACCCTGCAGGCGTTTTGGATTCAGAACATATCTTCTGAATAATGCATAGAATACAGAAAGTATCACAAGTAATCCAAACAAGTCTTGTGAAAAAAATATAACTTGTGAAATATGTCCAAGCACTCCCAATGAAAAGCCTGAATAAAATCCCTGTACAAATGCTTCCATGACTGCAGTAATCAGAACCAAAAATCCCCAGAATATCAATGCATGCATCAAACCTGCAACAGGGTCACGGAAAATTTTTGTCTGACCTATTCCGATTCCAAGCACTTTCCAAATTCTTTTGCCAACATCTTTAAAACGGTTTTCGCATCGTCCAAGCATTAGATATGAACGTATCCTAAATAGGTTATACGTAAACAGAGATAGTGCGGCGAGTAAGAGTAATATAAATACAATGTTTTGGATATGCATAACGCAAAATTATTGAAAAATGAGGATAATATAAAGGGAAATAAAAGACTAAAATTGAACAACAGAGGTACAGAGAATCAGAGATATGTATGAATTTATATAGTTATAGAGTACCATTTCTTTTATTATATCAGGTTTTAAGCAAATCACAGTGTCTAAAACTCTATATCTAATAGTTAACCACTACTTCAGAAACCTAATACCATTGATTTTACCTTAGTAACTTCAGTTAGTAATAAATAATCTTCATCATTTCTCCGATTTTCTGCAACGACTTTCGTTTTTTGCCGTAAAGGTCTTTAGAAAAGTTGTTGAAAATCTTATGATTTTTCTGTATAAATTCCCGATTTTTCTCTAACTAATCCACCGTGGTTGAAAGGAAAACAGGAGAGGTGGATATGACAAAAAAATCTATTTTTATCGGTAAAATACTTTGAATTGTATATCCTAAAAATATGAGTTATTTTTGTAATATTATGAATGAATTTAAAGAAATCACTGAATTACCCGAAACAAACATTGTAATAAAGACGGAAACCAAGATAGAAAATAAATCTGAGCTACCTGTATTTCTTCCGATAGTACCTTTAAGAGATATTGTCATATTTCCATATATGATGTATCCAATTCTTGCTGGCAGAGAATCAACAATAAGCGCAATAAACTTTGCATTGGAAAAAGAAAAATACGTACTTCTTCTAACGCAGAAAGACCATAAAGCAGAAGAAGCAGAAATAAATAATCTTTATGAATATGGTACTGTGGCTAAAATATTACAGGTAATAAAACTTCCGAATAATTTGATTAAAGTACTTGTTGATGGAATTGGACAGGCAAAAGTAAATAAATTTCACAAGAACAAATTTATTGAAGCTGATATTGAATATATCTTTCCTCCTATTGAAGAAAGTGTTGAGCTAAATGCTCTTATCAGGCAGGCAACTAAATTATTCAACGATTATGTGACAAATCACAGGGGAGTTGCACAGGAATCATTGATGGCTTTTGAGAATATTAAAGAGCCGGATAGAAAACTTTATTATATCGCTTCAACAATATTGGTATCAATTGACCGTAAACAGAAATTACTTGAGCTTACTACTTTAAAAGGGCAATATTATGAGCTAATAAATATACTAAGTTCAGAAATTGAGATATTTAAGGTTGAAAAGGATATTGAGGCGAAGATAAACCAGAGTATGCAGAAGAACCAAAGAAGGTTTATTGTGCAGGAGCAGATTAGGATACTTCAGGATGAAATGAATGATGAAGATGAAACTGACCCTGATTTCCAGAAGCTTAAAGATGCAATACTGAAATCAAAAATGCCAAAGGATATTAAGGATAAAGCAATGGAAGAATTCCAAAAGCTGAAAAAAATTCCTCCAATGTCACCAGAGGCAACTGTATCAAGGAATTTTCTCGACTGGATAGTAAGTGTTCCTTGGAAAATATTTACAAAAGATAACCTGAATATTGAGCATGCAAAGGAAATACTTGATGAAGACCATTTTGGACTTGAGAAACCTAAGGAAAGAATATTAGAACATATTGCAATTCTTAATAATCTTGAAAGCCTTAACAAAGGAAATAAAAACCAACCTGAAGTAAAAGCAAGGGCGCAGATACTTTGCCTTGTAGGACCCCCTGGAGTTGGAAAAACTTCGCTTGGTAAATCTATTGCAAGGGCATTAGACAGGAAATTTGTTAGGATATCACTTGGCGGTGTGCGTGATGAAGCTGAAATACGTGGACACAGAAGAACATATATCGGTTCAATGCCCGGAAAGATAATTCAATCCATGAAAAAAGCAGGAACAAGTAACCCCGTAATTCTGATGGATGAAATTGATAAAATGGGAATGGATTTCCGCGGAGACCCTGCAAGCGCACTGCTTGAAGCGCTTGACCCCGAGCAGAATAATACTTTTAATGATCATTACTTAGATGTTGATTATGATCTTTCAAGGGTGCTTTTTATAACCACAGCTAACGTACAATTTCAAATCCCATTACCGCTTCAGGACAGAATGGAAATTATACAGATGCCGGGATACCTTGAGCATGAAAAGCTTGAAATTGCAAAAAGGCATATAGTTCCAAAACTATTAATAGAGCATGGTTTAAGCGGTGAAGAAGTTATTATCCCCGATGCTGCAATAAGGAAAATAATTAATGAATATACACGCGAAGCTGGTGTTAGGAATCTTGAGCGCGAAATAGCATCACTTATGAGGAAGATTACAAAAGAAATTGTTCTTCATAAAATTAAATCGAATGGGGCTCAAGAGAAAAAGAAAAAAACTCTGGATATTAATACAGAGCTTATTGAAAAATATCTTGGTGTTCCAAAATTCAAAGAAAAGCAGGCTGATAAGGAAGATAAAGTTGGTAATGCAGTTGGTTTGGCGTGGACCTCTATGGGCGGTGATATTCTTGATATTGAAGTAAGCGTAATGCCGGGAAAAGAAAAACTTACATTGACAGGTCAATTAGGCGATGTGATGAAGGAATCAGCCTTAGCTGGTTTTACATTTATAAGGAGTAATTCAAAAAAATTCGGGTTAGCAGGTAACTTTTTTAGTGGTAAGGAAATACACATACATATACCGGAAGGCGGGATACCTAAAGACGGACCCTCGGCAGGTATTACAATGACGATTGCAATGATATCTGCATTAACAGGCAACCCAACCAGAAGTGATGTTGCTATGACCGGTGAGATTACATTAAGAGGAGAGATACTTCCAATAGGCGGTTTAAATGAAAAACTGCTTGCAGCACAGAGAAGCGGGATCAAGAAAGTTTTGATACCTAAGGATAATGAAAAAGATCTTAAGGAGATTTCAGATAAAATTAAAAAGGGACTCGAGATAGTAAGTGTAGAAAAACTTGATGATGCCTTAAAACATATTTTTAAGAAGAAATTTGTGAAGAAGAAGTAAACTAAAATTTATAGTATGTTAAAGAACCACCCGCATAAAGTAGGCTAGTTAATTTATTTCATCAATTTGATTTATTATTTATTTTTGATTAAGTGAAATAAAAAGGCAGACATCGTAGGGTTATGCCCTGTAAAATGAGCATAACAATCCGTAAAATTTAGCGATTGAACCGGAACCTCTGTGCCTGCCTGTTTTATTTCATTAAAACTCCTTTTTATTTTAATACAATCATTTTTTTAGTGTCTATTATACCTCCGTCAGCTATTAACTGGTAGAAATATACACCGCTTGTGTAACTAGAGCCATCAATGGTCAGTTCATATTCTGCTGGCTGAAATTTCTCATTAACCGGAATCTCTTTAATTCTACCAAGAACGTCATAAATTTTAAGCTGTATAAAACCAGTTTTTGGTATTGAAAATCTAATTTTGGTACTTGGATTGAAAGGGTTAGGAAAATTCTGGTTTAGCACAAACTTTTGTGGGATTTCGCTGCTTACGGGAGGAATTCCCAAGATCTGATTATATTTAATTAACGCATAATCACTAAGTTGAAAACCGCTTTGACTTGTTCCAAGTACATAAATGTTATTAAATTTGTCTAGTCCTAAATCCTTACCAATATCCAGTCCATTATAAGGTCCATTATATGTCATTAGCCAATTTCTAACACCCGTTTGTGAATATTTTATTGTTAGTATATCTACTGGTGCCCCAGAACCCGTACTACTACATACACCTGTTACGTATATATTTCCTATTGTGTCTATTTTTATAGCTCGTGCATCACCGTACTTATATGTTCCAGTATCTTTTCTAACCCATATAGAGTCCCCAGTCAGCGAGTTATACTTTATCGTTGTAGCCATTTGAACACCATTTGTAACTGCGCCTCCAGTCACAATAAGGGCATTATTGATTTTATCGATTGCAATACCATTCAAACTGTTATCCCCACTTCCCGGTGCATCATAAATTTTTGCCCACTGCCTGCTTCCATTCCTGTCAAATTTCAAAGTAAGGTAAACACCGAAACCCGAAACCCGAGTATTACTGCCAATATATATGTTCCCGTTCTGGTCGGCAGTTATTTTTGTCCCTATATCTGACCCAAGCAGATCGTAAGTATAAACACTTTCCCATCGCAAAATCCCGCCGGGTGAATATTTTGCTACAAGTAAGCTATCATACCATCCGAATGGCGGATAGAAAAATCTTCTGTATCCGGTAAAAATAATATTGAGCGAATCATCAATCGTACAGGCGCGGGGAAATTCACCTGTAAGCCACGGGGGGCGGTACTTCCGGACCCAGACGGAATCTCCGTTTGTGTTATATCGGATTACTAAATGAGATGAATCTGCCGACCCAACTACGTATATGTTATTCAATCTATCAATTTTTATATCATAAAACGCGCTCTTGCCGTATTGACCAAAATAACTTTTTGTCCATACAGTACTCCCGTTCAGGCTGTTAAGCTTTACTATAAGACCATTAACCGGTGTTAAAGAAGTAAACGCGAAGCCTGCTATTACATAAGCATTTCCTGAGCTATCAAGCGCAAGCCCGGTTGTTCCAAAATAGCCATAGCCCGGATACTTATACAACATTAACCATTGCTGGACACCTGAAGTATTATACTTTGCACAAAGAATATTAATGCTGTCATTTATGACACGGGTTCCGGCTACATAGCTATTGCCGGATTTATCTACCTGCAAAAAAGGTCCAAATAAATCATTTGTAGGTCCCGGTATTCTTGCAACCCACTCCTGTGTTGGCTGGGCAAACACGCCAAACGTCATCCCGCAAAGCAGAATCGTCCCGCTAAAGCAGTATAAACTGGGACTGCAAAAAAACGCAGAAAGTCGAACGTAAAAAAATAATATGTAGGCTATTTTTTTCACTTCTATCTTATATTACTTTGTTAAATCTTTATTCTTAATCACCAAAGCAAAGATGGTTATAGGATATCGTAAATATTATTTTCTTAGTACATTACAAAATGAATAATTAATGTTTTAAAAAACAAGGGGTAAAATTAGTGGAACATCAAAAACTGCTTTTAGATGGTTGTTTAAATTATCTCATCAATATCATAAGCGGGCAGTTCGGTTATTGTTTTGCCTTCCCACTTGATGTATTTTGATTTGGGTTCTTTGCGTACCGGACACTCTGGCATACTGCAAATATAACAGCAGCGCGGATTGCAAGGGTCTAAGTGAATTAATGATTCTACATGCTTTGTTTTTAGAGCATTTATTATTTCCCTTTCAACCATATCAACAGTTTCGTGGCTTTCGCTCACCGATTTATAATAGGGCACTATCAAATGGAAATCTACCATATACTTATCACCTGATTTCCAATATCTCAAGCGGTGAACGTCTATCCAGTCAGGGTAAATTTTTCTTTTATCTTCAAGTCCTTCAGCAATCGCATTAATGATCTTATCATCAGTTTCGTTCATCAGCCCGCCAATTGATTCACGCACCAGATGTTTCCCTGTCCATAAAATATTTATAGCAAGTGCTATAGCTACTATAGGATCAAAAAGTTTTATATCAGTTATAAGAACTAGTACTAATGCGGCAACTGCTCCAAAACTTGTAATTGAATCTGTTAGTACATGCTTACCATCAGCTATCAGAATAATGCTTTTTGTTTTCCTGCCGGTTCTAATAAGATATAACCCAAGAAGTAAATTTATAATGCTTGCAGCGGTTATTATTACAGCACCGGTATCAAGCGAAGAAATTTCTCTTGGATAGACAATATCTCTAACAGCATATGCTATGATTGTAAATGCAGCTACAATGATAAGCGCGCCTTCAAACCCTGCCGAAAAAAATTCTATTTTACCGTGACCATAAGGATGCTCTTTATCAGCAGGCTTGGTAGAAACTAGCAGGCTATAGAATGCAAATGATGTGGCTATAATGTGAACAACAGATTCAAGGGCATCTGAAAGTACTGCGGCAGAACCGGTCAGAAAATAGGCGCTAATCTTTCCAAAGAACATCAAAAAGCCTATTAATAATGATATTAATGCAGCTTTTTTCTTTAAACCTATATCAGAAGTTTCCATGTATATACAAATATATGCTAATTTTAGGTTAATTTTAAGAATAATAATTTAACACTTGATAAATTAGTTTCCATTAATTATTTTGGAAACTTAAGAAACGAAAATAGTTTCCTATTTGCATAATTTAGAGTAGAATGGCAGAAGTTACAGAAAAAGAAAAAATTTTACATTTCACCCACGCTAAGTTTATTACTGAAGGCTTTTACAAGACCTCTATGGATGAAATTGCCAAAGACTTACATATGAGCAAGAAAACTATTTACAAGCATTTTGTTTCAAAAGAAGTATTGCTGGTAGAAGTTTGTGATTTGAGAATTGATTTATTGCTTCGCAAGTTGAATGAAATAGGTGAATCTGCTGATGACTCGGTAACAAAGTTTCTGAAAATACTAAATATGAATAAGATTATGATGTTGAATTGCAGTATTGCTTGGTTCAGAGACTTAAAAATACATGCTCCAAATTGTTTGCAAAAGTTCAACGAAGTCAGATCAGTTCAAGTAATGGGGATTTTAAAAAAACTTTTAGAACAGGGAAGAAGAGAAAAGCTAATAGAGAGCTATCCCCATGATATACTTATAACAGCATTAAACGGAGCGATAGAGGCTGTAACTCACCCTGATTTTATTTTAAACAGCAGCTACTCTTTTCACGATGCTGTTAGAATTACTTCTGAAATATTCTTCAAAGGTTTTCTTACTCCGCTTGGAAAAAAGAAATACAGCAAAACGAAAAAATTCTTTGAAAATGCAATATCCTAAAGATTAATTTTAAGTTATGATAAAAAAAATAGTTATCTTGCTTTTTGTGTCCCTGTTGATACCCTTATACGGACAGGAAACCAGGGTTCTGAATTTGAGTGAGGCTATCAATCTTGCCAAGAGGAATAATTCAGATTATGTAATTGCTAAGCTTGATATACTTAAAGCAGAAAAAAAAGTTTCAGAAGTGTACAGCGAAAACCTTGTACCAACGCTTACTTTAAGTTCCAGGTACACGAGGTCGTTTAAAAAGCAGACGATCAACATATTTGGACAAAACTTCGAAATAGGCTCGGATAATAGTATTATTACTACGATTGACGTCGCCGAGCCTATTCCGGTTTTAGGGACACCGGTATTTACGGGTATCAGAATTGCGGAATATTATTCAAAGATTCAGGAAGAAAATTTATTGAGTGTTGAATCTAAAATTAAGACAGATGTTAAAAAATCATTCTTTAACATTCTGCTGTTAAAGGAAGTAATTAATTTGAACCAGCAGAGCATTAATAATGCACAGGAAAATCTTAGAGTTGTAGAAGCACGTTATAAAGCAGGCGTTGCGTTAGAATATGATTTTATTAGAGCTAAAGTTAAAGTAGAAATCCTTAAACCGCAACTTAAGCAATCGCAAAACAATCTTGAAATTGCTAAGAAATTCCTGAAAAACAATATTGGCTTAAAAAATGAAACTGCAATTGATGTTTCAGGCAGCCTAAGCTATGATAGTACTGAAGTATGGGGAACTATGAATGACCTGATAAAGAAAATATCAGAAAACAATGTAGCTATAAGACAGTTAAAACTGGGTAAAAAAATAAATGAACAGTTTGTAAATATTGATAACGCTAATTTCCTTCCAAAGTTATATGTTTTCGGTCAGTTTTCTATACAGGCAAATGAAAATGACAATAAATCTTTTACACGTTATAAATTCAATAATTCTTTATATGCCGGTATAGGGATGAGCTGGAATCTAAACCTTTTCAGGAACAGTTTCAAAAAAGACCAGTCAATTGTAGAAGTAAGAAAATCTGAAGAGCTTATATCAAAAACTAAAGAATTGCTTAAAACACAGACAGAAAGTGTTTTTCTTAAAATAGAAGATGCTAAAAATCGCATTAGGTCACAGGAAGAATTAGTGAACACAGCCCAGCGTGGATATGACCTGGCAAATATAAATTATAAAAATGGCGTATTAAACCAGATTGATGTTGTAGATGCAGAGCTTGCCCTAAGCCAGGTAAAGCTTTCCTATATTCAGGCAATATATGATTACCTTATTGCAAGAAGTGAACTTGAACAGCTTTTGGAAAAATAACAAATACATTCTTAAAGAGAATTTTTTTAAATATACTATCCATGACAAAATTAAAATTAATATTAATATTACCAGTCATATTATTGATACTGATAGCCTCGGTTTTAATTGGCTGCGGTAAAGGCGGTGTAGAAACTAAAGACCAACCTAATGAAAAGAAATTACCTCTTGTAAAAGTTAAAGTTATTGAGCCATCTTCTTATTCTGATAACTTTAAAGTTACTGGTGTTATTAAACCATTCACATCTGCAAAGGTTTCTTCAGAAGAAGGCGGACTAATTACATATCTTACCAAAAATAAAGGAAGCTATGTTAGAAAAGGTGAAATTTTAGCAAGAATAAAAAAAGATGTTGAGCTTGCTTCACTTGAGCAGACCGAAGCACAGGTTGAGCTTGCGCGCATGAACTATGAAAAGCAGAAACAGCTTTATGAAGAAAACGCCACCACCGAAATACAATATTTAACTTCAAAATGGCAGTATGAATCAGTCCTCAGGGGAGCCGATATCTTAAAGCAGAGATTAAAAACTGGTTTTGTCCGTTCACCAATAAGCGGTGTTGTTGATGATAAGTTTATGAATAAAGGGGAGATGTCTGCACCCGGTTCTCCGATATTCAGCATAATAGATATTTCTACAGTAAAGGTTTCAGCAGGTGTTCCTGAAATGTATCTTACAAAGGTTAACCATGGACAGAATGTTAAAATTACTATTGATGTATTGTCTGGTGTAGAGTTTGATGGAAAGATAAGCTTTATAGCTCCTGCCTTAACAGGAACAAGCAGAACCTTTGAAATTGAAATACTTATTAATAACCGCGATAAAACTTTAAAACCGGGTATGAATGCTAATGTTATGATATCTGAGTTCACTAAGGAAAATGCAATAGTCATAAATCAGGATATGATAGTTGATTATGGAGACGTTCAGTATGTTTTTATTCTTGAAGGCGATATTGCTAAGAAACGCGAGCTTAAACTAGGCGGAAGAAACAATAATCAGGTATTGATAGAAAGCGGACTTAATGCCGGAGATAAACTGATAACGGATGGATTTCAGGCTTTAAAAGATGGTGATAAAGTGCAGGTTGTTTTCTAACGGAACTCATCCGATCAGTAATATTTAATTAAAAAATCAGAACATGAAATATTTCAAGTATTTTGTTGATAATAAAGTAGTAGTATATATTTTCACTTTTATAATAATACTTGCAGGTATATCTGCTTATATTTCACTTCCTCGCGAAGCATCACCATCTATACAGATACCTTATGTTTTTATTTCTACTGTATATATAGGCGTATCACCGGAAGAAATTGAAAAACTTGTTACTATGGAAATAGAAAAACAGGTTAAAGCTATAGCAGGTATAAAGCAGATAACTTCTGTATCCCGGGAAAGTTTTTCATCTGTTACAGTAGAATTCAATCCGGGCGTTAAAATTAATGATGCGTTGCAAAAAGTTCGTGATAAAGTTTCTGTGGCTAAATCAAACATGCCTAAAGATATAGAAGAACCTGTAATTGCAGAAGTGAATCTTTCTGAGCAGCCCATACTATATATTAACATAGCAGGTAATTATGGGCTTGCAAAGTTGAAGGAAGTTGCAGATAAACTTAGCGACCAGATTGAAGGAGTACAGGGGGTTTTAAGTGCAGATGTAGTAGGAGGACTTGAAAGAGAAGTAAAAATAAATGTCAATTCTGAGAGGCTGAAATATTATAGTCTAAGCTTGAACGATATTACAAAAACTATCAGCGCAGAAAACTTGAATATACCGGGAGGAAGTGTTGATATAGGTGACCTTAATTATCTTATCCGTGTACCAGGCGAAGTAGAAGACCCGCGTGTTTTTGGTGAGCTTATTGTAAAATCTGATCTATATGGAAATCCGATATATATCAAAGATGTTGCGCAGGTTATTTTTGGTTATAAAGAAAGAACAAGTTACTCTCGGGAAAACGGGCAGGATGCAGTTACAATAATTATTAAGAAACAAAGCGGAGAAAACCTTGTAAGAATTGCTGATGAAATTAAAGAACTGGTTAAGGTAGAACAGAAAAATCTCCCTGAGGGTATGAAAATCAGTTTAACAGGCGACCAGTCAAAATCGATCAAAAATACT
The DNA here is from genome assembly GCA_947084945.1 of uncultured Ignavibacteria bacterium. Lineage (GTDB taxonomy): Bacteria > Bacteroidota > Ignavibacteria > Tepidaquicellales > OLB5 > OLB5. The sequence goes on along the minus strand of CAMTUP010000009.1, from coordinate 308,846 downwards.
GTTCACGAGCTTGAAAATGGCGTGATAACCGGGGTTATACTTGTTACTGGTGTTTTATTCCTTTTCCTTGGTTTCAGGATAGCTTCACTTACTGCAACTGCTATACCGCTTTCTTTTTTGATCTCATTTATTGTGCTTAATGCAATGGGTGTTACACTTAATATTGTTGTATTGTTTACGCTTATTTTGGTATTAGGAATAATTGTAGATGATGCAGTTATTGTTATGGAAAATATTTTCCGCTTGCAGGAAAAAGAAGGTTACTCTCCCTACGATGCTGCTCTTGAAGGTCCGCGCGAAGTAGCTTTTCCTATTACAATAGCAACATTAACAATTATTGCATCATTTTTTCCATTGCTGTTTTTCCCGGGTATTGTCGGTGAATTTATGCGCTATCTGCCTATAACTCTTATTGTATGTTTGTTCTCATCTTTGTTTGTTGCTATGGTTATAAGTCCTGTTCAGGCAGCAGTATTTATACATGTTAAAAAACAGAAAGAAAAAGATGCAAAGAAAAAATTCAGACCGGTAAGCCGTTTTATTGAGCATTTTGATGATAAATTCTTTTCAACTGCTCTTAACAAGTATGAAAAAACTCTAAGGTATGCGCTTAAACACCGAGTACTTACTATTGCAGGCACAGTAAGTTTGCTAATTGTTTCTTTTATTGTTTACGGAATTTTTAATAATGGCGTAGAATTCTTTCCGAATATTGAACCAAGACAGGCAAACATTAATATCGTTATGCCAAGCGGTACTAATATTGATAAAACAAATGTATTTACAAAGCTAATTGAAGAAAAGATAAAGCCTTTTGATGATATTGAGTATTATGTTTCTAATGTTGGTTCTTCAAGTAATCCAATGGATTTTGGAGGCTCGGTCTCAAATAAGAGCAGAATCACAATTAATTTTTACGATAAGATTGATAGAAAACGCAGCTCATTTGATGCTATTGAAGATATTCGTAATGCAATTTCAGGAATTCCTGGCGGCGATATTGATATCTCGAAACAAGCTGCCGGTCCTCCTACCGGCCCGCCTGTAAATATTGAAATTTCAGGTGATGATTTTATTAAGCTGGGATTACTTGCTGATATGATAAAAGAACAGATCAAATTTATCCCAGGATTAACAGATATGAAAGATGATTACATTGAATCAAGACCCGAAATTAAAGTAACTATAGATAGAGAAAAAGCAGCTCTATATAAGTTAAATACAGCTTCAATTGCTTCTACAATACGAACAGCTATTAATGGAACTGAAGCAAGTAAATTTCGCATAGGTGAAGATGAATTTGATATTACAGTTAGGCTTGATAAGTCGCAAAGAGATAACGTTTCATCTATTGAAAATCTCTTTATTGCAAACAAAGATGGAATAAATATTCCCTTAACTTCTGTTGCAAAAGTTGAATTTTCAGGTGGTCTTGAAAAAATTAACCGTAAAGACCAGAAGCGTGTTGTAACAGTTTCAGGAAATGCTGAAGGCAGACTTGGAAACGATGTCTTAAATGATGTAAAAGCAAAGCTCAAAGATTTTAAAATGCCTGATGAATATACAATTACTTATACAGGTGAAAGCAAAGATCAGAAAGAAGCTTCTGCATTTTTAGGAAAAGCATTCTTAGTATCATTGCTGCTGATTTTCCTTTTCATGGTATTGGAGTTTAATTCACTCCGTACACCTCTAATAATTATGTTCTCAGTTCTGCTTTCACTTATTGGAGTGTTCTTTGGTCTGTTAGTAACTCAAACGCCTTTTGGCATTATGATGACTGGTATAGGCGTTATTGCACTTGGAGGTATTGTGGTTAGGAATGCTATTGTACTGTTGGACTTCCAGAAGGAACTTGTAAAACGGGGACTCTCGCGTGATGAAGCATTAGTGCAATCCGGTATTATCAGGTTAAGACCCGTTTTCCTAACCGCAGTTTGTGTAATTCTTGGACTTGTTCCATTAACATCAGGTGTGGATTTTGACTGGAGAACATTAAGCTGGATAATTGGCGGTGAAAATACTGCATTCTGGAGACCGATGGGTGTTGCAATAATTTTTGGGGTATCAGTTTCTACTTTCTTAACACTTGTTGTTATCCCGGCAATATTCAGCTGGGTTGATGATGTTTTCCTAAGATTAAAAGGAAAGAAGAAAGCCGAAGTAAACTCTGCTACTGGCGAAGAAGCTCAGCCTAACGCTTAAAGTTTTTTGAAGTCTGACTTAGCAGAATGTAATCCCGCTCTGATGGATGACATTTTGATATTGTCATTTTATTTTAATCATTTCACTTTGAATAACCCGACTGGCATAACGTCAGTTCAAGCAGGTGTGAAGGGTCTATATTTTTATTTGGCTTCCTTATTGAAAAATATCAAATAATTTTGACATTAAACCTTCAAACCTTTCAAACTTTCAAACTTTTTAACTTTGCACCCTACTTCACACTTTCAACTTTATAGCCTGCTGATGTGATAGCTTCTTTAATTGCATCGGCATTAGTTTTTGCGGAGTCAAATGAAGCCTTTACAACATTTGTATTAAAATCTGCAATAACATCTTTTACACCTTCAACTTTCTTTACTTTTGCCTTAATTGTATTTTCACATCCTGTGCATGTCATACCTGAACACTGAATTTCAACAGTTTTATCGCTTGCCGATACTTCAAGAGTTTTGTTATCACTTTTCTGTTCGGTTGTAGATGGATTGTTATCGCTTTTATTTTCAGATGTATTTTTGTTATCTGACTTTCCGCAGCCAATTACAAAGACTGCGGTTAAAATTGCTATTAATGATGTTAATTTCGATTTCATTGTATAATTTAAATGGATTTATATTTGAGTAAAAATAAAATATATTTATCTATATTACTAACTATATATATAGTATTATCATTTCATTTATTTTACTTGTCATTCCCGCGCTGTGCCTGCCGCAGGCATGGCAGGCAGGAATCTTTAGAAATTAATCCACAATTATTAATATAAAATAATTTTCATGTATAGCTTTTGCGTTTATATTCTCGCTAGTAAAAAGATGGAAACGAGATTGGAATATCTGGCATATAGAAGAAAAGAATCTTGAATAGAAAGACCTATATTATAATATTGGCGGGGAAGAATTTGATACAGAAATGAAAAATCAACATCTTAAAATCAAAAACAAGATTCCTGCCTTCGCAGGAATGACAAAAACCTTCCCGCAGGCACGGAGTGGGAATGCGTAAGATGAATTAAATAATTAATTTTGTTACTAAAAGTTATCATTAAGTATGCATTATTATGAAGACCCATAAATATCAATAAAAAATCAACACTAAAAAAAAAGGCGGTCAAAAACCGCCTTTTTAATAATCTAAAAAAACTTTTATTTTTCGGGTATTTTATACTTGATTTCTTTAACGCCAAAGAAATAACTGAAACCAATACTTGCGCTGAAATACGCAAACTGTTTCCAGCCGGCAAATTCAACAGGTTCAAATGTAGCATCATCATTTAAACCAACTGTTGAAATTGGCGGAATAGCAGTTTCATCCTGTGTAGGGGCTTCTGTTTTCTTAAGTAAAAGGTTAGCGTGTGTAAACCTTAAGCCAAGATTAACACCAAAATTCTTTTGGAAAGCGTATTCAAGCCCTAAGAATACCTGGTAACCTATTCTAAAGCTGTTTTTAATTTTAATATCTACACGGTTGTTATCTGGATTGATAATTTCAGCTTTTCCAGAAATTAAACTAATAAGAGGATTTGCACCAATAAAATATTTTACTTTATGGGTTGGTGTAAAATTATATTCAATACCTACACCTCCGTTTATTGAATTATAGTAAACTTTTCCCTCTTCAGTATTCTTTGCAAAAATATCACTCTGGAAGCGGTCAAAACCTGTTATAATATCAAGCCAGATGTTTCCTTTTTTATTAAGCGGCAACTTTCCGGTTAATTTAAATCCAAAACCATTTCGTGCTCCGTAGTTCTTCCCGGTGGTAAAATCATCCCTGCTGAAGCCCCCATTGTGGGCAGAAAGCTCCATAGAACCTGTATTTAGCCCACCACTGAAATGCAGAATAAATTTAGGCACGGTCCTTACAGTTACAATTGTTATTTTTTTGGTCTTCTGTATTTTTACAGTATCATATTTGATGGTGATAGATGTATCCTGCGCGTTTATACTTGCACAAAATAATACTGTAATTGTGAATAAAGAAACTAATATTTTATTAAAATAATTCTGCATTCACTTATCTCTTATTTTTCACCTACTTTTTATTCTTCAATCCAAAATAAAAATTGAAACCCGCATAAAATGAGCTGTAAAGAAATTGCTTCCATCCGGCATATGGGATAACTTCACCTGAAGTAATTTTATTATCATTCAGGTAAGTTTCACTAAGTGATGTAGATACTTTAGATTCTTTACCAATAATATTTGCGTGCGTTAATTTATATCCAAGATTCACGCCAACTTTATTATTGAATGCATATTCAAATCCAAGGTTAAAGCTAACACCAAAACGAACTGAATTCTTAATTTTAAGTTCAAAGTCAGTTGAGTCAGTGCTTAAAATTGCATTACCGCCAATAATGCTTGCTACTATATCAAAACCTACATAAGGTTTGAATTTTTTTTGGGGAGTAAAATTATTTTCTATACCAAGTCCGCCCGAAAATACATTATAGTTTACTTTTCCTTCTGGTGATTCAGAAATAATAAAATTACTTAAAAACCTGTTATATCCTGCGGTAACATTCAGTCTTACATTTCCTACTTTATGGAGAGCAATTTTTCCAATAAGTAAAGCTCCGTACCCATATCTTGTTCCAAAATTAGCGCCTGAAACAAAATCATCTTTTCTGAAAGAAGTATTTTCATTGGCAGCAAGATCTAAATGCCCAATATTATATGTAAAGCTAAGCTGAAGGGTAACTACCGGTGCTTTACCTCGCTTTAACATATTAATGATCTTTGAAGTAGCTATTGAATTATAGGAAGTATCCTTAGATGTAATGGTTTTTTTATCATCCTGTGAAAATGATATTGATACAATTAAGATAAGAAACAATAATATGTATATCTTACTTATTCTCAATTAAAAATTAGTTCTTTTTAGTAACAACAAAAGCGTCATAATAACCTTTCGTTTTTAAATATTCAGTAAATTTTATAGCTTCAGCTCTGTTACCATATTTCCCAATTCTAACTTTAAATAAACTTCCTGATTGATCATAGTAAACATCATTACCAAGTGTCTGACGTGCTCTTTCAAAGAATCTGTCAAAGTTTGATTGCATTGAAAATGCGCCAATTTGAACAATATATGAGTATGTCTCTTTTGTGTTATCTTTAATATTATCTATATTAGTCTTATCTAATTTAATGTTATTATCTTTAATAACAATATTTTTGATAGTATCAGTTTTAACAGTTTTTTCTGTGTAATTGACATTATACTCTTTAATATCATACTCACCTGAGGAGCAAGAAGAAAAATATACAGCAGTATGAGAAATAAAAATCACAGATAATATTTTAATGAATTTCAGCATTATTTTCTAAGTCAATATAAGCCATTATCTTAAAAAAAACAAGACTAGTAAAGGGTTAATTTAAAAAAAAACAATAACTGTTTATGTTTAAGTCACTTAGCATAAAAAAAGGTTAGCTAAAATAACAATTTCAGCTAACCTATAAAAATAATTTATTTAAAATCAGTTTAATTTATATTTTTTTTCTTTAACTCCAAAATAGAAGTTAATACCTGCTAGAATTGAATAGAATGAAAAACTCTTTTTGTTATTTCCAGCAAAATTAAGATTAGCATCAGCATTATCACGAAGATTGAATTCTGTATCTGCATTTGTTCCTTTTGCTTCTTTTAAGAATGCATTCGCATTTAAGAGCCTAACACCAATATTCAGCCCAAAACTTTGATTAACTAAATATTCAGAACCTATTATTAAACCATATCCCATTCTGAAACTATTAGTTACTTTGTATGATTCATCATATCCACCTGTTCCGGGTACTTCGAACCATACTTTGACATCACCGTTTATCATGCTGGCGTTAAGTTCTGCACCCATGTAAATTTTAAATCTGTGTGCGGGGGTAAAATTATATTCAAGTCCAAGTCCGCCAGTAAAGCAGTTATAGTTTGCTCTGCCAACATCAACAACAGTTGGTTTATCTCCAAATGTATATGATAAGATCCTATTATAAGATAATGATTGTGTAAAACGAATGCTTCCTCTTTCATTCAATGTAATTTTAGAAAGAATACTTGCACCGTAGCCTTTATCAGCCCCGAAAGATTCACCATCATATACAGATTTAGACTGGTAGTCATCATTATATGCACCTGATAGCTCAAGCACAGATTGATTATAATCAAGATTGAAATTCAATGTATAGCTTGGGGTACTTCTTACGATCATATATCTTTTAATCTCAGTATTCTGCGCAAAAATACCTGAAGCAATAGTAATAAATGCCAGCGCTGTTAATAATGTTATATGGTAATTTTTTTTCATAATAGATAGTATTATTTGTTAAACTTATAAACTATATCTTTAACTCCGAAATAAAAATTCATTCCCATGTAAAAAGTGGTGAAGATAAAATTCTTAAAGCCGCCGAACTCTATAACTTCTGTATCAATTTTTTTATCCCTAATAGAAATTTCGTCAGGGTTATCACTTTTTTTAGTTTGTTTTAGGACTTGATTTGAATTTGTTAGTTTTATTCCAAAATTAACACCAACCTTGTTGTTGAACATATATTCAAGTCCGCCATATATCATATATCCAATTCTGAATGAGTTATTAATCGTAACAACTCGTGTAATATTGGAAGTATCATTAATATTAGCTTTACCTGATATCATATTTGCCTGAATTTCTCCGGCAATATATGGTTTTAATCGAAAATTTGGGTTAAATGAGTTTTCAAGTCCAACACCAAATCCAATTACATTGTAGCTGACATCCCCAAAGCTTGATTTTTCGGCAAGGAAATCACTCTTGAAACTGTTATAGTTGCCTGAAACATTCAGCCTAACATTCCCCGCTTTATGAAGAGGTATCTTTCCTATGACCATTAGACCATATCCATTCTTTACACCAAAATTTAGCCCTTTAGAAAACTGATCGGCTTCAAAAACATTCTGGTAATTGGATGAAAGTTCAGCCATGCCAAGATTCAAACCACCGGAAACCTGTAATGTAAATTTGGGTGGAGTTTGTATCTTATATGAATTTTTTAACTTGATACCGGTTGATTTATACTGGGTAGTATCTTTATAATCGCCTTTTTCTATATTGTAAGAGCCTGAACCGCAGCCAATTAAAAAAGGAAAAATAGATAATAATAATATTATACAGAAATATCTTAATTTCATAGTTTGTGTATTCCCTACTAAAATTTTAGAATGTAAAATTTACTCTAAATATATCTTCTGATTTCTTTACGTAAAATATTTATAAAAAACTTTAAATTCAAGTAATAATCATTACTTATTTTCCTGTTTTAAGTAAGTCAGCTCAACTACAAAAGAATCTGAAAAACCTGCATTTTTTGCGATATATAGGTGTTTTAATGCATCTTCTTTGTTATTAAAGCTGCCGAGCCTGATTTTATAAAGCCCATCAATGTTTTTAAGAGTGATTTGCTGACCTGATATTTTAGATTTTGCCAAAGATGAAAAATTTTCTGCATTAGCTTCATCATTAAATGCGCCTATTTGAATGACATAAGTTCTGGATACAACCTGCTTTTCGCTGAATTTATTTTCATTGGGTTTCGAGTCTTCTTTGATATCACTTACAGGAGGTTTTACTTCTTCTTTAATTTCTATTGGTTCTTCAACTTCTACTATTTCATATATTGCAGAATTACAGCCTGAATAAACTAATAAAAGCACAATAAAGAATGAAAACAAGCATATTATATTTCTCATAACCTTTTCCTCGATCAATTATAAAAATAATTTTTAATATTTTTAAAAACAAGTTTTTAAAAAAACTACACAATTTTGATAGTAAATTATACTAATTGCAAAAACAATACAATACTGCAAAATAGTGAGATTTGAGTAAAGGTTATATTTAATTTATCAATCAAAAGAAGAGTTTATTTGATGATATTATGTTAAAAATGTTAGCCTTAATATTTTTCAAAAATCAACTCACATATTTCAAGCGTATTTTCGGGAAAAATTAATTTCTTTCATTTCATTAGATGGTTTGTTAATTTTGTAAGATACAGGATTTCCCACAATAAATATTAGGGAACGATAAATTCAGAAAAAGGAGAATTAATGTCTTTACTTGTAGTTGGCTCACTTGCACTTGATACAATTGAAACCCCGTTCGGAAAAGCTGAAAAAACACTTGGGGGTTCTGCAACTTTTATTTCGGTTGCTGCATCATATTTTATACAGCCAGTCAGGCTTGTAGGAGTTGTTGGCGGTGATTTCCCCAAAAAAGAACTGGAATATTTTGAAGAAAGAGAGATCGATCTTGAAGGCTTGCAGATTAAAGAAGACGGGAAAACTTTCCATTGGCATGGTAAATATGATTATGACCTTAATACAAGAGAAAGCCTTGTTACCGAGCTTAATGTGTTTGCAGATTTTGATCCTGTAGTTCCCGAAAGTTTTACAAAAAGCCAGTATCTCTGCCTTGGGAATATTCATCCTGACCTTCAGAAAAGAGTGTTTTTGCAAATGAAAAATCCTAAATTGGTAGTTGCCGATACTATGAATTTCTGGATAGACGGCGCATACGATGCTTTACTGGATGTGCTTAAACACATAAATGTTTTTATCATAAATGATTCAGAAGCCAGAGAGATATCTAAAGAAGCGAACCTTTTTAAAGCTGCAAAAATGATACAGGGCTTGGGACCAAAAATAGTTATAATAAAAAAAGGTGAGCATGGAGCTTTGATGTTTTACGAAAATGAGCTATTCAGTGCGCCCGCTTACCCGCTTGAATCAATTTTTGACCCCACTGGTGCTGGAGACAGCTTTGCAGGCGGTTTTATAGGTTACATTGCAAAGACAGATGATATATCATTTGAGAATATGAAACGCGCTGTTATATACGGAAGCACTTTAGCATCATTTTGTGTAGAAAAATTTTCACTTGATGGAACCCGCGATCTATCTCATCTTGTAATTAAAGACAGGTTTAATGAGTTCACTAGGTTCTCAACATTTGAGCCGGCAGAATTATAGCCTGTTTTTGTTATTCCCGTTAGCCTTGTCTCTAAGGCGTAGGCGGGAATCCATTTAATATTTATTATTAATTTTTCGGATAAAAAAATAATTGAGCAGTTTAATAATAACTTTTCTGAAAACGGATTAAACCTAAACTGGTTTATTGGTTTCACAAATAATAAATGATAGATAAGCTTGAATATACCAATAAACACGAGCTAATTTTCTTAGACCAGACACTTCTGCCATTAAAGGAGAAGTATCAGAAGACGAAAAGTTATAAGGATGTTGCCGAAGCTATTTTAATGCTTAAAATTAGAGGAGCACCCTTAATTGGCATTGCAGCAGCATACGGTGTTGTTATGGGAGTACATCATTACAATACCGATAACAAAAAAAATTTTGAAATTCACTTTTACAAGATAACAGAAACACTGCGGAAATCACGCCCCACAGCAAAAAACCTATTCTATGCCCTGGATAGACTAACGAAAGTTTTTGAGGAAAATCGGGATAAGGATTTCATTGAAATAGAAGACTTATTGCTAAGAGAAGCGGATGCAATATTTGATGAAGATGCAGAGATGTGCAAAAGGATAGGTGTAAATGGCTCTGACTTAATAGGCGAAAAAATGAATATTCTAACTCACTGTAATGCTGGTGAACTTGCTACAGGTGGTATAGGCACGGCACTTGGAATAGTCTATACAGCACACAAACAAGGTAAGGATGTATTTGTATATGTTGATGAAACTCGCCCTTTGCTGCAGGGATCAAGGCTTACAGCTTATGAGCTTGGAAAGAACGGAATAGATTTTGACCTGATAATTGATTCAATGGCAGCAAACCTGATGCGAGAAGAGCAGATAGATTGTGTGATAATTGGAGCGGATAGAATTGCTTCAAATGGTGATGTTGTAAATAAAGTAGGAAGTTATTCACTTGCGGTAAATTGCGCATATCATAAAATACCTTTTTATGTTGCAGCCCCGGGCAGTACCATAGATTTTGATATTGCATCGGGTGATAAAATAGAAATTGAAGAACGAAGTCCTGATGAAGTTACAAGAGTAAACGGTGAGAAAGTAACATCAGGTAATTTTAACGTTCTGAATCCAGCATTTGACCTTGTACCAAATGAACTGGTTACTGCTATTATAACAGAATACAAGGTACATTATCCCCCATATAATTTTGGAGCATTGAAACATTTGTTTCAGGCTTATGTGCAGACTTTGCGAAATGAAAACGAAGAAAATGCATAAGTTTAAAATATAAGAATTAGCTTAAGATTTAATGCCAATAATAAAAACCGAAGCGGTAATTTTGAAAAGTAACAATTACAGGGAAACCAGTAAAATAATTACTTTCTATACCCGCTCACACGGCAAATTAAAAGGTATAGCAAAAGGAGTAAGAAGCACAAAGACAAAGTGGGGCGGCGCTCTGCAATCAATGGCGATGTTGAACATAATGTTCTATTTTAAAGAAAACCGCACTCTTCACCTAGTATCAGGCGCAGATCAATTTAGATCGATTAGTAGTATTTACGATGACTTTGATAAAATGCAGATTGGCTACCGGATGGTTGAGCTTGTTAACAGAACAACACCTGAGTATCAAGAAAATGCCAAAATATTCAATTTATTAGCAGAATCAATGCAAATACTGGATTCTGCAACTAAAAACTATGTAAATGTGTTATTTAATTTTGAATTGAGATTATTGAATTTGCTTGGATTTAAAGTTGATATGAAAGATTTACCCGATACTAATATTGAAAGTAGTATCAATAATCAATATTTTTACGAAAACTATTTTAATGCCGGCGATGTTAAAGCAATGGAGATGCTCGATGGAGGAGAGGGGAACTTTAATTCATTTATGAGCCTTAATATCTCCAAATCACAGGAATCAGCCATAGAGAAATTTTTTGAAAATTATTTAAGGAATCATATTGTGGATGCGGGTTTTAGCAATTCAAAAAAAGTTTTTAATTCCCGTGAAATGTATTAATATAAAAAATCATTAGCAGGAGAAATAACAATATAGAGTACATTCTTACTTTTATTTAGCAGTAATTCAATAAAACGAAATAAGGAGAAAAAATAATATGCCTAAAAAATCAATAATAGCAGCCGGATTTGTTGTGCTGCTTTCAATTATCTTCGGTGCTGTGCTGATTGCTAATTTCAGCGGTGTAAAGGTTGTTCATTCTGATTCACAGATAGAGTTCAATACAACTCCGCCTATCACAGTTAATCCCAATGTAAAAAGCTTAAATGATGCTTTCATTGAAATAAGCAAAACTGTTACACCAACTGTTGTTTACATTGAAGTAAAATCTGGCAAGAAAAAACAGGAAAATAATAACCAGCCGCCTGATGATAATGACCCGTTCAAGTTCTTTTTCGGACCTGATGGACAGATGCCTGACCAGGGTCCCCAAATGGGAAGCGGTTCAGGTGTTATCATTTCAAAAGATGGTTTTATTGTAACAAATAACCACGTTGTAAAAGGAGCAGGCGACCATGGAATTAAAGTTGTACTTACAGATAAAAGAGAATTTGACGCTAAGGTTATCGGGCTTGATGAAAACACTGATCTTGCTGTTATAAAAATAGAAGCAAATGATTTACCCGTTATGTCACTCGGTAATTCAGATAATATCCAGGTTGGCGAGTGGGTACTTGCAATCGGTAACCCATTAGGACTCAATTACACTGTAACAGCCGGAATAGTAAGCGCACTTGGCAGAAATATTGGTGTCGGCGGGGGAGGCTATGCAATTGAAAATTTCATACAAACAGATGCAGCCATTAACCCCGGCAATTCAGGCGGGGCGTTGGTTGATATTAATGGTCAGCTGGTTGGAATAAACTCTGCAATTAAAACTAATACAGGTTATTACCAGGGATATGGGTTTGCTATTCCGGTGAATATTGTTAAATCAGTAACACAGGAGCTTATCAAATCAGGTAAAGTTGTGCGAGGATACATTGGCGTGCAGATACAGACAGTTGATGAAACTATGGCAAAGGGTTTAGGGCTTGATAAATCCAAAGGTGTACTTGTGCAGAGCGTACAAAAAGGCGGCGGTGGAGATGAAGCAGGCTTACAGGCAGGAGATGTAATTTTATCGGTTGATGGTAAGGATGTTAATGCAGCAAACGAGCTGCAGGTAATTATCAACAGTAAACGCCCCGGTGATGTTGCAAAACTTACAGTTTTCAGGGATGGCAAGACAATTGAAAAAGATGTTACACTAAAACCAAGGTTGGATGAGGAAAAACAAACCTCTTTAAACAATAACAAGAAGGATGAAGGCAGTAATAAGGGTATTTCTTCAACAACTGTTAAAGCTTTAGGTATCAGCGTTCAGGATGCGCCAACATCACTTAAGGAAAAGCTTAATATATCAGGCGGTGTTGTTGTAACTTCTGTGGAGAAAATGTCTGAGTCCTTTTTAAGAGGTTTGCAGGAAGGTATAGTAATAGTTGAAGCAAACAAGAAAAAGATCAATAATGTAAATGACTTAAATGATGCATTAAGCGGCAAGAATTCAGGGGACTCAGTTCTTCTGAAAGTAGTGGATAAGAACGGAACAGAAAGAATTATAGCTGTAAAAATTCAGTAAAAATTATAAAATTGGGGAAAATGGCTTAATTTTGGCTATTTTCCCCATATTCAAATATCACTGGTTCACAGTATATATTATATTGACATTAAAAACATTTATTATTAACTTTGTATAAGTATTTTAATAGGTAAATGAAGAAAGCATACGTAATAATAGCTAGTCTATTCTTTGTCTTCGGCACTTTAATAGTGAGCGCCGATAATAAAGAACAGCTTGTGGATTTTAAGGGTAATCCTGATAAGTTCGAACTCAATCAAAATTATCCCAATCCATTCAATCCAACTACGCAGCTTTCATACATTCTAAAGACAGATGGCAACGTTAAGTTAACCATATTTAACCTTGTCGGACAGTCAATGGCGGTATTAGTTGATGGCTATCAAATAGCTGGATACTATGAAGTTTCGTTTGAAGCAAATGATCTTCCCGCAGGAATTTATCTCTATAAACTACAAGTCGGAGATTATTCCTCTGTTAAGAGGATGACTCTGGTTAAGTAGTTTAACCGAAATACTTACTAAATATTTCATTTTTAAAATTATTTTTACCATGGGGGTAATTTAATGATTAAATTCATTACTAGAATTGTATTTACCGTTTTTGCAGTATTATTTTCAGCTTCAGCTCTCCTTGCACAAAGCTCAAATTTATTCGTTATAGATAGCTTCGGAGATCGCAATATGGCGGGTTGGTATTCTGGTGGAGATCTTACATTGAAGTATTCTCATAAAGAGGATAACCTCGAAAATGGATACGGCGTAATTTCCTCTTCAAACAAGCAGATTACACCAAATTCATTCGCAGGTATTATAAGAAAAGAGCAGAAACTTCAGGTTGCCGAAGATAACATCCTATCAGTTATGATACAGGGTATTAATAACGATATGACAACAACTGTTCAGGTATTGTACGATAAGAACAATGACGGCAAGTACGATGAAGTTACTGATGCAAGACTAGAATCAAAGCCGATCAATATGAATTTTTCAGGGTGGAAAGAAATTCATTTCAATATCAAACAGAGCGAATTTAAAGTTATTTCTAAAAGCAAAGATGATGATTTTTCTATATTAGAGCAAGAAGCATTAGGTATCCAGTTCTCATTCCAAACTGGCAAAGAGTTTGTTGCCGGACCGGTTGAAACAGGTGTTGCTATGATATCAGAGAGATACAGCAAGGAACTAAAACAGGAAGTTGCTCAGAATGAAATTAATTCAGACGAATCTTATTTTAATGTAAAGAACTATCCGAATCCATTCAATCCTGAAACAAAGATAATTTACACATTAAAGAATTCAACAAGCGTTAAAATAACAGTTTATGACCGCTTAGGACGTGAAGTTATTGTTTTAGTTGATGAAAGCCAGCCGGAAGGCGAGCATTCAGTATCATTTAATGCATCAAGCCTGCCATCTGGTGTTTACTTCTACAGGATAAAAACTCCTGAAAAAGTTGAAGTAAGAAAAATGGTATTCACAAAATAAAACACAAATCCTGAGCGACTGCCGAAGGTAGGAGAGAAGGATCTCATTCGTAGAACAAAAATTTTCAAAGCCACTCAAATTTTGAGTGGCTTTTTTTGTCTGAACCTTGATTTACATGATTTAAGGATTACCTTGATTACAATTATTGAAAATGATAATCCATTGAACAGCATATTCCATCTAAAAATATAATTCTTTAATCATGTAAATCTTTTAATCAAGAAAATCAAGGTTTACCTTGCTAAATCATAATCTTCCAATTATTTTTACATGCTTTGTAATTCAAGCAGAAGTTCAATTAAAATTTATCTTGTAATATGAAATTACCAATATTCACAGTTGATGCATTCTCGTCCAAGCCCTTTAAGGGAAATCCAGCTGCTGTTTGTTTACTTAATGATGCCATACCAACCGGCCTCATGCAGAAGATTGCTTTTGAGCTTAACCTGGCTGAAACTGCATTTGTACTCAAAGAATCTGAAGGTGATGCCTACAGTTTGAGATGGATGACACCAAACAGCGAAGTTGACCTGTGCGGTCACGCAACACTTGCAACATCACATATACTCTGGCAGGAAGGTATCTGCCGAAAAGATGAACAAATTCATTACAACACACGGAGCGGTTTGCTGAAGTCTGATTACTACGAAGGTGAAATCGGGCTTGACTTTCCTGCAATACCCCAAAAGAAAATTGAATATCCACCTGAACTGATTGTTGCAATTGGAGGAGTGCAGCCAAAATATGTTGGTATGACTAAATGGAATTACCTGATAGAACTGGAAAGTGAAGATGATATTCGTAATTTAAAACCGAATTTTGATATTATGCTAACTCTTCCCGGGTGGGGGACCATTATAACAGCAAAGGCTGATATGAAAGGTTATGACTTTCTATCGCGGTTCTTTGCTCCGGAAAAAGGCATACAGGAAGATCCCGTAACGGGTTCAGCTCATTGCGCACTGGGTCCATATTGGCAAGGCAGACTCGGCAAAGATTCATTCATAGCCTACCAGGCATCAGAGCGCGGTGGCACAGTCGGTGTAAAAGTAGCAGGTGATAGAGTGATGCTTGCAGGCGAAGCTGTAACTGTGATTAGTGGTGAGATAGAAGTGTAAAATTTATATTAATTCTGAAAACAGAGAAGTTAGTTGTATTCTACACCACTAATCAAATCTTAAGATAAAATTAATAATTTTAAACCATTGATGATGGTTCAATAGGCGGGACATATATTTTTTCAAATATTGTACCAAGAAGTTTTGTGAATAAGATACCTCTGGTTGTTGAGAAAGAAGTATTAAGCATTTTTTGGATTAAGTCTTGTGGTAATTGAACTTTTTTATTTTTAATTTTAATAATTTTTGATAAATTTTCATATCTAAAATCAATTTCAGTTTTGATTTTACAAATCTCAATTGGTATTGATTTTGAATTCTTTTTATGAAAGAATATTTCTATGGCAGTTAATATAAATATACTATTTGATGAAACTTCTACTTTATCAGCTCCACTAATATTAAAATAAAAATGGTCTCTATTGACTGACTTAGGTCCGTTGTATTTTGAAGAATTCAATACAAAATCTAATATTTTAATACTATTAATAAATACTTTAATAGTTTTCTTTTTTGTTTTAACTTTATTGTCCATATCAATTCAATGTAGTTATAAATTTGCCATCTACTGAAACTTCATAATTAGATTCATATTTATTAATTTCCTTACTCTTATTCTGTTTTATCTCAACCATATTGTCATTATCAATTAGAAAATAAGAATTGTCTAAGTATTCAAGGAAAATGCCCATGAATTTTGTTTTTTGGTCATTACTTGTTAATACTTCGTCAAATGTTTTAAAATTAATATCAGGTATCTTATTTATTGCAATGGATAACTCAATTAACTTTTTTAATGTTGGATTAAAGTTACCATTTAATATTTGTGAAATATAACCTTTTGTCACATTTAATTTCTTTGCAATTTCAGTTTGAGATATATTGTTATGTTGCATAAAAGTATAAAATTGTCTAAAAAACTCATTTTGAGTCTTTTCAAACCAATACTCAGGACTTTTTATTATATCTTTTCTTTTTTTCATTTTAATTATTAATTTAACCCAATGAAGTAAAATAATCTTTTTTAATATTTCTAAATTTTCTAATATCTTTTTTTTGTGAATTTTTTTGTCCACCCATTATAACAATTTTCCCAAGCCCATGTTCTTTTATTAAATAAATTCTCAAATTTTTGGTTTTAATCTCATATTCTTTATTAATTTCCTTCTTTGGAGTGATATCCTTAAATTTACTATTAGGTAAAGTGTTATTATTAGCAATATCTTCAAGTCATGCATAGATAGTGTCCAATTCGCTTAAATAATTACCTTCTTTTTCGATTTTTTCACAAAATTCATCAAAAGGACATTTATCTTTGATACATAATTTATATATCGAATATGCGCTTTCAATTTCATCTATTATCTTTAACCGATAATTCATTAAAAAGGTTTAGTTAAAACTATACTTTCATTACAAATTTAACACTTTTTTGCTCAGAATGTCAATACAATTATTATCTTAACTAGGGTATATTTTTTCAATTATGCTTTTTTCATTAAATTTATCAATATTAAATATTTTTTATAAATACTTCTTGACACTCACGAAAAAAATTATTAATTTTGTAATAACAACAATTAACATCATTTATTTTATAACTAACTTTAGGGATGAAAACCAGACATTAATATGAAAAACTTCATTACAACATACATGGTGTCAATCACAGCACCCACAGCCGATATTCTTGTGGGCAAAGTGTGTCCCGTGGTTAGCTATAAACGGAGGTTTTTAAGGTAAAATCTCAATTTAATAAGAGTTTAAAGCAAACCGCGGACAAAATAAATAATGTTCGCGGTTTTTTTTTACACCACACCCAACTGCCTAAAGGCAGTTACCCTCCCCCAGAGGAGAGGGTAAAAGCAGGGAAAAAAATAATAAAAAGAGTTTACAATACTTCTCCCCTTCGGGCTGAAAAACCAGTCAGGGGAGATTGAGAGGGGTTCATGAAAAGTTTATATAAATTATTCGAGATTTTAGGAAAATGGAAATACCAGTATATATCTGCATCCATACTGCTTATTGTTTCCGTTGGCTTCCGCTTAATGGAGCCTAAAATACTGCAAATGGCAGTTGATAAAATAATAGCATTTTTTGTAACAGGCACTGGAAATACCGTAAAAGCAGATGACGCTATTACTAGGTTCCTTTATTCAATTCTGCCTGAGCTTAGGATAGAAAATGCAGGACTCATATTAATATATCTTGGAGTATTGTTTTTGATAATTGCACTGCTAAGAGGAGTTACAATGTTTTCATCCAGCACAATATCAGCCGCATCAACAGAAAAGGCTATGAAGAAGCTGCGTGATATGCTATTCTTCCACCTGCAGCACCTACCGATGAAATACTTCGGCAAAACACCAACCGGGGAGCTTATTCAAAGATGCACAGGTGATGTTGAAACCGTCAGGAAGTTCGCCACAATGCAGGTAACGGAATCCATTAGGCTTGCATCAATATTCATAGGTGCATTTATTATGATGTTTATGGTAAATCAAACTTATGCGTTGATTGCAATAGCGTTATTCCCAATATTGATAGTAGCATCAGTATTCTTTTTCAAAAAAGAAGGAGAAATATGGACGAAGCATGAAGCTGAACAGGATAAGTTAACAGCAATGGTACAGGAAAACTTATCAGGCATTCGGGTTGTAAAAGCATTTGCAAAAGAGAACTATGAGATAGAAAAGTTTACGAAGCAAAATGAAGAAAAGCGTAAATGGGGAATGAAACTCTTAAAGCTGCATTCATACTACTGGCCCGGTAGCGATGTTATGGTTTATACACAGCTTGCAGTTTCAATTTTCGCAGGCGGTTATTATGTCTTAACGAACCAGATTACAATTGGAGAGTTTACAGCTTTTTATACATACGCTGCTTATGTTACATGGCCAATGAGAAGACTAGCTCAATTGGTAAGTGAAATGGGCATGACACGCGTTGCAATTGAGAGAATATACTCAATACTTGAGCATCCAAGGGAAGATTATTCCGGTTATGATAATGGTGGTAAAGAATTGGAAGGTCTGATAGAGTTTGATAATGTTTATTTTAAATATGAAGAAGATGAAGCTAATATTTTAAATGGGGTATCAATGAAAATCAAGCCGGGTGAAAAGGTTGCTCTGCTTGGACCCACAGGTGCAGGTAAATCAACAATAATTTCACTATTGATGAAGTTCTACGAACCTGATAAGGGAATGATTAGGATAGATGGGCGAGATATAAATGAGTATTCCAGACCATTCCTAAGAAGCAAAATGGGCGTTGTACTTCAAAGACCTTTTTTGTTTTCAACATCTATAAAAGAAAACATTGCTTATGCAAACCCCGATACACTTATAGCTGAAATTGTTGAATCAGCCAAGGTTGCAAATATTCATGATATCATAAATGATGATTTCCCAAATTCATATGAAACTGTGATTGGTGAAAAGGGGGTAACGCTCTCAGGCGGACAGAAGCAAAGGGTAACGCTGGCTAGAACATTGCTCAAGAATCCTGATATACTTATTCTTGATGACTCAACTTCAGCAATTGATACAGAAACAGAATTTGAAATTCAAAAGGCATTACGCGGCATAACCCGCAGTAAAACAACAATTGTTATTGCACACAGGATAACATCTGTGCAGGATTGTGACAGGATAATTGTGCTTGATAAAGGCAGGGTAATAGAAGAAGGTACGCATGATGAGCTGATAGAGAACAACGGCTTTTATAAAAAGATTTTTGATATACAGGTTTCGATAGAAGATGAAATAAACAGCGATATTCATCAGACAAAAGTAAATAGTAAAAAGGCAAAAGTAAAAAATGATTTAAATACAATTGCTTAGTTAAAATTAGATGATCACCAATTAAAATAAACGGGATTTTTAAAAAAGTATAAAATGTCAAAATTAAAAGATAAACAATTTAAAACAAAAGGTTCATTATGGCCATTTATGAGGAGACTTTTAAAATACAGCTTCCGATATCCTAAATGGGTTGCAGGATTTACAGTATTTGTTCTGCTTGTAGCACTGGTAGAGGCAATTTACCCGTTAGTATGGCTTAGTTTACTGGATAACCTGATAATTCCTGCAATTGATTCATACAAAAATACTGGAGTTGTGCAGAATGTTGATACAACAGCACTACGCAATTACGGTTTGATTTTTTTGGGACTTGGGTTAATGCTTTCAGTTGGTGTGTTCTTTTTCATCAATTTTGCAGGCAGGATCCAGGAGTATGTGATGTATGATATTAGACAGGAGCTTTTTATCAAACTGCAGGATTTATCATTTTCATTCTTCGATAAATCAGCAGTGGGTTGGCTGCTCTCTAGGATATCCTCTGATACAGGTAAAGTTACTGAGCTAATTTCGTGGTCAATGATAGAAGTTGTATGGGGATCGGGTATGATAGTGTTCTGTGTTACTGCAATGTTCATTTATAACTGGAAACTTGCTATAATTGTTACGTTGACAATTCCTGTGCTTACTATAATATCATTCAAATTACGAATGCTTATTTTAACTTATTCACGCGAGGCAAGGAAATATAACAGCGAAATGACTGCAAGGTTTAACGAACATATTAACGGTGTTGAAGTTAATAAAAGCCTTGTTCAGGAAGACAGGGTTAGTGAAAATTTTAATGAACTTAGTAGTAAGATGAAAGTATCATCATATAAAGCTGCTTATTATCAGGCAATATTCATGCCGCTTATTATTTTTGGAGGTTCAATTGCCGCTGCATTTGTGATATATTACGGCGGTTCTATGGCAATTACTATTCCCGCAGCAATAACAATTGGTACACTTGCAGCATTCTTTGGTTATGCTACAATGATTTTTGAGCCAATACTTGATATTTCAAGATTCTACTCACAGGCACAGAACAGTATTTCAGCAGGGGAGAGGATTTTTTCGCTAATAGATACTAAAGCTCAAATTATCAACAAACCAGGTGCCGGGAATTATGGCAGAATAAAAGGTGATATAGAATTTGAAGATGTATCATTCCATTATGATGAAGGAAAGCAGGTTCTTGCCAATATGAACCTGAAAATTGATGAAGGAACATCTATTGCCTTGATTGGTGAAACAGGCGGAGGTAAGTCAACAATAATTAACCTGATTTGTAGGTTCTATGAACCAACTGGGGGTGTAATTAAAATTGATGGTGTTGATTACAAAGATATGACTATGGAAAGTCTAAGAAGCCAATTAGGAGTAGTACTTCAAACACCGCATTTGTTTTCTGGTACTGTAAAAGAAAACATTAAATACGGAAGGGATGAAGCAACTGATTTGGAAATAATTAACGCATTGAATGTTGTTGGAGCAGAGGATTTCATACATAAACTTGATGAAGAAGTTGGTGAAGGCGGTGAGCATCTTTCAATGGGTGAAAAGCAGCTTATTTCATTTGCAAGGGCTGTTCTTTCCGACCCGAGAATATTCATAATGGATGAAGCAACTTCTTCTGTTGATACTATCACCGAGGCAAAGATACAAAAAGGTATCGAAGGGATTATGGAAGGCAGAACATCTATTGTTATCGCTCACAGGCTTTCAACCATAAAACATTGTGATAGAATTCTTGTTATTAACAAAGGCAAAATTATTGAAGACGGAAGTCATTATGAGCTTATGAGGAAGCAAGGAGTATATTACAGGCTTTATACAAGACAGTTGAGAGAGCAGAGAGAAAAAGAAGTTATAAATGCGGCTTAGTCTATTAACAATTAACAATGAGTAATGAACAATTATATTAAATGAATTTGATCTTAAATGAAAGAACAGAATAACATGGAAAATGAATATTACTATAATGAAACTATAACAAGATTCTATGATGTTGTGTATCAGAATCCGGCTCAACTGAATGCTGGTATGAAATTTTACCTGGATGAGATAAAAAATTCGGGTGGAGCTGTACTCGAAGCAGGTGTTGGTACAGGTAGAATTTTTTTACCGGCATTTCAAAGCGGCGCTGATATTTTCGGAATTGATTACAGCAAGAATATGCTTGATGTGTTGAAGGCAAAATTACCTGTAAAAGAGCATCATAGGGTTTGGATTGCCGACATCAGGAAGTTTGATACAGGAAAAGCATTTAAACTTGTCATATCGCCATTTAGAGTATTCCAACACCTGTTAACAATTGAAGACCAGTTGAATGCATTGAATTCAATTTATAATGTGCTCGAGCCCGGCGGAAGGCTGATATTTGATGTATTCAATCCTGATATGAAACGTATAACACACCCTGTAGAAAATGTACTTGAATTTGATGGTGAGTATCAATCAAGTCATAAATTGAAGAGGTTTGTTTCAATTAATTATGATAACCTGAACCAGCAAATGGATTTAACATTCAAATTCATTTGGGAAGAAGGCGGCTTGGAAAAGACCGATACATTTTCAACACAGCTAAGGTATTATTTTAGGTATGAGCTTGAAAATCTGATTGGCAGAACTAAGTTTAAACTTGAAAAAGTCTATGGTGACTTTAAAAAAAGTGAATTGAGTGAAAGATCAGGTGATTTTATATTAATTTGCAGAAAATAAAATACTAAATTATTGATAGATAAAAATACACTTAAAAATTACGGCTGGGATGAATACTTTGAGGCATGTTTTACTGAATATGCAGGAAAAGATCTTTATGCAGCACGTGTGGCTGTTGAACACAGGAATTATTACGAGCTTTATTCTGAATTTGGCGAGCTGACCGCGGAAAAATCAGGTAAACTGTTTTACAGCACTGAAGATACTCACCAACTGCCCGCAGTTGGTGACTGGGTCGTAATAAAACATATGCCTGAAGAGAAAAAGGCTGTTATAGTAGAAGTACTGCTAAGGAAAACAAAGTTTTCGAGGAAGAAAGCAGGACTTACAACTGATGAACAGATCGTTGCGGCTAACGTAGATACAGTTTTTATTATAAGTTCTTTAAATCAGGACTTAAATTTTAGAAGAATGGAGCGCTATGTAGCACTTGCCTGGGATAACAATGTAAAACCAGTGATACTATTGAGTAAGGCTGATCTTTGTGAAGATATTTATGCAAGTCTTGTAATAGTACAGGAACGATTCCCCGGATTTGATGTGCAAATTGTAAGTGCAGTAAAGAAAGCCGGGCTTGATGAATTACTACAATACTTTGAAGGTAATAAAACCGTTGCTGTTATAGGTTCATCCGGAGTAGGAAAATCTACCTTAATAAACGGGTTATTAAACTGGGAGAAAATGGAAGTTAGTGAAATAGGTCTTTACAAAGATAAAGGCAGGCATACAACTACACATAGGGAGCTAACCATAGTTCCGGGCGGGGGACTTATCATTGATACTCCCGGTATGCGTGAAATTCAGATGTGGGAAGGTGCCGAGGGCTTAAGCGAACTGTTTGAAGATATCGAAAAGCTTATTGTTGAATGTAAATTTTCTGATTGTAAACATGAATCAGAGCCGGGCTGTGCCGTAAAGGAAGCAATAAAAAAGGGCGAGCTTGACGAAGCAAGATTTAAAAGCTACAAGAAACTCTTGAGTGAAGTAAACTTCTTTGAGCGCAAGCAGGATAAAAAAGCGCAGTTAGAAGAAAAGAAGAAGTGGAAGAAATTGACAAGTGAAGGGAAGAAAAGGAGTATTGAGAAAAGGAAGTGAATTTAAAAGATAGGACTTTACAGTTAGAGCTATAGTTCTAACTCCATTCTGTATAAATCTATCGGTTAAAAGCCTTAATCGAGTCGTAAAGCCAACTTCACCTAATAGTTTTATAAATTCCAAATTTCATTAAATTTATTATAAGCAATTATGTAAATAAAATTCAAAGTAGTATTTAATTCCGTATTAGCAATGAAAGTTTTAGAAATGGCGTAAAATTTGAAAAAAATTGACTATTAATTTGTTTGAATTTTAAGTATATTTGCAAATTAATCATTAGATTTCACTTCAAAAACCCATCGGTTTAGATCTAAAATCACACAAAAATAGCTCAGAATAGGAATATAATTGAAGAAACTTGTTCAAAATGATAAGATACGCAATATAGCCATCATTGCACACGTTGATCATGGTAAAACCACACTTGTTGACCATATGTTCAGGCAAAGCGGTATGTTCAGGGATAACCAGGAAATAGAAGAAAGAGTAATGGATAATATGGATCTTGAGCGTGAGCGGGGGATTACTATTTCAGCTAAGAATTGTTCTATATTATGGAATGGCGTAAAAATAAATATTCTGGATACACCGGGTCACGCAGATTTTGGTGGAGAAGTTGAGCGAGCTTTGATGATGGTTGATGGTGCAATTCTTCTTGTTGATGCATCAGAAGGACCACTGCCGCAAACTAGATTTGTGCTTAAAAAAGCATTATCATCGGATAAAAAGATTATTGTACTTATCAATAAAATTGATAGAAAAGATGCACGTGCAAAGGAAGTACTTGATGAAATTTATAACCTGTTCATTGATCTTGATGCTTCAGAAGAACAGATAGAATTTCCTATACTTTATGCAATTGGCAAAGAAGGAATTGCCCAGAATACTCTTGAAGCAATAGGTACTGACTTAGCCCCTTTATTTGATAAGATAATTGATGTGATTCCCGGACCGGTATATGACGAAAATGAACCATTCCAGTTATTAGTAACAGATCTTGATTATTCTGATTACATTGGAAGGCTTGCTATAGGCAGGGTTGCTAATGGAAATGCTCATATTAATGATTCACTTGTTCGCATAGGCGAAGATGGTGGACATAAGCCGCTTAAGATCACAAAACTGCAGGTTTATGAAGGCTTGAAACTAAAAGAAGTTGAATCAGCCGAGCCGGGTGAAATAGCAATTCTTTCGGGTATTGATGAAGTACACATTGGAGATACTATTTGTTCAAAAGATAATCCTAAACCATTAAAAAGAATTGTTGTGGATGAACCAACAATTTCGATGGTATTTGGAATTAATACTTCTCCATTTGCGGGTAAAGATGGAAAGTATGTACAATCAGCTAAGTTAAAAGAACGGTTGATAAAAGAGACGCTTAGAAATGTTGCACTAAAGGTTGAAGATACTGAAAATACTGATTCAGTTATTGTAAAAGGCAGAGGAGAATTCCAGATGGTAATTTTGATAGAAACTTTGCGCAGGGAAGGATATGAAATGTCTGTGGGCAGACCGCATGTTATTTATAAAGAAAGAGACGGAAAAAAACTAGAGCCAATAGAACATTTATTCATTGATTGCGTAGAGAATTATGTTGGTGTTGTTACCGATAAACTCTCGCAAAGAAAAGGCAGAATGGTAAATCTTGTTAATCATGGAACTGGCAGAGTAAGAATAGAATTCACAATCCCTTCACGCGGACTTATAGGTTACAGAAATGAATTTTTAACCGATACAAAGGGTACTGGTATTATGAATTCATATCTGGAAAGCTATGAAGAACATAGAGGAGATTTTCCTATCAGGACAACAGGATCAATGATCTCTGACCGACAGGGTGATACAACAGGATATGCACTTTTCAATTTAGAGCCAAGGGGAACTATGTTTTGTCAACCCGGTGAAAATGTTTATGAGGGAATGATAGTTGGTGAACATAATAGGGATAATGACCTGAATGTAAATGCGTGCAAGCCTAAAAAACTTTCAAATATGAGAGCTTCAAGTAAAGATGAAAGTATTATTCTGACGCCGGTTTCACCAATGACGCTTGAAAAGGCAATTGAGTTTATAAATGATGACGAAGTTGTTGAAGTTACTCCTAAAAATATCAGGTTAAGAAAAACAGTTCTTTCTGCACAAAAAAGGCAGTCAGGCGGAAAAGCTTAACTTTTATGTATAATTTAAGTTTTAACTTTATTAAATTGCAAGATTATTATTATTATTATTAATTATTAAAATCTAATCAAAAAATGAAATTCAGTGAAATAGAATATAATCGACCAAATGTTGCAGAACTTCAGGAAAAATTTGAACACCTGATAAATCTTTTTGAAAAAGCTGAGAGCTTTGATGAACAGGATGCTTTGATAAGAAATATAAATGATCTAAGGATGGAGTTTCAGACTCTTGGAACCATTGCCTATATAAAATATTCAATTGATACTAATGATAAAGAGTTTGAATCAGAACAGGAATTTTATGATGCAAATTCACCAATTTTTGAAGGACTTATTCATAAATACTATACTTCAATTGTTAACTCTAAATTCCGCTCACAACTTGAAAATAAATGGGGCAAACAGCTTTTTGATGTTGCTGATGTTGCTTTAAGAACATTTTCTCCTGAAATACTAGAAGATCTTAAAAAAGAAAATGAATTAAGAACTGATTATACAAAGATATTGGCTTCTGCTAAAATATTCTTTGATGGTGAAGAAAAGAATTTACAGGGTCTTATTCCTTACATGGAATCAACCGACAGGGATATAAGAAAATCAGCAAACGAAGCAAAATGGAAATTCTTTGCTGATAATGAAGATGAATTTGACAGGCTCTTTGATGAACTTGTGAAAATCAGAACAAGAATAGCTAAAAAACTTGGCTATAAGAATTTTGTACAAATGGGTTATGACAGGATGGGCAGAACAGATTATAACGCAGATATGGTTAAAATATTCAGAGACCAGGTTTTGGAAACAATAGTTCCAATTGCAATAAAATTGAAGCATAAGCAGCAGTTACGGCTTGAGCTTGATTCATTTAAATATTATGACCAGCCTATCGATTATAAATCAGGTAATGCAAAACCGCATGGTACACCTGATTGGATAGTAAGCTGTGCAAAGAATATGTATTCTGAGCTTTCACCTGAGACTAACGAGTTCTTTAACTTTATGCTTGATAATGAGATGATGGATCTTGTTAATAAAAAAGGGAAAGATACAGGTGGATACTGTACCTTTATAGAAAAGTATAAAGCACCTTTTATTTTTTCTAATTTCAATGGAACTATGGGTGATATTGAAGTTTTGACACATGAGGCAGGTCATGCTTTCCAGGCTTATTCAAGCAGGAATTTTGAAATACCCGAGTATTTCTTCCCTACATCAGAAGCGTGCGAAATACACTCAATGAGTATGGAATTTTTAACATGGCCATGGATGAACTGCTTCTTTAAAGATCAGACAGAAAAGTTTAAATACTCGCATTTAAAAGGATCGGTTTTATTTATTCCGTATGGAGTTTCTGTTGACGAGTTCCAGCACTGGATTTATGAAAACCCTGATGCAACTCCGCTGGAAAGAAAACAGGAGTGGCTTAATATTGAAAAAAAATACCTTCCATTTATTGATTACGATAATAATGAATTCCTTGAAAAAGGCGGCAGGTGGCAGCAGCAAAGACATATTTATATGAGCCCGTTCTATTACATTGATTACTGTCTTGCTCAGATATGCGCATTCCAGTTCTGGAAGAAATCTATTGATAACAGAGAGCAGGCTTTGAAAGATTACTTAAGACTTTGCAAAGCAGGCGGAAGTCAGTCATTTCTTGGTCTGGTTAAAACTGCAAATTTAATTTCTCCGTTTGAAGATGGCTGTTTGAATTCATTTATGGGTGTAATTGACCAATGGCTTGAAAATTTTGACGATGCAAGTCTCAATTAGTTCAAGTTACAGTAAATAAAAATATTTCTTTCCTGTTTAAGCAGGAGACAAATGAACATTTTCAGATTATTGATTATTTAAAGGTTTGTTTCTATCGCTTATAACAAAGCTAACCTCCTTCCTGAAGGAATGAAAAAAATATCATACGTTTTTGATTAAACTAATATCGATTCCTTCCTTGGCTATACTTTCATTGCGATTTCTGTTAGCCAATCTAATGAACAACTTATCATACCACTTATTTAATATATCAAATACTGTTTTTAATTATGAAGTAAAAAATATATATCATTCTCACATTTTTGATAGCCGATACATTAATAATTTCAGCTTTAATCATTTGGAAAAGTATCAATATAAAATTATATAAACTTTATGCTGCATAAACTGCTCAATTATAATAATATTTACCAGTTATGGGTAAATAAAGGTTCAACTGGAGAAGCAGCAATTGAACTGACGATTCAGCAGCTTGATGCCCTTGAGGAAATAGTTGCTGATGATGATAGCTGGGATGCATTAATTGAGATATCATCCAGGGGGAGAAATTATGATGCATGGCTTGCTACTGACT
The DNA here is from genome assembly GCA_947084945.1 of uncultured Ignavibacteria bacterium. Lineage (GTDB taxonomy): Bacteria > Bacteroidota > Ignavibacteria > Tepidaquicellales > OLB5 > OLB5. The sequence goes on along the minus strand of CAMTUP010000009.1, from coordinate 281,200 downwards.
GGCCTGATGGTTTTGATGAATTATTACTATGTGTCCCATTATGCAAACTTGTTAACTGGGAGTGTTCAAAATGTACTGTCGGTAAACGGCAGGAGAATAATTCTTGTGCCATGGATTACTCATTATTTGGTTATATTGGTGAACTAGTTAAAAATGCAAGCAGAAATGAACTTATAGAACATATCAATAGTGTCAGAAAATTATTAAAAAATAATAACTATATCTGGAATGTACATAAATGCGAACTTGAAACTGTAAATAATATTTAATGGAATATTTACTTATTTGTCCATATTGCTGGAAAGAGATATCATTTATATTAGATACCTCGGTAACTGTACAAACCTATGTTGAAGATTGTGAAGTATGCTGTAACCCGATAGAAATAAAGTATGAAATAATTAATGGTGAAGTTGCAGTTTTTGAAGCAATAAAAATACAATGATAATAATTTATGCTAAGTGAACCACAGGAAGTATTTGATATAGTTTCTGCTAATTTTGAATTACAGAATCGGGAAGTAATATCACTTGAAGATCTGCATTTAATCCTATCAAAAAGGATAAGAGAATTACTTGATAATAATATTGAAAAGTTGTTATATATATTATACAGGATTGATGTTAGTCAGAAAAAAACTGATGATTTATTTAATAACCCTTCAAAAGATGAAATTGCATTTTTGATAGCAGATGCAGTTATCAATAGACAATTACAGAAAGTTCAAACCAGAAAGAAATATAAGAGTACTAAAAAAGCAGAATAAATAAGTAAGCAATAAACTACAAACACTGTAAAATACAGTTATTTAGCACCTATTTATTCCCTTGTACTATTACATTTTAATACAAATCTACTTTGATAAGATAATAAATCCTTTATTAAAAATATCCAATAAATAAAAAACGAACAGTAAACTGAAACTACTTTACAGATTTAGTTTTTTGGCTTTAAAATTTATCTGCCCACAAACATTCCAAAGGGTCCAAACGATGTTAATAACACCCAAATTAGCCAAAGTCCGAATACAAATGATATAGTTACCGAGCTTTTAAGATTGGAAAATTTTGCGAGCCCTATACCAACTACAATCATGTACCATATATTAATTGAATCAAAGTGAGCCAGAAGTATATAAAACTTTGCACCAACAGCATCTTCACTGAACAGCAAAACAGGACCTATATTTACCATTAATTTTCCCATCATTACCGCAAGGAAAGTATCAACAACTAGCTGAATAGCTGTGATAATAGCGGAAAGACCTAATACATTCATGATATCTATAAACCCGACGACTGTTCCTTTAAATATTTTCAGACCTCCCCAATAGACCAGAGCTTTAAAAAAGAAGAAGAAAAGTACTCCAAATACTGAAAACACCAGCCCGAAAATCATCATCATTGAACCTGTCATAAATTTTTGTGACTGCTCAATTTGCTGGTCAGCTTGCTCCCTGGTAATAGTGCCTTCTTTAACAGCTTTATCCAATTGTTCATGCATAGCTTTTATCTGCTTCTCTTTTACGCCTGATGCAAGCTCTTCATCTCTTAAAACCAGGATACTTGCAATAACACTAATAGCAATTACTATAACAAGAGGCAGTATCCAATAATTTTTCTTTGTGGAATTCTTAACAGCTAAAAATGTTTTTCCTGGCTCTGAAAATACACCCGCCAGTGCATCGCCAAGAGATATGTTTTCCTGCTGCTGTTCAGTTTCTTCCTGTATTTGCTGAATTTGATTATTATTATCTTCCATTTTTATATAGATAAATTGTTAAAAATATCTTCAAATTTAAAAAATCCTTTTTTTCCTTTAATGAATTTTGCAGCAAGTAAAGCTCCTTCAGCAAATCCCTGTCTTGAATTTGCATTGTGAATCAATGAAATTGAATCAGAATCACTCGAAAATTCTACTTCATGCATACCTACAACATTTTCTATTCTTTTTGATACAATATTAACTTCACTGCTTAAAACTGAAATGGCATCATTAACAAATTTATCTTTGCGATTGATATTTTCTAGTATATACTCAGCGGTTCTGATAGCCGTACCACTGGGTTTATCAAGCTTCTGGGTGTGGTGTGTTTCAGTTAATTTAATATCATATTGATTGTATTTATCAATAATTGTTGAAGCATATTTAATAATTTGAAAGAAAATATTGACACCAACAGAAAAATTACTTGCGTAAATAAATCCTGTACCGTTCTTTTTTATTATTTCTTTAACTATTGCTGATTTATTATACCATCCTGTTGTCCCGCATACAATATCAATACCCCTTGAAGAAAGATATTCTATATTTTCAATAACGCTTGCCGGGGTTGAAAATTCTATAGCTACTTCTGTCTTTTCTTTTAGGTGCTCTTTTACCGGATTTATGACATCAAATGTTCCGGTAATATAAAAATCAGTTTTAGAGGCAATTGATTCAATCATTTTACCCATTTTGCCATAACCTACTAATGCAAGATTTATCATTATGCTATACTCTTTTCTGATTTATTTCCTATTTTTTCAAATAAACCGCTATCTGCCGGGTGATTTTCAAAGAATTGTTTATGTAAATTTTTTAAGACAATTTCACACTCCACACTATTAATAAGCAATGAAAAGCTATGAGGATTAAAACCATATATAATTGATTCAGCTTTAATTCCGGGATTACAGATAAATATGCTTTGCTCAAAGTTTTTTATTGAACTTAAATTTGAACCAACAAGTGTTATTAATACTTTATCTTTAACAATTTCGCAATCAGATATTTCATCGAATTCATTTTTTAGCTCTTCGTAATGAATTTTTGTATAAGCACTTTCCGCTATTACAATAATGAGCGCATTGTTGGAGGAAATTAAGATGTCAATTTGAGGTTTATGTCTTGATAAGATATTCAGCATCATTTCCCAGAATATGAACTGGTTCAATGATTCCTTTGGCTTCACTCTTAAAACAATAATATTTTTCTTATACGTTATTGATTTAATATGCTCGGGGTAGCTTAATTTCGAGCTTACTAATGTTCCGGTAGAAGAAGTATTTTTGGAATTAAGGATCTTTATTGGAATATTTTTCTTTAAAGCAGGTTTAACTGAGTTTTTATGAAGAACTTTAGCTCCAAAATTAGATAATTCTTCCATTTCCTTAAATGAAATTTCAGTCAATTTCAAAGGATTATTGATAATATTGGGGTCACAGGATAAAACACCATCAACATCAGTCCATATCTGTATTTCATCTGCATCAACAAGTGAGCCGTAAATTGCAGCAGAAAAATCTGAGCTTTCTCTTCCCATTGTTGTTGATATCCCGTCTTCAGTAGAACCCATAAATCCTTGGGCAAGAACTATTTTACCTTTAGTAAGCAATGGTTTTACAATTTTATTTGAATTAATCTGTGATACTTCAAAATTAGGGTATGCCCGCGAAAAATCATTGTTGGTTTTTATTATTTCACGTGAGTCAATAAGTTCTACATCCATACCAGCATTTACCATGGCATGAAAGATAACGTTTGAGGACATTAGTTCCCCAAAGACCCTGAAAGCATCAAGTATTCTAAGTGAAAGTTCATTTATTATCGAAAGTCCTTTTATCAACTCTGTTATCTGTAACTGGTAACCTATTATTATTTCTGCTGCTTTCGATTTAAGCGCACCATCTGAAACAAGTGTATCAATTATAACATGGTGACGGTTTATTATTTCTTCAAGTAATTTTTCTGCCTTCTGAACATTTTTTTCAGCAGCTAAACGGGCAATATTTTCCAAAGCAGTAGTTGCTTTAGAAATTGCAGATACAACCACAACTTTTTTAAAAGGGTTATTTTTTATAATATTAATTACATTTGTAATTGAATCGCTATCCTGAACTGAAGTCCCTCCGAACTTCATTACAACTATTCCGTTATTCTTTTGCATATATAAAGTGCTGATTATTTATATAATTTATTTTCTACTATGTATTTTTTCACTTTTTCAGGAACAAGATATTTTATTGATCTGTTTTCCTGTATTCTGAACCTGATATCAGTTGAAGATATATCAATATTAGGAACAGGTACAAATATCCCCTGCCTGCTGAATTCATTTTCTACATGCTGAATTAAGAATCCGGGACGGTTTATTATTATCACTTCTGATAGCAGGAATAATTTACCCGGGTCTTTCCATTTATGAAGATCAATAAGCTGGTCCATACCGATAATCAAATAAAATTTCACCTGTTGGGCAGAATATTGCTTCCTTAGCTTCATTAAAGTATCTACAGTATAAGATGGCTCATCAGAATTTTGTGAAATTTCAATATCTGAAACACTGAATGATGGATTACTTTCAATAGCAAGGTTTACCATATTAAGTCTATGTTTTGCATCTGTAATATTAGCTGTATCTTTTATAGGAGGTTTACCTGATGGAATAAAAAGTATGGTATCCAAATGTATTTGTTCCAATACATTTTCAGCCATAATTAAATGACCTGTATGTATCGGGTCAAATGTTCCACCAAATATTCCAATTCTTTTCAATTGTTTAATACCCCGTTATATACCTTTTCTATTTTGGGAATAATTTCAGTTTCATCATATTGCGTTGATTCGATCATTGCATTTTGAGCCAGTTCATCCCTTAAATCTTTACTTTTGTACAAAGCTGATACTTTCCTGAACAGGTCATCCATATCAGTAGGGTTAATAACTAAGGCAGAATAATCAGGCTTTATAACTTCAAGCAGGTTTGGAATTCTGCTGCATATAATAGGAAGTTTGGCTGCCATTGCTTCAAGCAGTACATAAGGCATTCCTTCCCATAATGTTGGGAAAACAAAGATATCAAAAATGGAATAGTACTTCTCAAGATTTTCCTGTTCGCCCGCAAAATAAATATATTCTTCAATATTAGAATCCCTTGCAAGATTTTTCATTTGTTGTAAATAGCTGCCACTTCCAACAAAAACAAATCTCATTTGAGGATATTTCCTTACAAGAAAATATGCTGCTTGTAGAATTAATTTCTGATTTTTCTGTTCATCAAATCGAGAAACACTACCTATTATAAAATTATGTTTATTAAATCCAATTTCATCAAGTAATTTGTTGTCTTTTTTCAGATTTGCGAATTTTGAGATATTTATTCCATTTGGAATTATATCAGTTCTGTATAAATCTGCAATTTTATTCTTTACAGCAACTAAAAAATCATTTTGTGATACGCAAATTGTTTTATCGGTAAATTGGACAAGGTATTGCTCAATAGTTCTTGAAATATTTCTGCGGATCAAATTACTACTGTTTATATAATGTATCCCATGTATGGTATGAACAGATTTAACTTCAGGGTGATGTTTTTTTAATATCCTCCCATAAAACCCGGCAACCCCGCCATGAGAATGAATAATATCAAATTTTTCCTGTTCGTGTAATGACTCAAGATTTTTAAGATATTTTGTCCTAAGAAGTTTGGGAAGTTCAATGGAATGAAAAGGAACATTATTTTTGGTTACTTCATCTTCAAACTTACCTCCACCATCGGCTGCTGCCGATACAGAGAATTTATTTTTATCAAGATTTTTGGTTATAGAAAGTACATTCGTCTGTCCGCCGCCTAAAAAACCACCATCAATTAGCTGTAAAACCTTTATTTTTTCCATTATTATATCCTTAAAGTACAAAAATAAGCATTAAAATTGATTGTAGTAAGTGATAAGCAGGAATATTTATTATATCGTAAGTTTATTCCTGAGGTAATATTCAATTGGCTTTATCCCCATCAATCTGGAATAATAATAGGAAATATTATTGATAATTGAAGCAAACATAGTGCCATCATTCAATACTTTGCATGAGATATATTTAATTATTTCTTTTTCATCAACTATTTTTATTACTGAAAGTTCTTTACGCTTCTTTAAAATTAATGGAATATGAAAGTAAAACCAAATATAAGCTTTAATTAATCCAATAATTGAATATTTCTTTGAAAATAATGAATATATTAATTTTGCTGTATGATTTAATGTTATATAAGGTAACAATCTGATAATAAACCAAATGCTAAAAAATGAATAAAGATTAAGAAACTTGTTGCGCTCCATACAGAATGTTTTGAAAGAGTTACCTGTAGATGACCCGCCTCCAATATGATGAACAACTGAATCCTTGATGAATTTAATCTTCATTCCCATAAACCGTGCTTTTAAGCCAAGATAAACATCTTCACCATAAAAGAAGTAATCCTTATCAAAAGGAACGCCTATTTCACTTTTTCTGAAAATTAAAGAACAGCCACTTGGGTAGAACTCATCTTCAATTTTGGGGAAAACATTCATGATGTTATACATAAGATATGATACAGAGCCATTTGTATCGTAATATTTATCAGCGATACCTGCTGTTTTCACAAAAGATGATGCAATGGTCTTTGGCGTATCCATTGCAGAAACAAGATTAGTAAGCCAGGAATCCTTTACGACAGTATCATTATTAAGCAGTACGATAAGATCATTATTGCAATATTTCAACGCTTCATTGTTTCCTCCTGCAAATCCTAAATTTGTTTCAGATTTAATTATATTAATCCTTGAGTCGCTGAATGCACTTTTTACAAATTCAATACTGCCATCTGTTGAATTATTATCAAATAAAATAATTTCAAAATTATTATATGATTGAGCCAATACAGAACTTAAACAATTATTAAGGAATTGTTTACCGTTATAATTCAGAATAATTATTGATACTGGTTCTTTCATTTTTTAAATAAACCGGTTATATATGATGATGACACTTTTTTATTCTTTTGTATTTTAAATCTTTCAGGCAGTTTGGTTATTAATAAAGCCATTCCTCTGAGGTAACCTCTTAAAGCACGCCAAAAAATTGTAAAGGAATGAAACCTGATAAAAGAATAATATCTTTTTATTCTTGCAATAAAAAACAATGGCTGGTAAAGAATATATGTTGAAATGGGATAGTTCTTAATTCTCATAAGTACCAGATTCCTTTCGCACATTTCAGTCTGAAAGCCATGTGTTGCAACTGAACTTGTTCCGCCTCTTTTATGATAGCATACCGCTAGAGGCTGATAGAGGCATTTATACCCGGCAAGTTGTGCACGAAAACTGAAATCGATATCTTCATAATACGCAAAGAATGATTCATCAAAGTATCCAATGTTCTCAAACAATTCTTTTTTGTATATTGCTGCACCGGCACATGCACCAAATATGAATTCTATTTTATCATATTGTCCTACATCCTTCTCACCATGTCCCCTTGCAAGAGGTGAACCGCCTCCTGATTTGATAAAATCTCCGCAATCATCAATCATATCCCTGTTAAAATAATTAAGCATTTTTACGGCTAAAATTGATGCTTGTGGCTCATATTTGAAGGATTCTATAGCTATTTCAAGAAAATCTGGTTTCAATTCAATATCATTATTAAGTAAAAATATGAGATCATTGTTTAAATTATTTATTGAATATTTAATACCTTCATTAACAGCTTTTGCAAAACCGGAATTATAACCTATTTTAATAGTTACTGAATTTGGGAATTGTTCTTTTGTATATATTACAGAGTCATCCACAGAACCGTTATCAGCAAGTATTACAGTAAATTCCTGCATAGATTGTTTCTTCAAAGACTCATAACAAGTCTTTAAGTGTTCCAGTCCGTTATAATTTGGTATTACTATACTTATCAATTATATCCTTTTAAAATGCTCAGCAAGTATTTATGTTTTTTTATTTTAAATACTTAAAATTGAAATGTTATAAATTAATTATTGTAATACAAATATAGAGTTAAAATACTTATAATATCATATATACATATTATAAAAACTATTAATATTAAAATATATTTTTTAATACTAACATTCTTAAATTTATCTAACAAGAAATTATTACCATAAACCGAAATTATGGAAATTGCTGATAATACGGGAAACATATACCTGCCTTGGTACTGAGTGAATGTAAGGTTAAAGTAAACAATACCACCAAGGCACACTGTAAAAAGTAAAAATAAAAATAAGAATCTGTAATTTATGAGTTTAAATAATAGATACAGAGATGCTGAGAATCCAGTAATAAAAAATAACGAGTAAGATACTCCAATAAATTTGGGTACTGGTATATTCATCCATCCAAATACACCTATAAATGAATTCAACATACCTTGTGTAAATGGTTGAATGAAATAGTATGAAAATATTGATTTTATTTCAACAAATTGTAACATGGTAGTTTTTTCCATATTCCCTGCTAAAAATTCTCCATACTCAATATAATTTCTGATAAAAATAAATGATGTAAGAACTAATATGATAAAAATAAATAAAATAGAATTTTTAAATATGTTGCTCTTTAAATTTACATCCTTATTTTTTAATATGATATATAATATTAATATAACTGCGCAAGGCAAGATAAACATAACGGTTTTTTTGGTTAATATCCCAAGACTAATGAATATAGCAGCAATTATATACTGTTTTAGTTCTTTGGGAGAATCAATTATTTTTAATAAATAAAATATTCCGGCTGTTGCGAACATATTTGACATTGAATCGTTATTGATTACCGAAGATATGAACTGGAATTGAGGAATAGATGCAGCTATAAATACAGCAAATAGACGAGATGAACTTTCAGTGAAAAATAAAGAGGATATTCGGTAAATAAAATATATATATATCAATGAAAAGAATAATGAAAATAACCTAATAATATAAAATAATATTTCTTTTTCTCTGTTTGGAAATACTACAGCATATGTATTTTTATCTGGTGTCCCGCCTTTCCAGTTTTTATCTATCGTTGATGGATGCTCATAATTGATTTTCCCATCAGTTGTAAACAAGTGAACCGGAATTGCCATAATAACATAATATAACGGATGCTGATGACCTTGTCCAACAAAAATTAACGGATCTTTAAAACCTTCATATTGATTTGGAAGACTTTTATGTTTTGAGATATAATTTATATAATCTAAATGTAGAAATTCATCCGGTGATTCAAATGGAGGTGTTATAAATAGATACAATATGCCAAATACCAAAAAGTAAATTAATATAAGATGAATAGTATTTATGCTAAACTTATTTCTAGTCATTTACCGTCTATTATAAATTTATAATCGATACTTATCAGTTTATTAATCTTTTGAATTACTTATAAGTCTTAACAGATATTTGTGTTTTTTTATTCTGTAAGTATCGCTTCTGCCAACAATTTTTTTAAGAATTTCAAATAATAATATCAGATATGAATTTAAATATATAAATAATTTCAAGAAAGTTGTTCTTGAACCGCTATAATGCTTTTTGAAAAAGTAAACCATACTTGCAATATATCTTCCATGAAGCCACCAATTATCTTTTGATTTAAAGCTTGAGCCTCCCAGATGAGTAACCTTTCTAGCGGTATCAACAGCCAGTTTGTGATGTTTTGCTACTCTGTAGCTAAGATCCACATCTTCAAAAAATAACCTGAACCCCTCATCCATTAATCCTATTTCATCAAGTAGTTTTCTTGTTGTTAAGAAAAAAGCACATGGTATCTGTTCAGTAAAATATCTATTTCCTGTATTTATATCTATATCCTGATTTTCGAGATATTTATTCATTCTCTTTGCAGATCTATTGAATAGCTTTGCTAATATTGAATGATAAAATACAAATTGCCTGATTGTCGGATACCTCTGAAAATAATTTCTCTGAAAATTACCATCAGTACCAATCAAAGCAGGGGATATTGCGCCGATTGATGGATCTTGCTTAAATTGTTCAACTAATTTTGCCAAAACCGGTTCAGAAAAAATAATATCAGGATTCATTATCAAAACGAATTCACATTTTGATATATTGATTCCCAAATTATTCGCTGCTGAAAAACTTATCAATGAATCTGTAAAAATTGATTGTATGTTTTGATATTTAGTTGTTAGTGAATTAATAACTTCCCGGGAATTATCAATTGAAAAATTATCAATAATAATAATTTCAAAACCGGAAGCATTTTCAATTTTAAATACTGACTCAATACATTCCTTCAATATTATGCCTGTATTGTGATTTACTATTATTATTGATATCAGCAATTTATTTTCATTATGCAATCGTTTTATTGAACGGGTTAATTAATTTAATAAGTTTTTCGAGGTTATCTTTATCTCTCGCGTTCAGATATTTGGTTTTCCAAAGAATTACAATATAAAGTAATGAATAAACTGAGGATGAAACTATTAGAATTATTATTCCCGTAATTCTTCCATTTGATAAATGCAGCAATGGAATAACTAAATAATATGTACCATACATAACAGCGCATACCGAAACAGAGATCACAATAGGTTTAAAATAGCTACTGAAGAAAAACACAAGTGGATTCTCCTTGAAATAATTTGCAGATGTAATGTAAATGTAAGATGACGCAATAATAGTTGATATTGTCGAGCCAATTGCGGCACCGACTATTCCGTAATATTTTATTAAAATAAAACTAAGTACAAGGTTTATTGCAAGGCTTATTATACCTTCAAACATCAAATATTTAGGGATGCCAATATTAGGAATAATAGAATTTCCCGGAGCAGAAATTAGTAAATTTATCAATTGACCTGCGGCTAATATCCTTAAAAGATATACGGTTATTTCATAACCAGGACCTACCCATGTTGTAATTATTAGGTCAGCAAAAACAAAAATATACAGAAAAATAGGAGCAGAAAATACCGTTAAATATTTTGTAGCTTCAAAGAATAATTCATTAAGCTTTGATTGTGAATTATTTGCCTGTAATTCAGCAGCAACGGGTGCAACTTGCTGGAACAATTGAAGAGGGAAGAATTTACCAAGTCTGGATACTCGGTTTGCAAGGTTGAAATATGTTACGTTTCCTAGATTTGTAAAAGATCCAAGCAAAAATTCGTCATACTTTTCAGATAAAAATGAAGAAAATCTTGAAACCTGCATTTGCAGTCCAAATACTCCCATTTTTTTGAATGAGATCATATTAATGAATGAAAAATTTATCCTGATTTGTGGTACTTCTCTTAACGAAAGGAAAATATTGAAGAAAACACTAATTACAACTGCCACAAGCTGAGTAAATAAAATACCTAGAAGCCCATAGCCTGAAACTAATAATATATATGTTACGATGAAGTTAATAACATTTATTATTAATCCGGCAATGCTGTTTTTATACATTTTTTGTACACTAATGAGTATTGAAACAAAAATTGTGCTTGAAGTAGCTAAAAAGAATATCAGGAGACTTATGTATAATGAAAATTTAGCTAAGTCAAAAAGATCCGGAGGAATATTTATTAAATTTAAAATCGGATCCGAGAATATGAGAACAATTGAACAAATTATCAGAGTAAATGCTATATAGAAAAATAAACCTGTATTAATTGTTTTGTTCAGCTCATCAAACTGATTCTTGTTGTAATGCTCAGAAATAAATTTAATAAAGGATGCTGAAATACTGAAATCCAAGAGTCCAAATGTACCGATAAATCCCATTACAATTGCATAAATACCAAATTGAGTTTGTCCAATATATGAAATAATAAGAGGCGTTAATATAAATGGTGAAATAAAACCAAATGCCTGAGCAATAAAATGGTAAAAAGTATTTTTTATTACCTTATCTCTTAACGACATTCTAAGCTTTTATTGTTGATACTATTATCAATCTGAATGCTAAAATAGGGTATAAAAACTTAGCCTTAAAGCCAAAATTTCTGCAATAATACCTGTAAATATCGCTGTACATAATCTTTCTTAGGGCAAAATCTGCATTTTTAGTAGAATGGCTGCCGTAATGAATAATTGAAACTGTATGAAGAAAATATATTTTATATCCTGCATTCCATATTTTACTGCAAAGATCCACATCATTATATAAAATCCTGTATGATTCATCAAAATAATTTATTCTTTCAAGTATCTCTTTTCTAATCATAAGAAATGTAGCTGCTGCCTGCTCAACTTCACAGGAACTATTGTAATCAAAATCAGACATATCATATTCACGGTTCATTTTATCCCATGAAAGATATGTGTAAAATGCATTTTTTAGCTGCGGAAATTTTTTCAAGCTGTTTTGTACGCTGCCATCAGGATTAAAAAGCTTGCATGCAACTGCTCCTGTATCGTTATTATTATCAAGGAACATTACACTTTCTTGTAATGTATTTGGTTTCATTATAGTATCACTTCCTAGCAGAAGTATATATTTCCCTTTGGCTATCTTCATTCCCTGATTACATGCTTTGGCATATCCCATGTTTTCATTATTTTTAATCAGAATAATTTTGTCTGATTGAGTTTGCAGGTATTCAATACTGCCATCAGTTGAGGCATTATCTATAACTATTACTTCGTAATCAAGCAAAGTAAACTGAGTTGTATTAAAAATAGACTCAATACACTGTTTTATAAGTACAACTGTGTTCCAGTTTGCTATTATTATTGAAATGGTCATTTGTTGAAATTAAAAAGCCAATCCAATTTTAAAGGACTGGCTTTGTCCAAAGGACTCCTTCGGAGAAACGATTAATTATTAACTCATGTTACGTATGTGATATATATAGACATTTGATAATCCAAAAGTATAATTATCGCGACAAAACTCTTCATGCTCCCTCGCTGCTAAACTCCAGTTTAGCAGCTACTTTTCAGCAAAGCTCCGTTTTGCGCGAAACAGCGTTTCCGAGAAAAGTAAACTTTTTACTGACTTTTTTGCTGGTTATAAAATATGATAGTATATATTTTAGTTCTTAATGTTTCAATTTCTCTTACATAGAATGTCTGCCCGGAGGATTTCATATTTTTAACCTGATTTTTCCTTATGGCAAGTTTTACCGCAGCTTTTACATATTCTTTCTGGTTAATATGTGCTGCAAGCCAGCCTTTTTTATATCTTTTGGATGTAAATGGAAGGTATGCCAAATGTTCTTTTAGAATATAACCTGTTGTATTGGCTTCATCTGTTAATTCTTTATGAATAATCTTTCCTTCATTGTAAACGCCAAACTGAAATACTGTAAAGATAATTATAACTGATATTATCATAAATAAGAATCCTATCAAAGCGGTTGAATTAAAACTTACAGTAAGATTCCACATAAAATGCATGAACATTGCAATAGCCAGTCCAATAGGTATAATAGTAAGTTTTGCAAAAATACCTTTAAATTTGGCAAAACCGATAGCTGCTCCAAAAACAGCAGTTGCGCAGCAGTGCAATACTGCCGAAAACAGAGTCCTTATTATTACGAGCATTATCAATCCAACATAATCCTGTGGGAAGCTCAAGAAATATAAAAAGTTTTCTGTCATACCAAAACCCAGTCCAACAGCCCCGCCATAAACAGCGCCATCCACGGGACCATCAAAATGGCGGCTAAATGCCATCATAAGTAAAAATATACCTTTTGTTGATTCCTCTACAACAGGGGCAACAATAACTGCTCCTGCAAGATTATTCAATGTTCCGGCATCAGAGTCATTTGCAAACTGGAAAATAAATTCACTTACCCCAATACCCATTATCATGCTTCCAATTATTCCGAAAACAACAGCACCTGTTGCCCCCCAGAAAAAATTCATGCTCACAAGCCAGAATGGTTCGCGTTCAAATCTATCCATCCACCAGATGATGACCAGATACATCAGCATTGGTACAACAGAAAAAAAGCCTGCTAAAAATAAATGAATAATTGGATTCATGTCGTGTATTTAATTAAATGACCTGTAAATATAATTAAACAATTATGAATTAACAATTAATGTAATTAGGACGGAAAATTGAGGGAAAATGTTGCAGGTGTCCCGAGAACTCGGGATTACTCGTGCCACCAATCGAATTTAGTTAAATTTAAAATATTTCGTAAATTTGCAAATTAATTGTATTTACTATATTTACTATTTTGGTGTAAACTGAACTCAAAAACGAGTCAAAGAAAACAAGTCAGGCGATTATCTTCTATGAAATCTCCACTTTTATTTGTTCCACGAAATTAGATATGTTTATATTCATCAATTTTGAAAATCCCCCCTTTGCTTTTTAAAAGGGGGGAAACTTAACTTCAATGTTCATAAAATTTAAATTGAACGAAACTTAATATACTGCTTAAATCAGTTTCGGGGGTTTGGTTTTTGATTTTAAAAAATAAAGATATTCGTTCCACGAAACTAGATATATTTTTAAGAATGTATATTGAAGTTTATACTTCCATTGAATATTTTAGATGTAAATATTCGTGGCACGAATATTCATTATCCTCAAATTTAACAAATTATTAAGTAACTCAAGTTGACCGTTATTCTAACAAAGTCTTGCCTAAAGGTCTCACATTTTTACAGTAGCTATAAGTTTCAACTCAGTAATAAGTAACTTTATTACTTTCTGGATTTAGCAATGATATTACAGGGCTAAAGCAATGGATCTATGGTATTTCTAAACCCCTGACATAAATGTCAGGGTTAATTCATAAATTGAAAATCTGGTTTTTCAGAAAGTAAACGGTCAACTTGAGTAAGTAATTCTAAAATAAAAAACCCCGTTCTGATTGATCAGAACGGGGGTTGAATATCTTTACAATTTAATTTAAATCCTTTCCTCTCAAAAGGAAAAAAAGTTCAAATTATTATTTTACTAATCTGAAAAACCAGATTTCACTTCGTTCAACATATCTTTGATTTATCCTATAATATTTATCATCACACATTTCACATTTCACATTTCACGTTTCACGTTTCACGTCTTTATTTTATCAACATCATTTTCTTTGTTTCTTTAAAGTTACCTGCTGTTAAAGTATAGAAGTAAACTCCTGTTGAGAAGCCTTCCATGTTAACGTTTTCAATGTAGTTACCTGCAGCATAATTATTATCTGTAACTGTCATTAATTCAGCGCCAACGCTGTTATATATCTTTAATGTTACTTTGCTGTTAGTTGGAACTGAGAACTTAATAACTGTAGCCGGATTGAACGGATTAGGATAGTTCTGCTGTAATGTAAACTGTGTTGGTGTATTTGTGTTAGTTGGATCGATACCTGTTAAAGTATTATCAACAAGTTTAATAACACTTCCATCACCAGCAACTGCATAACCGTAAACTACACCGCCAATAAATGTGTATGCCATATCATTAAAACCTGTGATTGCAGCAGTTGTTAATCCCGTCCATGTAGCTCCGCCATCAACACTTCTCCTGATTCCGTTAGTGCCTGTTGCAGCTGATAAATAAGCAGCATTTGTGCCCTGTATCCACTTGCAAACACCTAAACCTGTTAATCCTGCACCTGTAGCAACTGTTGTCCATGTAGCACCACTATTAATTGAACGGCTGATACTTGGCATTGAAGTGCTTGTTATACCTAACATAATTGAACCGTTATCGTTAGCGCAATACCCGGAAGTGAAATTACCTGCAACTGAAAGTGTACCCTGAGTAAAAGATGAACCGCCATTTAACGAAAATGAAACTCTGGCAAAACCCGAGATTCCATGACCAAATATTGTTGGGCTTGAAACCCAAACCGAACCTGCAGCTCCGGTAGTACCACCAATAGTTGTTGTGCCGGTTGTCCATGTAACACCGCCATTAGTTGTTGTTCCCCATAGCTGAGCGCTGCCAGTTGGTGCATCGCTCTGTGTATATGCAAAGTTACGATTGTTGTTCATTCCTGCAATACCATTAAAGAAACCAACTGTACCGCCTGTTGTTAAAACAGTTGTCCATGTAACACCCGCATCAGATGTTCTCCAGATCTTTGCATTTCCACCTGCTCCGCCTACTACGCCGCCATCACCAACTAAACAGGTGTTAGCATCAACAGCCCAGATAGCATAGAATTCAGGACCTGTTAATGTACCTGTAACGTTTACAAAGTTTGCACCGCCGTTGGTTGTTCTGTAAACTCTTGGCGCTCCGCCGGTGCCGCCGCAAACCCATGCTGTATTTGCATCAAAAACAGAAATCATAGGATATAGACCAAGTCCGGTCATGTTAATTGAACCGGGACAGTATGTCCATTGTGAAAAAGTATTAGCAGAAAACAAAAAAGCAACTGCTAATAAAAAAAGTTTAAGATGTTTCATGTAGTTATTCCTCCAATAATTCTCCATTTGTGAGGAGAGGTTTGTTATTTAAATGTTAATGATTTATTTGCTCAAAAGTAACTATATGCCAGCAAAAAAACAATATAAATTTTAGTTTTTGCCCAAAAAATTATTTGTTCTATTAAGTACTGTTTTTTTGCATAATAGCTCTAAAACTTCAAAAATACCCGGACTTACAGTTATACCTGTAACACTTAATCTTAATAAATGAATTAACTGCGCTGCTTTAATGTTATTCAATTCTGCAAAATTTCTGGTTACTTCTTCAATATTTGCAGAATTCCAATCTTTTATTGAATTAAGTTCTTTTAAAAAAATTTCAAATATTGGTTTTATTTCAGGATTCCAGTATTTGGCAATACCTTTTTCATCATAATTTTCAGGGTCTGAAAAAAAGTATTTTCCAAATTCAATAAAATCGTTTATTGTGTAAACCCTTTCTTTCATTAATTTAATAACATTTTTAATATAGAAACTATTCACCCCCGAGTGCTCAGGGTCTCTAAATAAATTAGACTTGACTAATTTATCAATTAACAAATTTACAATTTCATCTTCTTCAGCAGATTTTATATATTCTGAATTTATCCAGTTCAGTTTCTTCATATCAAATACTGCCGAGCTTTTGTTAACTCTATCGAAAGTGAAAATATTTAGCAGATCATTTTTTGAAACAACCTCAAGTTTTTCAGGAGTTGAAACCTCACCATCCAACCCCATCCCCTTAAAGGAGAGGGGGGGAGCGAAACCTAATAATGTAAGGAAATTAAATAAAGCGTCAGGCAGGTATCCTTTTTCTTTGTATTCTTCAACGCTGACGGTATTTCTGCGCTTAGAAAGTTTTTTCTTTTCTTCATCAAGTATCATCGGTAAATGTGCAAATAGAGGAACCTCCCACCCAAAAGCTTCATAAAGTAAAATTTGTTTAGGTGTGTTGGATAGATGATCATCTCCGCGGATAACATGCGAGATTTTCATATCATGGTCATCAACAACAACAGCTATCTGATAGACAGGTGAGCCATCTGAACGAAGAATTACAAAGTCATCAATTTCAGAATTATTGAAAGTAGTTTTACCATGAACAATATCTTCAAATTCTGTCTTGCCCTCAGGGACTTTAAATCTTATAGCATAAGGTCTGCCTTCATTCAAATATTGCTTGATTGTTTCTTCAGACAGATTTAAGGATGCGCGGTTATATTTAAACTGGACTTTGTTCCTTTGAGCTATTTTCCTTTGTTCATCAAGTTCTTCCGCAGTTTCAAATGCATAGTATGCTTTTTTCCCTGCAAGCAGTCTCAATGCAGCCTCCTGGTGTTGCTTGATATTTAATGCCTGATAAACTATAGGTTCGTCTGAGGTCATACCAAGCCACTCCATACTCCTTAATATCTGCTGGGTAAGTTCACTTTTGCTCCTTTCGGGGTCAGTATCTTCAATTCTAAGCAAAAATTTGCCATTTTGGTTTTTTGCGTATAACCAGTTAAATATTGCTGTTCTTGCCCCGCCAACGTGCAAAAATCCTGTGGGTGATGGCGCAAATCTGACTCTTATTTTTTCATTCATTTTCGAAAATTGAAATTTCGGACTAAAATCAGTAATTTGTTAATATACTTGTTTTAAATGAAATTATGAAATAGTAACTTAGTGAAATAGTGGTGAAATCGTATAAACCACTTCGCTATTTCACCAATTCAATATATCACTATTTCATTAACTGCTTTCATTTGCTATTGACTAAACTAAATAAATAAAGTATCTTAATACTTAGATATTGAAAAGTATCACAAAAATAAGTATTTTTGTATTAAATCATAAGAATTAAATTTATGGCTATGAAAAATTTTTCAATGAAAAAATTGTATTATTCCATCAGTGAGGTGAGCAGGATTTGTGATCTGGAGCAGTATGTGTTGAGGTATTGGGAAACTGAGTTTGAACAGTTAAACCCCGCCAAAAATTCATCTGGCAACCGGATATATACAAATAAGGATATAAAGATGATTTTGTTAATAAAGAAATTATTAAAAGAGGAAAAATACACAATTGAAGGCGCTAAGAAAATTTTAAAAAATTACATTGTTGGCGATGATGGTGTTGAAAAAAATGATATGAATGTTGTTGAAGTCCAAAAACAAAAAGCGGGTGAGCTTAGTCTTTTTGATAGTCAACATGGAACAGATACCGCTGTGATGGATGAAGGTGAAAAAGAAGGTGATAAGATGGTTGAAGATCTGAGGGAACTAAGAAAATTTTTAGAGGAGCTTTATAATCAATTAGAAGATTAATACAAATCCTGAACGAAAATTGGGAACAATTTTTAAAAGCCTGTAAAATATTTCAGGCTTTTTTGTTTATACGTAGAGTTAGCAGAAAATTGATGTAAACAAAAAATTGTAAATGAGTAGTTATTTTAAAAAAAGTTTTTTTGTGCCTTTGTTCAGGCTTGCCTTTGGCATGGTTCTTTTCGACTTTGTGAGAAAAAGTTTTGTCTATGCCTTGCTACACGGAGTGGATAAAGGTTTTCTCAGTGTTCTCTGCCACGACTTTCGCCTTTTGAAAGTTGCCCTCTGTGTTGAAAGCTTTTGATTTGCTTTTCTTTGATTTCCTGACTTTCGCTTTTCCTGAGTTTAGTGGCTTTTTTAGTTCTTTTTAAATTTTTAAATTTGTATTGATAAACTCTTCGGCGCGTAGCGCAGCCCGGTAGCGCACCACTTTGGGGTAGTGGGGGTCGCTGGTTCAAGTCCAGTCGCGCCGACAGTTTTTATTTTATTTTGCTGTATAATAGTTAGTTTAGAGTATTGATTATCATGCAACCTTTTTCTATTTTATTGCATTAAATACTCAGAAACCCTATGAATAAGTCAATGATTAAACTTATTCTTTAGGATAATACTGTAACTATATTATTTTAAAAGGGTTCTTGCATTTTAAAACATATTTGTTTATGTTTGAAAGGTTCTTTTATATAAAAGCTTGGGTGGCGGAAATGGTATCACGTACTGCCGCAAATCCTAAATAATTTGATTTATTAACTCACCTTACGCAACGTTACTGTCTGCCCTGTTTTAGGGCACAAGGTGAGTTAGTAACACAGATATTCCTGTCTGTGAATCATGGTATATGCGTAATTTGATTTATTAATTTAATGAATTTTGTTTTTAATATTGCGAGATTGGCGGAACTGGCAGACGCGCTGGACTTAGGATCCAGTCCCGAAAGGGGTATGGGTTCGACTCCCTTATCTCGCACATTTCATTTATTTTTTTTAACTATAGGACTCAAAACAATACAAACTAATATATGTCCAATAAAACCAACATAAAAAACATCAATTCACCAGTTTGTTCATTTTGCGGCAGAAGCGCAAATAAAGTAACTAGCATGATAGCGGGACCTTCTAACTACGTTGGCAAAAAGGTTTACATTTGCGATATGTGTATTACTAACGCTATGACTATCATTAAACAAAGCACTGCTGCCGGTTTGAATAAAAATCTACCGCAAAAGCATGAACTAATACCTGAAGGAATAAAAAAGTTTTTAGATCAATATGTTGTTGGACAGGATACAGCAAAGAAAGTTCTTTCGGTTGCTGTTTATAACCATTATAAAAGAATTGATTCCAACGAGTTCAGTTATGTGGATGATGTTGAAATAGAAAAAAGCAATATAATGCTAATTGGTCCAACAGGAAGCGGAAAGACATTCCTTGCGCAAACATTAGCAAAATTACTTGATGTACCGTTTGCAATTGCAGATGCTACTACACTAACAGAAGCCGGTTATGTGGGTGATGATGTTGAAACCATTTTAGTACACTTATTGCAATCAGCAAATTATGATGTTAAAAAAGCTGAGCGCGGTATTGTTTATGTAGATGAAATAGATAAAATTTCACGTAAGTCTGATAGCACTTCAATTACCCGTGATGTATCAGGTGAAGGTGTTCAGCAGGCTTTATTAAAAATTATTGAAGGGACTACTGCTAATGTACCGCCTAAAGGCGGAAGGAAGCATCCCGAGCAGCCGCTTATAAGTATTAACACAAAAAATATTTTGTTTGTATGTGGCGGCGCTTTTGACGGTTTAGAAAAAGTAATTCAGCAAAGGGTATCGCAAACCTCAATTGGTTTTGGAACAGAAATTATAAGTAAAAAATCAAAGGAATATGATAAACTAATGGGTCAGGTTGAGCCTGATGACATGATAAGATTTGGTTTGATTCCTGAATTTATAGGCAGACTTCCCATAACAGCAGTTCTTAACACTTTAAATGAAGAAGCACTGCTTAACATTTTAACAGAACCAAAGAATGCAATAGTAAAGCAGTATAAAAAGCTTTTCAGGATGGAAGGTGTTGAGCTTGAATTTGAAGATGAGGCACTCGAGGCAGTTGTTAAAAAAGCTATTACAAAAGGAACCGGTGCAAGGGCGCTTCGCTCAATACTCGAAGAAATTATGATAGATATTATGTATAAACTGCCTTCAAAGGAAAATATTTCAAAGTGCGTAATTACCAAAGGAGTGATCGAAAAGAAAGATCAGCCAATATATATACAGGAATCAAGCAAGCAATATGCATAATAAATCCTGAGCGAACTTTCATGCAATGAAAGTGAGAGAAGGATCTCATTCAAGAAGCACATTATTCAATACCTCTTAAACAAGTGGAGCAAAGTTCTGCAAAGTAAATTTTTAGAAGGATACCCAATAAAGGTGTCCTTTTTTTTTGTAATGATTGAATTCTTCCAAAATGCAAGCGTAAATGCTGACGCATTTACTAAGTATTTGCAATAGTTTATTATCACTTATATTTTTATCTTTGTAAAATCAAATAATTTAAGTCTGCCCCATAGGGCAGTCATAGGAGCATTATACCATCGCAACGATAAAATCCAATATTACACAGGACTTAGCTTTCCATGAGCGCGAAGATAATATGAAGAACCTGCTGAGGAAAGTAAATGCCGAGGCAAAAGAAATTTCTTTCGGCGGCGGTAAAAAAGCAATTGAAAAGCTGCACGGACAGAAAAAACTACACTGCCGTGAAAGAGTAGCCCTTTTAATAGATAAAGATTCATACTTTATGGAAATTGGTTTATTTACTGCTTACGGAATGTATAAGGAATATGGCGGAGCGCCATCAAGCGGAACGATATTCGGTATCGGAAAAATTCATGGCAGGGATTGTGTTATTGTTGCAAACGATGCTACAGTGAAAGCCGGAGCGTGGTTTCCTATTACCTGCAAGAAAAATCTGAGGGCACAGGAAATTGCAATTGAAAACAAGATGCCAATTATTTATCTGGTTGATTCAGCAGGTGTATTTTTGCCACTGCAGGAAGATATTTTCCCCGATAAAGAGCACTTTGGAAGGATATTCCGCAATAATGCTGTTATGAGCTCTATGGGTATTCCACAAATAGCAGCAATTATGGGACCCTGTGTTGCAGGCGGCGCTTACCTGCCTATTATGAGCGATGAAGCATTGATAGTTGAAGGTAATGGCAGTGTATTCCTTGCAGGCTCTCATCTGGTTAAAGCAGCAATTGGCGAAAATATAGATAATGAGGCACTTGGAGGGGCTACTGTCCATACTGAAATTTCAGGCATTACTGATTATAAGATGAAAAGCGATGAAGAGTGTCTGGAAACTATCAGAAGTTTAATAAGCAAATTTGGACGTACTGAAAAAGCAGGATTTGATAGAATTGAATCAAAGGATCCTTTGTACCCTGAAAAGGAAATATATGGTATTATGCCGCAGGATAGAGCTAAGCCTTATGATATGTTTGAACTTATTGCACGAATTACAGATGGAAGCGAGATAGATGAATACAAAGCCGGTTACGGCAAGACAATCATAACAGCGTATGCCAGAATTAACGGCTGGGCAGTTGGTATTGTTGCTAACCAAAGAAAGATTGAAAAGACTGCTAAGGGTGAAATGCAGGTTGGGGGAGTGATTTATTCCGATAGCGCAGATAAAGGTGCAAGATTCATTATGAACTGCAACCAGAAAAAGATTCCACTCGTATTTTTACAGGATGTAACCGGATTTATGGTTGGCTCAAGAGCTGAACATGGCGGTATTATAAAAGATGGCGCAAAAATGGTGAATGCGGTGGCTAATTCTGTAGTACCAAAAATTACAATAATTGTTGGCAATAGCTATGGCGCCGGAAACTATGCAATGTGCGGTAAGGCTTA
Source organism: uncultured Ignavibacteria bacterium (assembly GCA_947084945.1). GTDB lineage: Bacteria > Bacteroidota > Ignavibacteria > Tepidaquicellales > OLB5 > OLB5. Next base: position 258,828 of record CAMTUP010000009.1, on the reverse strand, counting down.
TGACCCTAGATTTATATTTGCTTACCCAACTGCATCAATTGCGGTAATGGGCGGCTCACAGGCAAGCAATGTACTGCTGAATATTAAAGTTGGACAGTTGAAAAAACAGGGTAACGCAGAGCTTACTCAGGAAGAACAGGATGCTATGTTAAAAGAGATAAAGGAAAAGTATGAAGCTCACGCCGACCCGTTATATGCAGCTTCAAGGCTTTGGGTTGATGGATTAATTGACCCTGCTGATACAAGAAAGATAATTTCAACATGTATTGAATGCACGAACAATAATCCAAACATACCGAAGTTTAACCCGGGTGTGCTGCAGGTATAAAATTGATTTCGGATTTGCGGATTTGAGAATGCGGATTTAATCATCAAAGCATAAATTACTTTCGAATGAAACATATAATTATTTACGAAAAAATAAAAGATGGTTCACTACCTGATAATTATTTTTATGCACATATACCTGCACTTGATTTAACTACTCATGGAATAGGGATTGAAGGAGCAAAAACTGCAGCAGAAGATTTAATTAAACTGTGGTCAGAAGAAAAAAGTACAAATCGTGAGAGTATCCCGATTTAAGAATATATAGCTACTTCAAATAATCTACAATTTTCCCTACGTTTACATCAACATCATTAAAGGAACTTAAGACAAGATTAAACCGGTACTTCTTTGTATCAAGCTCTTTGGCTGTGCATTCCATTTTCTTCCAGTTGCGCTCGGAGTTTGTTTTCTGGGCTTTATCTCGCTCTTTAATATTTTTAAGCCTTAAGTCTTCCGGACCAGATACCCTGAAAATATAATTACTTTTTGGATAGGGTAGTATAGTATCAATTATCATATACCTGCGAACAGTAAAAGGTTTACCTCCTGATTTATCATTCCTGATTAATTTAACAAAATCAAAATCGGGACTCTCAGCCTGCAGCCCTATTGGAGTATCAATTACTTTCTTAATAAGCTCCCAATCATATTTAAAAGGAGTGTTCATATATTCTTCATATGGCTCGTTGTTATATGATTTAAGATAGTAGTCTCCCGGTATCCGTGAAGCCATAGTATCGCCAAGCTCGCGGGCTAATTTTTTTGCAAGGGTTGATTTGCCGGCTCCTGCTGCGCCGCATATACTGATTATTATTTTATCGTTCATTGTTCTAATTGTCATGCTGAACTCTTGACTTTATGTCGTTTCAGCATTTTGGTTTGTTATTTTATAGACACTGAAACAAACTTAGAAACAAGTCTAGGTTCAGGTGACAAAGTAAAAGTGTCATTAATCTATGTTGTTATGTTTTTTATTTATTGTTATTGCTTTGCTTCTTTGAGATAGCTTTGCCCACGTCAGAGGCGGGAACAGCGCTTCGCTCCCCGCAAAAGGGATTAATTTGAAAGTTTATATTCACTTACAAATACGGGCTGTGCTATTGCTTCCCTGTAAAATCTTAATGATTCAGGGGATGAATCTATAGTGATTGCTGACATTGTTCCGTCATGGTTCAGCCATGTTGAGTGCCACCAACCTACGGCTTTGATGCGGCTGAACTCCGGCTGTTGGATAGTATATAAAGCACTTTGTATCCACAATGCTTTATTAACATTTGGCAGGTAATCAGCAACACCAAATTCTAAAATAGCAATTGGTTTATCCAGAGTAAGTTTTAAAAGCTGTTCATAACCGGGTTGCATAATATCAACAAATCTCTGGTAACTTTCTCCCCATCTCTGCGCCCCGTAAGCGCTGATGCCTATCCAGTCAATATATTCATCTCCCGGGTAATAATTTTTAATACTGTTCCATTCCTCGTTTGGTGCGCCTGTAGAATTTACATGAAAAATCCAGGTTACTTTATTAGCTTCTTCATCATTAAACAGATCAATGATATGCCTGTATGCATCACGGTAAAGCTCAGGACCATCTGCAAGTTTTTTATCACCATAACCTGTGGTTAGCCCACCTCCATTTTGCACACCGCTCCATGGAAACCAATCACCGTTTGGCTCACCTGCAAATCCTATTAATACTGGTATATCGGTCTGTTTAAGTTCCTTCGCCCACTTTCTTAATTCTATATCAAATTTACCGTCAACAATTTTCTTTAGTGAATAAGTCTGGTCATTTTTATCGTATGTGCTCCACGGAAGCATTCTTATTGAAGGTAAAGCTCCGCTTTTCCAGATGTTCTTTACCGATTCAGCAGGAAATTTTATACCGTTAAACCAATCACTCTGAAAATTCATCCAAACTATTTCCCTGCCTGCTAAGTTCTCAAAATAAGGTACCTCACTTTCTGATACATTATTTGATGAGGAATATGTAGTTGAAAATGCAGTATGATAAATTCCGCTCTCAGGTGGTAGCAACTTAACAATTTTCTGCTGGCATGAAACATTAATTGCTAAGAATATTAGGAGTAAAAATGATTTAATTATTAAAATAAGATTTAGCTTCCTTTTCTATTTTTCTGATAAAATCTGTTTTAGAATCAGTGTATCCCATTGTATCTTCCCAATCAATCCCTGCAAGTTTTTTCTTCAGTTTGTAATACTTATCTCTTACATTATCATGTAACCTGAGGAAATCTCTGAATAAAAGGTGTCTTTTCCAGAATTCACTTGTTATTTCAACAGTGTGAATATGATGAATACTTTTTTCATTTTGGTATTTAACAAAATATCTTCTCTCAGGCATAATATCTTCAAATTTAAACACATATTCATAACCCAGTTGTTCCATGTTCGGGATAATTTTTTCAGCATCACTAAGCTTATTTACACCCAGCAAAACGTCAATTATAGGTTTAGCACCCAAACCCGGAACTGATGTGCTACCAATATGTTCTATTTTGGCAATTTTTTCGCCAAATGAGTTAAAGAACAGCTTCTTAATTTCTTCATACATTACAGACCACTCACTGTTGTAATGTACAATCTCAATCTTCATAGAAATTTGTTATCCTGATGTGTCGGGGTTATAGTGTAAATTACAGAAAGAAAACGAGTATAAAAACCCATTTCCGTTATAAAATAAGAGTTATTTTGTTTCTATCCATATCGCTAATTACAAGATTTTTACCATTGAAAGGTTCAATCAGCAATTCAGATTCTGTTGCGCGGGTTTGAACAACTTTCATGTATTCTTCATCAGGAACTTGGATAGTATAATTCAACAATCCTACAGCATTTTTATTTATTGCAGGTGAGCCGTTTTTTGATGATCATACATTAGCACCAATATGATGGTGGTAACCACCGGCTGAAAAGAACATGGCTCCGGGATAAGTTGAGTTTGTTACATTCAGACCAAGAAGTATGCTGTAAAAATTTTGTGCTTTTTTAATATCCGAAACACTCAAGTGTATATGCCCAATATCGGTATACGGATGAATGCCATTCCATACATTTCTATCATCCAGTTCATTTGTAAGTATGTTCAGGTTAAGCGGAAGTGTTGCCATTTCCACTTGTCCCATTTTATACTGCCATTCTTCACGGGGTCTATCACAATACAATTCAACTCCATTTTCATCGGGGTCTTCTAAGTAAACTGCTTCACTCACAAGGTGATCAGAAAATCCCTGGAACTTTACTTTATTCTCAAACATTCTTAAAAATACCCTTGCAAGCTCTTTTCTGTTTGGTAGACTGATAGCTATATGGAAAAGTCCGGTAGAGCCGTATGGTTTATGTATGGAATTTTTATCCTCATGAAGCTGTAGTATATACGGCAAACTTCTATTTGCTGAGAGCATTGCTGAGGTTTCGTTTTGTGAAATTATTTTGAAACCCATTAAATGTGAATAAAAATTCAATGAAGTTTTCAGATCTTTTACTTTAAGATCAACGCTTTGTATTTTTGTGTTATCAGGTATTTTCATAATATTTTAAAAAGTTTGGGTATCCATCCCTTTGGGAAAAGCGAAGGAATTACTGCCTTCGCTTTATAAGTTACTCAAGTTGACTGTTATTATAACAAACTCTTGCCTAAAGGTCTCACATTTTTACAATAACTACGAGTTTCAAATCAATAATAAGTAACTTTATCCCGAAGGGACTCCTTTGGAGTAATTTTCTGGTTTTAGCAATGATATTTCAGGGCTACTTCCTAAAGGTCAAAATCCACTTTCCTTCCTCCCACTTCGTGGTTTTTAAGGCGTGGCGCTACGCTCAATAAGTCAGGAAAGCCCTGGATTTATGGTATTTCTAAACCCCCAACATAAAGAGGTTGTCTCAAAAATCTTTATTTTGAAAAATTTATTTTAAAATTATTAAAGATTCCTGCTTTCGCCCTAAAAACAGGGCAGACAGGAATGACAAAGCACTTTTGAGACAGCCTCTAAATGTCGGAGTTAATTCATAAATTGAAAATCTGGTTTTTCAGACAGTAAACGGTCAACTTGAGTAAGTTAAAAATAAAACTTTTCTTAGGCAGCGGGCTTGTTTGACTCCCTGTTAAATATTCAGCCCGGAATTGGTACCATGCCAGCCATCATAATAGCATTTATTAAATGTCCAACTCTGAAGACTAAAAACGGAATTGCAAATATTACTATTGTGAGTTTGCAGAGAGCTTAACTTTTAGAGTGAAAATATCGGAGATAAGTTTATCTCCCAGTTTTTCAAAAAATTTCCCTGAGCCATATTTAATATCATAAAGCGTTCTGTCCACCTCTATGTTTGCTTGAGCGGTCAATTTTTTATCGTTTACTTTTAATACTGCGGGAAAAGTAATCGGCTTTGTAATTCCTTTTATTATCAGATTCCCGGTTACTTCGTAATTCTCATTTCCCTTATTGCTGACTCCCGTTATTTCTAACTTTGCAGTAGGATGCTTATCTATAGAGAAGAAATCATCGTTTTTAAGATGACCTGTGAGCTTAGAGTTCATATCAGCATCAGTGATATCAAGTACTTTGAGTGATTTCATATCAACCTCAAAGCTTCCTCCGGTAAGATTCCCGTTATTAATGAACAGTTCACCGCCTGCAAGTCCAATCGTGCCGGAATGAGATTCTGTAACTTTTTTTCCTGTCCAATCAATTACACTTTCACTTTTGTTTATCTTAAATGAAGTTCCTTTTGCATCTTTTGTTTCACTTTGTTTTTGGTTCTGGCCTGATGTATTGTTATCTGTTTTGCCGCAACCTATAAAAATAATTGCCGCAAATATTACTGGCAATATTGTTTTAAGTAATGAATTGATTTTCAACATTTTTTACAACCCTCCTGGTTATGTTTAGTTTATAGTTTTTCAAAAAGATCTTTTAATTTTGGTTTATGTGTTTCACCGAATATTTCAAATACAACTTCATTTGTAATATGCTGTTGAATATTTGTTGCTTTGATAGTTTCCTGAAATGTTACATAACAATCCAACGCTTTTAATGTGTTATCAATATCCTGCTGTTCAACTTCAACAATACAATCAATCTCTTCGGGTTTTGATCCACTTATCTTAAAATGCTTTTGTTTTGCTGCTTCTTCTTCTGTAACTGTGAAAAATGCCAGTCTTTTTAAATATGATGATGTTTCTTTCATTTCTACAAACACTCTTTTTACTATTCCATGTATTATCAAATGATCGTGGAAACCACTAATACCATGAACAGCATATGTAACTATGACATTTGGTTTTAATCTTTCAATTTCATCTTTCACAACTTTTTCAATATCCCTTGGGTCCATTTCCTTTAATCCGCTATCAGGCAGGTCAAGGACATTCATTCCACTTAGGTCTAATACCTTGGCAACATTAAGCATTTCTCTATATCGTACTTCTCCCATTTCTTCAATAGAATAGCCGTATTTATGCCGCTGTTTTGTAGCACCGCCTTTAGTTAATGTTAAAAGGTAAACTTCATGACCATCCCTTCGCTGTTTTGACATTGCATGAGCAGGACCAAATGACTCATCATCAGGATGAGGGAAGATATATAATATTTTCATATCTTAAATTTATAGTTAATAATTGACCTTACGCAAAATTCTCGAGCTGTGCCAACTGCAAGATTTTTGTCATTCCCGCTACAAAAACAAGGGATTCATGACATGCCAGCGCAGTTCTTCGACCTGCTTCAGGCGCTGAGTGGAATGCGTAAGGTGAGTTTATAATCAAGTTTATTTTTTCCATGTAATTTTTTGCTCAATAGGAATAGTTCTTTTCCCTTCATATAGATAATCAGTGTAACCTAAATAAATCAAACCCAATACAATATCATCAATATTTAATCCAAGAAACTCTTTCATTTCATCACTATGTGTCATACCTCCGGTGGACCAGAAGCTTGCAATTCCAAGAGAAGTTGCAGAAAGAAGTATATTTTGTATAGCCGATGCAGTTGCTGATATTTCTTCAATTTCAGGTATTCGTTTATCGGCATCACGTTTCATTACGCACACAATTATATGTGATAAGTTTTTCCCATTGCCAAGTATCTTTTCATACTTTTCGTTTTTGAACTTTTCTTCAGGTGTTGATTTCCTGTAAAGCTCTGCATGATTTGAAACAAACTCTATTGCTTTTGCACCTGAATAAACAATAAATCGCCATGGCTCAGTATGTTTATGTGTAGGCGCCCAGTCAGCAAGCTCTAATATTTGTTTTACCTGTTCATCAGGTACAAGTTTGCCATTCATTTTAGCAGGCTTTATGGTTCTTCTCGTTTTGATTACTTCTGAAATTATTTCAAATTTATTGGTCATATATTTTGATTAATATTTTGATTAAAAGTTATTTCATCGGTACTTCAATTACCAGAATTTCGGAATTCTCATCTGCTGTTATATCGATATAATCCGTTTCTTCAATTCCAATAGCATCGCGTTTATTCAGCTTTTCTTCGGCAGTTAATACAGAACCTTCTAAAACAAACAAATATATACCGTTCCCTTTATGCTTTATTTTATATGTAACACTGTTTCCTTTGGTAAGGTTTGCCAGTGAAAAATATGAATCCTGATTTATCCATAACGTGTCATTTGATTTTTCAGGTGATACAACTAACTGAAATTTATTTATTCTATCTTCAGAACTATATGTTTTTTGGTCATACCTTGGTTCAATATCACGTTCTTTAGGGAAAACCCAAATCTGCAGAAAATTAACAAGTTCTTTTTTTGATGCATTGTATTCACTGTGATATATACCCGAGCCTGCTGACATTATCTGAACATCACCCGTATTTATTACATGCTCATTACCAGTGCTGTCTTTATGAGCAAGCGCACCTTTTAATGGAATTGAAATTATCTCCATGTTATCATGCGGATGTGTTCCAAATCCTTTACCCGGCTGAACTATATCATCATTTAATACTCTTAACAAACCGAATCTTTCTCTTTCAGGGTTGTGATAGTTTGCAAAGCTGAAAGTATGATAGCTGTTAAGCCATACATGGTCTGCATGTCCACGAGTTTCCGCTTTATGAACTGTTGTTTTCAATTTATTACTATCCATGTATTAATGTTATTTTGTTAAAACTCTGTTTAAACAATATTTGTTTAAACACATGTATTGTTAAATTTTTTTATATCTTATCAGCGTACAATTTCTCAAGAAGTATAGAAAGCTTCCTGCATTCTTCATCTGTCAATTCTTTTGTATTTTTAGTATGCTCATTCTCAATCAATGGCTTTAGTTTATTGACAAGTTGAATCCCTTTTTCAGTTATTCTGGTGATTGAAATCCTTCTATCTTCACTTGTTCTGTCTCTAACTACTAGTTTCTGTTTCTCGAGCCGGTCTATGATTCTTGTAATATCAGAAGCTCTTTCTATCATTCTTGATGCTATCTCGCACCTGGCGTGACCTTCAGGATGTACACCCTTTAATATCCTAAGTACATTGTATTGAGCGCTTGTAATTTCGAATGGTTCAATTATCTTATTAAACTTTTGATCCTGCAATGTTAATGCAACTCTTAAATTAAGATCAACTTCTTCTCTTATCCCAAGCTCCTTACTCAGCTTTAACCATTTTTTAAGTGCTTCACCCATTTCTCTTATTTAATGTGTTCTAACATTATTTGTTGCAACAAATATAACATAAAACATTATGTGTGTCAACAACTAATTTCATAAAGTATTGTTAATTCGTTGCTGAATTAGTAACTCACCTTACTCAACGTTAACGTCTGCCCTGTTTTAGGGCAGAAGGTGAGTTAGTAACACAGACATTCCTGTCTGTTGTTATATGCGTAAGGTGAATAAGTAACACTATTTAGTAAATTTATACATAAAGATGCTATCAATGTATTTACCATCAATTATAATATCACGAGGACATCTGCCTTCTTGCTTAAATCCAAGAGCTTTATATAAGGCAATAGCATTTTTATTAGTCGAAAAGACGGCAAGTGATATTTTTTTATTTACGGGATTCGTTTTGCTCCACTCAAGCATTCCATTTATCAAAATTTTTCCAATGCCTTTTGAGCGCCACTTCTTTTTAATGAAAACGGAAAATAATCCGGTATGAGAAGTTCTTCTTGTATCCCAGTTATCAAAAGTAATGAAACCGGTAATTTCATTACTTACTTCAGCAACAAGATAAATTTTACCATCAGCTTCTTTAAACCGCTTAATTTTTCTGGATTCTGTTTTTATTGTTGATTTGTATTCGTCAGGTTCAGCAAGGGTAAAGGGACCCTCATTTACAATATCTCTCATTAGCTTAACAAGTTGTGACGAGTCTTTTACAAGTGCGGTTCTTAATATTAATTTTTTACCGCTTTTTAAACTGAAAATCTGATGATTAATAGTACTCATAGAAAAATTATTTTAGAACAATCATTTTACTTGATTCATTAAAAGTTTTTGTAACTCCATCTTTATAAGTTGCAATAAGATTATAAAAATATACACCGCTTGCAAGAAATTTTGAATCAAAAGTAATTGAATGGTTTCCGCCTTGAACGTTGCCATCAATAATTGTTGATACAAGCCTACCTACTGCATCATATACTTTCAATGTAACGTAGCTATCAAGTTTGAGTGAATATTTTATTGTGGTAACTGGGTTAAATGGATTTGGGAAGTTCTGCGATAAAGAAAATTTTTCTGCTATTTCCGGATTTTTATCTTTTAGCGGGAAGTCTGTTCTAAAAACATAAAGTCCGGTTGATCTATCCGATGCAATTATCTTTTCTGAGTTAAAAATATAGGTACCCCAACAGCCATCGTATGTAAATCCATCATTTGCAGGATAAGTATCATAATATGCTGCTTCTCTGGGATCAAATGGATTACTTACATCTACAACTCTTAACCCTGCTGTATAATGGGCAGCAAATAAATATCTGCCAAAAAGCTCAACATTGTGAATAATAGATGTTGTTATTCCTGTTGGCTGCCACTCTGCAATTTTTATAACATTACTTAAGTTAGAAATATCCCAAATTTTAAGAAGTCTTGGATTGCCGCCAATTTCATCGGTTACAAAGGCATACTTTCGGTTTGGGGATATTGCAATATTATGCGGTCCCGGGTTTGGGATATTTTCCCAATAAGCAATTGTTACAAGATTATCTTTATTTCTTGCATCAATTACAGAAATTCTGCCGGGAGGATTATAAATATTACAAGCAAATATTGTATCATTTACTATACGCGAGTCATGTACAACATAATCTTGCCATTCACCCCGTTTTACAGGATTGACTGGATTAGCGCTTAGATCCAGAACAAACATTCCGCCAATATTATAATCACCTGCATTGATATAAAGGTAAGGACCTTCTATGGAAATAGTATGACCCATGGTGAAACCTCCAAAATAAAAAGTATTTACAAGATGAACTGAATCAGGTAAATATTGCAGATCAATAATCTGAAGCCCGCTTGCTATTCCATCAGCAACAACATATGCATAATGAGAAAATACTTTCATTTCACGGCAGCAGGAAGGTAAATTTAACCCTGGTAAATATGCAGCTTCATAGATATTATTTGTGTCAGTGATATCAATAAATGCTGTTCCTTTGGCGCATCCCAATATTCCATATTCCCTGCCATCAGAAGATGTATAGCCCCAGCATGCTGAATACTCGCCATCAGCGCTATGATTATTAATATTAGCAAGCATTCTCATGTTTTTTGATTGCTGGGATATTATAGTAAAAGGTAATATCATGAGAATTATAATAATTAAAATAAATTTCAAATTTGATAATTTTAAGATGATTATTGAAAGATATAAAACTATATGTTATATTTGAACTAACAAAACTAATATAACAGGAGTTTCTATGAAATACTTCCTCGTAATATCTGTAATTCTTTTATTCAATTTAACACAAAATTATTCACAATTAAAGGAAGGTAATCATCTTGCAGGGGTTACGCTTGGCTATTCAAGTAAATCGCAAAATGTCATCATTGGCGGCAATTACGAATATGAACTGCCTCAAGCAGGTATTGGTATTTTTGGCATTGGAGCAATAACAAGATTTTGGACATACTCGGAAGATATTCTTAACAACACAGTCAAACTAAAATATACCAATGTTACACTTGGGGGACAGGTAAATTATAATTTTAACCAGATTTCATCAGGGAAATTTGTTCCGTTTGTGGGACTCGTACTTGGTTATAACAATGTAAGTACCAAATACACTGCTTACGATAATGTTTCTATAATAGCGTATGACCAGATATATAAAAGCGGTTTATTTATGTGGGGACAGGGTGGTTTTAGGTATTTCTTTTCTAACAAAGCAGCAGGTGTGTTAAGGCTTGGGCTTGGGAATTTTGATCTAAGCACAATTGAGCTTGGTTTTGATTATAAATTTTGAGTTATAAATAAGTTAGAAATGTTTAAGTTTTGTTAAACTGTAATTTAAACACACATAATCTTTATCATATGGCATTCAACAATATTTTTGAATGCCATTTTTAATATTCATACCTTATATTGCATATAATTAAAATTTAAATTATATGAAAAAATTATCAATACTTATAATTCTTGTTTTATGTTTTGCTGTTAATAATTCTATTTCACAGATAAGCATTAAGCTTGGTCCTTTAGTAGGATTAACTTCACCAACAGTTGATTACAGCGGCGATGCAAAGGATTTTTATACAGGTACAAAGTACGGTTTGCGTTCAGGTTTGAATTATGGCGTCATGGGTAAAATTCAGTTTGGCCCGTTGAACGGCAGGCTTTCTATAAGTTACGCCTCACTTGATAATAGCGGTAATGCGAATCCAGATCAGCCTAATAGTACATTAGAAATAAAGAATAATTTATTTATGTTCACAATAGGTACTGAATTTGGTTTTGGAATTCCATTAAGTCCCATAAAGCCTTATGCCGGACTTGATCTGCTTTTTTCAACAATAAGCGGAACATATAATTTCCAAGGGACAGCAGAAGTATCATCAGATGAAAAAAGCATTAAGTCAGCTTCAAGGACAGGATTAGGTTTTGCTATTGGTTCAGAAATTGGGTTTGGAAAATCATTCATTCTTGATATAAGCCTTAGGTATAATTTAATTAACCTGTTTGGTAAGAGCTATGATGGTGTAACTAATTCAAATGACAGGAACGATGCTTATTCAAACCTGAATGATGCCGCTGACCCCAATTACAGCGCAACTAACAGTAAGCATCCGATTGGAAATAGCAGGTCTATAGCAACAATCCAGATTAATGCCGGATTACTTTTCGGATTTTAAACATTTTTTGGTATATTAGTAATATCTAACAAATAATATAATTAACATTTTTATGAAAAAACTATACAAACCGGTTTTAACCGGAATATTAGTGGCATTTGCGTTCATGAATTTTGGATGCTCAGGGTTAATGGATGCTATTCAAAACATACAGCGTTTGCAGTTCAAACTTGATAAAGTTACAGGGATGAAAGTCGCAAATGTTCCACTAACAAATTTTTCGTCAATATCAAATATTGGCTTCTTAGATGCAGCTAACCTGCTTGCAGCATTTACCTCAGGTAAACTACCAGTAGAATTTACGCTCAACGTACTTGCTAAAAATCCAAATGACGGGACAGGAGGTACAAAACAATCAGCCGCTGTGATTGAAAACCTTGCGTGGAGATTATTTATTGATAACAATGAAACCATTAATGGCAATGTTGGCAATATTTCAGTACCGGGTGTAGGATCTACAACCAATATACCAATTGGTATGTCATTTGACCTGCTGAAATTCTTCAGCAATAACGGTTATAATGATATTATCAATTTAGCACTTGTATTAGGCGGTAAGAACGGTTCATCATCACGCATAACTTTAAAAGTTAAGCCTACAGTCAGCACTATAATTGGACCTATAACCTACCCGGGTGAATTTGATGTAATTGACAGGGAATTCCGCGGAGGGAATTAATATTTTTTCTAAGAAATTTTTAAGCATTCTTAGTTAAACAAGCTTTTTTAAATGTAATATTAATTTGTATTGCCCTCGGAATAAAATTTAATTTACACAAGTTGACCGTTTACTGTCTGCCGTTAAGGTCTTTAGAAAAAACCAGATTTTCAATTTATGAATTAACCCCGACATTTAAAGGCAGTCTCAAAAGTACTTTGTCATTCCTGCGAAAGCAGGAATCTTTAATAATTTTAACATAAATTTTTCAAAATTAAGATTTTTGAGACAAACTCTTTATGTCGGGGCTTTAGAAATACCATAAATCCAGGGCTTTCCTGACTTATTGAGCGCAACGAAAGAAGTAGCCCTGAAATATCATTGCTAAAACCAGAAAATTATTTAGTATAGTTATAAATTTCTACTTCAAGGTCTTTTAGTGGAAGAAGATATTTATACATAATCACTTTAACATCTTCCCAATCTAAACCTCCATTCATTGTCCCAAGTTTAGGAAATGCAATAGATTTAATATTCTTCCTTTTGTATTCAACTGAAAATTTCTTTAAACCAAGTTCTATATATTCAATTTTCGATTTGTATCTCCAATGTAATTTAGTAGGGAAATTTAATATCCAGGGATTAGATTTTGTATATAAATATAAAATACCTGGCTTTATTGACTTATTTTTGCATAAATTAACATAATTATTAAACATATCTGGGAATCTTTTTTTATATTCCAAAGCAATACCCTTACCCATAACGCCATCACAATTAACTGTGTTAACAATAGTTTGAGCTTTGCTATTAAATATATTACCATCAATTTCTAAAATTGTTGCCATACTAAAAATTAATCAAAAATCATATTTAAAAAAATGTAAATTTTATACTTAATCTTTGTTTTAATTTCACCCAGTACACCCTCGCTTTTTGCAAGTATAAATCCAATAAGTATCTGAGTTTGTAATTTGAATCTCTACTATCTTTTTGAAATCAATATTTTCTCTCTCATCTTTTGAACAGCAAAAAGAATTGCCGCCGAAATGAAGGCTATTGTAAATGTCAGACCCCAATATCTCTGTGGAAGGAAAGATATTTCATAGAAAGTTTTTATCCAGTGAATAAGAATAAACTGAATTTGTGTCATTGAAAGGAATGAATAAATTCCAACCAAACCAATTGCATACAATACATACAGCTTCATATTCGTTTCATTCTTATGAGCAACCACCGAAAGGAAATTCACAGATGTAATTATTATCATTATAGAAAGCATTACCATCTGAATATCTTCAGGAGTGAATCCATTATATCGCTCGGTGAATATTTGTCCAATATAAGAAGCACTTACAAGAATACCCGCTGATATCAATACAAAACTAAAGAGTTCTTTAGAAAAATCTTTAATCCTGCTAACATTTGTATTTCTAAGTGCTATAATAAAAGAAGGGAGCCCGATTGAGAAAATATTTATCAGAGATACTCTGCGTGGTGTTAAAGGGAATTCAAATGCGAAGAACATTGAAAGTATTGTAAAGTATATTACCATAAAATTCTTTGTTAGGAAAAGTTTTGCTACAGAGCTTACCGTATTTACAATTTTGTTACCTTCATCAAATATGCTCGGTAATAGAGCGAATTTATTCTTTAGCAGAACTATATCAGCAACTTCTTTCGTTATCTGACTTCCTTCTTCCATTGCGATACCCATATCGGATTCTTTTATAGCAGGCAGGTCATTAACTCCATCACCTATCATAGCGGTATATATCTTTTCTTTGCGGAGGGTTTTAATTATACGAAGCTTATGTTCAGGCTTAAGACGGGCAAATATTTTCTTTTCCATAATAACTTTAAAAATATCATTATCACTTACCTGTTCAATTTCATTGCCTGAAATAAGCTCATCATCATTTATTTCCCACCCAATTTCTTTTGCAACTGCCTGTATAGCATAGGCATTATCACCTGATAAGATTTTAATTTCAATATTATTTTTATGGAAAAGGTTAATTGCATCCATAACATCATCTCTTACCTGGTCAGTAATAGATACAATGCAAACAGGTTCAATTTTAATCGTTTCAAGATTATCTTCAAGCTCTTTTAATGTCCTGCCTGAAGTTTCAATTCCAAACAGCAAATTACGGTATATCTTCAGACCATCTTTGCTGAATATTTCTTCCGCTGCTTCTTTACTTATCGATCTTTCATTTAATATATCATACCCGCCAAAAATTATTGTTAATTGTTCATTGCTATTTGTTAATTGTAAGAGGCTCATTTTGTTTTCTGAACTGAAAGGGATTTCTTCAACAACAAAAGCATTCTCTGACGGTTTGTATTTTTCTAAAGTTCTAAGAGTTGCATTTTTATCTGATGAAAGCTTTGCATATGTCCCAAGCAGTTCTTCTATTTGCTGAGTATTAAATTTTAAAGTAAGCGGGGTAATTCTATTCACAGCAAGTTTGTTCTGTGTTAAGGTTCCGGTTTTATCTGTGCATACTATTTTTACATTGGCAAATGATTCAATTGCATTTAGCTTTTGAATAATTGCACCAATTTTGCTTATCCTGTATATGCCAAGTGCAAAAGTAACAGAAGACATTAAAATGAGTCCTTGTGGAATAAGCGAAAGCATTATAGTAGATATTCTTCTAACAAAATCCAGGTCTGAAAATCCGTTTGGGTTGCGGATAATTTCAAGTAATACAAGAAATATTGCTGTTGAGAATAAAACTTTAACTATGAAATTAAGTTTAACCTGTAAGGGTGAAAGATTCATTTTAAACTTTTTAGCAGTCTTGGTAATTTCGTTGGCATAGCTGTTATCACCAACTTTTTCAGCTTTGTAATATCCATTGCCCGAAATGCAAAAGCTGCCTGATAGGACTTCATCTCCGCTTTTTTTCTGAATGGGCAAAGATTCACCCGTTAACAACGATTCATCAATTTCAAGCTTGTTGGATTCAATTACCCTGCCATCAACTATTACCTGGTCGCCCCGCTCGATAACTATAATATCATCTACAACAATATTAATATGGTCAATTACTGTTTCCGTGCCATCTCTAATAACTTTAACTTCACGTTTAAGCAAAAGGCTGACTTTATCGAGTGCTCTTTTTGCCCGTATTTCCTGGTAAACTGCAATAAAAGTGTTAAGGGATATAACCATTGTAGTGCCAATAGTATCATAAAGCAAACGTACATCACCTGATTTAATGTAGAAAATAAGCAGGAAAAGTATTACTGATACTATTACAAGGTTGAATACAGAAAATACATTTTCTATAATGATTTCTCTGATTCTTTTAGTTTTGGTTACAGTTGATATATTCTGTTGACCGTTTTTTATTCTATCCGATACTTCCTGGTGAGATAATCCGTTATGCTGCATGTATTATTACTAATATTTATAAAAAGGCATCCGTCAAAGCCGGATTTCAATCTACTGTCGCAGATTTCAAAAAGTAATTAGCAAAAATGATTATAATTGAATTTATTGTCGAATATTTCAAATTTTACTTAGTGTTATTGATCATAGCGGTTAAAAGCGCGAAAACATTATTGAGTTCAATATCCAGATCCTTTAGATCACTTTCATTGAAGTATTCAAGCAACTTACAGATCTCAATTTGTGTATCAATTTCGACTGAAGATGATCTTGATATCTGGTAAAACCTTCTTCTTTCAATTGTTAATTTTCTTGATGCACCTTCAGCAATGTTAGATGCTACAGAAACAGCTGCTCTTCTTAATTGTGAAGTTAAAATATATTGTTCTTCTTTAGGAAGCATTTTAGTTAATTTGTAAACTTCTCTGATTAAGTTTAAACTCTTTTCCCATACTGCTAATTTTTTGTGGTTAAGTTTCAACATACTTAATTTATTTTTTATTTATTAAAAATAGTTTTGTTTTTTTCTTTTCTTATAAGATTTTAATAACTATTTTTGCCTTCTGCCTTTTTACTTTTGCTTTGTTTGCCTTTTTACTTTTTGAAATCTGCGCCGCAGATTGAAATCCGGCTTTGACGGATCCCTTTTGCCTCAAATGATATTAGCTTCTATTTTTGCTTTTTTACTTTTCCCTTTTGACTTACTACATTGCTCCTTCATACTCTGAATCTGGATTTATCTCACCAAGCTCGCCTTCGCTAGAAGCTATTATAACGCATGCCAATGAATCAGCTAATACATTAGGCACAGTGCGGCACATATCAAGAAAGCGGTCAACGCCTATAATTAGTGCGATACCTTCTTCAGGTACTCCAACTGATTTAAGAACAACAATAAGCATTAATAACCCAACACCCGGAACCGGTGCTGTACCAACAGCAGCAAGTGCCGCGGTTAGTACAATGGTTAATTGCTGGGTTAAATTAAGCTCAAAACCAAAAACCTGCGCTATGAACACTGTTGCAACAGCCTGATATAGGGCAGTACCATCCATATTTACAGTTGTACCCAATGGCAGAACAAAACTTGCAATTTTATTTGGAACGCCAAGCCGTTTTTCGCAGACATCCATTGTGATAGGAAGTGTAGCAGCAGAGGAGCTGGTTGAAAAAGCTACTGCCAATACCGGACGTTGCGATTTAAAAAAATCTTTAATCTTAATTTTTGTAAATATTTTTAACAGCAGGGGATACACGATAAAAGTTAATATAAGCAGACCAAGTACTACAGTTATTGAATACCATAGCAGTGTCTTTAAAATAGAAAAACCAAATTCCGCAACTGTAGCTGCTATTAAAGTAAATACGGCATAAGGAGCAATTATCATGATTTTTTCTACCAGTACTATCATTGCATCACTGATACCGCTAAAGAAATTAATTACCGGTTCTGATTTTGCTTTTGGTATCTGCATCAGGAAAACACCTGTAAGTATTGCGAAAAAAACTATCTGAAGAAAATCACCATCAGCAATTGCTTTGAATGGATTTTTAGGGACAATATTTACAATAAAATCCACAATATTCATCGAAACATTCTGCTCTATCCTTGTTTTTGCATCATCCTGGTAAGTATCAAGCAGGCGGTCTTTTGCGCTTTGGTCCATAATATGTCCCGGCTGAATAAAATTGACGCAAAGCAAACCTATAGTAATTGCTATTACTGCCGTTAGGGCATAAAAGCCCATAGTTTTTCCTCCAATTTTTGCAATATGCTTTAGGTCAGTAAGTGATGCTGCGCCAACAATTAAAGAAGCAAGCACTAATGGAACTGCTATCATATTCAGCAAACGAACAAATATATCTCCAATAGGTTTTAACCAGACACCTATACTTTTTACCTTTTCAACCGAAGCAACACTTTCATAAATTTTCTCCGAGCCATCAGAAAGTATTATTTTAAGCTTTACATCTTTTTTATCTTTTAAGTTTTTGTAATACTTAACAATTGCAAGCTGGTCATCACGGTAAAATTTTTTTATTACGGAGTCTTTCTTCAGGTAAGTAAATTCCTGCCAGTTTTCTACCTGTTCTGAATTATCTTTAAAGTTCAGTTCAACTTTAGTGGGGTTAATAGCAAATATAGCCCCGAATATGGCACCGAGAATCAGTCCAATAATAATTTTAGTATGTAGTTTTATTTTTGGCATAATGACCTTTTTTGTCATTCCTGTCTGCCCTGTTTTTAGGGCGAAGGCAGGAATCTTGTTTTATAGTATTGAATACTATCAATTTTCAATCGAATATTATCCTGCAATTTAGCCAAAGTATTATTATATGAAAGTGATAAAATACAGGGTATTTTTGAATTGCATGAAGTTTCTTTTAAAACAGGCTGTTTTACTTGATAATTTATTTAGAGAATATCAAATATTATCTTTAATCATTTGGTAAATTTTACAGTTTAAGTAACTTAATACAAGTTTTTGGCAGAATATCTATTAAGCATTTAAAAATATTACTTTTTCATTTGTTTTGTATGACCTTTTTGTCGAAAATATTGGATAAATTATATTATTGAGATTATGCTAAAATTTTCGTAAATTTATTCGTTTACCTCAAAGTCTACGGGTTTTTTATATTAATACCTGTATGCCCGGATGGTGAAATTGGTATACACGCTGTGTTCAGGACGCAGTTCTGGCAACGGAGTGCGAGTTCGAGTCTCGCTTCGGGCACTATAAAATAAATGAAAATTGAATGTCCAGTGCAATCAAGAAGAAATGGACAATATCAAGCGCTGAAAATGAAGAAAAAGTTAAAAATCTTTCTGAAGAGATAAACGTACCTTCATCACTTGCTAAAATACTGGTGATGAGGGGCATAAACTCACGCGCTGATGCGAAGAAGTTTTTCGTCCATGATTTAAAGAATCTATATGACCCGTTCCTTATGAAGGGAATGGAGAAGGCATCCGAAAGGATTATAGAGGTTATAAAGAACAAAGAAAAGATCCTTATTTTCGGTGATTACGATGTTGACGGCACATCAGGGGTATCAATGTTCCATACATTTTTAAGGGATCTTGGTGTACCCAATGAAGTTTTTATTCCAGATAGGTTTACCGATGGTTATGGACTATCCAATACAGGTATAGACCATGCAAATTCAATGGATATTAAACTTATTGTTGCAATTGATTGCGGTATTACTGCCTTTGATAAAGTTGAGTATGCAAGCTCTATTGGAATTGATATGATAATATGCGACCATCACCAGCCGCCTGATACATTACCCAATGCTTACGCAATACTTGATGCACTACAGCCTGATTGTAGTTACCCATTCAAGAGTCTATGCGGTACAGGCGTAGCATTTAAGCTAATACAAGCAGTATGTCAAAAACTTAATATCGATGACTGGCAGAATCTGCTTGATTTTGTTGCTGTTGCAACTGCGGCTGATATGGTTCCCGTAATTGATGAGAACAGAACTTTGATAAACTACGGTTTTAAACAGATTCTTAACAATCCAAGACCCAGCTTCGCAACAATATTTAAAAATTCCAGTTTAAAGCTTGAGCATATTACAACTTCAAATGTTGTATTCACAATTGGTCCGCGTATAAATGCTGTCGGCAGACTTGGGGATGCAACCAGAGCAGTAAAATTCCTCACAAGTAAAACTATCTTTGAAGCCGAAGAGCAGATGAGCGTTCTGGAATCAGAGAACTCAAACCGAAAAAAAATAGATAGTGAAATATATATTCAGGCTCAAAGTTCTTACGAAACATATAAAACCGATACAATTGATACCCCTGAAAAAGATGACGTCGCTATAGTACTTCATAATCCTGAGTGGCATCCCGGTGTACTTGGAATTATCGCGTCTAGAATGGTTGAAAAATATTACAGACCATCAATTATTCTTACTACTTTCAATGGTTATGCAAAAGGTTCAGCAAGGAGTGTTAATAATTTCAATATATATGAAGCTATAAAAAGAACTTCAGAAGAATGCAGTGCCGTTGTTCAGTTTGGTGGTCATTTTCACGCAGCGGGAATTGAAATTGAAATTGATAAGGTTGAAGAATTCAGGAGTACTTTTAACAGAATAGCAAAAAGCATTATTAATGATAGTGTTAACGGAAAAGAGCTTTTAGTACCTGAAATAAAGGTTAATGCTGAAATTGATGTTAACGAGGTAAATCAGAGGTTTGTGAAAATATTAAGTCACTTTGAACCATTTGGACCGGGGAATATGACACCAATTTTTCTAACAAGAGAACTTCAGATAGTTGGAGACCCAAAAACTTATAACGGCTCTACAACAGTATTTAAAGTCCGTAAAATTAGCACAAATGGCAGCAGGTTTGATAATTATACTTTCGATTGTGTTTATTATCAACCCCCTGATCTGGATGCTCAGAGCAGGAATATTTTAAAACTTGGAACTAAACTAGATATTGTATATTCAGTTGAGGAAAATCACTGGAACGGCAACTCAAAAACACAGTTCAGAATAAGAGATCTGAAAATCAATTAACAATTAACAATCTATAAGTTTAATATTATTATTTAATATAGTATGTCAGGACATTCGAAGTGGTCAACAATAAAAAGAAAAAAAGGCGCAATTGATGCAGCCAGAGGTAAGGTATTTACCAAAGTCATTAAAGAAATAACAGTTGCTGCAAGAATAGGCGGAGGCGATGTTGAGACAAATCCGAGGCTGCGGCTTGCTGTAAACACTGCAAAATCAAACAACATGCCGGCTGATAATATTACCCGAGCAATTAAAAAAGGTACCGGTGAACTTGAAGGCGTAAGTTATGATGAAATTACTTATGAAGGCTATGGACCAGGCGGTGTAGCGCTGATAATAGAATCATTGACTGATAATAAGAACAGAACTGTAGCTGATTTAAGGCATTTACTTTCAAAGAATGGCGGTAATTTGGCTGAATCAGGGGCTGTGAGCTGGAATTTTGAAAGAAAAGGTGTTATCACTGTAACAAAAGGTAACTACACTGAAGATGATCTGATGAATGTAATACTTGATGCGGGCGCTGATGATATGACCGATGAAGAAGATTTCTTTGAAGTTACATCATCTCTTGAAAAATTTGAAACCATCAGGAAAACTATAGAAGCATCAGGATTGAATGGTGCGAAAATTGATAGCGCTTCGCTGCAATACCTCCCTAAAACAACATTAAGGGTTGAAGGAAGTGATGCTGAATCAACTATAAATCTGATAAATGTGATAGAAGATAATGATGATGTTCAGAATGTATATTCCAATGCCGATATAGATGAAAAAGTAATGGAAGAATTCAGTTAATGTTACGTGAAACGTCAAACGAAAAACGTGAAATTTGATACAAGAAAATTTAATTGTGAATCGATCAAGAATAAATATTTGAAAAGTTTTTTATAAACAGATTCCGAACCAAACTTAACTCAAAAACGAGTCAGAAAAACAAGTCAACGTTTGAATTGATATACAGAACATGATAATACTTGGAGTTGATCCCGGGACATTGTTTACAGGTTACGCTGTTTTAAGCGGTGTAAACGAAAAGCTTGAAATATTATGCTGTGATGTTATTAATATCCCTGCCAAAAACACTCTGCCTAAAAGATTAAAACTTATATATGATGCTCTTGTTGATGTAATTGAAGAATACAAGCCGGATGAATTTGCTATTGAAACAGCTTTCTATGGAAAGAATGTTCAATCAACCCTAAAGCTTGGTCATGCAAGGGGAGTATCAATTCTTGCGGCAGTAAACAAACAAATTCCAACAACTGAATATTCACCCCGTGAGGTAAAAAAATCTGTTACCGGATTAGGCGCAGCATCAAAAGAACAGGTGCGTTTTATGGTTTGCAGAATATTGAACATTAAACCGGAATCACTGCCTAAACAAACAGATATTTCCGATGCAATAGCCGTAGCAATATGCCATCACAACAAATTATTGGGCGGCGGCTCAAGGAAAAGCAAAAGCAG
Organism: uncultured Ignavibacteria bacterium; assembly: GCA_947084945.1. GTDB lineage: Bacteria > Bacteroidota > Ignavibacteria > Tepidaquicellales > OLB5 > OLB5. The sequence goes on along the minus strand of CAMTUP010000009.1, from coordinate 237,074 downwards.
TTCTTGGGCAGCGTATATTAAAGAAAATCCGAAAAAAGTTAGAATGCAGAAGTGAAATGTCAAACGTGAAACGTGAGAAGAAAGATATAAAAATAAACTGAAGATTTATGATAGATTATATTAAAGGGAAACTTGTCAACAAAAAAGCTGCTTCATTAGTAATTGAAGCAGGTGGGATAGGATACAGTATATCAGCCACTTTAAATGCTGTTGAAAATATTGGTAGTATTGGTGATGAAGTTAAGATAACTGTTCATTTGCATATCAAGGATAATCCGTTCAATATATTGTTATATGGATTTTCAGATGAGAGCGAAAGAGAGTGCTTTAAACATATTATATCGGTTTCAGGTATTGGACCCAAGACAGCGCTAAGTATACTTTCTGCAATAAAATATGGTGAGCTAATCGATATGATATCAAAAGGTAACTACCTGCCGCTCACAACAATATCCGGAGTAGGCAAAAAAACAGCTGAGAGGCTTGCAGTGGAGCTGAAAGATAAAATAGGGAAGATTGATGGTGATTCAGTTAATACTGGCGGAATGAATACAAGTAAGCTTGGTGAACTTGGTAAAGCATCGGAGGTAATTTCAGCCTTAATGGCATTGGGATACAACAGGCTTGAAGCTGATAAGATGGTGAAAGCTGTTTCCACAAAAAGTAATTTTATGGAATTGCCTGCTGAAGATCTCATTAGGGAAATCTTGAGGGGAAAATGAAAAAAATTATGAGTAATACTGATGGATTCATAAAAGAACCTGAAGGTATTACATTTTATGTTGAAAACCGTGAGTTAACTGATGAGGAGAAGAAACTCCTTAGTGAATTTATTGCTAAGCAAAGAATAAAGAATAAACGTAAAATAGAATCTGACAGAAAGAAGAACTCAAGCAGAAAAATAAGCAAAAAGAAAGTTTTAGTATAACTATGAGACAAGTAATTTTATTTCCCGGTGAAGACGGGTATTGGGTAGTTGAGTGTCCAAGCCTACCGGGCTGTATCAGTCAGGGCAAAACTAAGGAAGAAGCAATATCGAATATAAAAGAAGCTATTGCTGGTTATATTTCAGCTTTAGAAGAAGATAATTTACCAGTACCTGAAGAAAATTTTGGGACTATTGTTTTAGCTGTATGAGTAAACTTCCCAGGATTTCTGGTAAAGAATGTATCAAAGCATTAGAAAAAGCGTGATTTTATTATAAAAGACAAGAAGGCATTACATTTTATGTTGAAAACAGGGAATTAACTAAAGAAGAAAAAAAATGCTGTCTGTTTTTTTGCTAAACAAAATAAAAAAGCATTGAAGTTCATAAAAATTGAAAATGAAAGAAAAAAAAACATTAAAAGATGAATCAAAAATAGATTTTGAAGAAACTATTTTTCAGGTCTTTTTTAAAGACACAAAAAAGAAAAACCACCGCTATAAATCATGGGTACATTGTTATAAGTTTTTTAGAAAGCGACCCAAAAATAGTAATAAGATTGAGAAATGGTTAGATTTGGCAGCTTTGAATCTATCTATGTATTTGGCTAGTTGGGGAATGTGGAGAGGTTCAACTTTTTCCATAGATTTGGATTATAAATTTTACAAGTATGCTGTTGATATAATTATCAAGAAGGAATTTGATTCTTTATGGAATTTGGATATTTCTAAATGGGAACAAAAAGATTTGAAAGAGTCAATTTCCCCAATAATTACTAAATTAATTAATCAATTAAAAAATGGTTTAAAGCAAAAACTAAAGAAAAGCGGAAGTAAAAAAACTGAAAAAAATGTTACAGATACATTAATAACAAAAATTATAATGGGAACCATAGGATGTTTGCCAGCTTTTGATAAATTTTTTAGAGATGGGAAAAAGGGAATAAAGATAATAACTTGCAAATTGGACACTAAAAGGAAAAATGCTTTTAATAGCTTAATAGATTTCTATTTCGAAGTACCGAATAAAGTTCAATTAGATAGAGTAAAGGATAAAATTGACAGTTGGGAAAAAAAGAATTATGGCAATGATTGTATAGCATACCCTATAATGAAACTTATTGATATGCATTTTTGGATACGTGGAAAAAATAAGAATGATAAGAAAAAGGAATTAGCTAAACAAAAAAGTTAATTATAGATTTCTAATATACAGCACTTTTATGATAATGTTTAATTAATCATTGGTTGGTCAAAATTCATTCGATGTTATAAACTTGTTTAGAATAATAAAATGATTTTATCTTTCGATTGATATTGTTTTTAAAAGAGTAACTTCAATTCCAAATTCTAAATTTCCCTCTGGTAATGCTTCCCAATATTCCCTTCTGTATATTTTATAATTGTTATCATTAGTTTTTATTATATAATAAATCCATCCCATTTCAGTTCTATAAGTCTTAGCGGCACTTAAAGCATTCTCTGGAATTTTCCAATTTTTATAATTCTTTGTTTCTATAGTTGATAAATTGCCATCGCCATCTTCAGATACTTGATAATCAAATCGGGTGCCATACTCATTATAAATATACAAGTAAACCACACCTGTAGGAGCGCCACCGATTTCTTGAGATTCTTTTACAAGAATCCATTCCCACTCGAAGGTTTGTGCAAACGAGGGGATGAAATTAATAGAATTTAAGACTAAAAATAGAAATATTATTCTTTTCATATATTATTTTTCTTATCAAAATAATTTTCAAAAAATATTTTAATGCTAAATTCGGCTTAAGTAATTTTTAAAAATAATCTTTCACCAATACCTAAAATAACTCAAATTTTCCTTATTTTTCTCACTCCAATTTATTAAACCATCTTTAACTTTTTTTGAAAGTTGAGACCAGGAATACTTACTCGCACCTGGATCTGCTTCGTCACCTATTACAATATACTGGTTATATCGATTTGCATCTAAAATATTAACCACTAAAGTAAAACTTTCAAGTGGTGGTTCAATAAATAACTCCTTTTGTAAAGATAGGAAAATTTCATTATCGACTGTCCTAACGAATATTTTAAAATATTTCCATGTACGAGGGTCAGAAGTTTCATCGGAGTTTACATATATTCTGATTTTGACAGCATTCGCATTCTTAATCAATTGTCTTGTATCTCCATCAAGGGCTGCCCAAGGAATTGCCGTTCCACTACAATTATTAGACCCGCAGGTATCAACTTCAATTAAATAAATAGATTTTGCATATTTAAATGCTTTGTAGGTATTTTTAGATTTATTAATCTCGTTTAAAGTTTCTAAATCAATATCATCCAAAAGATTTATATTAAGTATATATTCATCAACGCAACCAGGATTGCAATCACTGTAATATTTATGAAGTGCATTTTCTAATTCCGGATTTGTACCTGCTTTCCATTTTAACTGATATAGTTTCCATGTTCCAGGGTCATTTGGATTTCCATTATCAATTTCATATGAGGGAAATAAAGAATAACAACCTATTGTATAGACTATGAAATAAATTCCAAAAAAGAAGCAAAGAAAAGTTATTAATATTTTAGGATGAAATTTCATATTTTAAGAAAGTGTCTCCAGATAAAGAGCTATAGCTTCTTTTATATTACTTAACGCTTCTTCATACGAATCTCCCTGTGATTGGCACCCATATAGTTCCGGTGAATAAGCATAATATCCATTATCGTCTTTTTCAATTATTATGCTGACTTTGTATGACATAAAATCAATCCCCTTCTTTACAAAGATAAGAAATAATACTTATTAAATTTAGTGAAATTCGTGTAATTAGAGGCTTAAAATAATATTTACCCATCAAACTCATTCTTTTCAATTTCTTCAATAGGTATCGGGTATTTACCGCTAAAGCATGCATCACAATAACCTATTTTTTCACCATTAGCATTAATACCCTTAGGAACGGAATCATGCAGCTTACCAATTGATAAATATTCAACAGAGTTAACATCAAGATATTCCCTTATCTTTTCCATATCCTGCCCGCATTGATTTGCCACTAATTCTTCTTTGGAAGGAAAATCCATTCCATAATAACATGGAGAAATAATAGGCGGAGAGGTTATCCTTAAATGAATTTCTTTAGGTTTTGCTTCCTTTACAAGTTTAACAAGCTGTTTCATTGTTGTTCCTCTTACAATTGAATCATCAACAATTACAACTATTCTATCTTTTAAAACTGATTTTACAGTATTGAACTTAGCTTTTACTTTTATATCACGATTATCCTGTCCGGGCTGAATGAAAGTTCTGCCGATATAATGACTTCTAATCAATCCAAGCTCCAGCTTAACGAATGGATTGCTCTTTATAGTTTCTGTTACATATCCTAAAGCTGCTGTGTTGCTTGAGTCAGGTACGCTTATTACAACTACTTTTTTATCTTTAATATTGGCTTTTGGGGCAGGCTTTTCTATTGAAAGGTTTTTGCCAAGCTTTCTTCTTACCTTATCAACTGTATTACCGAATATTGTTGAATCAGGTCTTGAAAAATATATGTATTCAAAAATACAATGTTTAGTATCAGGTTTTTTATCAATTAAAAATGATTTAATCTCACCAGTTCTTATGACTTCTTCATCTATCTGAATTACTTCACCAGCCTTTAGGTCTCTAATATATTCTGCATTTATAATATCATACGCACATGTTTCAGAAGCAAAAACGAAGCTGTTACCAAGCTTAGCCATGGATAGTGGTCTTACTGCATAAGGGTCTCTTATAGCGAATAGCTTATCATCTGTAAGAAGCACTATGGAATATGCACCTTTTATCTGTCTTGCTGCATCAAGAATTTTATTGATATATTCTTTTTCTCTAGAGCGGGCTATAAGGTGAAGGAATAATTCGCTATCTGTCGAAGTTTGAAAAAGTGTTCCTTCATTCTGTAGTCTCTCGCGGAGTTCTCTTGTATTAGTAAAATTACCATTATGAGATAGCGCCAGATGCCCTTCTTTAAAATTTACTTTAAATGGCTGAATATTACTCCTGCTATCAGAGCCGCCTGTAGTTGAATACCTGTTATGTCCAACTGCCGCTGTACCTTTTAAAACATTAGTAAGTGTATTTTTATTTGAAAAAACATTTAAAGCTATACCATGTCCCTTATGAATATTAAACCTGTATTTTCCGGAATCTAATTTTTCAGAAGTGCATATCCCGGATGCTTCCTGTCCTCTGTGCTGCTGTGAGTGAAGTCCATAATAGGTCATTACTGCTGCCTGTGGATGGTCATAAATTCCAAATACAGCGCAATTACTGTGCGGTTTATCTTCACCATCAAAATCTTTAGGATCAGTATCTATACTTTTGTTCAAAATTTTACTATTAATTTTCAATTTTATTAAATTACACTAATTTACTCTAATATGATTGGAAAATATCCATCCCCGCTCAGCAATCCAGCACTCAACCCTGTAAATTCCTTTTTCTTTAATATCCCATGCTGTATTCATGGTTTTATTTTCACTTATCATATTTCCGTTATGGATAAGTTTAATAGTGCATTGTTGCGGAGCTAGTGCTCTTAATATTATATTTTCACCATTTGATGTAATGGTATCACCCATATTACATGTCATTCCTTTGAATTCTGCAAAAAAGCGGAATCCCTTAGGATTTCCGTTATAATAATTAGCAAAAAAGCATTTACCATACTTTAATGCTTCAAGTATCTTATTTTTGTCTTTCTCAAAAGCTGCTTTATTGTTTTTTAAAATTGGTTCATCTATTAAAACGTGTGTTCTTATAGATTTAAACAGAACCTTGTATGCAAATATTTCAACTTCAAAAAATCCCAAGACGTTTTGTTTTAATGCATGAGCATCAACTCCGCCAATACCTGTAACCTGGCGTTTTATTGCTGCATCATCCCATCTTTTTAATGTTTTTACCGGTGGTGATATTATCGATTTAAGGGGATGGAGAAATCTATCTATCTTATTACTTTCATTCATACCCTCTATCCACTCACTCATATGGTTCCATATCTCAATTCCTGTATAATCATCTGTTTCTTCTATCCATGGATATGGTGGGTGATCAGGCAAATTCATTCGCTCTTCATCAGGATGAGCCAAAAAACCAATACCACCTTTATCCTTGATTTGCTTAACATACTCTTTAGCAGAAAGTTTACAGCCAAGCTCGCCATTGCCAAGCTCCTGGTAAGAGCCTATGACTTCATCAATGCCAAATGTAAGGTAATGGTTTTTATTAGCCATATCATTTACTTCGTAGCCAACAATAACCATAACATTATTAAGCCATTTTTCATAACCATCATCTTTCGATTTTAGCGTGTTATGATCTGTCATTAAGATGAAATCAAGGTCAGAATCATTTGCTGCCTTAGCAATATCTTCTATTTTCCCTGTTCCATCGGAATATACAGAATGTATATGCACCGCACCGGCGTATTCGTACATTTTATAATGAAATATTTTGTTGAATTGTAAAAATAGCTTTAATTGTTATTAATATAAATGTATTATTGCATATCTATGACAGGAAAATTAATTAAAGGTATAAAAATATATATATTATTGATTTTAACAGTGATATTGTTCAACTCTTTCAATTCATTCAGTCAATTAAAAAACGAGAATTTCTTTATAAAATGGGGTTCATGGGCGCTATTACAGTCAATTCCTTCACCTTCATTTTTTGAAGATAGAAATGATAATTCATCAAAATTGAGATTTGGTATAGAGTGGCAGGTAATACCTGTTTCATACTCTTTTAATGCAAACAAGTATGTTTCAAGTTTCAATTATTTTCATATTAAACCAAATAAAAGATTTTCAGGTTCAGCGGAAACTTTTTTTGAACCCGCATTTATTCCTGGTGGATTTAAAAATAATAACCTTAAAAAATTTATGTATAAAACAGGTGTTAGAATAGTTTTTCCTGTCTTTCATAGAGGTGAATATCTTTCATTTTCACTTGGAGCGGGATATTATTTTCAAAAATCAGATTTAAGGGTTTATGATGGTATTACATACGAAGCAGGTATCTACAGTTTCTTTGGAATGATGGGGCTGAAGTTTAATTACAATCAAAAAGCATTAAGCAGGTATAATTTAAATTTATATATTAAGTATTATTGAAAAAAATTATTCTAATATTATTTTCAGCTATTTTGGTCATTACAGGTTTATCATGTAATATATTATTGGTTGCTCTTAGGAACGTTCCAACATTCTTTGAAGCTCCTGCTGAAGTGAAAAATAAAATAACCGAACCAATAAAACCTAATGTCAGACTATCAGCTTTATGGATCGGTCATGCAACTGTTTTATTGCAAATAGATGATAAGGTTATTATAACCGATCCATTTTTAAGTGAAACAGCGGGCGAATTTGCCAGAAGGGTAGTGGAACCGGGAATTGATCCAAAAAATATTCCTCCTTGTGATATTATTTTAATCTCGCATTCACACTTTGACCATTTGAACTTTTTAAGCCTTGAAATGCTTGAGGAAAAAAGCTCAAAGACTGCATTGGTATTTCCGGAAGACCTTGAAAACTATCTGCCTGATTATAATATGAATTTGGTTAGAATGAAAAATGATAAAGGTTATGAAAGTAAAATTATTGGCGAGAGCAAATTAATTAATGGGGTTAAGATTACTACAGTTTATGCACAGCATTGGGGAGGCAGGTATGGATTTGATGGTTTTTTTTGGGGTGATAATGCTTTTACAGGGTATGTAATTGAATATAATGGTCTAACAGTTTACTTTGCTGGTGATACAGGTTATGATTCCTTAAAATTCAAGCAATTAGGTGAAATGTTCAAAATTGATCTTGCATTAATTCCAATAGGTCCTTGTGCTGATTGTAACCAATGCGGAACCTATAATCATGTCTTTCCTGTTGGTGCCTATGAATTATTTAAAGATATTAAAGCAAAGTGGATGCTCCCAATACATTATGGTACACTGCATTTTGCTCAGGCAGACCCGATTGAGCCATTATATGTAATAAATGATATTATTAAAGAAAATTCAGAAGAAGAAAAAATAAAAGTATTAAAGATAGGGGAGCAGTTTGTTTTCATTTCAAAATAAATCGTGTATCCCGTTTTCGTCACTTGAGCTTAAAACCTCTTAGACTGGTTTCTCAGTTAAGACTGGTTTTTTCCAACGGAACTCATCCGAGCAGTTTAAACATCTAACTCCGAAGGAGCTCCTTTGGAGCAATTTTATTAGAGTGATCCCGCAAGTGTTAGACCTTTAGGCGGGATGGCTGCCCCTATGTTCAAAAAGTGAAGGAAAGAATAAACAACTTTCATAAAGCGAAAGTCAGGCTGTATTACACGAATGCAACAAATTGTATGAATATTTCGTACCCGCAGAGTCTCCGCTTTCTGCGCTTTCCAGCAGTCCCGCTCTTTTCTGTCCGCCACGGCGGATTAGTTGCTTAGCGGGATTGGACTCTGCGGTGTTTTTATATTTTAACGCAGAGTCCCCTTACCTAAAGGTCTCACATTAGCATTTTTTAAACACTCAAGATATAGGCATAAAGAGACTCTGCTAGAACATAGAATATTAATTTCGTGTTATTCGTGTGCTTTCCTTCGAGTAATTCGTGAATAAAGGTTTTGTTTTTTTCTGTTTATTACACAGAAAGGGGAAATGTGAAAATCCTGAATATAACTATTTTTTAAATAGCTTTTTTAGGCGCATTGAAAGATTAACCAGTATAAGGGTTAACTGAACATTCTGTCCTATCAGTTTTTCAGCTTCCTCAAGCTCCATTACAATACCAAAAACATCGCTATCAGGGAAATTACTGTTTAATTTTTCAAGTCTATCAGCCAAGTCAAAGTTAGTAAGAATATCAGACTCTGCTTTACCAGCAGCTTTAACCCTTAGTAGATCACGTATCCAGATATTCAGAAAGAAAAGGAATTGACGGGTTTTATCTTTATCATTTTTAGCTGAAATATTCCTGCATATTGCAATTACCTGTGCATAATCACTTTTAAGAATTGATATCAAAAATTCAATAGCTGAAGTACGTAAATTTTCAATACCAAGCACAAGCAGATCGATAGTCCTGCTGTAACTTCCAAAGCTTAACTTTGCAGCAAGTTTAACTTGTTTTTCAGGATAATCATATTGACCGATTATGTTATCTAAAATATCTTTTTCTCTAAGGGGTTCAAAATGAATTCTTTGGCATCTTCCAATAATTGTTTGTGGTAAAGAGTTAACTTTTGAAGTTGTCAAAATTATAAGGCTGTTCTTTGGAGGCTCTTCTAGTATCTTAAGCAGGGCATTAGAAGCTTCCTGTTTCATCTTATCAGCTTCTGAAATAACATATACTTTTGTAACTCCTTTTGGCGCAGAAAGATAAATTTTGCTGACAAGATCTCTGATGCTGTTTATCCTGATATTATTTGCGTTGGAAAGATTTATATGGTGGTATGGATTTTCTGATTTAAGAGCAAACTGCTCGAGATATTCATCAAAATCTGATGTAGTTAGTTTTTCTATCGGGTCAACATCAGAATCATCGGATTTTGGTGCTGGTAAAGCACAGATGAGTTTAAAATATTCTGAGCGGAATGAGGATATTTTTTTGCAATTTTCGCACTTATCACAAGCTTCATTTCCATTAATAAGACCCTTACAGTTAAGTAATTTAGCAAATTCTATTGCAACTGCATCTTTGCCAACACCATCAATACCTTCAAATAAATAAGCATGACCTGTTTTATTGCTTAAGAAAATAGATTTAAGTTTTTCAATTACATCGTATTGTCCAATAATATTTTTCCACATATTAAAAAGCGTTCCCCAAACCAAACTGAATAGCAAATTTATTTTTAAAAATATTTGAAGGTTGCTGCCATAACCATTTATTGTTGCCTTCTGCAAGCGGGTCATACAGTTTAAAGCCAACATCTATTCTAACGGGACCCACAAATGTATTGTAGCGTATTCCAAAGCCTGCAGCCAGTGCTATTTGATCTAATCTAAACTTACTGCCGCTTTCCCAAACATTACCATAATCAAGGAACAATACGCCCCAAACCGGACTTAATATACTTCTATCAGGAAATGGTTTCCTTCTCCACTCCCAGCTTCCTTCAAGCACAAACTTACCACCTTGTGTAGGGTCATCTAATATTCCACCTGATTGTGCGCGCCATCCGCGAAGGCTGCTGCCGCCTCCCATAAAATATTTATATTGAAGCTGGACAGGCTGAATATTATTTCCGCTTCCGTATTCAATAATATCACCAATCTCAAAATGCGAAGCAACAATAGATGTTCCTCTATCACCTGAGATATCAATGTAAAAACTATTTACTGTATTTAATTTAACATACTGAGAGTAATTAAGACTTTTATTGAAAATTGAAAGGAATTTAGGTAATAATCCTGCGGATTCCGCAGTAATTGAATGATAAAATCCTTTAGAGGGGTTGAATAAATTATTTGTATTATTATGAACCAGTGTTAATCCTATAACACTATTTACCGAGTATATCTTTTCATTTTTTTGCAATAATGTTGTATCCATATCACTAACAATAATAACATTATCCCTTTTGGCTTTTAAAGTATTATAATCAAAAGTAAGATCAGAAAATGCATTATTATAAAAAGTATGGGCAGCGATATAATATGTAAATCTTAACAGATTCTGAAATGCCAGTAATTGCAGGTCTTCGTTTAAATTAGCATAAACAACCTGTGGATTGAGAGTTGCTGTTATATTATTATTGAATAAAAAGGGCTGATATAATGAAAAACCAGCTTTAAATATATTGATATTCAATGAGTTGTAAAGACCTTCTGTGTTAATACTTAAAACCCTGCCTCCACCAAAAAAATCCTTATCTTTGTATTCAAGATTTGCTCCCACAAAAAGTCTGTTTGTCTGGTAAACCGAAGTAATACCCGGTGTTAATTCATATTTTTTATTTAATGTTATACTAGCATTCATATTAACAGTTTTATCAGCCATAATAATAGTATCAACAAGAACTCTGCCAAGCTGGATTATAGCTAATTTAGTAAAGTTCCTTTCACTTTCAACCATCTTACTTTTGTTAAATACATCACCTTGTTTAAATGCAAGTTCTCTTTCAATGACATGAGTACCGATTTTATATTTATTATTTTCAATTGTAATATTAATATTGCCAAATCTGTAAATATCATCAGTTCCAATAAAATGCATTCTTAAAAAGATTCGATCATTGTATTCAGGTTTTTTCTGCAGTTCTTCAGAAAATTTTCCGATTATAATCCCACGTCTTGATGAATCAATCTTGCTCCTTGCAGTATCTACCTGCGCAAAGAAATAACCGTTATCATGCAGTATATTAAGTATTCTGTCTTTTTCAAGATTAATTTTATTTTTGTTATAAGGTTTACCTGCTTCTATAATTTGATTGCTGTTTATATCATTTTTGATTCCATCGGGAACTTTATCTATTCCCTGAATCCTTATTTCTTTTATTATATATTGTGGATTTTCTATAATGATAAATCGCACATTAAATTTATTATCTTCCTTATGATAAGATGTGAGTGTATCAATAAATGCATCAAAGAACCCATTATCAAAATAGAATTTATTAAGTCTTCCGAGGTCATCTTCTAGATTTATCCTGTTAAAGTATTTTTCTCTGGGAAGAAGTAAAATATCAAGCAGGGCTGCATCGGTGAAAGATTCTGTGTTTTTGAAATTAAACGTAATATCACCAGTCTCAACTTTTTTAGGCTGGGTAAATGAAAAATTTGAATACAGGACAAAAAAAAGAATCCCATAAATAAATGTATTAGAGAAAATCTTATTCAATTTAATTAAATATAAAAAACCCCGATGGCTCGGGGTTGGTATAAAATGAGCTCTATAAATCAAAAATCTTTTTCTTCGTCATCGTAGAAAAAGTCTTCTTTTGTCGGATAATCAAGCCAGATCTCTTCTATGCTTTCATAAGGCTCATCAATATCTTCAAGATCTCTCAGATTTTCTACTACTTCCTGAGGAGTGCCTGTTCTTATTGCATAATCTATGAGCTCTGCTTTATTAGCCGGCCAAGGCGCATCATCAAGGTAGGAAGCTAGTTCAAGAGTCCATACCATACTTAAATCTCCTTTTGTATATAATTAATATATTGTTTATTCATGTTTTTTTTGAAAAAATTTTAATTAATCTCAAAATCTAGATTAATCTCTTAATCTTGGGTCTAATGCATCCCTTAAACCTTCTCCAACTAGGTTATAAGCAACTACTGTTAAAAAAATCATAAAACCCGGGAAAACTGCCAGCCACCATGAGCTTGTTGCGCCCCTTGCTTCTGAAAGTACTGAACCCCACGTTACTTGAGTTGCTGCTACACCAAAACCTAAAAAGCTTAAGCCGGCTTCTGCTAAAATAGCGCCTGCAATTTCAAATGATGCTGCAATTAAAACAGGGGCAATTGCATTTGGAAGTACATGCCTGAAAATAATTCTTACATTCGATAGACCAAGCGAAACTGCAGCCTGAATATAATCCATACTTCTAACTTTAAGTATTTCACCACGTACAAGTTTTGTATTTCCTGTCCAGCTGGTTAAGCCAATAGCAATCATTATATACCAAATACTCGAGCCATATAAAGCTACAATTGTAATTATAAGAAAAAATGATGGGAACAACTGCATTATCTCGACAAATCTCATTATAATTAGATCTGTTTTTCCGCCATAATATCCTGCTATTGAGCCAAGAAGTACACCAATAAAAATTGAAATACCTGCTGCAATAAATCCTACCGAAAGCGATACACGTGAGCCGTGTATTAAACCGGATAATACATCTCTTCCAATTCCATCAGTACCCAGAAAATGACCTGTGGCAAATGATGGAGGGGCAGAATTATTGAAAAGATCAACATTTGAAGGTGCATATTTTATTGGAGGCCAAATTGCTGTTTCAAATTCAAGTGATTTCCAGTCTATATTTAAAAATTCACCTTCCCATTTTGAAATCCCTAAGCCAACGGCATATTCTTTTAATACTGGAAAGTAAGATTCTCCTTTGTATTTGCAATACAACGGTTTATCGTTGGCAATAAAATCTGCAGTTAATGCCATTGTAACCAGAAATATAACTACATATAATGCGGCAACAGCAAGTTTATTTTTTTTATATTGATGTTTAACTAAAGACCAATATGTCTGGTCAACTTTTCTTCTGGGCTTATTATCGATTGTCGGAATTTCATTCCCATCAGTAACCATTACCTGCGGCATGCTGCCACCAGCCATGGTATTATCAGCTATGAATTCTCGTTCAGTAACTTTTCTATCAGCCATATGAAATCAATAATATTTATTTCTTTGAAAAAGCAATTCTAGGATCTACTATTGCATATAAAATATCAACAAGCAATAAGCCAAACATTGTTAATACTGCGGCAAGAACAAGCTCTGCCATTATCAGTGGGTAATCTCTGGCAATTAATGCCTGGAAAGCAAGTTGCCCAATACCGGGTATGCTGAATATTGTTTCTATTATAACAGATCCGCCAACAAGGCTTGGAAGAATTCCTCCCAAAAGAGTGATAATAGGTATCAAAGAATTTCTTAAGGCATGTTTCATTACTACCGTTCTTTCAGTTAAACCTTTAGCACGGGCGGTTCTTACGTAATCCTGCCTTATGACCTCAAGCATACTGCCTCTCATCTGTCTTGATAAAAAAGCAAAACTTGCAAGTGAACTGATAGATACAGGAAGAATTAGATGGTAAGCACGATCCCATAACCTTTCAAAAAAACTCCAATTATCTGACCCTAATGTATAAAGCCCTGATGTTGGGAATATCTTGATGTATTCAACATTTGCCAAAAATACTATTGCCATAGTAGCAACCCAGAAAGATGGAAGTGAATAAAACACAAAAAGCATAAATGTTGAAAACCTATCTGCAACACTATATTGCCTTGCAGCAGAAAATATTCCTATGGGAATTGCAATAAGATAACTTAATGCAATTACCATCAGTGTAATAGGCGCAGTAACAGGAATTCTTTCCATTATTTTATCCATTACAGGACGGTTATCTACAAATGAATTGCCAAAATCTCCTGTTGCCATATTTCCAAGCCATATAAAATACTGCAAATAGACCGGTTTATCTAATCCCCATTTTTGTTTATAATAGTCCTTAGCCTGCTGGTTCATCTGGCTCTTTTCATCAGCTTTCATGTTCTCACCGCTAACGCCAACTTTTAATTCTGTGGGGTCACCGGGTGCAAGCCTGGAAATTGTAAACGTTATGATAGTAATTGCTATCAGCGTTGGTATGAATAAAAGTATTCTTTTTAAAATGTACTGTGACATTCTTTCTTACAAGTTTAGTTGTTACAGTTTAATTATTTTTATCCTGTGTAAATTTCTGCTGTGCTACAGGCACCCACCATTCATTATATGAAGGACTTGGCTGAATGTTATACCATCTTGTGTTTTTAAATCTCTTGTCGTAGATGTAACGGGCTCTTCCGCTCCACAAAAAAGTGTAAGGCTGCTCATCATAAATAAGCTGCTGCCACTGTTTAATGATATTAACTCTTTTGTTTTCATCCATTTCGTTTCTGAATTCTACTATAAGACTATCATTGAGCTTGTTATTGAAACTGATGTAATTGCTTCCTTCACCTTCTGACTGTGATGAATGCCAGATTTGATATGGATCCGGTGGTAAAGTTGGAGATGTCCAACCTGAATATGTTGCTTCAAATTCATGTTTCTTGGTTTTATCAAGATAAACAGACCATTCAAGTTCCTGAACATCTGCGCGTATTCCAACTTTCTTTAATGCATCAACAATTACCAATAAAATTTGTTTCCTCACTGGGTTTGTATTGATTAGGAAAGTAAACTTGAAGTCCATTTTCTTACCAGCAATAACTTTATCAAGAACACCATTACCATCAGAATCTTTCCACCCTGCTTCTTCCAATAGTATTTTAGCTTTTTCAGGATCGAAAGGTATTTCAGCAAGATTTTCATTTAACAACTTTGTGTTTTTGTAAAATATAGGTGATTGTATGGGTACTGCATCGCCAAACAAAATTTTATCAATAATGATTTTTCTATCAACCAGATAAGATAAAGCAAGCCTAACTTTTTTATCCTGAAATAGAGGATTTAATTGGTTCCATGCTAAATAAGCATATGAAGGCTCAAGAGGTCTGGCTTTAATAAGATTAAACTGTTCAGGGTTTTGAATATCTTTATAGAAGTCTGCAGGCTTGATAACGGACATAACATCAACTTCTTTATTCTTTGCTGCAACTAATGCTGCAGAGTTATCCTGTATAGTCTTGAAAATAATTTTCTGTGGATAATTAGCTAAATTCTGATTACCCCAATAATTCTTATTTCTAACAATTGTTACACCTGCTCCGGTATCCCATTTTTCAAACATATATGGACCCGAGCCAACTAAGTATTTTGCTTGTCTGGATACTTCCTGTGAGTTAATAAAATCAGCAAACTTTTGCATTTCAGGATTTTGTGAAGCTATTCTCATATCCTTGAATTCTTCCCATTGAAACTTATCTGTAATATTATTTGGGTCAAGTATATGTTTGGGGAGTATGCTGAATAGTCCTAAAGTATAAACTCCTCTCCAGTTAGGCTTTGTTAAAATGAATTTAACTTTCTGGGGATCGTTATCTGCTATTTCGGCTCTATCAACCATTTCAAAATAGTTTCTTGTGGCAGCAGCATCTATAAATGGTATCTTTATTAATTTAAGTGTAAATATAACATCATTTGCAGTAACAGGTTTACCGTCTGAAAACTTTGCATTTTTGTTAATTGTAAATGTATAACTGAGATTATCGGCAGAAACTTCAGGTAATGCAGCAAGCCTTGGTACCAACTCATATGTTTCTTTATTCTGGTCAAGCAGATACTCAAAAATATAAGAACATATTTCAGATGCACTTGCATCGTTAGAAACGATTGGGTTTAATTTTTCTGGGTCGGACATTCCTCTGATGATTAGCCAGTCGCCCGTAACAGCACCTGTTGTATCAACAGCAGATATATCATTTGACTGATTTTGGTTATCGGTTTTCTGCTGTGTGGTTTTACCACCACAGCCTGTGATAATAATTGAAATAACCAATATTGCCAAGAGGGCAGTAAATTTTAGTTTATTCATGGTAGAATATATCTTATTAAATTTGATAAATATTTTGAATTTTTGGAAAATTTCAAAAATTTGCTTTGTAAAAACGCAATTTATCTATATAAATGACAATTTCAA
This sequence comes from uncultured Ignavibacteria bacterium, assembly GCA_947084945.1. Taxonomy (GTDB): domain Bacteria; phylum Bacteroidota; class Ignavibacteria; order Tepidaquicellales; family OLB5; genus OLB5. The sequence continues at coordinate 220,810 of CAMTUP010000009.1, read as the reverse complement.
CTGCAAAATGAATTCTTTTATAAATTCATCTTACGCATACCCACTCCGTGTCTGCGGGAGGTTTTTTGTCATTCCTGTCTGCCCTGTTTTTAGGGCGAAGGCAGGAATCTTGTTTTTGATTTTAAGATGTTGATTTTTCATTTCTGTATTAAATTCTTCCCCGCCAATATCATAATACAGGTCTTTCTATTCAAGATTCTTTTCTTCTATAAGCTAGATATTCCAATCTCGTTTCCATCTTTTTACTATCGAGAATATAAACGCAAAAGCTATACATGAAAATTGTTTTATATTAATAATTGTGGATTAATTTCTAAAGATTCCTGCCTTCCTGCCTTCCGCAGGCACGGCGCAGGAATGACAAGACCAGTGATTCCGGCTTGCCTGCCTGTCGCATGCACAGCTCGGGAATGCGTAAGGTGAGTTATATAATTAGTTTTTATTGCTTTTTCTAGTTTGCTGTTTGGTATTTTCGCTGGTTTGCTGGGACCCACCACTCAAGTGTATGATATGCTGTTGGCGGAGTAGGATACCACCTTACATTTTTGAATCTATCGGAATATACATATTTAGCCTTAGGTGTCCACAAAAATGTATATGCCTGGTCATCATAAAATACTTTTTGTAGCTGTTTATTAATTTCAATTCTTTTTGTCTCATCAAATTCACTTCTGTATGCTGACATTAATGAATCTGCAACAGGATTACTGTAACTTCCGTAATTGCTCCCATCATTTTTTGATTGGGATGAATGGAATATCTGGTACTGGTCTGGCGGATAATCTGTCAATAGCCATGCTCCCATTAATGCTTCATATTCATGCTTCTTTATTTTTTCTAGGAATACTGACCATTCAAGAACCTGTATTTCGGCAATTATTCCAATTTTCTTTAGTGCATCTGCAATAACAAGTATAGTCTGTTTACGTGACTCGTTTGTATTGAGCAAATAAGTGAACTTAAAATCAACTTTTCTATCATTTATCATTTTATCAAGAACTCCATCACCATCTGTATCTTTCCATCCTGCTTCGTTTAAAAGCTGTTTAGCTTTTTCAGGGTTGTAATCAATCGGAGGAAGCTCTGAATTAAAATTCTTTTTATCGCCAAAGTATATGGGGCTTTCTATAGGTACAGCAAGTCCGTATTGAACTTTATCTATAATCAGCTTTCTATCTACTATATATGCCAATGCCCATCGAACCTTTAGGTCATTGAATAAGACATTCTTCATATTGTATCCAATATAAACGAATGAGGGTTCAAATGGATCTGCTTTTTTCATGTTAAATTTTTCAGGATTCGCAAGTTCTTTTACAAAGTCCATTGGTTTTGTAACATACATAAGGTCAATTTCCTTGTTCTTCGCAGCAACCGTTGCAGCACTTTGATCCTGTATTACTCTAATTATAAGCTTTTCTGGGTATGCCATTCCATGAACTGCAGATTTATTCCAGTAGTTTGGATTTCTTTTAAAATGCACCCATTGACCTGTATCCCATTTCTCAAATATATATGGACCAGAACCAATTAAATTTTTCGGGACTCTATTAGCTTCCTGTGAATTAAAAGAGTCAGCAAATTTTTTCATTGCAGGGTTTTTCTGTGAAGATGCAATATCTTTGCATTCTTCAAAAGTATATTTATCTGTCAGATGTTCAGGGTCAGCAGCTTCTTTTGACATAATCTGAATATCACTTAGGGCAAAGATTGCTTTAAAATATGGGCGTGATAGTGTAAACCTGACCGTATATTCATCGCCGCCAAGCAGCTCGACATTTTTAAGCATATCAATTGCCTGCCTTGATTGGGCTGCATCAACCTGCGGATTCATCATTGCTTTAAAAGTAAATATCACATCCTTGCCTGTTAATGGCTTACCATCCGAAAATGTAATTCCTTTTCTTATCTTATATGTATAATTTAAATGGTCAGGGGTTTCCTCGGGAGCTGACTCGGCAAGCCAGGGAACAAGCTCGTAATCTTCTCTGCCGGCTGCCCACATAAGACGCTCAAAAACATGGATTGAAAATTCTCTGCCGGTTGCATCTTGTAATGTTACAGGGTTAAGACTTTGAGGGTCGGCAAGCTCTCTTTGTATTATCCAGTCACCAATTAATGCGCCTATTGTATCAACAGGTGCTACTTTTGAGTAATCTTCAACTTTATTATTTATTGATTCATCTTTTTTAGAGCAATTCAGTGAAATTAGGGATGCAATAACTGCGAAAAAAAGGAAAGCGAAATACTTTTTCATACTGTTTATGTTTAATTATTCAAAGTCGTGTTCCAGGTATTCTACAGAACGTTCATATCCGATGTTCGAATCTTTGAATTTAGATTTATTGTTAATTGCCATTTCAAGTTTCTCACTTAGCTCTTTTGCGGCATCAAAGCCATAATGTTTGCATAAATAGTTGAGCGCAATTATCTCGGAAATTACTGTTATATTCTTACCAGGGAAAATTGGCAGCCTTACAAATGGAAGATCAACACCTAACATATCTATTGTTTCACTTTCCAATCCGGTGCGGGTATATTCTTTATTTGAGTCCCATTCTTCAAGGTTTACTAAAAGCTCAACCCTTTTCTGGTATCTTATAGCCCTGATACCGAAAACACTTTTTACGTCTATAATGCCAAGTCCGCGTATTTCCATAAAATGTTTAACTAAATCGGTGCCTGTACCCATTAATATACCGTCACCCTTGCGGGAGATCATTACAACATCATCGGCAACAAGCCTGTGACCGCGTTCTACTAAGTCTAAAGCTATTTCACTCTTACCTATTCCGCTTCTGCCATAAAACAACAAACCAACTCCATATACATCAACAAAAGAACCATGTAGTGCTATTTGTGGCGTGAACTGGTCATCAAGGAAATCATTGATGAAATACGCAAATTTAGTGGTCTCAAGCGGTGTAATAAAAACAGCAATTCCTTTCCTGTTTGCCATTTCCATAAATTCTTCGCTGGGCTTGTTGTTGAAAGTTAAGCAAATGCAGGGCATGTTGAATGAAAAGAATTTTTTTAATGCTTTTGTGCGATGCTCGGCTGAAAGAGTTTTTAAATATCGCATTTCTGTGTTGCCAAGTATCTGAACCCTATCGAAAGTAAAAAGCGCTGTATAACCTGCCAAGGCAAGACCAGGCCTGTGGATATGCTGATCTTTAATTATTTTATCAAGACCTTTTTTATCTTCTGATATTTTTGTTAGTTTAAACCTATTCTTGGCTGCATTATAGAAATATTCTACAGTTATCTTTTCTTTTTTTACTTCCTCTATGTTCTTTAGAATTTTATGAATGTGTTTCATATAACATTAATCTTCAATTTCAAAATTCTTAACTGATATTTCGCCACTGTGATCGGTTAGCTTATCTTTAAACTTTCTAATCTGGGTTTCTACTTTTTCCATCGAGCCTAGTATGGACTTCATAAAATCATCCGATGATTCCTTTGCAGTAAAAGTGTGATTGTGTTTAGCGTGCACTATTACTTCCGCGTGCTTTATGCTGTTTTCTGGTTTATCAAAACTTAAGATAACTTCTGTTTTAATTATGCCATTGTATATTTTTGTAAATTTTTTTGATTCTTCTTCTGCATATTCTTTGAGTGATTCGTGGGCTTTAAAATGGCGTGCTGTAAAGATAAATGACATATGTAAACCTCTCTATATAAAATGAACAAAAATTTGTATTATTAACGTTTATCTGCAAATATGCTAAAGTAGTTCATTAATTTCAATAATGGAATTATTCATACTTATTTAGTACCCCACCCTTCCCTCCCCGAAGGGGAGGGTATCTGCATAATTTATTGATTTGAAATGATTTTAAAAGCTTGGTATATTCGTTAATTATTGGCTCGTGCCACGAATAGAAGTAATAAATTTAGTCATAGTTTCGTTGAATCAGGATATAGCATAGAGCTTTGTAATTTTGTTTTCTTGGCACGAATATCTTCATATATTGATAAAAAATAAATTATTTAAAACATATGGATACAGGTAAATTTCTTCAAACAATGGGCAATATGTTCATTGATACCACAGCATCGTTGGGAAAAAATTGTACTATCGGGCAGTTTGCAGTTATTGAAAAAGATGCGGTTATTGGCGATGATTGCCAGATAGGGCATAATGTGGTGATACACGCAGGCACAAAAATTGGCAATGGTGTCAGGATTGATGCAAACTCAGTAATTGGCAAGCAACCCTTAAGATCAAAACGAAGCATTTTTAAGCAGGATAAAACCTATGAGCCGGCAGTGATTGGGGATGAATGCTTAATTGGAGCGCAGGTAATTATTTATACAGGATGCAAGATTGCAAACAATGTACTCATAGCTGATTCAGCAGCGGTTAGAGAAGACGTTACGGTGGGTGAATATACTATAATAGGAAGAAGCTGTACGGTTGAAAATTTTACAACAATTGGCAAAAAGTGCAAGCTCGAAACAAATTCATATATTACGGCATACTCTATAATAGAAGATTACTGCTTTATAGCCCCGGGTGTTGTTACAACAAACGATAATTATTTAGGCAGAACCGAAGAACGCTTCAAGCATTTTAAAGGCGTAACACTGCGCAAAGGGGCTCGGGTCGGCGGGGGAGCAGTAATACTACCTGGAATTGAAATCGGCGAAGATGCTGTAATAGCAGCAGGCGCTGTTATAACAAAGAATGTTCCCCCGAGGATGATTTTTATAGGGGCACCCGCAAGGGAGCTCCGCCCTGTATCCAAGGACCAGCTCCTCGAAAATCAAGGCTGGGAGTGAAAGGTTTGAAGGCTTGAATGTTGCAGGCTTGCCTTACTGAGCGTAGCGAAGGAAGGTTACAAGGTTGTAAGGTTTGTGTTATATCTGTTGTCGGTGAACGTAAAGTCCTTCGGCAACACCAACAACGGGGAAAAACGGGGAAAATATTAATGGAAATTTAATATACATGTGTAAAAATTTATAAAGAACTTATATTTTTTATTGGATAATATTAACAATTAAAATTATGCTAATAGGTAGAAAAGAACCTGAGTTTGTTTCATTCGTTCTAAAGTCCTTAGATAGACTTTACAATGACTTTAAAGCTGTAGCAGTTCCTCCGACATTATGCGAACTAAAGGATTTTAGGTTCGACGGTGGACATGTTCCTAATTATAATACTAAAATAATTCAACAACTTTATCTTTTGAAGTTTTTCCCTATTTACAGTATAGAATACAAATATATTTACGAAAAATTGATTAAAGATAATATTATAGATCTAAATAAGATTAAGATTCTCTCAATAGGTGCTGGCTGCGGATTAGATTTTTATGGTTTTTATTGGGCTGTACAATCAAAAAAGATGAATATTGATATTCTTTCCCAATATAAAGGCATTGATGTTGTTAACTGGGATTACAAAAATTTGATTTCTGAAGAATTATCGCCAAACATAATCATTGATAATATCCAAAATTGTAGTTCGATAAATGAAGATTATAACACAATAATATTTCCTAAATCCATTGGCGAATTTGATGATTCTGCTTTTGAAAGCGTTAGAAACATTTTTAAGAAGTCAGATTTTAAATCAGATACTTTAGTTATAATATCTTCAATGAGAGAAAAAAATACTAGTAAAGACAAAGATAGATTATTAGAATTAATATATATACTTGGTTTGAGGGGGTATTCAACAACTAATAAAGATGTGATCTTTAGTTGCACTGATGGGGATAAACTCTATGATTTTGGAATAAGTTATCCTGAAGACATTAAGGACTTTCTATTCGATATGAAAAGAAATTGCACTGAAAAGCCTGAATGTAAAAAAGAATGTTTAGAAGTACTTAATTATCATAATAAACCTATGAATAATACTAACTATATTAAATTTCAAATGGTTATATTTAAAAAGAAAGAAGGAGTTGAAATCTATGATTATGATAATTTGCCGTTTTAATAATGAGTATTAAATTCTATTTAAAAGAATTATGATAATTAGCGCTAGTAGAAGGACAGACATACCAGCTTATTTTAGTGAATGGTTTGTTAATAGAATAAAGGAGAAATTCTGTTTAGTACCTAATCCATTCAATACAAATCAAGTATCTTTTGTAGACCTTTCACCCGAAACAGTTGACGTAATTGTTTTTTGGACACGAAATCCAAAGCCACTTATAAAGCATTTAGATTTTCTCGAGCGAAATCAATATAAATATTATTTTCAGTTTACAGTTAATAATTATCCTAAAATCTATGAAAAATTTAACCCTACTTTGGAAAATGTATCTCAATCTTTTATAAATATATCTAATAAAATTGGGAAAGGAAAAATTATATGGAGATATGATCCAATTATTTTTACTGACGATCTAACTCCAGTTTTTCATCTCAAGAATTTTGAATATATAGCTGAAAATATTGGCGAGTATACAAAACGAGTGGTTATTAGCATTGTAGATGATTATGTAAAAACAAACCGTAGGTTAAACAAACTTGAAACAAATTACCAAAATGATCAAATCAATAAACCATTTCTTGAAGAATTTCTATTCAAATTAGTAAATATCGCTAAAAGGTATGATTTAGAAGTACAAAGTTGTGCAGAATCAATAGATTTAGAACAAATTGGAATTATACATGGTAAATGTATCGATGATCATCTAATAAAGAGAGAATTCGGAATTGATTTAACTTTCAAGAAAGATAAATCGCAAAGAATTGCGTGTGGATGCACAATAAGCAAAGATATCGGCATTAATGACACATGTTTAATGGGTTGTGAATACTGTTATGCTACAAACACTCATAATATATCAGTAAAAAACAAAGTAAAACACAATTCGCAATTCCCAGCGATTTTAACATTTGACATTTCAGAGAAGACAAACGAAATAATTGAAAAATTTAAAAATAAAGAACTCAACCCGAATGCTCAATTGTCAATGGATTTTAATAATTCTATATAAATATTTACCTTCCCATCTTCTCAATTTTCCCGGCAACTTTCATTCTTAATTCAATACTGATTTGTGAATAATCCGAATCTTCATAAGTATAAAAGAATAGATATATGTCTGTTCTAGTCTGAATGTTGAATTTGCTGCATACTATGTAAGATACTGATTCAGCTTCAAGCTCTTTTATGTGAGTTTACTGCTTGTGTCAGGTCCTTAGACCTGACACTATAATCTAACAAAATTCTCTTGCAGATAAAGTCTGCAAGTCAGGTTATTAGAACCTGACTTAAGCAGTTAATGAGCATAAAGTCAGATAAAAAACATCAATGGGGAAAAGGATATAAAATAGATATTTTGCGTAAAGTATCAAAATTTGATACTTTTTGCGAAAAATTACTAATTTTACCCCTTTGTTGGTGTTGTAAGAGTGCCCTTGCAGTAAACCAACAACAAAAGTGAGTTTAATACTTATGATAAATTGTATTGAAATGAATAATTAAAAAATAATTATTTAAACAATACCCTAAATTATTGATTTCAAATTTATAAATTATATATTATATTGCTAAAGTGAGTTATAAACTCACATTTTTTATATTAAATATAATGTATATAATATATAATATTAGTAAAGTGAGTTTATGGCTCTCATATCAAATATGAACAAGCATATATCGTTCCGTTCAGCAGAATTATTGAAAGAACTCAACAAAAAGAACTTGCATTTCTTCACGAACCAGAATGCTTCAGAGTTGCTTTCAAATAGTAATTATGATGCCATTCGCAGGTTATTGAGCGATATGGTAAACAGAGGTTTGCTAATTAGATTAAAGGATGGAAAGTATTGTGTAGTACCATATGATAGAGAAACTGAAACGTACTTTCCTAACTGGCATCTGACAGCTGAAGCATTAGTGAAACCAAAGGAATATTATATTGGATTTTATAGTGCTTTGGATATTCATGGTCTAATAACACAACCATCCCTTGTCGAACAAATTGTAACGCTAAAACAATTTGTTCCTAGAATACAAATGATAAAAAAAGTAAGATTTGAGTTTATAACATATAAAGAGGATCGATTTTTCGGTTTTGAAAAAATGTGGATAGACGATTTCAATAAAGTTAATTGCAGTGATCTTGAAAAAACAATAATTGATTGTTTATATAAGCCTAAATATGCCTCCGGAATAATCGAAATTTCAAAAAGTATTTATAAGGTCAAAGATAAAATTAATCAGGATAAAATGGTTACATATTTGGATAATTTCAATTCGCAGGCAGTTTTAAAAAGATTAGGATTTATACTATTTAGCCTGGGTATTCTAAAATTATTGAGGAGAAGTATAGAAAGTAAATTATCACAATCTTATGTTTTGCTTGACCCTTCATCTCCCTATGAAGGTAAACATCACTCAAAATGGAAAGTATTTGATAATGTTGGAATGCAGGATATTTTAGAATCAATAGAAACTTAAAATGATTACATCAGGAGAGATACAATCAATTGCCTCAAAACTTGGGGTAAAAGATACTCAAATTGAAAAGGATTATGTAATTGGTTGGGTCTTGAAAGGAATATCAAATAACGAATTTTTAAAGAATAATTTGCTTTTTAAAGGAGGTACTGCTATACGTAAAGTCTATGTTAAAGACTACCGTCTTTCTGAGGACTTAGATTTTACATATCTATTCGAGAAATTAGATGTTGATGTAATTAAAACTGAGTTTGAGGAAGTTCTGCAATTGGTGAACAAGGAATCTAGAATAAGTTTAGAGATTAGTAATGAAAATTTTAATAAGACAGGAAATTTTAATTTTTATATTGGTTATATTGGTCCATTGGGTGGTAAAATAAGTAAAAAAGATATAAAGGTCGATATTTGCGATAAAGAGAAAATTTGTAATCTTCCAGATGTAATGCCTGTATTCAACGAATACTCTGATTTACAGGGAGTATATAAAATAAAATGTTATACTATTGGTGAGGTTATATCTGAGAAAATGAGGTCGCTTATTCAAAGGACAATGCCAAGAGATTTGTATGATTTGTGGTATCAACTTGAAAATGAACAAAATGATATTCTTGATTATGTTTTTGATTTTCAGGAAAAAACAAAATTTAAAGGTATAGACCCGGATAATTTTGCGAGAACAGTCAATGAAAAACGATCAAAGTTTGAATCGGGTTGGAATGAGAATCTCGAAAAGCAAATTAAAGATATTCCTGATTTTGATAAGGTATGGAGGGAATTATCCAGACATTTTAAAAAGATTTAATGTATTATTAATAGTAGAATTTTACACAGAGACTTTAATTTAATTTATCTATTGATGGGGAATTGTAAAGGAACTCAGGTAATACCAAAAAGGGATAGGGATATTGATGGATAAATTATCATCATTAAGGCACAATATGCATTACCTTCTTTCTATGGTGTTGCCTGACTTGTGTCTAAGCCGTGACTGCCCCCGGCAGTTCACTTACAACAAGCAATCATTTTCCACCCACAAAAATAGACTTTAAAATCAATAAAATTATCCTTAAAATTGCAGTTCTACATTATAGATAATAATTTAAAGGATTTAAAATGATCAGTATTTTCATAATTTTGCTTATTTTAGTATCAGTTATGCTAATGGGAGTTGTTCTTATCCAGTCCTCAAAGGGCGGCGGATTAGCAGGTACTTTTGGCGGCGGCGGCGGAGATGCTTCTATGGTGTTTGGTGTAAGAAGAACTGCTGATTTCTTGGTAAAGCTAACAAGCATACTTGCAACAATTTTACTCTTGTTTTCACTTGTAACCAATGTGATAATAAACAAGGGCGGAGGAACAAATGAAAGCATCATTCAGCAGAACTCAGGGCAGCAGAACTTCCCGCAGCCTACTGTTCCAAACCAAATGCAGCAGCCTCCGGTTGACCAACAGCAGCCACCAGTTGATCAACAGCAGCCAACAAATCAGCCTCCTAAATAAGCAAGGCATTATTTTGCAGTAAGCTAAATGGTTTAATGAATAAGTTTATAAAAGTTTTAATAAATGGTGCAGTTATTATTCTAATAGCTGCATCTTTTTTATTTGTTGGAGAATTGTATTCGCAAAGTTTTCCAAAGTTGAGTTTAAAGAGTGATAAGATTGCCACGCAAATTTCGTTCGCTTACAATAGTGGTGTTTTTTTACAAGATTCTGCATATAACGATTCAAATATTACTGTTACAAAACCAAAAGACCCTACTATCAAAAAATTCAAAATGCGGAAATCACCAACTACTGCTGTACTACTAAGCACAGTGCTTCCCGGGGCGGGACAGTTTTACAACGAGTCATACTGGAAAATACCAATAATTGGCGGATTAATAGGCTATTTTGGTTATGAATATTTCAGGAATAATAATCTATATAAAGATTACAGAGATCAGTATTCAGCATCGCAGACTGAACTTAATCCGTTAGGTAATTTTACCCTGAAAACTTTGCGTGAGTTCTACCGCGATCAACGGAATGATTTTGTATGGTATTTCCTGATAGTTTATGTTGTAAGTATGGTTGATGCATATGTTGACGCGCATTTATTTGATTTTGATGTGAGCGAGGATAAGTTTACAAAAAATGGAACGCGTGGTAAAGAATACAGGCTTAAGTTTAAAGTGAATTTTTAATAAAAAAAAGCCAGTCAATTAAATTAACGGGCTTTTTTTATGATATAAAAAGTTATTATTGTTTTGAAAGCGTTATGCTTGTCAACGTGCAAAGATCAACACCTTTCATGTAATATTGCGTGCCCGTATCAGCTGTGAACATAATATCCCAACTGCATTGTTCAGGATTAACACCTGCAAAAGTGAAGTTGAATGTTTCACCATCTAATATCATATCCTTGGGAATTACATCAGGTCCCCAGTTATCTGCGTTGCTTGGTGAAATAAAAATGTCAACCAGTATCATACCCGTGTTATTGGCAATAGAAAAATCCTGGTTTGACTGAGCAATTACATTCTGAGCCAAAACAAAAAAGCCTGCTGCTAAGAGAAAAACAAAAATTGTTTTTTTCATGATAAATCTCCTCTAGTTAGTTTAAAAATAATATGTAATATATTATTTTATTGCTGATTAGTCAATATTAATTTTTTTGATTATCTGAAATATTTTTTTTTGAAATGCTAAGTATAAGTAATCTTAACACTTTCAAAGCTACTAATATTTACCGCTCTCTGCTCCTCCCGCGTTCTTTAATTATTCGCCTTGTTAGATAGTGCAAATAATAGGGATATACTGGAGGGCAATTTTTCACCTATTCGTCAAAACATTCATACAATCAGGCAAAATTAACTCAATTGAGTAAGTCCCTTTAATTGCGTATTTTTGTAGTTAATAACAGAAAAATATTATTAAATTATAAATTTTCCTTGTATATAAGGAAAACAGGAAAAAAAAATGGCAAAAAGTGAATTTGATGTTGTTGTACTCGGCGGTGGTGTAGGAGGCTATTCCGCTGCTATCCGAGCATCACAGCTTGGATTAAAAACAGCTCTTGTTGAAACAGCCAGGCTTGGAGGTATATGTTTAAATTGGGGATGCATACCATCCAAATCATTGCTAAAGGCGGCAGAGGTTATGCATATGATGAAAAAATCCAAAGAATTTGGTATAACTGTAAGCGGCGTTGAATTTGATTTTGCGGCAGTTGTAAAACGCTCACGTGATGTAGCCGATAAATCAGAAAAAGGCGTTCAGTACCTTATGAAAAAAAATAAAATTACTTATATTTCAGGTTACGGTATTTTGAAGAAAACCCCCGGTGGAACACTTATAGAAGTACAAAAAGATGGCAAAGTAATTGAAGAGATTATTGCAAAACATACTATAGTAGCAACAGGCTCTAAGGCAAGGGCTTTCCCAGGAATGAATGTTGATGGCAAACGTGTACTTTCGTTCATGGAAGCAATTGTGCTTGATAAGCTTCCTGAAAGTGTTACAATAATAGGTGCAGGCGCTATTGGAATTGAATTTGCATACTTCTGGAATGCATTTGGAGCAAAGGTTACAATTGTTGAAATGCTTGACCAGCCACTACCTGTCGAAGATAAGGAATTAAGCGATGTTGTAGGCAGGGAATACAGAAAACTTGGCATTAATATCATGACAGGAACTAAAGTTGAAAGCATTACAGTTGAAAAAACCGCACCTAACAGCAAGAGTGAAAAAGTCATAACAAAAGTAAGCGGGAAAAATAATGCTGAAATTGAATCGGATATAGCATTGGTAGCAGTTGGTTTTGCAGGCAATGTCGAGGGTTTCGGTCTTGATGAGCTTGGTGTTAAAGTCGATAAAGGCTTTATTAAAGTAGATAGTAATTATAAGACCAATGTTGAAGGTGTTTATGCAATTGGTGATGTAAACGGACCCCCATGGCTTGCTCACGTTGCTGCCGCTGAAGGTATTAACTGTGTTGAAAAAATAGCAGGGCATGAAGTTCCCGATATAGATTATCTTTGCATACCTGCTGTAACATTCTGTCAACCCCAGGTTGCATCAGTTGGGTTAACAGAAAAGAAAGCAAAGGAGCTTGGTTATGAAGTTAAGATCGGAAAATTCCCGTTTTCAGCAAGCGGAAAAGCAAGGGCAGTTGGCGAAACAGCCGGATTAGTGAAATTAATATTTGATGCAAAATATGATGAGCTATTAGGTGCACATATCTGCGGAAATGAAGCAAGTGAGATGATTGCTGAAGTAACTCTGGGTAAATCACTTGAAACAACGCATCAAGGGTTTATACGCACAGTACACGCTCACCCTACACTTGCAGAAGCTGTTATGGAAGCTGCGGCTGATGCTTATGGTGAAGCGATAAATATATAAGGTTGCAGGTTGCAGGTTGCAGGTTACAGGTTACAGGTTACAGGTTACAGGTTGCAGGTTACAGGTTACAGGTTGCAGGTTGCAAGTTAAAGGTTGCAAGTTAAAGGTTAAAAAGAAAAATTTATAAATTAAGTGTCATATAAAGTTTTGCGGTATTTTATTAAAGGATACTTCCTGCCTTAATTGCCGTTACAGCAGGCAGGCGCTTCGCTAAATATGACTGGAAGGAATTAAATATCATGGCATTAAAAGTTGGAGATAAAGCACCGGAATTTACTTTACCATCATTCACACCATCTGCTGATCTTGTGCAGATATCACTAAGCGATTTTAAAGGAAAGAATGTTGTATTACTTTTTTTCCCGCAGGCGTTTACAGGAGTTTGCACAACTGAAATTTGTACTATGAGCGATAACTTTAATTCATACAAAGATATGAATGCAGAAGTTTTGGGTATAAGCGTTGATGGTACTTTTGTACAGAGAGCATTTGCCGAGAAGAACGGGATAAAAATTCCTCTGCTTAGCGATTTCAATAAAGTTGTTATTAGGAAATTTGATGTAGTTCAGCCGGAATTTGCACATGGGCAGAAAGAAACAGCTCAAAGAGCGGTTTACTTAATTGATACAGACGGCGTTATTAAGTATATTGAAGTAACCGAAAATCCGGGTGTGCAGGTTAATTTTGATGGTATAAAAGCCGCTGCCGCAGGATTGTAAATTATTCTTGATTGTAAAAAAGGGGGCATGAACCCCTGTTTTTTTGTTTTCTATTTAAATATTATTATAAAGTAATTGTTAATATATTTTCATTAATGTATATTCAGAGTCAACTAAAAAATGTTAGAAGATTTAATTAAATTAGAGAAATCTACTAAGAGCAAATGGAATAATATTAAATTAGTTTATGATTTTTCCATTGAGAAGAAGAATGAACTAAAACGTATTATTAGTGAACCTACAAAATTGATTTCTAGTGATTGTGAATTTATTGTATTTGGTTCGTTAGCGAGAAATGAGTACACTAATGAAAGCGATCTTGATTGGACACTATTGATTGATGGGCAGGTGAAACCCAATCATCAAGAAATTGCTTTAAAAATAAAGGATCAACTAGATAAAGCAAAATTTAAAAACCCTGGCTTTTCAGGAATATTTGGCGGTTTAACTTTTAGTCACGATTTAGTTCATAATATTGGAGGTTCAGATGACTTCAATAATAACATGACTAGAAGGATGCTTCTATTATTAGAGTCTGAACCAATGACTTCAGATTCGCCAATTGTATATAGTAGAGTCATAAGAAGTGTTATCAAAAGATATTTACAAGTAATTTTTGATTTCTCGAAAAATAAATATCCCCGATTTTTAGTTAATGATATGATTAGATTTTGGAGAACTTTATGTGTAGATTTTGCTGCGAAAGAATGGCAGCAAAATGACTATAAATGGGTAATCAGAAACATTAAATTGAGATTTTCAAGGAAGTTATTATTTGTCTCTGGAATGTTAATGTGTTCATCTATTTATAGTAAGAATTTCACAGAGCAAGAAGCACTGAAAGTGTTAGAAGGTTTTATTTACAGATCACCTCTTGAAAATTTAGCAACTTTTTTTAATAACAATCAGAAATTAAAGAACCTCGGTAAGGAAATATTTAGTTCTTATAATTATTTTTTAGGAATAATGAATGATAAGTCTCAAAGAGAAATCTTGATGAAAATGAAGCCTAATGAAATTGGAGATAATAAACTATTCCAAAAATTAAGAAAAAAAGGTCATATTTTTGAAAACTCATTGATTGAAATCTTTTTTGAAAAAAAGTCGCCGCTAAGAGATTTCAATAGAAAATATGGAGTATTTTAATGCCAAAATTAGGATTTTCAACTGGAAGTATTGCCAAATCAAATTATAAATTAGCCTTAAAAATTCTTGAAAATGTTAATGGAATTGAATGTATTGAACTGTCTGCTTTAAGAGAAGAAGAATTAGAAGGTTTAATAAATTCTTTAGATAGTTTAAATCTAAGTAAGTATTCATATGTTTCATTTCACGCTCCTAGCAAAATAAACTATCTAAATGAGATAGATTTAATAAAGTATCTGGAAAAAGTACTAGATAAAAATTACAATATTATTGTTCATCCGGATATTATTGTTGATTTCAATAATTGGAAAGATTTTGGGAAAAACTTATGTATCGAAAATATGGACAAAAGAAAAAGTATTGGGAGAACATTTTTAGAATTATCAATTATTTTCGAAAAACTTCCCAATGCTTCTTTATGTTTTGATATTGCACATGCTTACCAAGTTGATTCAAGTATGATTGATTCTATTGATATATTGAATTCCTTCAGAGAAAAGATAATGCAAATTCATGTGAGCGAAGTGAATAGTGAAAGCAGACACGAAACTTTAAGCTTAGAATCAGTACTAGCCTATAAGAATGTATCTCCATTCATTTCAAAAGATATTCCAATAATCATTGAATCTATTTTGAACGAAAATGAAATATCACATGAAATCTTATTAAATGAGTTCATTTTTTCTGATAACATTTCTAGTAGAAAATTTAACAAGTTAAATAGTATTTTTCATTTTCAGAAATAATTATGATAAAAGTTGGAAGTAAAGCACCGGAATTTTATCTGATTGCTGATAACTGCGAGAGTGTATCACTTAAAGATTACAAAGGTAAAAAAGTTGTCCTGTATTTCTATCCTAAAGATATGACAACAGGCTGCACAAAAGAAGCATGCGACCATAGAGATAATATCAAAAAATTCGATAAGAAAAATGCTGTTGTAATTGGCGTATCACCTGATGGAACAAAAAGTCATTTAAAGTTCAAGGAAAAATATGAACTCCCCTTTACTTTGCTTAGCGATGAATCAAAAAAGATGCTTGAAGATTATCGGGTATGGCAGGAAAAAAGCATGTACGGCAGGAAATATATGGGTGTGGTTAGAACTACATTAATAATTGATGAAAATGGAAAGATTGAAAAGATATTTGAAAAAGTAAAAGTCCAGGGGCATATTGATGAAATACTTGCTAATTTATAGTAATTAAAGTATTTTTGCAGGAGTTATTAAAAGTAGAATTTAATTTAAACATCTAAATAAAAAAAAATGAATAAAAACTATTTAAAGTCTATCCTGTTACTTGTTGTTGCTGTTACATTTTGTTTTACACTACCAGCTTGTAATGTTTCAACAGCTAATCTTTCTGATGTTAAGCTGTGTACCGAAAAGAACTCAAGCAATATATGCGATGGTTCTGCATCAACATTTCCTGCTTCTACACCTGTAATTTATTGTTCAGCAAACCTTAAGAATGCACCTTCTGGAACTAAAGTTACTTTTGAGTGGAAACTCGGAAATGAGAGTCTGGGTAAAGCTGATGTTGAAACATCAACAGGTACTGTTGTTTCAAACTGGTCAACCGGCGGTGCAGTTGAGCCCGGCAGTTATTCAGTAACAGTAAAAATTAATACAGATAATTCTACTCCAATTACCAAAGAGTTTACTATAGAATAATCAGCATTCTTAAACTGAAAAACCAGTCTTAGAAGTTCATACATTTTATCAAAAGCCATTCAGCAAGAATGGCTTTTTTATTTTGCTTTAATAATGTAATGTATCTTACTATCTTTGTCTAATTACAATAATATATAATAAAATGGCTAATACTGACAGAAAATCTAATTTTACACAATCAATTACCGATGGTTATACTTTTAAAGGTGAAACCATCACACTTGGTGCTGCTATACTTGATAAAGAAGTATTGACAGGAACTCATATAAAACTTCCGCTTAAAACAATGAACAGACATGGTTTAATTGCGGGGGCAACAGGAACCGGTAAAACTAAAACCTTGCAACTTATAACGGAATCACTTGCAGCTAAAAGTGTTCCTGTCATAGTAATGGATATTAAGGGTGATTTAAGCGGAGTGGCAAAAGCCGGTACAGCAAATCCAAAAGTTGATGAGAGAATGGCTCATATTGGTTTACCCTGGCAGGCTGAAGGTAACACGATTGAGTTCTATACAATTTCAAATGAAAAAGGCACAAGGCTAAGGGCTACTACATCGGAATTTGGTCCTGTGTTGTTTTCCAGAATGCTTGAGCTAAATAAAACGCAATCGAGCTTAATTTCTGTAATATTCAAATATTCCGATGATAAACAATTACCACTTCTTGATCTTGCTGATATGAAAAAGCTGTTACAGTATATTCAGGAAGAAGGTAAAACTGAGTTTGAATCATCATATGGTAAAGTTTCATCAAGCTCACTTGGAATAATATTGCGGAAGATAGTAGAGCTTGAACAGCAGGGGGCTAACCAGTTCTTTGGTGAAAGGTCATTTGAAGTAGAAGACCTTATAAGGTGTGATTCAAACGGAAAGGGGATAATATCTGTTATAAGGTTAATTGATATGCAGACCAAGCCAAAACTGTTTTCAACATTTCTCCTAAGTTTGCTTGCAGAAATATACAGCACATTTCCCGAAGAAGGTGACTTAGACCAGCCAAAGCTCGTGATTTTCATAGATGAAGCCCATTTACTTTTCAACGAAGCAAGTGATGCGCTATTGAGCCAGATAGAAAGTATTATCAAGCTTATTCGTTCTAAGGGAGTTGGGATATTTTTCTGTACACAGAATCCGACTGATATACCCAATATTGTATTAAGCCAGCTTGGAATGAAAGTTCAGCACGCATTAAGGGCTTTTACAGCAAAAGACAGGAAAGATATAAAGCTAATATCAGAAAATTATCCACTAAGCGATTATTACCAGATAGATGACCTGCTTACAAGTATGGGTATTGGCGAAGCTGCTGTTACAGTGCTTAGCGAAAAAGGTATCCCAACCCCGCTTGCTGCAACACTTCTATGTGCGCCTCGCTCAAGAATGGATATACTTACACTACAGGAAATTGATGAAATTATGGCAGGCTCAAAAATCGCAGCAAAATATAATGAAGTTATTGATAGGGAAAGTGCGCTTGAGATATTGAACAAAAAAATTGAAGAGCATAAAGTTGAACAGCAGAAAGAACTTGAAGAAAAAGATGAGGCTAAACCAAAGTCAACGAAAGAAGAGAAAAGTACTGTAGAAAAAGTCCTTACCAGCACAACAGCCAGACAGGTAGGCAGATCAGTTGCCAGAGAGTTGACAAGAGGCTTACTTGGTGTGCTTGGAGTTGGAAGTACGAGAAGAAAAAAGAAAACAAGCTGGTTCTAGATCGATTTATCAGATTCTTAAAATTTATCAGATTTATCAGATTAATATTAAGAAAACCGTAAAGGCAGGCAAACCTAAATGCTTTTCTGAAACAACAGAGTAAAATGAAACAAAGTTCTAAAAAGAGTAAATCAAAAATAAAAAAGAAACAGCAGCAAACTTTCTGGAGTAACAGAAATATCATCATTGCTGTTATCTTAGTGGCTGCTATTGTTACATCCTATTTTCTGTTTTTCAAAAAAAATACTGCAAATGAACCTGAATGGGTAAAAGAAGGCGAAGTAACTTTCCTAAGTAAAAATGACAGAAGGCAGCTTGCAAAGATAGATGTTGAAGTAGCATCCAATCCAACCAAGAGGAACCAAGGGCTTATGTACCGCTCTTACATGGACGAAGATAAAGGTATGATATTCATTTTTGAAAGAGAAGAGATGCAGGCTTTCTGGATGAAAAATACAATCATCTCATTGGATATTTTTTTTATTGATAGTAAAGGAGTAATCAACACAATACATAAAAATACTGTTCCGTATTCAGAAAAATCACTGCCATCAAAAGGGCTTTCACAATTTGTAGTTGAAGTTAACTCAGGATATTGTGAGAGACACGGAATTTCAGAAGGCGACCTTATTGAATATAAGCTGGATCACAAATAGTGATTTAGTATATATTTCATTCAATTTGTATGGAACCAGTTTAATATCATTATATATTTAACCCTTTACATAGCAAATTAATTGAATTTAATTATAAAACAATTAATGCTATTTTTGAGTGAATTTGAATTCTAATGTTTTCTTAACATTAATTTAACAAATTAGTGCTAAATTTAACAATAAGAAAAATTTTAGAACATTAAAAATTCATTAACATGAAGGAAAAAATACTTGTAGTTGACGACGAAAAAGATATACTTGAACTTATCGAATATAACTTAACCAAAAACGGGTATCGTGTAAAAACAGCATCATCAGGCGAAGAAGCCCTTGATTTGGTAAAGGAAAATGATTATGACCTGATTATTTTAGACCTAATGCTGCCCGGTGTTGACGGACTTGATATAACCAAAATCATTAAAGCTGATAAACAAAAAGCCGGAATACCGATAGTTATGGTAACGGCAAAAGCTGATGAAGCTGATAAAGTTGCAGGACTTGAAATTGGGGCTGATCATTATGTTACAAAACCATTTAGTCCAAGGGAATTGCTTGCAATTGTAAAAGCCACATTAAGAAGACAACCCCATAAGGAAGAAGAAATACAAATAATTGAGCGAGGTAATCTGAAAATTCACGTTGGCAGGTATGAAGTAACCATAAAAGGAAAACTAATTGATCTAACACATCTTGAATTTAGAATATTATTAACATTAGCAAAAAAGCCGGGCTGGGTTATGACAAGATACCAAATTGTTGATTCAACAAGGGGTGAGGGAGTATCAGTTACAGATAGGTCAATAGATGTACACATTGTATCGCTCAGGAAAAAACTTGGTGAAGAAAATGAATATATCGAAACAGTAAGAGGTGTTGGGTATAAATTTAAGGAGATATTATAATGCTTAAAATTTCACAAAGGAGCTTTTAATTGATAAAGAAGAAATTCCTTTGGAAGTTATATTATTTGTATGCGGCATTTACAATTGTTCCACTTATAGTACTTGCATTGTATGCTTCATCATTATTTAATGATTCAATAATTACAACTGATAAAGATATATTAATTCAGCGCTCTAACCTTATAAAAGAAAAATTAGAAACATCAGAGCTTGATTTAATTGACCTGCAAAAATTTGCAGCAAGATATGATAATTTAAGCGGGGCTAGGGTTACTATAATACAAATATCCGGTAAAGTTATTGCTGATTCCCGCGAAGAACCTGCAAAAATGGATAATTATAGTGTTAGACCTGAAGTAATTGAAGCTCTTGCAGGAAGAACAGGAATATCCGAAAGATTTAGTCTTACCCTTAAGGAAGATTTCATGTATGCTGCTGTTCCGATATACAATACAGAAGGTAAAATAATTTATGTTCTAAGAATTGGATATCCTTTAACAGGCTTGCAGAAAAAAGTTTCCAGTGCAAGTACATCACTTTTTTTAACTGTTATTTTTTTTAGTTTAATTGTACTTGTTCTAGGATTTATAGCAATTAAAAATCTCTTAATTCCCATCAATGAAATCAAACAGGCAGCTCTTAAATATTCAAAAGGTGAATTCTCACAGAAGATATTTCCTCCGCAAGATGAGGAGTTAAGAGTTCTGGCTGAGAGCCTGAATTCAATGGCAAAACAGCTTGATGAAAAACTGGATATAATTGGTGAACAGAATAACCTTCAGCAGGTAGTATTGGAAAGTATGAAAGAAGGCGTACTTGCTGTAGATTATGAAGAGCGAATACTGCTGCTAAATAACACTGCTGCATCAATTCTGGGAATTAAGGATATTAATGTTCAGGGTAAATCATTACAGGAAGTAGTAAGAATATCTGAAATACAGAAATTCTTTAAGAAGTTAATCACCGAAGGCAACCCGCAGGAAGCAGAAATTATTCTGCAGCATGAAAGGGATAAATTCCTGCAGTTAAGCGGTACATTGCTCTATGATATGGATAATAAAGAACTGGGGGCTTTGATTGTATTTAATGATATATCAAACCTGAAACATCTTGATACACTTAAAAAAGATTTGGTAGCAAATGTATCACATGAACTTCGCACTCCGATAACAACTATAAAAGGTTTCATTGAAACTCTTAAAGAAGGTGCAATTGATGATCCTAAGAATTCAGGTAGATTTCTTAACATTATTTCAAAGCATATTGATAGGCTTAATATGCTGATAGATGACCTTTTGATACTTGCCAAGCTTGAAGAAAAACCAGATGAAATCAAAGTGGAAAACGAAAAAATCAGGCACGTACTAAAATCAGTTATAGAAGATTATGAATTTAAGGCAAATGAAAAAAAGATAAAAATTGAGATCATTTGCGATGATAATGTTGTGGCTAAAATAAATAAGCATTTAATTGAACAGGCTATTGGAAATTTGGTTGATAACGCAATCAAGTATAGTGATAAGAAAACTTGTATTGAAATTGGCGCTTATTTAGAGGATGAAGAACTTATAATTTTTGTAAAAGATGAAGGTTATGGTATTACTCAAGATCATATGCCAAGGCTATTTGAAAGGTTTTATCGGGTAGATAAAGGAAGAAGCAGAGAGGAAGGTGGTACAGGTCTTGGACTGGCAATAGTTAAACATATTATTAATATTATCAATGGAACAATTGAAGTAGAGTCAATCCCGGGTAAAGGAACCAAATTTACTGTTAAGATTCCTCAAAAAAACGATTAATTTTTTTTCTTAACGAAATCTTAACAATTTCCTAACAATTTATTTATTTTATTAACATAATTTGCATCATATACAAATTCAAAATTTAATTTAAAATGAAAAATTCAAAAAAATATTTCCCGGCAACAATAAAGTTAACTGCATTATTACTGATATTGTTTGTTTTTGGGGTAGCAGGATGCTCAAAGAGAGATAAGCAAAATCCCCAGAATAAAAAATCAATTACGATTAAAGGGTCTGATACTATGGTTCATTTAATGAGTACACTTGCCGAGGCATTTATGAAGAAAAACCCGGAGGTAATGATATCTATAACAGGCGGTGGTTCAGGTACAGGAATTGCAGCATTAATCAATGGAACTACAGATGTATGTGCTTCATCACGTGATATGCAGCAAAAAGAAAAAGAACTGGCTAAAGAAAAGAACATTTTAGCTATTGAAAAAACAATTGCATATGATGGCATTGTAATTATTGTACATCCCGATAACCCCATTAAAGATATCTCAATGGAGCAGTTAAAGAAGATATATACTGGTGCTTACAAGAACTGGAAAGAGCTTGGCGGACCTGATCATCCTTTAAATGTTCTTTCAAGAGAAAGTAATTCAGGAACATATGTTTTTTTTCAGGAGCATGTTTTAAACAAAGAAAATTATGCACCTACAGTAAAATTAATGCCTGCTTCATCTTCAATAGTTCAATCTGTATCAGCGGATAAGTGGTCGATTGGTTACGTCGGTCTTGGTTATACAAAAGAAGGTAACATTAAAGTAATTCCGGTTAAAAAAAATGATACATCTCCTGCAATTATACCAACACACGATACAGTACTGGATAAAACATATTCTATAGCAAGACCATTGTTTCTTTATTTTAATGGTGAGCCAGCAGGTAACAATAAAATATTTCTTGATTATGCATTATCTCCTGAAGGACAAAAAATAGTTGAGGAAACAGGTTATATTGCATTAAAATAAAATATAACAAAACGATTTAATATTCACTAAATAATAGTTTTGAACAAACAAAGGCTTAAATCTAAAATAATTAAATATTTTCTGCAGAGCTGTGGTTCTTTATCAATAATCATAGTTCTGCTTATTTTTTTATTTCTTTTAAAGGAAGCATTTCCTTTTATCGTTTCCCCCGGAATAAATGAATTGTTTCATAATGTATGGAATCCTGTTTCATTCCAAAAGGAAGAGTTTGGTATCATCCCATTAATAACAGGTTCAGTACTTGTTACTATTCTTGCAACATTAATTGCTATACCATTTGGAATTATAGGAGCGGTTTACATTTCAGAAGTCGCATCACCTAAAGAGCGTGAATTTTTAAAACCATTTATTGAAATACTTGCGGGAATTCCATCCGTAGTTCTTGGTTTTTTTGGTCTTGTTGTTATTGCTCCGCTTATAAAACAGCTATTTGATATTAACACCGGATTAACTGCATTAACAGGTGCAGTACTTCTTGCTTTTATGGCAATTCCAACTATTATGTCAATTTCAGAAGATGCAATTAAAAGTGTACCAACTATTTATAAAGAAGCATCATTAGCATTAGGTGCAAGTAAACTTGAAACCATATGGAAGGTTATTGTACCGGCAGCACTATCAGGCATTGTTGCATCAGTTATGCTTGGTATGGGTAGGGTTGTTGGTGAAACTATGGCTGTGATGATGGTAACCGGGAATGCTCCTGTTATAAGTATGAACCCTTTTACGTCAGTCAGAACAATGACAGCTACAATTGCAGCCGAAATGGGTGAAGTAACTATTGGCTCGGAGCATTATATGGCACTATTTTGGGTTGGGATTGTGCTGTTGATTATGACATTTAGTCTAAATATGATCTCTTACAGGGTTTTGAAGAAATACGGAATGATAGATAAGTAAATCTTGAAAATAAATTGAATAGCAAAAGGACAATTGAAAAGTTAATATACTGGATGATGCGGGGTATAACATACCTTGTAGTTTTGTTTATTGCATATATCCTGATTGATATTCTGATTCATGGTTTGCCTGCTATTTCATGGAATTTTTTAACAGGTGATCCTGAAAAAAGCGGAGCAGAAGGAGGTATATTCCCTGCAATACTTGGCACACTTTTGCTTGTTGTAGGAACTATTGTAGTAGCATTACCGCTTGGAATGTTCAGTGCAATTTATTTAACCGAGTATGCAAAACAATCACGGTTTACACAAACAATGAGGATGGCAATTGTTACACTTGCTGGTGTACCTTCAATAGTATTTGGTTTATTTGGACTTGGATTGTTTGTAATTGCACTCAATTTTGGAGCATCAATACTTTCGGGAAGTTTGACACTAGCGTGTATGGTGTTACCAACAATTATTGTAGCAAGCGAAGAAGCTCTAAAATCTGTTCCAAAATATATGAGAGAAGGCAGTCTGGCTCTTGGGGCAACAAAATGGGTAACAATTTATAAGAATGTACTGCCATATGCTCTACCGGGAATGTTAACAGGCTCTATTTTAGGTGTTGGCAGGGCTGCAGGTGAAACCGCGCCAATATTGCTTACTGCCGCTGCCTTTTTTCTGCCTGAGTTGCCAAGCTCAATTTTTGACCAGGTTATGGCTTTGCCTTATCACTTATATATTCTTGCTACCCAGCACCCCGAAGCGCAGAAAATTCTGCCTATGCAGTATGGAACTGCATTAGTACTTCTATTTTTAGTTATTGGATTAAATTTTGTTGCTATAGTTTTTAGAATCAGAGTAAGAAAAAAATACAAATGGTAAATGATTTATTAGATGATATAAATGGCTGAAATACTTACTGGAAATAAGACAAAGGTTCATGTTGAGAACATGAATTTTTTTTACGGGGCTGTACAGGCTTTATTCAATATTACTATGGATATTCCTGAAAAGCAGGTTACAGCATTTATCGGTCCATCAGGTTGCGGAAAATCAACTTTCCTGAGAACACTTAACAGAATGAACGACATAATAGACGGTACAAGGCTGGAAGGAAAAGTATTGATTGACGGAAGTGATTTATACGGACCAATGACAGATGTAGTTGAATTAAGGAAAAAAGTTGGAATGATATTTCAGAAGTCAAATCCATTTCCAAAATCAATTTTCGAGAATGTTGCGTATGGTCCAAAGATACATGGTGTAAAAAATAAAAATAAACTGATGGAAATTGTTGAATCATGTCTGATTAAATCAGCTTTATGGGATGAAGTTAAAGATAGGCTTGGTAAAAGTGCTATGGGTCTATCAGGTGGGCAGCAGCAAAGATTATGTATTGCAAGAGCATTGGCAATTAATCCTGATGTTGTTTTGATGGATGAACCAGCCAGCGCACTCGATCCCAAAGCGACATTAAAAATTGAAGACTTAATTGGTGAATTGAGGAAAGATTATACCATTATTATTGTAACTCATAATATGCAGCAGGCAGGAAGAGTTTCAGATTATACAGCATTTTTTTATGAAGGACGCCTTGTTGAGTTTGGTACTACAGAGCAAATATTTACTAAACCGGTTCAAAAACAGACCGAAGATTATATTACCGGAAGATTCGGTTAGAAAGCGAAAAATTATTATGCTGCATTACTGGCAAAGAGAAATAGAAAATTTAAAAAAACTTATTTTAAGCCTGGGAGCAATTGTAGAAGAGCAAATTCAAAGATCAATGCTCTCACTTGAAAGGCGGGATACATCGCTTGCTGATGAAGTTATTGCAAGGGATAGAGAAGTTGATTCTCTTGAAATACTTATTGAAGAAGAATGCCTTAAAATACTTGCCTTATATCAACCTGTTGCCAAAGAATTAAGGTTTGTGGTTGCAGTACTAAAAATGAACAATGACCTTGAAAGAATAGGTGATTTAGCTTCAAATATTGCAAAAAGAGCAAGGTATCTTTCAAAAAAAGAGAAGTTAAATCTGATACTAGAATTTAATATTGTTAGCGATAAAGTTCAAAATATGGTAAAGAAAAGCCTGGATGCTTTGGTAAATACAGATGTTTCGCTTGCCCATGAAGTAATTGCAGCAGATGATGAAGTTGACTGGTTAACTAAACAGATATTGAAGAAAACAATTAATGCTATTGAAAAAGAACCTGAGCGGACTAAAGAATATTTCAGTGTTAGATCAATTTCAAAAAACCTTGAGCGTATAGCAGATTCCGCAACAAACATTGCCGAAGATGTAGTTTATCTTTGCAGCGGTGAAATTATCAGGCATCAGTCTGAAGATTTTAATCCTGAAGAATACCATGAAAAGCAGTAATTGCAGTTTTTTTATTGTATTGCTGTTATAAGTTTTGGTGTCAGAGTTGCTACTACAATTGGTAAGAGAATTGTTGAACTTTATGATGATAAAAGTACTATCAACAGTAATTAATGAAAAGAAA
Organism: uncultured Ignavibacteria bacterium; assembly: GCA_947084945.1. GTDB lineage: Bacteria > Bacteroidota > Ignavibacteria > Tepidaquicellales > OLB5 > OLB5. Next base: position 194,990 of record CAMTUP010000009.1, on the reverse strand, counting down.
AAACTTGGATTTTAGAAACTCTGAGCCACGAATTTCACTAATTTTTAATAAAATATTTCTTTCAATGTAATTACATAAAAAGGAAGATGAAAAGTTTGACAATACTTCGAAACTGGATTAAACGATATATTAAGTGGTTTATTATCAACAAAGGGGTTCCAAAGCTAAACTTTTTAACTCACCTTACGCAATGTTACCGTCTGCCCTGTTTTAGGGCACAAGGTTAGTTAGTAACACAGACATTCCTGTCTGTGAATCATGTTATATGCGTAAGGTGACTTATTAAGTACTCAGAATAATCACAAAATCCAATATTGTTAGTTATTTGTTACCTGTAGTTCTTTATATAATTATCCAGATCAGTTACGTTTGATTCAAATACAAAAATATCATACAGTTTAAAGTAATTATTCCTATCGACTGTATTTTTGAAAGCATACTTGGCAAGCTCTATCTTATTACTTTCAAAAACAAACCAGCTTAGAATTTCCCTTACCTGATTAACTGAGAAATAATTATTATCAATTACACTTTTGGTCATATCAAACTTAGTGGTTTCAAAAGTTCTATCAATAATGAGTTTTTTGAAATCTGCGAAGTCTCTTGAATTCATAATACCATATTGGTCATGATGCTCTATAACAGGTTTATCACCATATAGTTTTTTATACATCATAAAGTTTCCCAGCTCATCTATTGATGCATAAACATTGCAGTTATCAGGTATCTTAACGTATCCTTCAAATACTATAGAATTCCAGTTTCCTCCTACAGCGGCTTGTTTCATGATTTTCACATAATGAGTGCCGCCCGGAATACCGGATATTTCAACTACATTTGTTTGCTGGTTGTAATTAATATTGTTGATTGTGGCTGTAAAATAAGAATTATCTACCAATGAGATATTAAGGTAAGATGCAAAAAATGAATTACCGCTATATAAAATTGCTAAAAGAAGTATTAATTTGAAGGTCTTCATGTGTTTTATTTGATTAATTAATGGATTTATTAATTTTACCTTACAAATATATCAAAAGTTTCTGTTTTTACTGTAAATTTATGTAAATGAATGTTACAAAAAAAGACCGGTATGTTACAAAACCGGTCTGATGAATGTGTATTATAATAAAATTTTATGATTAATTCAATTTTTGGAATAAAGTATAAACATATGCTCTTGATGCGCCTGATGGTGTGTTATAAGTATGATTGAAAAAATAAATTAATTTAAAATTTTCTCCAAGGTATCCCTGAATTGAATTTTCATCGTAATTATAGGTATCAAGTGAACTGCATTTTTTTGGACCTTCGGGAGAAAATTCTGCTATTAATGCATATCCTTGTGGTTTAAGAATATTTTTTAGCAATAAAAAATAGTTAAGCCGCTGAGATTCTTCAGTGAAAAAATGCAGAACAGCCCTATCATACCATAATGCAATATTGTTTAACTTGCTTAATTCTGTAGATGCTGTCAAATCATCAATAATAAACTTTACATTATTACTTAACTTCTCGCCAAGGTTTTCTTTTAATTTGATAAGAGCTGTTGAACTTATATCATTAGCAATAATTTTTGTATAGCCTTCCAAAGCTAAATAATTTACTATTGTTGATGTACCTGCCCCTGCTATTAATATATTGTCATTTTTATCCAGATTACACTTGCTCAACATATCAACTGCAGGAGCCGGAAATTCTTCATACCAGCTTAATTTGTTATCATCAGTACTGTTATATACTTTATCCCAATGTTCTTTCATTGCAATGTTATTATTTAGTTTGGTCAGCAATTGGGTCAACACTTAATCCTATGACCTTTACATTACGTTTATCAAATTCACATTTTAGCTTTGATACCATACCAAGCTTGGTAGTGCAAACGGGAGTAAAATCCGCTGGGTAAGAATATAATACTACTATTTATCATCCAGCCAGTTTTGGAATGATAACTTTCCTTCGGTTGTATTAGCTTTAATATCCGCAGCAATATCGCCTTATCTTATTAAAATATTTTAAATTGATTTGTAAATATTTTATTTTAATTTGTGGTTTATTAAACACAAATATACTGAATTTTAAGGAATATCTTTATGTAAAAATAGATATAAATCAATTGGACTATTTGTTTTTTAGTTACAAAAATAATTTAAAATCATCATTAGGTTTTATTAATAGAAGCACGTAAGAAAGTATATTTTTAATTTGGAAATATATAATTAAATTGTTGCCATAGGGTTCTAATTTTCTTATAATTAACACTCTCTTGGCCAGTTAAATCTGTAACTAAATTTAAATTAACTTGAAAATCAGAAGAATTGCAGGAAAATATTTACGGAAGCTCTTAGGATTTGAAAGATTTACTTTTTTAAAAGCACTGAGGAATTTAAAAAAACTTAAAATTACCGATAAAGAAGAAGAAGATTTTTTCTATTTTCTAAGCCTGCTTAAAGAAGATAATAATATTCTGGATATCGGGGCAAACGTTGGGATTATGACGACTTTGCTTGCCAGGAAAGCTGTAAACGGGAAAATATTTTCATTTGAACCAATACCTGTAACATTTAAAGTGCTTGAAAGAATGGTTAAGTATAATAAATTGAAAAATGTAAAAATGTTTGAAGTGGCAGTTGGGAATGAAAATACAGTTGTGCATATGAATATGCCTGTATTTGATAATATAGCTTCAGATGCAGGCAGTTATGTAATGCAGGATCACTATTATTTTAATAACACTAATGTTGTTAAAGTTGATGTCAAACAAATTACTATAGATACTCATGCTGATTTGAACGGAATTAACATTAATGCAATAAAGATCGATATAGAAAATTACGAGTATTATGCACTAAACGGTGCAAGAAAGTTATTACTTGAACAGAGACCTATAATATTTTCAGAGATATGGTATGGCTCAGAAAATCAGAAAAATGTTTTTAGTTTAATTCCTGAGTTGGGATATTCGATTTTTATTTATGACGGAAAAAAACTTGTTTTATTTGATCCGGCTAAACATACAAAACTGAACTATTTTTTTATTCCCAATGAAAAGGTAAATAGTTTTGTGAAGGATTAATTTTTCATTAGAGATACTAATTTTCATTTAAAAAGCCTCAAAACAGTTATATTTTGAGGCTTTTGCGCTCCCAACGGGATTCGAACCCGTGTTTCCACTGTGAAAGAGTGATGACCTAACCCCTAGTCGATGGGAGCGATTTTTCAACAGAATTACAAAAATAGTGAAAATTTGAATTATAATAAAGGGACAAAAATGTGATTAAATTATAGATTTTATTTCAATATTTACACTAACAGCTTTTTTACTTTTTAAAACACTTGAAAGCATAGCAACACCCTGCTCTGTAAAAGCAAACGGCAGATACTTTGAATGTTCACCACGCTTTAAGGTGCCAAATTGGCTCCTTAAAGCTAAATATTCATCAGAACTTAAAACAAACATAAAATCTTCAGGGAAACGGTCAATATTACGCCTGACAGATTTTTTTAAGATTTTTGTATCTACTTCGTACAATTCAGTTAAATGAAAATGAAGTATGACTTTTAGGTTACGAAATCTATTTTAAAAAATTTATGTTAAAATTTCCCTTTTTATTTTAGTTTATACATCGTATTATTGAAGTGTCAAAAATTGACACCTGACTAATACGTTGTATGGGAAAAAATTACAACCAAAATATTGATTTTATAGAGTTTAACCTGAAAAACGGCAGGAAATCCTTTTTATTTAAAGATTTAGTAGATTTTAAAGGAAAAAACGTAAATTCCGCTAAACAGTATATTAAATACTCTATTAGCAAAAATTTAATAATAAATTTATCGGAAGGTTTTTACGCAATATGTTCCCCTTCTGAAAAAGATTCAGGGAAAATACCACCTGATGATTTTATCAATCAATTAATGTCTTATAAAGATATAAATTACTATACTGGTTTATTATCCGCATCAGCTTTATTTGGAGCAACTCATAATAGACCGTTAGTTTATCAAGTTATTGTAGATAAGCAGATACATACTCCAAAAAATATTTTGAAAGGAATTGATTTTCATAAGAAAAAATATTTTCCTCAACATTGTATAATTAAGCAGAAAGGAAACTATGGATATATTAATTATTCATCCCCTGCATTAACTGCATACGATTTAATTAAATACGAAAAAGAAAGCGGGACTATCAGTAATATTATTCTTGTAATATCTGATATTCTTTCTCAAATAAAAATAAGTGATTTAAAAAATTTATTAAAAAATGATTTAGAAGTTACCTATATTCAGCGTCTTGGATTTATTCTCGAAAAACTTGAGGCTAATGATCTTATTAATCCACTAATTGAAATTTCTAAAAAAGCAACTGCTTACATACCTCTATCTCGATTTGGAAAAAAATCAGGAAACAAAAATATTAAATGGAAGATAATTGAGAATGTAAATTGGAGGGATTTCATTGCTCCCTAAAGCATACATAGATCAATGGAAACTTTATTCAACATGGCAACAAGAAGAATTCATTGAGCAGGACTTAATACTTTCAAGACTTCTTATTGAATTATATTCAAGTAAAATAATCACTGACAATTTAGCATTCAGAGGTGGAACTGCATTACATAAGTTATTTCTTAAAACACCATACAGGTATTCTGAAGATTTGGATTTTGTTCAAATTAAAGCGGAAAATATTGGTGATGTATTAACAGAATTAAGGAAAATAATAAAACGTATTATTTCGGCTAAACCCACATATAAAAAATCTCAAATTGCAAACTCATTGATTTATTCTTACAATGCAGAAAACCCACCAAATCCTAAAATGAAAATCAAAATAGAAATTAATACACGTGAGCATTTTGCTATTGATGGAATCAAGAATTTAAAATTGGATTGTAAATCCGATTGGTTTACAGGTTCTGCTGACATAGTTACTTTCTCTACAGAAGAATTACTTGCTACAAAACTTCGTGCATTATATCAAAGAAGAAAAGGAAGAGATTTATTCGATTTATGGATTGCCCGTGAATTAGAACCTAATTTTGAAAAAACAGTAACGATACTAAAAGCATATCTCAATAATGAAAATTTAAGTATTACTAAAAAGGAATTTATAGATAATTTGAGCGCTAAAATTGACGACCCTATTTTTCAAAATGACATTACACCATTAATCCGAAATAGTTCTGATTATAATTTAAAAGAAGCATTTGAGTATGTAAAGAATACTTATATTGTTTTATTATAAAATTTAATCAGTGTAATAAAATCGTAGCCAAATCGTAGCCAGAATTTTCAGGAATAAAAAAGGAAGATTGTAAGAGTCTGTCTCAAAATATTAAATAGACGACCCGACCATGCCTTTGGCAGGCGTGGCAGGTCGTCTCTACACGAAAAACCTCAAAAATTTGTAGAGACCCCGAACACTCGGGGGTGAGTCGTCTAATATTGGTAGTTTGGAGACATCCTCTTGTAACTCCCTTATTTTTCTATGAGTTGCTCTTTCCTTTTGGTTACGAATGAGATAAATACGTTTTTCAATAATTTCAGCTGGCAGCAAACATATCAGCAATCTTCAGATTTCATTGTAATTGTTTTCAATGAATACAAAAGTTTATCATAAGTATCTTCCATTGCTTGTGAAATTACCTTAACATCATTCAGCACGGGCATAAAGTTTGTATCGCCATTCCAGCGGGGAACTATGTGGAAGTGTATATGATCTTCAATTCCTGCACCTGCAACCCTTCCTATATTTGCTCCCAGATTAAACCCATGCGGTTTGACAGCGTCATTTAATATTTCCATGCCCAAATCAAGCATTTCAAACATCTCTAATCTTGTATCAGTATCAAGCTCACTAAATTCTTTTACTTCTTTATATGGTACTATCATCAAATGTCCGCTGTTATATGGGTAAAGGTTCATTATTATGAAACAGGTTTTTCCCCTGTGCAGGATATAATTCTTCCTGTCATTATTTTCAATAAGGATCCTTGTGAAAAGCGAGCAATGTATATTAACATCAGGCTCTTTTTTAAATGATTCTATGTATTTTGAGCGCCACGGTGACCAGAGTTTTTCCATTTACACAAAAATAATTTATTTAGATATTAAATGCACATAATAAAAAAACCCCAAACTCTGAAGTCTGGGGTTAAATCTTTTAATCTCAAATCTTGCAAATCTTTAATCTCTAACTCCAGATATCTAATGTGCTTCTGCTTGTTCCTTCTGTGTCTCGGCAATAATCTTAGCCTCAATTTCTTTTGGTACTTCTTCGTAATGAGAGAATTTACGCTTAAATAAACCACGTCCCTGTGTAATAGAACGCAGCTTTGTAGCGTAATCGTGCATTTCCGAGAGCGGTACATTTGCTTTAATTACCTGCATTTTTCCGTTGTTATCCATTCCTGATATTTTTCCCCTGCGTGAAGATATATCACCCATCACATCACCCATGAATGTCTCGGGAACTGTAACATTAATCTCATAAATAGGCTCTAATAATACAGGTTTGGCTTCAAGAAACCCTTTTTTGAATGCTTGCGCTCCTGCAATTTTAAATGCCATTTCAGATGAATCTACATCATGATATGACCCAAAATGAACGGTTACTTTAACATCAACAACCGGGTAATGTGCAACGGGTCCCTTAACCAGTGCTTCTACAACACCTTTTTCAACAGCAGGAATATATTTTGTTGGAATAGAACCGCCAACTACTTCATTGGCAAACTCAAATCCAACTCCTCGTTTCTGTGGTTCAAGTTTCAAATGAACATGTCCATACTGCCCGTGTCCGCCTGATTGCTTTTTATGCTTATATTCAACATCCCCAATTTTACCTTTAATAGTTTCTCTGAAAGGTATTCTGGGTTGTACAATATTTACGTCAACTCCGTATTTTTCTTTAAGTCTGTGAATAATTATAGCTAAATGCAATTCACCCTGACCGGATATAATTGTTTGCCCAAGCTCAGGATCAAAATGGAAAAGAAACGTAGGGTCTTCTTCGTGTAAATGTGAAAGTCCGGAGGCAATTTTATCTTCATCACCTTTTTGTTTTGATGTTAAAGCCTGCTCAATTAACGGCTCTGGGAATTCAATAGGATCAATCATAACATTGAAACCTTTACCTGTTAGCGTATTATTAACATGTGTATCTTTAAGTTTAACAACTGCACCAATATCACCGGTAACGGCAGTTGTAATATCTTTCCTGTTCTTTCCGTTCATCTGGAATATCTGAGTTAAACGTTCAACCTTATTCTTGTTCTGGTTGGTTAAATCAACACCTGCATTAACGCTACCTGAAAGTACCCTGAAAAAAGACATTTCACCAACATGAGGCTCTGATAATGTTTTGAAAACAAAAATAGCTGGATTTCCTTTTGGATTAGCCTCAACTTCAACATAATCATCTCCGTCTGTCTTCTTTGCCATAAACGGTGAAGCATCTAATGGACTTGGGCAGTATTTGCAGATGAATTCTGTAAGCGGTTTTACTCCAATGCTTAATGAACCCGCTGTGCATAAAACCGGAAGTATTTTTTTAGCTTTTATCTCACGAGATAAACCCTCGATAAGCTCTTCATCTGTAAGAGTACCGCCTTCTTCAAAAAACCTGCTCATCATTTCTTCGTCTTCTTCTGCAACAATTTCAATAAGCTCCTGATGAAGTGCGTTGGCTTTTTCCTTGAGTGCATCAGGTATATCATGCTCGGTATAATCACCTTTTCCGTCAGTTGAAAACTTAAGCAGTTTCATTTTGAGTATATCAACAATACTATCAAAGCCAAAACCCTGGTTGACTGGGAATTGTAACTCAGCAACATGATTGCCGTAATTTTCTTTTAACTGGTTTAATGTTGTATCAAAATCTGATTTTTCATAATCAAGTTTATTTATAACAAAACAAATTTCAACTCCATATTCCTTTGCATAATTAACTGCAATCTCAGTGCTAACTTCAACACCTTCTGAAGAGTTAACTACTATCAAGGCAGTGTCCATTATCCTCATAGAAGATTTAACCGAGCCGGTAAAATCTGTATAACCTGGAGTATCAATAATATTGAGCTTATAATCTTCCCATTTGGTGTTAAGTACAGAAGAGTTTATTGATATTTTTCTTGATATTTCGTCTTTACTGTAGTCTGATGTAGTAGAGCCGTCTTCAATTTTTCCGAAACGGTTAATAGCTCCGGTAGTGTATAAAATAGATTCTGCAAGTATTGTTTTTCCGGAACCGCCGTGTCCTGCTATCACGAAGTTCCTGACCTTTTCAGGTGTAGTGTTTTCAGGTGTCATGTTACCCAAGATATTCTGTCTTTCTAATTAATAGTGCTAATTTACCGTATTTACTTTTTGCGGTAAATTATTATAATTTAAACCGATAATTTTTATTTTCAGTAGAATAGTGAATCGGGATAAACTTTTTTTAAATAGTTACAATTTGTTTCAGTTACCAGACTGTTAAATGTAACTGATACTACAATCAATATTAATACAAATCTTCATCAGTATCAATAGAGCGGTTTTTTTTGATTTTGTTATAACCATTCCTTGAGCCTGAAATGACATTTAAAAATGACTTTATCCCTTTTGATACTGCACTTACCATATTTATAGCATCAAACACATTTGTTTCAACCTCTTTTTGCACCTTTTGCTCAAAATTAACAATAGAATCGGTTGTATCTTTTACAGTATCAACTATTCCGTTTATTTTTGCTGATTGAATTTTGAGATTGGCTGTTATCTCTTTGATATCGTTTGTTATCAATAGAGAGTTTTCAATTAAAGGTTCGGTTTTGGTGGTAATATGATCTACTTTGCTTTCGATGTTATCAATTGTGCTGTTGATATTATCAACAGCGCTGACAATACGTTTTATAGCACGTATAAGATATATCACCAGCGCTATCAATGCCAAATACAGCGCAATAACAGCAATGCCAGATATGAAATTTATTTCCTGCATTTATCTGCCTTCTAAATTAAACAATGCACTGATTAAATTTTATTGCGTTCTTCTTTGTATGCATCTACACCTGCTTTTATAGCATCTTTAACCTTTGCTGATTCATCAATTATCTTTCCCTTTGCTGATTCGTATGTTGTGGTAGTTTTTTCCTTGGCAACATTTAAGATATTGTTTGCATCATCAAGAAGATTTCCAGCTTTTTTCTTTGCATCTGAAATTAATTCTTCTGAGCGCTTTTTGCCTTCGTTGATTATATCCTGTGCTTTGTGCTTGGCAATATCAATGTATTCCTCTGCATCGTCAAGCATTTCGTCTTTCTTGTTCTTTATATCCTGCCGAAGCTCTTTACCGCTTTTTGGCGCATACAACAAAGCCAAAATGCCGCCAACAATTCCGCCAGCTAAGAATCCAAGGAACAAACCTTTTGCTACGCCTTTTTCTTCTGACATAGTGTTATCCTCCAATTTAATTTTTTTACCCATTTGCTTTAGCTTTTGCTTTGGGGTAGTGTAATTTGTTTTTTAGTATATGAAAAATAGCAAAATACATAGCTATTTTCAATGTAAAATAAAGTAACCAATTTTAGCAAGTTTTAATGAAAAATTAGTCAAAATAAACGAAATTGCTGTTTAAATTACTACTAATAATTACAGTATCTAATACATATAACAGTAAAAACATTCAAATAAATTTCATACAAAATTAAAATGTTTTAAATGGGTTTGTTTTATATATCCCTGCCTAATGATCAATATTTGGAGTGAAAGAAAGATTTAATACTTTTACTCTATCTTAAACAAAGCACTTATTGATTGGTTCTCGTTATTCCTTAATATTGCATGTGCAAACAAGCGTGATATATCAAGTATCTCAATTTTTTTAGATTTGATATTCAATGGAACAGTATTTGCTACAACCAGTTTTTTAAGACTTGAGCTTTCTATCTTCTGCAATGCCTGCCCCGATAATATTGGATGAGTTGCTGCGCCATAAACATCCTTTGCTCCATTTTTCTTTAATGCTTCAACTGCTGCTACAAATGTATTTGCAGTATCGATCAAATCGTCAACTATCAGAACATTCTTTCCATCAACATCTCCTATAATATTCATAACCTCGGCTACATTTGGTTTGGGTCTGCGTTTATCTATCAGTATTAAATCAGCCCCAAGATTTTTAGCATAAGCCCTGGCACGTTTCGAGCCTCCCACATCAGGCGCTGCTACTGCAAGGTTGCGGAGCTTTAATTTTTTGAAGTATTTTAATAATAACACAGAGCAGTAAAGATGGTCAACCGGAATATCAAAGAACCCTTGTAACTGGGGAGCATGAAGGTCCATTGTGATAATTCTGTCAACACCTGCTTCAGTCAGCAGGTTAGCTATAAGTTTTGCTGTGATAGATACACGCGGCATATCTTTTCTATCCTGTCTTGCATAACCAAAGTAGGGGATAACCGCTGTTATCCTTCTTGCCGAAGCCCGAACTGCTGCATCTATCATCATTAACAACTCCATAATGTTATCAGCAGGCGGATTTGTTGATTGCACTATGTAAACATCTTTTCCGCGGATATTATCGTTATACTTAACCCATATCTCGCCATCTGAGAAGTTAACTATGCGGCATTTACCAACAGATAAGTCTAAATAATCACAAATATGTTTAACAAGGTAGTTAGAGTTTCTTCCTGAAAAAATCTGTATCTCAGATCTTGCCATTTATTAGTATGTTTTCTGATTGTTTTGTGGAATACACAAATTTATCAATTAATATCCGCATAATCAATTAATAAGGAGGGTCTTTTATTTTGCCTGCCTGGCTTTGACGGGAGCGAGCGTTTGCTTGCCAAAGGCACATCTGAGAGTGAAGTAACGAAGTGCTCTTTTATATCCAACCTATTTAATAAATCAGAACTTTTTTTTTAGAAATATGGATACTTCATAAAAGTTAGAGACTTCGTTAATGATGAAAGTCTTAACACCACAATTAAAAGTAATAATAAATAATACAGAAGTTTCAGATTGGCTCGTTGTTAGATTAACAGGGGGGATTTTTTAGTTGGTTTTTATATGATAAGAAATAGATAAATTGCGGATTAACAGTAAATTTACTGAAAAACCAGTCTTAAATGATATATTCACTTTTATATTCACTGATTGCAGGGATAATTACGGGATTTATAGTTTCAGTTCCGCCACTTGGACCAATTGCCTTTGCACTTATTTCCAAAGGTTTCCGTGGTGAGCAAAAAGAAGGTATGGTAATTGCCTACGGGTCAGCATTTATGGATATGATCTATGCACTGATAGCTTTTGGAGGTATTTCATTATTCATCTCACTTCTTCCTATAAGCCTTGAAGAACTGATAAACAGTAACATTGCAATAATACAAATAGTGTTAATCTATACTGGTTGTGTTATTGTTGTTGTGTATGGTATAAAGATAATGAAAACCAATACTGATTTTGACCAGTTTGAAAAGAAAGAATCAGAAAATTTATCCAAAGCAAAGGGCAGGGCAGAAGGGTTTGTTCATAAAGTTAAATCACCAGTTGAAAATTCAAGTATGTTCGGTCATTTTATCATGGGTATTATGCTGTGTATTTCATCAATAACACTTCCAGCATCATGGGTTATTCTTGTTGGATATATAAAAAGCTTTGGTATAATAGATAAATCGGTTTTAGGTGGATTTATTTTTGCAATTGGAGCTTTCATGGGTACAGTATTATGGTTTTGGTTACTGCTAAAATTAATAACCGGCAATAAACACAAGATAAATAAAAATACAATAGGTAAACTAAATTTTTACGCAGGAATAGTTCTTATTGTTTTGGGAATATTTCTGTTTATTAAAGCTACGGGAAGTGTATTTAATATATTCTAGTATAGTATAGTGTAAATAGATTTTTGTCTAGGATTTCCTCTAAAACACCCTTAAAAATAAATTTTTGAAAATTTCAAATAAATAGCGAAAATACCCTTGACTTATGGATTTTTTTTCGTATTTTTGTAGTGGAGTAAAGTGGAGCAAAGTGGAGTATTTAACATAACTCAACTTTCTGTGCTTTAATCAGTCTTTAATTCACACAAAAATAACATAAATAAAACATTGTTCCAAGGTAACTCAAATACGACAATTGATGATAAAGGCAGAATCATAATTCCTGCCAAGTTCCGAAAGCATATTTTGCCGGAAGCAAATGGTATATTAAATGTTACTCTTGGAAGAGATAAATGCGTTTGGCTTTTTCCTTCAAATGAATGGGCTAAAGTTCTTGAAACCGTACAGAACACAAATCCATATACCGATGAAGAAGTATTAATGAGAAGGCAAATGTTATTTTATGCTGATGAACTTTCAGTTGATTCACAACACAGGATACTTATCCCGCAGAAACTGAAAGACCTCGTTGGAATTAAAAATGAAATTCTGCTTATAGGACAGCTTGAGCGTATCGAGCTTTGGGACCCGCAGACTTATGAAAAGTATCTTAAAGGAAGTACTGATTCATACGAAGGCGTTATGCAGAAAGTGATGACAAAGCTTTATTCCAAAAATACTGATAAGTAAAAATTGGATGAAGTATTCTATCACGAGCCGGTACTACTGAATGAAACAATAGATTATCTGCTTAATAATAGTATTGGTAACACAGGCAATGATAATACTATAGATTCAAAAAAAAGGGTTTATGTTGACTGCACACTCGGAGGCGGCGGTTATACAAAAAAAATATTAGATTTCTCACCTAAAGACACAATAGTTATAGCTGTAGATAGAGATGTATTTGCAATAGAACACTCGAAGAAAGTTCTTTCTAATTACAGTAACAGGGTAGTTTATATTCAGCGCAATTTTGGCGATATAAAAGATATCATCAAAACGGCTGGATATGAAAATGTTAATGGAATTGTAATGGATCTGGGTCTATCAACATACCAGTTAAGCCACGAAGCCGGTTTCAGCTACCAATTTGATACACCGCTTGATATGAGAGCTGATAAAGATCAGGAGCTAAGAGCCAAAGATATTCTGAATACATATGACGAGAAAGAGCTTGCAAGGATTTTCTTTAGTTATGGAGAGATGAGATACAGCAGGAAAATTGCAAATGAGATTGTTCTTCAAAGGAAAATAAAACTTTTTGAAACAACATTTGATTTGGTTGAGCTTATCAGAAGCAAGGTTCCACCAAGATTTTTGAACAGTGATCTTTCTAAACTTTTTCAGGCAATAAGAATTGAAGTTAATAATGAGCTTGAAAACCTGGAACAGGTCTTAAAGAATGCAACAGAAGTTTTAGCAGAAGGCGGTAGAATAGTTGCAGTATCTTATCATTCACTTGAGGATAGAATTGTAAAAAATGCTTTTAGAAGTGATGAGAAGTTAAGAGTTCTGACAAAAAAACCGATTGAAGCATCCGAAGAAGAAATTGCAATAAACATCAGGTCACGAAGCGCAAAACTAAGAGCATCAGAAAAAAACAGTATAATCAGGAGAAGTAAAAACAAATACATGAAATGAGAAACATAAAGAAAAGAAAAGTATCGCTGTTTAACCTGATGGTTATGTTTTTTGTAACCGCAGGAATAATAGTCTTCTTTGTTAACAATATAATTGAAGTAAACTCTCTTGTAGTTGAAAGTAACAACACCAGAACAGAAATAAACAAAACCGTTACATCAAACAATAATCTTCAGACAGAAATAGAACGTTTAACAAATTTTGATAATATTAAAAATACTGCTGTAAATAAACTCGGGCTTAATTATTCATCAACCAAACCAAAGAAGATCACCATAGAAAGGTCTGAACTGGAAAACATAAAGCAATAATATATTATATAAGCGTTAAGGTCTGATAAAGCAGACCAAACCTGTAACAGTAGGTAAGTTTTGAAATGCGGGAAAGTAAAAACACAAATATTACGGCAAATACAGATAGAAGAATAATTCTCTTCATGGCTGTGTTTGCTTTGTTATTTCTGGTGATCCTTTACAAGTTATTCACAATTCAGGTACTTGATTCGGCAAAATACCAGCTTGCAGCTAAAAAGCAATATGAAAGCAAAATTTCACTGAAATCATCAAGAGGAATTATATTTGACCGCAAGATGAATTCATTGGTTTCTAATATTGTAATGTACTCATTCGCCGCTGACCCCAATATGGTTGATAACAAAGATTCAGTTGCACAGGTTTTTGCAGATATTTTTAAAAAAGATAAAAGCTTTTATATAAATAAGTTAACAACAAAGAACACATCATTTGTATGGCTTGAAAGAAGGATAGACCCCAAATACGAAGCACAGGTAAAAGATATTAGTTTTTCGGGTGTAATTAAGCTGAATGAGCCTAATAGGATTTTCAATTATGATAAACTTACTTCGAGTATTGTTGGCTATACTAATATCGATAATAATGGGTTAAGTGGAATTGAGCTTGAGCTAAACGATATGCTTGCTGGTAAAGAAGGCTATGTTGTAATGCAGAAAGATGGTTTAGGCAGGAAACGTCCTGCTGTAGAATACCCGCGTCAAGAGCCAATGGATGGTAATAATGTAATACTTACAATTGACCTGAACATTCAGAAGATAATTGAAGAAGAACTTGCAGCAGGTGTAAGTGCAAATAACTCTCTTGGAGGTAAAGTAATTGTAATGAATGTTAAAACAGGCGAAATACTTGCAATGAACTCAATAAATCTTGATGGAAGCTCTCAGGATAAGATTGCTGAGATTACTGATATGTACGAGCCTGGCTCAACTTTCAAAATTGTTACTGCTGCATCTGCTCTTGAAGAAAATCTATTGAGTAAATACGATATTATTAATACTTATGGCGGGGAGTATTTGAACATTAAAGACTCTCATAAGTTTTCAAATCTTACTTTCCAACAAGTTATTGAGCAATCAAGTAACATAGGAATTTTACGAGTTGCCAATAAGCTTGGAAAAGAAAGATTTTACAAGTATGCTAGAGATTTTGGGTTTGGTATATCTACAGGACTTGACCTGCCCGGAGAAATGAAGGGAAGACTTAAAAAGCCTATAGAATTTACTCCGGCTTCGTTGAATTACATGGCTATTGGCTATGAAGTGCTTGTAACAGCTTTGCAAATGACAAACGCTTATGCATGTGTTGCTAATGGAGGTATGATGATGAAGCCTTTTGTCATAAAAAAAGTTCTTGCTCCCGATGGAACATTAATTAAAGAATATCAGCCTGTTGAAATTAGAAATGTAATATCAAAAAATACAGCAAAATCATTAACAGAACTTTTTGTAGGTGTTGTCGAAAGAGGCACAGGTAAAGATGCTAAGATAGAAAATATCATGATAGCAGGTAAAACAGGTACATCTCAGAAGATTGTAGAAGGAAAATATTCAAAAAGTAAATATACATCTTCATTTATGGGATATTTTCCTGCTGAAAATCCGCAAATAGTTGTAACAGTTATCATAGATGCCCCTGGTGCCGGTGAATATTACGGGGGCAAAGTATCTGCTCCTATATTCAGAAAAATTGCTGAGAGGATAATAAACTTAACCGGACTGCATGAATACAATGCTCCCGATAACGAAGCAAATATTGTAATGACGGTAAATCAGAAAGAAGATAACAGTTCATTAAATCTTTTGAATTTTGATATCAGTGATGCTGTAAAATTCCTGAATGGGAATGAAATTCCTTTCGAAATTGAAGGACCAAGGAAAAATGCAATTGTAATTTCCCATGAAATGGTCTATGACGATAAAGGTGAAAAAGTGATAAAACTTGTTACTGCAGGCGGAAATTCTGATAATAAGTTAAGAAAAGAAAGCGAAATTAAAATGCCTGATCTTAAAGGATTAAGTTTAAGAAAGTGTATAAAATTAATGTCATCTCTTGGGTTGGATTATAAGGTTAACGGCTGTGGAAAAGTGTCTGGTCAGGTTCCCGAAGCAGGTTCTACAATAAGTAAAAATCAAACTATATTAATAAATTGTGATTTGCCTGATAAATTTTAGATGAAATTCAGTGAAATGATATCTTTAGCTGAAAATAGTATATTAAAACCCGAAGATTGCTTTGATTTTAGTATCAATAAGCTGACTGCAAGCTCAAAAGAAGTTGAGCAGGGAGATATTTTCTTTGCAGTGAAAGGTTTTGTTTCTGATGGAAATAAATTTATTAACGAAGCATTTGAAAAAGGCGCAAAAGCTATTATTACAGGTAGTGAACCTGATATAATTGATCCAAGAATATACAGGGTTGAAAATGTACGTAAAACAATGGCTTTAATGAGTAATGCATTTTATGGATTCCCATCAAGAAAAATAAAAATGATAGGTGTAACAGGTACCAATGGGAAGACGACTGTAACATCAATAATTAATTATGTTTTACAGGCAATTGGCAAAAAAACAGGTATGATTGGGACAAATGGTAATTTTATTAATAAAAGATTCCTGAAAACCGAACATACTACACCGGATTCAATTGAACTAAATAAGATACTTAAAGAAATGGCTGATGAAAATGTTGAATTTGCGGTAATGGAAGTTTCATCACACTCACTTGTTTTAAGCAGAGTATATGGAATAGAATTTGACGCAGCTATTTTTACAAATTTAACAACTGAGCATTTGGATTTCCACGGAACAATGGAAAATTATTTTAATGCAAAAAAAATATTGTTCGATTCACTTAACAGAATAGGTAATAAAGGCATTCATCCGGCTGCAATTTATAATTGTAATGATGAATATGGCTCAAGGATGGTTTTATCTTCACAGGCAGAAAGAATTGCATATGGCTTTGGCTGCGGAACGTTTTCGGCTAAGAATATTGATATGGATATTGATGGTATGACCTTTGACGTTCTTGTACCTAGAAATGGAGAGGATATTGATAAAATTAAGATCAAAACAAAACTCACAGGAAAGTTCAACGTTCATAATATTCTTGCCTCAATTGCAGCGCTTAAAGTATTAAATGTTAGCTATGAAGATATTGTAAAACATATTAAAGAATTAAGTGCAGTAGATGGAAGATTTAACAGGATTAAACTTCTAAGCGGAGCTGATGCAATAATAGATTATTCACATACGCCTGATTCATTATTAAAAGCTATTTTAACTATCAGAGAAATACTTGATGCGAGCAAATCAAAAGGCAGAATTATTACTGTATTTGGATGTGGTGGTAACAGGGATACATTAAAACGCCCTATAATGGGCAAGATTGCTTCTGAAAACAGCAATGAAGTGATAATTACATCTGATAATCCAAGAGATGAAGAACCAATGCAGATAATTGATGAAATTAAAACCAGCATAACAAGTGATAACTATTTTGTTGAAGAAAACCGTGAACTTGCAATTTGTAAAGCAATTGAAATGAGCAAAAAAGGTGATGTAGTTCTAATTGCAGGCAAGGGACATGAAACATATCAGGAAATAAAAGGAGTAAAATATCATTTAAGCGACAGGGAAATAACTGAAAAATACAGTAAATGATTTTAACACTTAATGATATTGTCAATGCAGGTATAAAAGGAATTAAGCTGCATAATACCGAAGCATTTGGAAGTAAAAAGTTTACAGGAGTTTCAATCGATTCAAGAAAATGTAGAAACAATGATCTTTATTTTGCGATAAAAGGTGAAAGATTTGACGGGCATGATTTTGTAAAAGATGTTTTAAAGAAAGGGACAGTTTGCGTAGTTGTAAATGAAGTGTGGTATAAGAAATATTCAAAAGTTTTAAACCGTTCTTTTAAAAAAAAATGTTTTATTGCTGTAAAAAATACCGAAAAAGCGATTGCAGATATTGCAAAGTATTACAGAAGCAAGTTTGTAATTCCGGTAATTGCAGTAAGCGGCAGTAACGGCAAGACATCATCAAAAGATTTTATAGCAGAAGTGCTTTCCGCTAATTATAATGTTCTTAAGACCGAAGGCAATCTGAATAATCATCTTGGGGTCCCGCTAACTATCTTCAGATTAAATCCTGAAAATGATATAGCGGTAATAGAAGTTGGCACTAACCATTTTGGCGAAGTTGATATGTTATCAAGGATAGCTCAGCCGCAATTCGGGTTGATAACAAACATAGGTAAAGAGCATCTTGAGTTTTTAAAAGATATTAAAGGGGCAGCAAAGGCAGAAGGTGAGGTGGTTGAATATCTAAAAGAGGTTTATGGAACATTCTTCCAAAATGCAGATGATAAGTATTTAAATAAATACAGTAAATATAAAGATATTAAAACATTCAGCTTTGGATTTATAAATAAAGCTGATGTAAAGGGAAAATTAAAAGGATTTAAAACGTTTTATCCGAAACTTGAAATTAAATACGGTAAAAAGAAAATTTTAACTCAATTAAAAAATATCGGGTATCAAAGCTGCCAAGCTGCATTATGTGCGGCTGCGGTGGGTTTTTACTTTGGCATTTCTGTTAAGGGTATCAAAAAAGCGATATCCGGTTACGAAATAGAGACAAACAGACGAAACCAACTTAAGAGCATTAATGGAATCTGGATAATTGATGATACATATAATTCCAATCCAGATTCAGTTAAATCCGCACTTGAAAATTTAAAGGCTTATTCTGTTAAAGGTAATAAATACATTGTATTAGGTGATATGCTCGAGCTTGGTAAAGCAAGTAAATCAGAGCATTCATTAATAGGTAAACTTATTAAAAGAATGAAACTGGAAAACCTTTTAACATTTGGTAGGGAATCATTCAATACTTTTGTCTCAGCAAAAGGTATAAAAAATAATTATCACTTTTCTGAACAAGATTCATTAGCTGCATTTTTAAATCTTCAGCTTAAAAAAGGTGATGTGGTTTTGGTAAAAGGGTCTCGGTCTATGAAGATGGAAAATATTATTGAAAAAATTTCTTCAAATTAATTAATATAGTATAAATGTTATACTACTTAGCTGAATATATAAATAAGACTTTCGATCCTCCTGGATTTGATGTATTCAGATTCCTAACATGGAGATCTGCGCTATCCGCTATAACTGCGATGATAATATGTTTCTGGATAGGTCCAAAAATATTAAAGATACTGAAGAAAAAACATGTAGGCGAAGAAATAAGGCATGACGGTCCACAATCACATTTTTCAAAAGCAGGCACTCCAACAATGGGTGGAGTTATAGTTCTTCTTGCAATTATTGTTCCGGTATTGTTATGGGCTGATATAAAGAACACTTATATTCTTTTAATACTTCTTGCAACTATTTGGATGGGACTTGTTGGATTTATTGATGATTATCTTAAAGTATTCAAAAAAATGAAGAAAGGACTTGTTGCAAAATATAAACTTATGAATCAGGTAGGTCTTGGAATTGTAATAGCATGTTTAATTTACTTTTTGCCTGAATTTCAGAATATTAATTCTGTAACAACAATACCGTTCATTAAACAAATTGAGTTCGATTTTTCATATTTATACATACCAATAATGGTATTTATTATTACAGCAACATCAAATGCTGTTAATTTAACAGATGGGCTTGATGGACTTGCAATCGGGACTGTTGGAATTGCCGGCTTAGCAATTGGACTTATAGCATATCTTTCAGGCAATGAGATATTCAGCAGGTATCTTGATATAATTTATCTTCCAGGAAACGGCGAGTTAGCTGTTTACTGTGCAGCATTAGTTGGGGCATCACTTGGGTTTTTATGGTTTAATTCATATCCCGCACAGGTCTTTATGGGTGATACAGGCTCTCTTGCTTTAGGCGGAGCAATAGGGACGCTTTCTATTTTAATTAAGAAAGAATTTTTGCTGCCAATTCTAGGTGGTATATTTTTTGCTGAATCAATTTCTGTAATTGTTCAAAGATATTACTTTAAATATACAAAGAAAAAGTACGGTGAAGGCAGAAGAGTTTTCAAAATGGCTCCACTGCACCATCATTATGAACTTAACGGAATACCAGAGCCAAAAATTGTAACAAGATTTTATATTGTAGCTGTTATTCTTGCAATTTTAACATTTGCATCATTTAAGATAAGATAAAAATTAAATATTTAAAAAGGAACTAATCATGAATATAACAAAAATATTAAAATCCCTCGTATTTATACTCTTAATTACCGGAGTAACATTTTCACAGCATTCCAATGGAGAACTTAAATTGAAATCTGCTGATAATTCAGGCATGAATTTAAGTAAATTGAATTCAAAATCAACTGAAATGGTTACAAAACTTTATCAGAAACCGACTAAGAAAATTTATTTTGTACCTGGTGGTAAAATAGGAATGTTTTTCTTACAGGGTGATTTTAGCGGAAACCAATTGATTGCACTTGAAGCTTTCGGTAAATATGTTGGTGATGGTTTCTGGGCTGAAATAAGTATTCCATTCAGATTCAAGACAAGTCCCGCTTTTACTGATATTGGACTTGATGTAAATGTTATGTATCCGTTTATGGGTTCATCAAATAAATCAGAAGTTGACCCTTTTGTTGGCGGCGGTCTTGGTCTTCATTTTATTGGAAGAGACAGGAATGACACCGGAAAAACAAGTGTTGCTGCGCGCGGTGGTATGGGTCTAAATTTGATAGCTGGTGCTGTTTTTTTTAGAAATTATGATTTTAATATAGTAATTGAATTGAAATATTTTAATTACTTAAGAGAGTTTGATGACTTAAGATACCAGGGTATTGGTTTAAACGTTGGCGTAACATTTCCAAAGTAACAGTTTAACAAAGAATATTGATAGACATTTTAGAAATAAATAAAAAAGTAACAATAATAGGGGCAGCAAGAAGCGGTGTTGCCGCTGCTAAACTGCTCAAAAGGAAAGGGTATGATGTTTTCCTTAGTGATGCTAATGAAGTGCAGAAAATTGAAAGTAGTTTCACTGAAGAAATTAAATTAAGCGGAATTGCGCATGAGTTTGGGAAACACTCGGATAAAGTATATGATACTGATATCCTGGTTGTAAGTCCGGGCGTTCCCCAGAATTCCGAAGTTATTAAAAATGCACTGGCAAAAGGAATAGATGTTGTAAGTGAAATTGAAGCTGCATCATGGTTCTGTAAAGGAAAAGTGATTGCTATTACAGGTACAAATGGCAAAACCACAACTACAACATTAATTGGTGAAATGTTCAAAGATGCAGGCTATAAAACCTTTGTGTGCGGTAATATCGGGATAGCATTTTCTGATATTGTTGACCAGACAGACGAGAATTCAATCATTGTTCTTGAAACAAGCAGTTTTCAGCTTGATAATATTAAAAAGTTCAAACCATTTATTGCTATTCTTCTAAATGTAACCCCAGACCATTTAGATAGATACGATACATTTGAAAAATACTTTGAATCAAAAATGAGAATAGCAGAAAATCAGGATAGCAGCGATTATTTTGTCTTCAATTACGATGACGTGTTAGTAAGAAAATCTTCAGCAAATGTCAATTCACATCGTTCAGCATTCAGTTTAAACATATCAGTAAAAGATGAAACTAAAGATGGCGCGTATGTAAGAAATTCAGATCTTATTTATTACTATTATATGGGCGAAGAAAATATTATTGATACTCAAAAACTTATCATTAAGGGCAATCATAACGTTTACAATGCAATGGCATCGGTTATATCTGCAAAAATATTTGGTATTGAAAAGGAATATATAAAAAAGACGCTTGAAAACTTTAAAGGTGTTGAGCACAGACTTGAATATGTAAGAGAACTTGGCGGAGTAAAGTATTACAATGATTCAAAAGCTACTAATGTTAATTCTGTTTGGTATGCTCTAAAAGGCTTCAACGAGCCATTAGTGTTAATTCTTGGTGGAAAAGATAAAGGCAATGATTACACCCAGATAGAAAAAGAAGTAAAAGAGCATGTTAAACACATTATTGCAATTGGTGATTCTAAACAAAAAGTGTATGATTTTTTCAATGATAAACTTCCCGTAACAATTGCTGTTGATATGGAAGATGCTGTTAATAAAGCAAAAGAAAATACAGTAAAGAATGATGTAGTACTGCTATCACCGGCTTGCGCAAGTTTTGATATGTTTGATAATTACGAACATAGGGGCAGAGTTTTTAAAGAAATAGTAAACTCATTAATATAATTTTTGGAAACAAGATTAAATAAAATAGATTTATGGATACTAGTACCGATATTGGCGCTGATTATGTTCAGCCTTGGAGTTGTTTACAGTGCATCTTCAAGCTGGTCAGTTAAAATGAGCGGAGACAGCGCATTTTTATTCCACAATCATTTATTGAGAGCTGGGATTGGTATAGTTCTCATATTCCTGATTTCGCGAATAAGTTATCTTAACCTGATTAAGTACAGAAAATTGCTGATGGGTGCGGCAATATTAATGCTGTTATTCCTTTTGATTGCAGGTGATACTTCAAATAAAGGAGCAGCCAGATGGATTTATATTAAAGGTTTCAGCTTTCAACCCGCAGATTTTGTTAAGTATGCTCTATTAATAAATATTGCATTCCTGCTTTCAAAGAAAAAGGATTATATAAATAATTTATACTATGGTTACCTTCCTATATTAGGATATGTACTTGCAGTCGTATCATTGATTGCTCTTCAGCCAAATTTTTCAACAGCAAGTGTAATTTTTATTTCAAGTCTGATGTTATTTTGGATTGGTAAAGTGAAAATGAAACATATTGCTATAACTGTAATTTCTATGATACCGGCTGCTATATTATTTGTACTATCAAAACCATATATAATTAATAGAATATTTTCATATCAAGAGCATACTACAGGAGGCAGTGGAAGCTACCAGCTTTCACAGGCTATTATTGGATTTGGAAATGGTGGTTTTTTGGGAGTAGGACCGGGTAATTCTAATCAACGCGATTTATTCCTTCCGCAATCGTATGATGATTTTGTATTTTCTATAGTTGGTGAAGAATACGGTTTTTGGGGTGTAACAATAGTAATATTATTGTTTGCACTGTTTATTTACAGAGGACTAAAGCTATCAAAATCAATACCTGATGATTTTGGAAGATATCTGGCTTTTGGTATTACTATTACTATTGGAATGAATGCAATTATCAATATGATGGTCGCAACAGGAATGATACCTACAACAGGGCAAACACTGCCATTTATAAGTTATGGCGGAACATCAATAATATTTAATTCAATTGCAGTTGGAATATTACTTAATATTTCAACTTATAGAATGCAGCCAAAAGGTGAACTGCTTAGAGAAACACTTGCAGCAGCCGGAAGTGAAAAATGATTAACAGAATAATATTTGCTGCCGGTGGAACAGGCGGGCATATTTACCCGGCTATAGCAATAGCGGATGAGCTTAAAAAGTTGAATGAAAATATTAAAATAAAGTTTATAGGCGCAAAAGGCAGGATTGAAGAAAAAATTGTTCCTGCAAACGGATATGAGCTTGAAACAATAGAAATTACTGGAATAAAACGAAGCTTAAATTTTAAAAACATAACTGCAGTATATAAAATATTAAAAGCACTGAGAGATTCAAAAAAAATACTGAAAGATTTTTCACCTGAGATTGTTTATGGTACAGGTGGTTTTGTATCGGGTCCGGTTTTAAGGGCTGCACAATCTCTTGGTTTTACAAATGTAATTGAAGAAGGTAATTTTTATCCGGGAGTTACGGTTAAGCTTGTTTCGCCAAAAGCAGATAAAGTTATTCTAAATTTTGAAGGAACTAAAAAATTTCTTAAAAGAAGTGATAATGTTACTGTAATGTCATATCCTGTAAGGCAAAATCTGAAAAAATACGAAAAAATAGAAGCTGCTAATTATTTCGGGTTAGATGGTAGTAAAAAGATATTGTTTGTATTTGGAGGCTCTCATGGTGCAGGATCAATAAATTCTGCGCTATTAAAATGTTTCAAAAATTTGAGCGCGAGCGGGATACATATCATTTGGCAGACAGGTGAGAGTGATTTTGAATCGGTAAATTCAGCAGTTTCTTCAAACAGGAATATTAAGGTATTGAAATATATTGATAAAATAGATTATGCATATTCAGCAAGTAACTTAGTTGTATGCCGTTCCGGAATTTCAACTATTATGGAGCTTGCAAGTTTTGGAAAGACGGCAATATTTGTTCCATTTCCCAAAGCATCCGAAAATCATCAGGAAAAAAATGCAGAGGCTGTTGTTGAGAAAAATGCTGCTGAAATTATTGCAGATAAAGACCTGAATCAAAAGCTGGAATCGGCAGTATTAAGATTGATAAACGACGATAACAAGCTTTCTTATATGGGAAGCAATATCAGTTTAATGGCTGATACAGAAGCAGCATCAAAAATTGCAAGCATGCTTGTTGAAATGATTTATATTAGAAAAAATTAAATAGGAATAATGCAGGAAAGTGTATATAAACACAGAATGGACTTTTATTACCAGTCATTGGTAATTTACCTTCTATTCTTTGCAGCGTATGTTCTAATTAAAGGTACAATTGGTGAGAGTTTTAGATCATTATACAACGACCCTATTTTTTACATACTGATACTTTTTATTTTAATATTCCTGATTATTGTTGTTATGAATATTATCAGGTCGCCAATGATAATATTAAAAGATGACAGGATAATATTTAAGAACAGGTTTGGCGAAAGGGAAGTTTTGTTGAGTGATATTATTAATTTAAAAATTGGCAGGATAAGAAAGCGCGATGAGGAAATGACATACCGAATCATTAAACTGAAATTAAAAAACAGAAGAAAACAGTTAAAAATAAGGGCAAATGATTTTGAACGAGGCGGTGAACTTATAAATGAATTCCTTAAAATCAAACAGCCGGTTCAAAGCTAAAGGATATTGAAAAATTAATAATGAGTAAAGGCAAAATATTTTTTATCGGAATTGGCGGAATAGGAATGAGCGGCTTAGCCGAATACTTCATCCGCAACGATTATGATGTATCAGGTTCTGATATGACAGAAACGCATATAACAAAAAGGCTTTCCAATTTGGGAGCAAGTATATTTATAGGTCACTCAGCAAATAACATAACGCATGATATAAGTACAGTGGTATATACATCAGCAGTAAAGGCTGATAATCCCGAGATGATACGTACAGAAGAGCTTGGATTAAAAAAAATACGCAGGGCTGAAATGCTTGGTGAAATAGTAAATGATAAATATCTCATTGCAATATCAGGCACACATGGCAAAACCACCACAACAGCAATGATAGGTAAGCTTCTGGTTGACGCAGGACTTGATCCATTGATATTCGTAGGCGGTAATGTTCAGTTGTTTGAAGGCGGCGCTTCAAGATTTGGAGCAGGTAAGTATGCAGTTGTTGAAGCAGATGAATATGACAGATCTTTTCTGGCTTTAAGACCCAATGTAACAGTGGTAACTAATATTGATGCTGATCATCTTGATATCTATAAAGATCTTGATGATATAAAAGAGACATTCAGGCAGTTTTGCGACCGCTCAAAATATGGAGCGTATATGATTTACTGCGGTGATGATGATAATATTAAGAGCTTTATGAATTCGATTAATAGGGAAAAAATATCATACGGCTCGGATGATAAAAATTATCTTAAAATAATTGATTATAAGGCAGAAAATAATACTTTAAATTTTTCAATATTAAATTCACATGCTTTATACAAGAATATTGAACTTAAAATGGTTGGCAAACATAATGCGCTTAATTCAACTGCATGTTTTGCCGTATCAAAAATTCTTGAAATTCCTTTTGAAAAATTTAAAGATAGTATCAGTTCATTCAGAACAGTTGATAGAAGAATGCAGTTGTTGTATGATACCAACGGTATTCAGGTTTATGACGATTACTCGCATCATCCAGTAGAAGTTATGGCAAGTTTAAAAGGTTTGAAAGAAATGAACAACGGCAGGCTTAGAACAGTTTTTCAGCCGCATTTATTCAGCAGGACAAAAGATTTTTATAAGGAATTTGCTGAAGCGCTTTTGATTTCTGATGAAGTTTTATTAATGGATATTTATCCTGCAAGAGAAAAACCAATTGAAGGAATTACAAGTGAACTTATTTTAAACGAAGCTTTAAAAAGTAACAGTAATATGAAGCTTTTGCATGAAAAAAAAGATGTGATTGCTTGGCTAAATAATGACTTAAAGCAAAATGATGTAATAGTATTCCAAGGCGCCGGAGATGTTACAAATTTATGCAATGAATTTGTAGGTTTATTAGAGAAAAATAAATAATATTAATTGATATCAATTTCTGAAATACAGAGTATTTTTAAAGGCAAAATTTCTTTAAACGAGCCTTTAGCGCGCTATACAACATTTAGAATAGGCGGAGAGGCTGATTACTATGTTGAGCCAACAGGTATTGATGATTTAATTAATATTGTAAAGTATGCCAACAAACAGTCTATACCATACTACATTATGGGAAATGGCAGTAATATTTTGATAAGTGATGAGGGGATTAAAGGATTTGTAATAAATCTTGATAGCGCATTTAATTATCTGAAGTATGATGAAGAAAATGGTTTGATAATTGCAGGTGCCGGAGTGAAATTAGCAAAGTTTGTTGATTATTGTATTCTGAATAGTTATGCAGGGGTTGAAATGATGGCTGGGATTCCTGCAACAATTGGAGGCGCGCTGGTTATGAACGCAGGATGTTATGGAGGTGAAATATCAGATAATGTAACAGAAGTAAAAGTTATAAAAAACCAAAAACTGAAATCTTTAAGCAAGGATGAATGTGGTTTCAGATATAGAAATTCAGATCTTAAAAATACAGTTGTGCTTGAAGCATCATTCAAACTATTAAAAGGTGATAAAGAAGAATTAAACAGGAAAAGAAAAGAGTTTATTGTTCACCGCAACCAGGTGCAGCCGGTAGAAATACCAAATGCGGGCTGCATATTTAAAAATCCAAAAGAGCATAAGGCTGCTATTCTGATTGATGAGTGCGGTTTAAAAGGGACAAAATACGGCGGTGCAATGGTTTCTACCAAGCACGCTAATTTTATTGTGAACTATGATAATGCTACTGCGCATGATGTTATAGAGCTTGTCAAAATAATCAGAAGCAGAGTTCTCGAAAAGACCAGTATTGATCTTGAATTGGAAGTAAAACTTGTAGGTTTCGAGGAGGTAAGAATATGAAGAATTGGAAAATTACCATTTTATTTACAGTTGTTATCATATTTACTTTTTCAAGCATAGTCCTTTCAGGGTTATGGAAAGATAAATTGACAATCAGAAATGTAAATCTTTCAGGTAACATCACACTTTCAAAAGATGAAATATTTGATTTTGCCAGGATGAACGATTCTATGATTTGTTCTAATTCTTTGACACTTGAAATGATTGAATCCAGGATTTCAAAACATCCTAATATAAAAAAAGTAGTAGTTTCTAAAGATGGAACTACCATTAAAATTGAAGTGGCAGAAAAGAATCCATTTGCTGCTGCATCAAACAGCAAAGAGATTTTTCTTGTGGATGACCAGCTTTCAATATACATAATGAAAAAGGAGCAGGTGAATATTGATCTGCCGGTTATAAGCGGCTTATCAGGTGAGCTAGGACCAGGAACATATGGAAAAGACGATCTGAAATTTATTAAAATAGCACAGTATATAATTAGCCAGTCAATAAAAGTTAATAAAAGTCTCTTTAATTACATTAGTGAAATAAATTTTGCTGATAGCAGTAGTATTGTATTGGTAACAAGCGATGATGCAACTCCGGTTTACTTTATTGATTTCACATCTATCATTAGCAAAGATAAACCAAACATGAATAATTATATCAAAGATATTAATAATTCATTGTTAAGGCGTGCAATTGATAAAAATCTTATCCAGCTTAATGCTTTTTTAAAGCAGGTCAGGGTTTATAGAACAGCAAATTCTTTTAAATACATTGATATGAGATATAACGACCTCATAATAGTAAAGAATAACAATTTACCTGTTGAGTAAACACAATGTGTAATAAATACAACAGAGAATAAACAATTTAGATAGAATTCAGATCAGTTAAAATTACCAATAAAATGGCGAAGAAAATATCAGAAGAAAATATTATTGTAGGTCTTGATGTAGGTACAACAAAAATTTGCACAATTGTTGCACAGGTTAGAGATGACGGCAGACTTAATATACTTGGAGTTGGTAAAGCTCCATCTGCTGGTTTATCGCGGGGTATGGTTGTTAATCCTGGTAAAACCCTTGAATCCATCAAGGCATCAGTAAAAGAAGCCGAAGAACGCTCAGGGTTTGATATTAAGTCGGTTACAGTAGGGATTGCCGGACCGCATATCAGATGCATTCAATCTGAAGGTATAGTTGCTATTGCTCATCCGGATAGAATAATTACCGAAGATGATATAGAACGGTTATACGAAAGCGCAAAAAGTCTTAAGCTCTCAAAAGATGAAAAGATTATTGATGTAATTCCGCAGGAGTTTATTATTGATAGCAAAGATGGCATTTTCGACCTGCCAATTGGAATGTTTGGTTTAAGAATGGAAGCTAAAGTAAATATTCTGACCGGACTTGTTTCACAGATTGACGACCTTTCTAATTGCGTACAAAGCTGTGGTGTGGATATTGATGATATCGTACTCGAGCCGCTGGCTTCATCATATGCAGTGCTGAATGATTCTGAAAAAAAGGTTGGCGTTGCAATGATAGATATTGGCGGAGGAACTACAGATATAGCAGTATTCAAAAAAGGTGTAATAAAGCATACTGCCGGTATTGGAATTGCTGGCAGCCAGGTTACAAATGATATTTCAGAAACTCTTGGTATTGATGATAAAGAAGCTGAAAGGGTTAAAAAAGAATATGGTTACGCAATGGTAAGTGAAATTATTAATGATGATTTAATTACTATTCAGGGAATTAAAGGAAGAAAACCGTTAAAAATAGAAAAAAGTATTATTGCAAGAATTATCCAGGCAAGAATGGAAGAGCTTTTTGTACTTGCCGGACAGGAAATAAAACGTTCTGGTATTGAAAGTTATCTGCCGGCAGGAGTAGTTATAACAGGAGGAGGCTCATTATTAAGAGGTACAAAAGAGCTTGCTATTCAGGTACTTGGTTCAGAAGTAAACCTTGGTGTACCAATGGATATTGGTGGTGGATTAATTAAAGAAGTTGAAAGTCCAATATATGCAACAGGTATTGGCTTGATACTACACAGGATGAAATACCTCAACCATAAAAAGAGCGCGAAAACTTTAATAGGTAAAAAGCATCCGGGTCTAAAAAATATTTTTGAAAGAATTAAACACTGGTTCGACGAATTATAGGAATTAATATTATAATAAAAATAAGAATTTAAACAATATAAAAATATAAATAATCAATTTAATAATAATCAAAACTTAAATTCTTTCTTGGGGAAAGAAAAGGAGAAAACAAAAATGCCAATTTCACTTGTTACAGATGCTACATACGGAGCAAAGATTAAAGTTATCGGTATAGGAGGAGCCGGTGGCAACGCTATCAATAATATGATAGAAAAGGGTCTGGATAGTGTAGATTTTATAGCATTAAATACAGATATGCAGGATCTTGAGCGCAGTAAAGCCGAGATCAAGATTCAGATAGGCAGGAACACAACACTTGGGCTTGGGGCAGGTATGGATGAAACCAAAGGGGCAAAAGCTGTTGAAGAAAGCCGCGAAGATATAGAACAGGTTGTTAGAGGATGCGATATGGTCTTCATAACTGCCGGTATGGGCGGTGGAACTGGAACAGGCGGAGGACCTGCTGTTGCTAGAATTGCAAAAGCTACAGGCGCTTTGGTTGTAGGTATTGTTACAAAACCTTTTGATTTTGAAGGTGAAGATAGGCTTAGGATTGCTGAAGAAGGTCTAAAAAGATTTAAACAGGAAGTTGATTCATGCATAGTTATTCCAAATGAAAGGCTGCTTACTGTCTTTGGTGAAGAAGTTACTCTTGAAAATAGTTTTAAAAAGGTTGATGATGTATTATACAATGCAACAAGAGGTATTAGCGATATTATCACCAAAAAAGGTAAGGTAAATGTTGATTTTGCTGATGTAAAGACTATTATGCGGGATATGGGCGATGCATTAATGGGTATTGGTTATGCAAAAGGTGAGAATAAAGCTCTTAGAGCTACTCAGGAAGCAATTGATAACCCGCTGCTTGAAGGTGTATCAATTGCAGGTTCAAAATCAATACTGCTTAATATAATTGCTGATCCTAATTTCAGGATATCAGACCTAAAGAGCATGACCGAGCTTATCAAACAGGCTGCAGGATGCAATTACGGCAAACTAATTTGGGGTGTTGTCTCTGATGAAAGGATGGAAGATGAAGTTATTGTTACTATCATTGCAACCGGTTTTACATCAGTTCAGGCAAAGCAATCAAACTCATATCCTGTAAAGGATGAAGTAAAAACAAAGAACCTGCTGTTAAATACAGAAAGTATCAACAATGTTATAAGGATTCCAAGCACACAACAGGAATTACAGGGATTGGACATACCAACTATTCAGAGAAATGATCTTTTAAGCACTGAAGACTTAAAGAAAATTAGATCAAGAAATGATGATATAGATATTGAAGATTTTGATTTCAATTCAGATGAATTCAAGATTTCAAATGATGATAAACCTGCTTTCTTAAGAAGGCAGATGGATTAATAAAATTTTAAATATTTATTTAATATATATAAAATTACTGTCCCACTATGGATAAATGTGATAGACATATTGTGAAGGGGTTGACGTCACGAAGCTGGCCTGCAGAAAAGAGGCATATTATTTTTGCTTTAGCTTCTTAATACGGTTGCGGCCTAGCTTCGTTTCCGGTGTATGCCGGGACCTTCATACAGTTTGTCATAAGATTTCTACCTCGTCTTTTCCCCAAAAAGCCTCCTCAGCATTAACCCGAGGGGTCCTGACCAAACAGGACCCCTCATTTTTTAGTATAAATAAATTGCTAAAGAATGGACTATAATCGGTGTTCGTTAAGAATTTTCACCACAGATTTTTGTCATACCCGCGACTGCGGGTATCCAGACTTAAAACTATGTTATAGCAGAGTCTCCCTTTAGCTTGAGTGATTAAATAATTGCTAATGTGAGACCTTTAGGTAAGGAACCCTGCGGATACAAACAAAACCCCCATTGTTGATAAATGCAAACTAAATCTTTTCGTTCAATCAACACAAAACTAATACTCAGGCTCAAAATCCCCCCTTTGGCAAAGGGGGGAGATGCTCTACAGTTTTCATTACTCCACAATTAATCTTAAAATAAGATCTTTCGATAATCAATGTCGGGGGTTTTGCTTCTGACTTTATGTTCTATGTTATAGCAGAGTCTCCCTTAATCTTTAACTTGAGAGTTTAATTAATTGCTAATGTGAGACCTTTAGGTAAGGGTACTCTGCATTAAAATAAGTAAATCAAAAGCTTTCAACACAGAGGGCACAGAGAACACTGAGAAAAGCTAAAAACCCATTTCTTGCCAAACTTTCGTAAAATTTTAAGTCAAGGGTTCAAACACTCCAAGTAAAATAAAAAGCCATTCACCATAGATTATTTGTCATACCCGCGACTGCGGGCATGCCTTACAAAGTGGAACGAAAGAAGGTATCCAGACTTTAAACTATGTTATAGCACAAAAGCATTTGTATTATCATAAACAATCTGCGTTATTAGCGTCTAAATCTTTTGATTTTTTTCTTTTTTTTCGAAAATCCTCTTTAATCCTGTTTCCTAAATGTTTAAACCTAAGTACTTTGATATAAAAAAAAAGGGCTTACTATTGTAAGCCCCGGTTCATCTGCTAATTAGTAGGGAATACTATCAGCTATGCTGCCTAGCAGAAAAAATCTATTTAATTTTTGTTATTGTTGATATGTATATGTGTATGTTGTAACGTAATGATCCTTACCTATATAACAATCAATCACTAACTTGCACATTTTGGTGTCATCTAAAAAATATTTTGGTGCATAGAAAAATCCTTTTTTTACTTCATTGGTATATTGCTTGTTATTTTTATTTACTTTCAGTATTTCAATAGCGTTTGGCTCTATAACTTTATAATCTGAATTAGAACCAGCAAAAAACATTTTTATTCCTGTATTTGTTTGTGTTGTAGTGCTGTAATCTATATTAGTATAAATTGCTTCTAAGTTCAGATAACTTCCGGGCTGCATTTTTTTCGGGGGGTCTTGCCATTTAAAACCAGATTCTACTGTATGAATAATATTCAATACATCTTTCCATGAACAATTTCCCTGCAACTCATTATTATTTAACTGCCATTTTGTTATATTTACAACATTAAAACTTTTTGTTTCTACATTTGTCAAAACCCAGTTGCCGCCTACCAATTCTTCTTTTGATAGTCCCGCACCTTCATTTGGTTCAATATTAACTACTTTTGTTTCTTTTTTAGTTTCATTTGACTCAATGTTGATTACATTAGTTTTACTTTCATTATTAGTTGTACTTTCATTTACAGTAAGAGTTTGAGATTGTATCTGCATAGTAAATGCGGTAATCACCGCTGCAAATAACAGAATCTTTCTTATTTTATTTTTCCTTGAGTTTTTCATTTAACTTTGATTATTAACCCTAAATGGGTAGTCATTATTAATGATTTAAATACATAAATCGTTATTTTGACTACTGCAAATATGGTATTATCTATAGGGTATATCAATACACGGTATAAGGGATATTAAAGGAAACGGTTATATTTATGTTTTTTTTTAAATTTTTGCTATATTTGATATATTGAAATCATATCTTTCCATAGAAATATTTAGAATGGCTATTGTTAAATTGGCTTTTTTGGTGATTTTTGCAGGATTATACGCATGTGCCAATCAAAAGCCACCTGGTGGTGGCGAGGAAGATAAAACTCCTCCTAAAGTCAGGATTATTTCACCAAAACCAAGCTCTATAAATTTTACAGGCAATTCATTAATATTTGAATTTGACGAGTATATAGATAGAAGAAGCTTTCAGGATGCATTCAGGATGTCGCCACAGATCAAAGGTGATGTTGAATTTTCATGGGGGGCTAAGGATGTAGAGGTTCGTTTTCCAATGAATCTTGTGAAGATTGACCCCAATAAAACTTTTGTTGTAAATATCTCGACAGCTTTAAAGGATATAAGAGGAAATTCCATTGGCGAGGCTGTGAACTTTGCATTTTCAACCGGAAGCATTATTGATATGGGCGGTGTTACAGGAAAAGTTTATAACAATAATAATAAAATAACATCTGTTTATGCATATGACCTAAGCAAAAGTTATGACCCAACAATAAATATTCCAGATTATTTTACTGAATCAAATGTTGAAGGAAGTTATACTTTAACTAATATGGCACAGGGTAGGTACAGGATAATTTCTATTATAGATGATGATAAAAACCTGCTTTTTACCAGTGAGCGTGAAAGCTACGGTGTACTGCCATTTGATGTTGATGTAAAGGATTCAGTTACATCGCAAAATGTTAATTTTTATATGAAACAGATTTCTCAGGGGCAGCCTCTTGCGCCTGAGCTTGATGCAACGAAATATTTCAAGGATTCCGTTGGTATAGTATCTACATCAATCGAGTATAACTCCTTAACCGTTCTGCCTGAACAAAGCATATTTATTTTCTTCTCTAGGTATAAACCAACAAGAGAAGATTTTACAAATAATTTAAAAATTACCGATGAGAATGGAATTGTAGATAGGGTAGTTTATAGCTGGAAAAATGATTCTCTGGTAGAAGTATTTTCAGCAAACCATTTTGCATCAAACAGGAAGTATAATATTACATTCCCTTTGAAAACAGTAAAGGATTCTGTTTATAATTTCTCACTGCCATTTAGAACAGTTAGTATAAACTCTTTTGGTGATATGATGGGAACGGTTACTTCTGCATATACAGATTTTATTATCACAGATCAAATTGTAAAAATTGTACTTGAAGCAAAATTACTAATACCCGTTTTAAAGTACATTTTTGATTCACGCGATACGGTGTTTATCTATAAAAATATATTGGAAGCAAATTATAATTTATTTTCATACATTGATAAAAATAATAATTCCGCGTATGACCATGGCTACCCATTTCCGTTTGATTACTGCGAGCCGTTTTACATCTTCACCAACACTATAAACATAAAAGGCGGTTGGACAGTTGAGAATGTAAATATAAGTTTTGAGAAGTGAGAATAATATCTCTTTTATTCTTGTAATTTAGAATCTCATTCCTAACTATTTTGCAGTTTATTACCTTTGCAAATACACTTCCAAACTGCTTAAAACTCACATTTTCCACCTGTATTTTGGTAGTGGGGTATTTTCAATTACACTATTTGTAATTCCTACGAAGGCAGGAATCTTGCTTCTATTTCAAAAGATTCTGTATCAAGTACGGAATGACAAGGGTGGGAGAGATTAAAATACCCCACCACCTGAAATTTCAAATCTAAAATTTAGCATATTAACTTTCAAAAATTAACCCTAACTTACAACATTAACAGGTTAGAATGAAGAATATTGCTGTTTTAGGCTCTACTGGTTCAATTGGTAAAAATACGCTTGAAGTTGTAAGGAATCTTAACCGGAATCTATACCCGGTTTCAGTAAAATATATTTCCGCAAATTCAAATGTTGAGTTACTTGCATCTCAGATAGAAGAGTTCAAACCTAAAGCTGCTGTAATTTTCAATGAAGAAAGTTTCAAAGAGCTTAAATCTCGTTCTTTAAATCATAAATGCGAAATCCTTTGCGGGCAAGAGGGCATCAACGAAATAGCCTCTCGTGATGATTTTGAGCTTGTTGTAAACGCTCTTGTCGGTTTCAGCGGGTTAATACCTACCATTGAGGCAATCAAGAACGGCAAAGATATAGCGCTGGCTAATAAGGAGTCATTGGTAGTTGCAGGTGAGCTAATCTATCAAATGCTTGCTAATAGTTCATCACACCTTCTGCCAATTGATAGTGAGCATAGCGCAATACTGCAATGCCTGCAAGGTGAACCCATGAAGGAAGTTACAGGACTCATTTTAACTGCTTCCGGGGGACCTTTCAGGGAATGTTCAAAAAAATCACTTGCAAATGTAACTGTTCAGCAGGCTTTAAATCACCCCAATTGGGTAATGGGCAATAAGATAACAATAGATTCTGCAACATTAATGAATAAAGGCTTTGAAATTATTGAGGCAAAATGGTTGTTCAATATAGAAGCGGAAAACATCGAGATTTTGATACATCCGCAGTCAATAATCCACTCTATGGTGGAATTTTCCGATGGTTCTGTAAAGGCACAATTAGGTGTGCCGGATATGAAAGTACCAATTCAGTATGCACTAACATATCCAACACGGGTAGCTTCAAATTTCCCCAGAATTGATTTTAAATCATTGAAAAACCTTACGTTTGATGAGCCTGACTTGGATAAATTTCAATGTTTAAAGTTAGCATATGATGTAATAAAACAAGGCGGTTCATACCCAGTAGTATTAAACGGAGCAAATGAAGCAGCAGTTGACCTGTTTCTGAAGGAAAAAATCCGGTTCTCTGATATTCCTGATTTAATTAACAGAGCTATTGATAAACACGAAAATCATACTTCACCAACTTTGGAAAGTATTGTGGATATAGATAGCTGGTCAAGAAAAATTGTTTTAGAATCATCACTTGAGCTTGCATAAAATTTAATAGATTTTTTAATATAGTAATACTGCAATGATAAGGAAAGTTAAAGTAATTTAACAGCATTGCAAAAGGAGATAAACAAAATATTATGGATGTAGTAAGCACAATTCTTTACTTTCTTATAACGATAGTGATACTTGTTTTCGTACACGAGTTCGGACATTTTGCAGCGGCAAAGCTGTGTAAAATGAAAGTTGATAAGTTTTATCTTTTCTTTGATTTCTTTAACTTAAAGATATTCAAGTTTGTAAAAGGTGATACCGAATACGGCATTGGTGTTTTTCCGTTAGGAGGCTACGTAAAAGTAGCAGGTATGATTGATGAAAGCATGGATAAGGATTTCATTGGTAAACCCCCCGAGCCTTGGGAGTACCGTTCAAAACCTGTTTGGCAAAGAATGTTCGTTATTACTGCCGGAGTAATTATGAACACACTTCTGGCTTTTGCTATATTTTATACCATCAACCTGGTTGAAGGCAAGCAGAAAATGGAAACCAATACAATCGGTTATGTTTCCCCGGGTTCAATTGCTGCAAAATATAATATTCTTCCGGGTTCGCAGATAATTTCAATAAACGGTCATTCTGTTAAGTATTGGGATGAAGTTCGACTAAAGATCTTCATTGAAGCTATGGGAGAAGATGTTAATCTAAAACTTAATTCTAAGGGAGTTATAAAAGATGTTTTTCTCACAAAAGAAGAATTAAGAGATCAGGGTGAGCGTTCATTGGGTATTTACCCTGTTAGTATGGATCCTGTCATTCAGCAGGTTGTTGAGGGCAGACCTGCAAAAACAATGGGTTTGCAAAATGGTGATATTATTACCGAAGCAAATGGTAATCCTATAACCCACTCTCAGCAGTTTGTAGATATTATCAAATCAAATGCAGGCAAAGATATTGCTGTAAAATGGAATAGAAACGGTGCCGAATTAAGCGGTGTTGTTAAACCGGATGCAGATAGTACTGTTGGTATCGGAATAGGTAAATACACAGGTGCTGTTAAGATTTTAGAGTATAACGTTATATCTGCAATACCACAGGGCGCCAATGACCTATGGCAATATGGAATTGTGCTTTTTGTTAAATCAATGTGGAAGATAATTAAAGGCGATATTGCATTTTCTAAGGCTGTAGGCGGACCTGTTAAGATTGCGCAATATGCAGGTCAATCTGCAGATGGAGGATTACTTTCATTCCTGGGATTTATGGCAATGCTTTCTATCACACTTGCTATAATTAATATTCTTCCGTTTCCTGCGCTTGATGGCGGGCATTTTGTATTCCTGCTTTATGAGGGTATATTCAGAAAACCTGTTTCACACAAGATACAGATAGTAGTACAAAATGTTGGATTTATTATTCTCATGGGTTTTATGATTTTTGTAGTCTATAACGATATTATTCATATATAGCAATATATTGAAATAGAGAAATTGCGAACTGGCAATACAATGTTTTTTAAAATGGCCAATATTTTTATTGGTCATTTTTTATAGCCATTTCATACTCGTATTTATGTATTCGTGTTACATAGTAAAAACTAAATTATGCAAAACAAATTCTTCATATTAGATTTTGACAGCACTTTTGTGAAGGTTGAAGCGCTTGATGAGCTTGCAGAAATTGCTTTAAAGAAAGATACTGAAAGAGAATCCATTTGCTCTGAAATTAGGAAATTAACAGAATCAGCAATGAATGGAAGTATCTCATTTCCGGTTTCACTTGCAAAACGAGTAAGTTTGCTTAAAGCAAACCGCTTGCACATAGAACAGTTAATAAAAAGACTTAATAAACAGGTTTCAAGATCAATAATTAATAATGCTGGGTTCTTCAGGAAATACAGCAGTAGTATTATAATATTATCAGGTGGATTTAAAGAATACATAATTCCTGTAGTAAAAAAATTCGGTATCCCCTCTGAGAATGTTTATGCTAATACTTTCTTATTTGATAAAATCGGTAATATTACAGGCTTTGAAAAGAAGAACCTCCTTGCACAAAATAGTGGAAAAGTAAAACAGCTTATAGCTTTAAAACTTAAAGGTGAGCTGATTGCCATTGGTGATGGACATACTGATTATGAGTTAAAAAAATCCGGAATTATCAATAAATTTTATGCATTTACAGAAAATATCGAGAGGCTTAAGGTTGTAAAGAAAGCCGACCATGTTACACCAAGTTTTGATGAATTTTTGTACATCTCAAATTTACCTATGACAATTTCATATCCAAAGAACAGAATAAAAGTACTTCTGCTTGAAAATATCCACAAAGATGCCGCTCAACTTTTTAAAACTGAAGGCTATAATGTTGAAGTAATTTCAAAAAGCCTTAATGAAGATGAACTTTCTGAAAAGATTAAGGATATTTCAATACTTGGCATCCGTTCTAAAACAATTGTTTCAGAAAAAGTCATAGCAAAAGCTAAAAAGCTGATGGTAGTAGGAGCATTTTGCGTTGGTACAAACCAGATAGATATGAATGCATGTTTAACGAAGGGTATTATTGCTTTCAATGCTCCTTTCAGCAATACACGAAGTGTGGTTGAGCTTGTACTGGGTGAGATAATTATGCTGATGAGAGGGATTCTTGATAAAAGTAATAATCTTCATAAAGGAGTGTGGGATAAATCTTCTAAGAACAGTGTTGAGGTACGTGGAAAAAAGCTTGGTATTATAGGATATGGTAAAATTGGTTCTCAGCTCTCAGTCTTGGCTGAAGATCTTGGAATGGAAGTTTATTTTTATGATACACTTGAAAAACTTGCACTTGGTAATGCAAAGAAATGTTACTCAATGAAAGAGCTACTCAAAAAAGCTGATGTAATATCAGTACATGTTGATGGAAGCGAACAGAACAAAAATCTTATCGGGGATAAAGAATTCCGCTTAATGAAAGATGGAGTTGTATTCCTGAATTTAAGCCGTGGGTTTATTGTAGATATTGAAGCGCTAATAAATAATATTACCTCTGGTAAAATAAAAGGGACATCTATAGATGTTTTTCCATATGAACCAGAAAGTAATGATGAAATATTTTTATCAGGTTTGCAGAATTTGCCGAATGTAATTTTAACACCTCACATTGGTGGAAGCACAGATGAAGCTCAGAAAGATATTGCTAATTTTGTACCGTGTAAAATAATTGATTTTGTAAATTCAGGAAATTCATATTATAGTGTGAACTTCCCAAATATTCAGCTTCCTTCATTTGAAAATGCTCACAGGCTTATACACATTCACCATAATTTACCGGGTATATTGGCGAAGATAAATCTGGTTTTTGCGCAGAATAATATTAATATTATTGGTCAGTACTTAAAAACCAATGAACACATTGGTTATGTTATTACCGATATAAGTAAAAAGTATGACCCTAAGGTGATAAATGAGCTTAAGAAAATTGACAATACTATTAAATTCAGAATATTATATTAAGTAACATACCCGCAAAATGCCTTTTTAAATGCATGAATGCGGGTATCCATAAAAATATTATTGCTTAAAATGTATTTTAAGACTTTTGCTCCGACCCAAAGGTTTCCTTCGGAGTTGTCTATATTTCTTTAATTACTGCTAATATCAATAGTGAGTATTGGTTGTATTGCTAATCTGGTTATTGCTTCAGAAACTCTATCTGAGAATAATCTTTTAAATCCTTTTTTTCTGTGTACCCCCATCACAATCAGGTCAACTTTATTGTTATCACAATATTTGCTAATACCTTCTTCAACAGAAGTAGAATCACTAACAACGAAATCAAAATTGCCGTTATAATTTTTAGTAAGACTACTCATCTTACCGGTTGCATAAGAGCTGCGAATTGAATCCTTATTTGAATTTATTCTCAAAATGTCGATCTTTGCATCATAAACATTTATTATTTTCCATGCTTGATTGAAAACGTTTTTTGAAGAAAATTCTAAGTCAGTTGCAAATACAATTTTCTTAAAGTTAAAATTGTTTATTTTACTCTTAACTATTAAAACAGGTATTTTAGATAGCCTGAAAACCTTTTCTGTATTTGTACCAAGAACCCGGGTTTTAAAACTATTTAACCCATGAGTACCCATTACTATCAAGCCTGTTTTTTTTCTATCGGTAAATTTTAATATACCTTTATAGACACTTGGGCTGAACTCAACAAAAGGATTAATACTCAAATCAGTACAACCAGATTTACTGATAATATTTTTTAGATTTGCCAGCGATTCTTTCTTAATGCTTTCTAAAAATTTTCTTACATCAGTCTTGCTAAAATGTTCAGGTGTTGATGTCGGTTTATTCTGAACAGCAAATGGGTCAACTATTACATAAAGCATATTGACCATGGTTTTTTGTTTTTTTGCGATATCAATTGCAAGATTAAATGCTGCTATTGCTGTTTTGGAAAAATCAAATGGTACAAGAATGTTTTTCATAGTATTGTATATTTTTACTTAAGTTAATATTCCTTTTTTCACAATATATAATCAATTATTTTCTATATAAGTTGCAGTTTTCTTGAGTATTAGTTAATATTATTTTTTAGTAATTTGCTTTTTTAAAAATGATTGTTATGCTATAAGTATTATATTGATTTATATAATTATAAGCTAACTAATTAAAAAACATTAACCTACTGTAATCTATTGGATGATAAGATATTATTTTGGATATTTTTTAATGTATTTGTAATAATAATGCTTGCTCTTGACCTGGGTGTTTTCAATCGTAAAGCACACGAAGTCAAAGCTAAAGAAGCATTGATATGGACCGGTGTTTGGATAACGCTTGCATTAGTTTTTAATCTTGGGTTGTATTATTATTATATCCCGCCGCCTGGGGTAGAACGTGTTGATTCTGCAATGCAATTTCTTACCGGCTATGTGATTGAAAAATCATTGAGCGTTGATAACATATTTATCTTTGTCTTAATATTTAAATATTTTGATGTTCCTGCAAAATTTCAACACAAAGTTTTGTTTTGGGGCATAATTGGAGCGCTTGTTATGAGAGCAATTTTCATTTTTGCAGGCGTTACTCTTATCAATCATTTTAATTGGATTATTTATGTATTTGGTGCATTTTTAGTAATCACTGGTTATAAACTTCTTTTTCAGAAGGACAAAGAGATTCATCCTGAAAGAAACCCTGTTATTAGATTGTTTAAAAGATTCATTAGAGTAACTGATAAATACGAAGGTGATAAATTCCTGATTATCCAAAATGGCCGCAAAATTGCTACACCTTTGTTTGTAGTGTTAATAATGATAGAAACAACTGATCTAATTTTTGCAGTTGATTCAATTCCTGCAATATTTGGTGTTACGCAAGATCCTTTTATCATATACAGTTCTAACGTATTTGCTATTCTTGGTTTAAGGTCTCTTTATTTTGCTTTAGCAAGATTTATTAAACAATTTTATTATCTTAATTATGGACTTGCTGCTATACTGATTCTCATTGGTATTAAAATGATTTTAAATCATTACTATGCCGCAAAGATCATTTCTACCGAGCTATCTTTGGCTTTGATTTCAATTATCCTTATAATTTCAGTTATAGCTTCATTAGTTAGGGCAAAACGTATAAATAATAATGAAAAATAAAAAGAATCAAGAATTCAGAATGATAGACAACAGAGTTATTTATTTACAGCTTAAAAAGAATTAACAATTGTTTACTCAGGCAGTATTTATTTTAATACTTATTTCAGTTAATGCAATATTTGTATTAATTGAATATGCTATAATACGTGTCAGAACAGCCGAAATAGATTCTCTTGTTAATAAGGGTAATTTAAGGGCTATCAAGGCAAAAAGTGTTATTAACAATCTTGATAATTATATTTCTGCAACACAGCTTGGTATAACATTTATTAACTTATTGCTTGGATGGGTTGGAGAAGATATCTTTATTCAGCTTTTACAGCCGTTCTTCCTCTCATTTGGAATTTCTGATTCTTTCAGTCAAACTCTATCTGTAATATTCGGGCTTTTAATCATTACATATTTTACAATTACTTTTGGAGAGCTTGCTCCAAAAGCAATAGCTATAAGAAAATATATGGGAGCTGTCCTTTGGCTTTCTTACCCGCTTATTGTTTTCTACAAAATATTTAAACCCTTCATCTGGTTGTTGAATGCCTCTGCAGGGCTTATTATCAGGCTAATTGGAATTAAACCATTACTTAATGATAGCGGAATTCATAGTGAAGAAGATATAAGGCAGGTTATACTTGAAGGCAGAAAAACCGGTATCATTGACCAAACCGAGCATCAACTTATTGAAAAAATATTTGATTTCAACGATAAGCTTGCCAAAGAAATAATGGTCCATCGTAATCAAATGGTAGTACTTAATATCAACTATCCCAGAGAAAAAATATACGAAGTTGTAACAGAAGAAGGCTTTTCAAGGATACCTGTTTACAAAGATACAGTTGATAATATTATAGGTATAATTTACACAAAAGATCTTATTGCAGCTTCTGAACACCGGCAATTGATAACATTGCAGGATATAATCCGTCCCGCTTATTTTGTTTCTGAAACCAAAAATATCGGGGAACTTATGCGAGAATTTCAGAAACAGAAGGTGCAAATGGGCATTGTTATTAATGAGTATGGTGGCGTAGAAGGATTAATAACAATGGAAGATATTATTGAAGAAATTACAGGGGAGATAATGGATGAATATGATAATGAATCACCTGATATTATAAAAGGAAAAAATCAGGATTATCTTGTTAACCCATTTATTACTGTAGTGGAATTTAATAAAAATTTCAATGCATCTATTCCTATTGATGACCATTATAATACATTAGGTGGATTTTTATATTATGTAACTGGTCATTTGCCCGCACTATATGAAAGAATAGATTACTCTGGATTTACTTTTATAATTACCAACAAACAGCGTAATACTATTAAGCAGGTAAAGGTTATAAATAATAAATGTTAATTTAACATTCCCAATCCCTGCATTCGCGAGGAGGAGAGGCTGTCTCAAAAGTGCTTTGTCATTCCTGCGAAAGCAGGAATCTTTAATAATTTTAACATAAATTTTTCAAAATTAAGATTTTTGAGACAAACACCGGAGTTTGGGAATGAGATAAATAAAAAGTAATAAAAAAAAATAACTACCTCACTTTTACAGGTAAATCGCTGCCTATAAAAAATTGACCATTTATACCCTGAATATCAACAGGTAATTTATCACCAAAAACTGATCTCCCGTTGACAGATTGTATATCAATTTTCAGGTTTTTACTTGAGCTTCCTTCAATCCTTTGCAGGTCAACGGGTAAATAACCGCTTGATATTGTAAAGCCATTAATGGTTTTCAAGTTCACATCCTGCACAGTATCATAAGCATTTGCATCTTTTGGTTCAAAATAAATGTTTGCTGTAATGAGGATAAGGCAGACTGCAATTACTGAAAGTATTGCTTTGGAGTATTTATCAAGATTTACTACCCTGACTGGTTTTTCAGTTAATTTGCTTCCAACTGATGTATTATTAATATCAGCCATAACTTAAATCCTTTCTTTAATTAGCACAGTAAATATTAGTGCAGTATATTTTGTTTAGTATATTTGTTATATTTACATGTAAAATAACTAATTTGTATCATAAAATAAAGAAATAAAGCTGATTTTGTTGAATATTACAGGAAAATTGAACTAAGTATTATGTTGGTAGAAAGTATTTTATTTGAAATCATTGTTGTAATTATACTGGTTCTTGCTAATGCATTTTTTGTTGCTGCTGAATTTGCAATAGTTAAAGTAAGGGCAACCCAGATACAGCCTCTTGCCGAAAAACAAAAAAGTGCAAAACTTGCATTGAAGTTGATATCTCATTTGGACGAATACCTCTCTGCAACTCAGCTAGGTATCACTATTACCTCTTTAGGCTTAGGCTGGATAGGTGAACCCGTTACATCAAAAATACTTGAGCCGGTCTTTAATCTTTTTGGTTTAACTAACCCTGCTGTTTTACAAACAATTTCATTTACTGTCGGTTTCATAATTATCACAAT
Source organism: uncultured Ignavibacteria bacterium (assembly GCA_947084945.1). GTDB lineage: Bacteria > Bacteroidota > Ignavibacteria > Tepidaquicellales > OLB5 > OLB5. The sequence continues at coordinate 151,287 of CAMTUP010000009.1, read as the reverse complement.
GCTTCATATTGTGCTCGGAGAGCTTACACCTAAGTCTTTGGCTATCAGGTTTTCAAAACGCACTACTCTTTTTATTGCTTTCCCGCTTCAGTTGTTTTATTCTGTTTTCAAGCCTGCTATATGGGTACTTAATAATCTTGCAAATTTAATACTTAGAGCTATTGGCATACAGCCTGTTTCAGATTCAGAACGCTTTCATTCCGAAGAAGAGTTACGCTTATTACTTTCGGAGGGAAAGAAATCAGGAGCTATCGACCAGACAGAACACCAGCTTATTGAAAAGATATTTGAGTTCAATGATAAACAGGCAACAGAGATAATGGTGCCGCGAAATCATATGGCAGCTATTGATATTGAAGAACCCCGCGATAGAATATTTCAACTTGTTACCGAAGAAGGTTATTCAAGACTACCCGTCTATAAGGATACAATAGATAATATAGTAGGAATTATTTACACAAAAGATCTTATCTCTGCTGCTGAGCACAGAGAGCTTATTGCAATTCAGGATATTATCCGTCCTGCATTTTTTGCTTCTGCAACAAAACAAATTGGAAACCTGCTTAAGGAAATGCAGCGAAATAAAGTTCATATGGCAATTGTTGTTGATGAATATGGTGGGGTTGAAGGTCTTGTTACAATTGAAGATATTATTGAAGAAATTGTTGGTGAAATTCAGGATGAATATGATGTTGATGAAACACAGGAAGTCATTAATGAAAAAAGCGGGGTTTACTTAGTTAACCCGATAATTTCTATAGAAAATTTTAATACCCGTTTCAAATCTGATATACCCGAAGATACCGATTACCAGACGTTAAACGGATTCTTGCAAAAAATAACCGGGCATATTCCAGAAATTTACGAGAGAATAGACTTTAAAGGGTTGAGTTTTGTGGTTACAAAAAAATCAGGCAACAGAATATTACAAGTCAGGGTTCAAAAGATTTAGGCTCATCAGTTTTATTTTTAGAACCCAATGATTTTATTTTTTGCATAATACTCTTTACTTCTTCAGAGTTTCTAAGGCTGAAATATAGATAAATTCCAGCGGAAGTAAAATAAATAGATGCCAAAACTATCCTTACTTCTATTTTGAAATCAAAATAATAACTTACGGCAACAATGATAGCTGCCGGAAGGGCAAGTGCAGATATTCGGAAATAACTATAATCTATCGGATATAACTTTTGGGATACTGAAAGAGTCAATATAAATATCAAAAAGTTTGCTGTCATAATTGAAAAAGCTGCTCCAACTGGTCCAATAGTTGGTGTTAAAAGGAAATTCAAAATGATGTTTACTGTGGCAGCAACAAGTGTTATCCAGATTGTATGCTGTGCTTTTTTGGTTATGGCAATTCCAATTGAAACAAAAAAATACCCGCTGAAAAATACCACGCTCATACATAAAAACGGAACTACAGCTTTAGCTGAATAATATGCCGGTTGTGTGAATACTTTTAAAATATCGATTGAAAACATTGATATGAAAAAAATGGCTAATATATTTACTACAAAATATATAAAGAATACTTTTGCATAAATTTTCTTTGCATTGGGTTCATACTGGATATCCATTGCATAAGGAGCCCAAGCTATTTGCAAAGCACCTGAAACCAATCCCAAGAATGATGCAATCTTACCGCCGACAGCATATATGCCTATATCGGCAATATTCCTGAAATGAGCAAGAAAATATCTATCTGTAGTTGTGAGTATCCAAACTGCCAAAGCCGTTCCAATCAATGGACTGCCATATTTTAATATTTTAAATGCCCAGTCTTTAGAAAAATGAATTCCATACCGCATAAACACATATGTAATTGTGAATGCTCCCATTAAACTATATGAAATTACACTTGCCATAATGGCGCCCCAAATACCTTTTTTGAGAATTAGAATAAAGTAAATATTAAAGAAAATATTTATTAACAGATTGGTTACTGAAACCCATGTAAATATCCATGGTCGTTTTTCAAACCTGATTAGATCTGTAAAGAATGAATACAAGGATTGTACTGCAAGTGATATTCCTGTTAATATGAGAAACATTGAATAATCTTTGCCGAAAATTAGGAATGATAGCTTGTTTGAAAATAAACCTAAAATGATAAAAGCCGCCGCTGCAAAAGTTATTCTGATAATTAATGTAGATGAAACCATTATAGGGCGTTCTTTAATATGCTCTTTGCGGAAAAAATAATAGCTTAAAGATGAATCAGTTCCGGATACAACAAGATAAATACTGATAATTGTAACAGTTCCAAGCAGGTCAAGTACTCCATAATCTTCTGGGGTTAATAGTGCAGTATAAAGCGGTAACAAAAATACCCCTATGAATTTTTGAATATACATGCTTAAACCGTATATAAGTGTTTCCTTGAAAAACCGCTTAAGCAATTTTATTTCCCTTCAAGCAATTCATAATATTTTTTTGCAATTATTTTTGAATTATGATGTTTCTCGGCATACTCTCTTGATCGTCTGCCAATAGAATTAAGTTTTTCTGGCGATAATAGTATTTCTTTCAAAACTGTATATAATGTATCAGGATTTGCATTAATGACTGGTATTTCTTCAGGTGAGTTATCTTTTATATCTTCTCTGATATAACATATAACTGGTTTTCCCAAAGCCATACTTTCAATTGTAAATAGACCATAAAAACCTACAAGCATTTGGTCTATAACAAGATCTGTTTTTACAACCTCCAAATACAATTCTTCAGCCTTTACATCTTTAATAATATTGAATTCAAAATCAAATTCAAGTTTAAGTCTGTTAATAGCATCTATAATATATTTTGTCCCTTTGTATTCAGGATTCGAAGGAGCATGCAGTATCTTTAATCTTTTTTCAGGATTTGTGCCAATATACTTAAATTTTTCAATATCAACAGGAAACAATGTGGCTGAATAATTTCTGTTTAAAGAACCAGCTGCTTCTTCTGTGCTTACAATTATATCAAATTTATTTTCAATTTCTTTGATCTTTTGAGATTTCGTTTCTAACACACAGCCTACAAAATTTTTATAATAATCGGTACAGTTACGGCATGGATTCCATTTGTATTTTTGGACTTTTTCGGGCAGTCTTATATCACATCCGGTAAATATTACCATGGTTTTTTTGCCAAAAAAACGGAATAGTTTAATATCCTTATAGTTCGGAAGCAGTGTACCTGTAGAATCAAATATAAAGTAGTCGTATTTTAAAATAAGTTTTATAAGAAGATAAAATTTCTGAAGTTTTCTTACAAATGAATTATCTGAATATTTAATTATTTTATCTGTTTTGTAGCCGTAAATATGTTCATTTAAGGAATAAAAATCTGCTGAAATATCATTTTGCTCAAAGCCTTTCTTTAAGCTAGTGAATATCCCTGCAATATTTCCCAGACCTAAGAAGACTTTTTGTTTTGGTTGCATTTAAGAAAGTTAAATGTTCTGATTGGAAGGGAGGTATAACTACCAATACTTATCCTTGTTCTTTTTGTAAAAATCAATTGTTTTATTAATACCATCATTTAAAGGTACTTTAGGCTCCCAGCCAATAGCATTCTTGATCTTTGTAATATCAGCATAATAATCGCCTGGTTCCAGCGCTTTGCGTTCAGTTGTGAATTCTGTATAGTCAATCTTACCTGTACCGGCTATCTCTATAATCTTGTTGGCTAGTTCTAAAAAACTTAATGGAACTCCGGTACCAACATTATATACTTCACCATAGGCATTTTCGCTTAATGCAATAGTAATCAATGAATCAATCAGGTCATCAATATATAGATAATCTCTCAGTATCCTGCCATCTCCAAACAAAGGAATGACCTCATTATCCATTGCTTTCCTTATGAACCAGTTAAACACTCCGTATTCATCATGTGCCATCTGGTGACGCGGACCGAATGTATTTGTGATCCTTAAACAAAGTGATTTTATATGGTGCAAATTATGGTAAGTTAATACTATCCTTTCTGCTGCAAAATTGGTTATTGCATATATACCAATCGGATTTATTGCGTGATTTTCTGCTACAGGAAGTGTTAATGATGAACCATATTCTCCGCGGGTACCTGTAAAAATTACTCTTGCATTTGGATTGTTCATCCTTAACGCTTCCATAAGTACCAGTGTACCTTCTACATTTATTGAGAGATCATTCAAAGGGTCTTTAACACTATCAACATGGTTAACTTGTCCTGCTATATGATAAACATAATCCATCCCTTTTACTAAATGGTTCATAGATGTTGGATTCCTGATATCTGAGATATTGACCTTAACTTTATCCTTAACTGGCTCTATATTAAATAAATTACCTCCCTGACGGGGTAACATATTATCTACAATCAGAACTTCAGCGCCAAGTGCAGCAAGCCTGATACTTAAATTACTGCCAACAAAACCCATACCGCCTGTAATAAGTATCTTTTTATTCTTAAGTTCGTTTGTATTTACTTTACTTGTCATATATATATATATATTGTGAATTAATTATGTTGTAAACCAATAGGTAGCTAATATAATTTACCTCTGAGGATTATCATTTATAAAATCTAATGCTATATCATTAAGTTTATGCGTAACAATATTGTTTTGTTTACAATAAGTTAGCAGCGAAATAAAAAGATCTCTTGTTCCTATTACTTCTTTATTCCTGTAACTTATAAGAGTTTTAGGGTCATTATAAAATTTTTTTGCTTCATTGTAACGGTATTTATTTTCTGTATTAAGGTAAATATGTATAGGGTGAAAATCAAACACTACCAGTCCTTCATCCATTAAATCCATTCTGCTTTCATCAAATGAGTAACCATAAGCCCAATGAACGTCATCTTCCCAGTTATAAGGTATTCTAACCATACCTGTCCACAATTTATATGGTTTTAAACCTGTTTGATATGGCATAAAATGGTTTGCATCATATAAAAGCTTTTTATCGGCAAATAGCTGTAACAGGTTTGTACTTTGCAATATTGAGTGTGACCTGACACCCTGTGCTTCCGGATGAATATCAAGTATATCGTCTATGATATCAATAGCCCTTTTATCACTTTTTCCTGCGAGAATTGGGTTAAAATTAGGATGAATTCCAATTTCAAACAGTTTTTTATTGGATTTAGTAAGTTCTAATGAATGATGGGTTGAAAAAAAAGTGCATTTTACCCCATAAAATTCTAAAAGGTTAATGGTATCTGCAATTACTTCTTCCGGAGCCCAATCAATATCTGCTGTAAATAAAATCACTAAAAGTTTTTCCTGTTAAATTTTGTTAATTATATGTAATTTAATTAATATTTAATTCAAAAAGTAATAAATAAACAGGTATTAATTAATTATTTTTTATTCTATTTAGACCAATAATATAAAGATATATTGTATATGATATGATAGGAACAAAGTTAAAAAATTTCAGAAGAATGCTAAGTGTATTTAAGTTAAAAAGTGCATTTAGGTATTATAATTTAAAATATATCAAAGGTAAGGATAATAAAACACATTATCTGAAATTGAAAAATGGTTTGAGTTTAAGTGTAAATAAAAATGCCGGAGATCTTACCACTTTATTCGAAATATTTGTAAATGATGATTATTCATTTAAAGCTGAAGAAAACCGTAAATTTAATATACTTGATATCGGCGCAAATGTAGGTTACTTCTCTCTTTTTGCAAGCATGAAATTTCCTAATGCCCATATCTATTCATTTGAACCATTTCCTAATACATTTAAAAGGCTTTCAGAAAATATTAATAATAATGGATTAAACATTAAGACATTTCCTATTGCTATAAGCGATTATAACGGTACTGCTGATTTTTATTCTTTTGAATGGGCAGGTTGTAATACATTGATAGATAGAAAATTTGATGAAGGTCATTATGATAAAACAACTGTTGATTGCCTGGCATTTGATGACATTTTCGCTAAAACAGGTACAATTGAGTTTGAATTTGGCAAGATCGATTGCGAGGGGAGTGAATACCAGATTTTCCTGAACTCTAAAGATGAGTCAATAAGACGCATCAAAAATTACATAATAGAAGTGCATGATGATAAAAAATATACTAAGCATGATCTCATAAAACGATTTAAACAATTAGGTTATGATGTAATTGATAAGGAAAGTTTAATAGAAGCATCTATTAAAGTGAAGTAAATTACATTGCAATAATTTTAATAGATTTGACCTTCTGTTAGAATACCCAGACTTTCACTTCCGTAGTTAAACAGCAAATCCAGAATATTCATGTATGACTGAAATTGAGGATTATTGAATTGTTTGTATGTAGGATGGTGGTATTTCTGAAACATTATTTTTAAACCTGTACTTTTCCAAAGTTCCATATCAAGATAATTAATTCCTTCACCTCCCGAAATATACGTATCTGCTTCAACAAGTTTTGTCAGGTCTATTAATGCCTGTGTACTTGTTGTATCAATTGCAGGAAGTTGTGAGCTTCTTATAAATTTTGTTTCGAGTCCCAGATGTCCGGCAACTTTAGTTATTATACTGCAATTCAATTCGGATAGCAGTTCCATTCCTGAATTATAAATCTCTTCAAATGTTTGCGCATATTCTTTGAAATAAGGTGCTCTGCTGTATGTTACCTGTAATGACCGCCAATTCTTTAAAAGGCTTCTTTGAGGGTCTTTAATCTTTACTTCAAAAATCTTTTGACCGAAGTTATGTAGTACGGGCAAAGAAATCCATTGCCAGCCATTACTTACGCAAATTTTGTTTCGGTTTTGCCAATCATTTTTCTTAAATTGTGTAGTATCATAAAGTATGAATATATCGCTCTTATATGCTTTTTCAAAAAAACCAAGATATGGAAGATAGTTTGGCTGATGTACGGAACATATCATAAAATTACTTTAATAATATCAAAACCTTCTACATATTTATTATTTAAAAGAATATCAAAAGCTCTGTATTCAGCTAAACCCCTGACGGCTCTATCTGCCATATATCCTTTACCACCTTGAGTATTATGAATTTTAACAGCCTTTATCTTAATATCAATAAAATCAGTAATATCTACAAAGAAATTCGGAGTAAAGCTTCTTGTAGTACTGGGTGTTTCATATGCGTAAATTTCTTTTACAGGTCTGCAGGCTACCATGCATGCATTATAGGTTGATCTGTGATCCTGGTGAGTATCATTACCTGAAGGAATGAATACAGAATGCGGTTTCAGCATTTCTACATATTTTTCAATTACAGAAATTGTTTCAGGACCTTCACTGATAAATCTGTCAGGCAGCTTTTCAATAAATAAATTAACTCCTATTAATCCTGCCGATTCCTTAGATTCTAATATCCTGTCACCTTCTATCGTTCCCCCTTCTCCTCTTGATAATATAAGAAAGTTAACATTATCACCTGATTTCTTAAATTTGCTCATTGTTCCAAAACAACCTAATTCAATATCATCAGGATGAGGTCCAATTGCTAAAATTGTTTTCATATTAAATAAATTTAATTAATTGATTGCTCGCTAAATAACTCGTCAAATATTTTTTTTGTTTTCTGAATAATATTGTAATGAGAATAATATTTTTCAATACTGCTTCTCATATTTACATAATTTTCGGGATTTTTTAATACTTTTATGATTGCTTTTACATATTCTTCAACAGAATCGGGTACTTCTCCTAATTGGTTCATATTTTCACCGATATAATTTCTCATCGAGTAACTTACTACAGGAGTATTGCAGGCAAGACTTTCGAGTGGTGCTATTCCGGTACCACCAAAATAATCATTTCTTAATGCAACCAGTAAATACACATCAGATGCAGAATAATAAATGTTCAGATCCTTATTTAATACCCTGCCAATAATTTTAACACCAGATTTTAATGCATATTCATAATATTCATCTTGATTTGTATTTCCAATTACTACCAACTCAGCCGACGGGATCTCTTTTTTAACTTCTTTCCAAATATGTATCATTTCTAAGGGTTGTTTAAAATTGTATAATTTCCCTACATAAAGTATATACTTTTTATTTTGATCCCAGCCTAATACTTCCCTAGCTTTTTCCTTTTCAATAATTGGGAAATTAGAGATATTCAAACCTGTACTGCTTATATCAATTTTACTTTTTGGGGCTACTTTCTTAATATAAGGTATTTCATTAAAATCACAGACTAAAAAATGATCAACATTTTTCATTACAATTTTTTCAGTTATCATATCAATAATATCTTTTAACTTCCTTATCCCTTTTCTGTATTCATATCTGAAAAATGGAGAAAAATCTCCATGATGGCTTGTTACAATTGGTGATTTTCTAAAAAAAAAAGCTATTTGATACATTAACCAGTAATGAGTATGTGAAACAAATAAAATTGGATGACTTTTTTTAATTTCTTTTTTTAATTCAATTAGGCATCTGAAAGAAAAATCCGTAAAATTGGGAATCCTTGTTGCAGGAAAAATACGGAATTTAACATTCTGGACTACTTTCTCATAATACTTATCAGTAAAAGCATCCATTCTCCACATTTCGACTTCATAACCATCAGTATATTTTTTAAAGTTGCGGGCAAAATTACTGCCAAATCCATAAGTATAAAACCTGTCATCCTCATCTGGGGAAACAGGAAAATGTTCCGGTTCGTAATTGTTATGAATACAAATTATCTTTTTCAATTAATCCTGAAATTCAAAGCTTTAAATGATAAACAACAAATGCTTCTGCGTATTCTAAACCAAATTGAGCTCCTCGTGCCCGCATCAAACCTTTCATTACATCCGATGCAAAATAATATCCCCCGCTTTTTGTTGTTGAAAATTGTGATTTATAACATTGTGATGCTTTTATTTTTAGGTCAACAATTTCTTTGCTAAGTTTTACATGCATATTCGGCATAAATTCATAACCACTTCTTATCACTTCATACCCAAATATTGTTTTTTCACGAAAAATACGAATTACTTCATCAGCAAGAACGATATGATCCTGATGAATATCATGAACAGGTGGTGTAAAAACAATATCTACATTAGTCGTTGTAGCAATATCATACAAAATATTCCGTATCTTGGAACGATAATCGTGAAAAATCCGTGTGGGAATATCATATATTTTAAATGGTATTTTATCCATTCCAAGTATCTTCATTGATTTATCTTTTTCTTTCAGATTTCTCAACTTACCGTCTTCATACCTATCAGACATAACTACTATTTTAAGATTAATTGAATCAATATATTTTAATATTGTCCCTGAACAGCCAACCTCAAAATCATCTGGATGAGCACCAAATACGATTACATTTTTTTTAACTTTGCTCTTTTTGCTTGTAGATATTATACTGTCTATCATCTTAAATGTTGATTAATGTTTTGGTTTCTTTACAAGGAAAAGTCTTTTTAATAGTAAAAATAACACAGCATTTATATATAGAATAAGCATAAAAAAATACATAAATGTTTTAATCCCAACATAATAAAAACCGTTTTTAACCAGTGGGAAGTTATTTGAAAATGAAACTAAATAATAGTTAAAATTAGAGTATAATACACTAAACAGTTTTTTTATGTATTTATTTTTCCATTCAGGATTAGTAAACATTACATTTTCGTAATATTTAAAATAATCTTTTCCTACGAGTGTTCTTTTTGTGAATAATATACTATCCTGTTCTATTTCATCTTCTCTTTTGAAAGTGTGTTTATTACTTATTTCTACGGCATTTAAAAAGTCATGGAAAGTTCTGTGTTTAAAGCGAAATCCAAATGTTGGGTCAACCACATACCATTTTTGATGCTTGCTGGAATATATCTCATTTACAACATGCAAAGGATAACCTAAATTTTGAAAGTAACCTACCTGATCATCATCACCTCCCTGTAGATTTACCATTCGGCAAGGTACACCAAAATCTTTGCAAATATTTTGGAATATCTGACAGTTCCTGCCACAATCTGCAATTCCCAGACTATCAATAATCGCATTAAAATTTTCTAATACTAAATTTATCAATGTATCATTATTAAGTAGTAAGCTTGGGCTAACTAATTTGGTATTATCTATTCGGAATTCTAAAGGCTCTTTTGAAAATTCATTTAAACTGCTTACAATTACAGAACTGTAAAATATCTGTTTGTAGTATAATTTAGGATCATAGGATTTTGAAATTACAATGTAGATTGAATCATGAAAAGGGGAGTCTTCAAACTGAAAGAATATCTTATTGGTCTTATCATACTCACTTTCAGGATAAAGTACTTTAATTGTATCATAAAATTCAAATCCGTTATTGTGATCTCTTAACCTTAATTTCTTATTACCTTCAATTGCAACTATATCTTTTGCAATCATTTTCATGTTTACCCTGCTTAAATTATCATACTGTAAAGGAGGGGCGTAAATCTTATTAAGTGTTATTATCGGTACCGAAGAACTGCTGCCCCATACTTTATCAAATACCTTAGAGCTAATAAACAGTAATGTAATCAATACAACTGTTAATATCAAAATTCTGCGGAATGAATAGGATTCAATTATGAATTTTATCAATTCTTTTATACATTAATACTTAAATTAACATTAAATTCAATTATTTAATATAGATTTAATTGTCTGATAAATGTTGTGTCTTTTTAAACAATTCCAGAAAATATTTAAGACTTAAAAGTCTCCATATTTCCCAGCTATAATCTTTAATACCGCTATTATGGTTTTTTAGATTTATCTCTAAATGTTTCTTATCAATATAATCAAATAAAAAATTGTTTTCTGAAAATAAACTATCTTGAATAAAGTTTTTTAGTGAACCTTTTGTCCATTCCGAAAAAGGTACCGGGTAACCAAGTTTATCTTTACGGTTTACTATATCATCAGGCAAGTATGGCTTTAAAGCTTTTCTGTATAATGGTCTGGATGTACCTTTATGAGATAAATACTCAGGTTTTAAATTTACACCTAGCTCTACAAGTCTGTAGTCAAGAAAAGGAACTCGGCTTTCAATGGAATGTGCCATCGATGAACGATCCTCATAGTGAAGCAGTGTGGGTATGGTAACATTTCTGATGAAATGATAAGATAAATTACCAAGGTAATTACCAAAAAACTTTGATGGCTCAATATCAAAATATAATGTACTTTGATCAACTGACTTTAAGAATTCTTTATTTAGTATATCAAATTTAGAGGAAAACTTTGACCTTGTTAAATAAGCGTATTGCCTGGGGAAAAGCCAGTTTGATAATGAATGCATACCGTTTTTATTAAGAAACTGTAGAAAATTTCCTGATTCACTGAATAGTTTTAAAAATCTTCTATCTTTTACAATACTCATCAAATAAGCACTTATCTGGAAATATCCACCAAATACTTCATCACCACCCTGACCATCAAGCAGTACTTTTACTTTTTCTTTAGCTTTTGCCATTACATACCATTGCGGATACAATCCCGGACCTTCTGTGGGGATTTCCTGGTAATAACAAATCTTTTTGAATACTTCTTCAAACTCTTCTTCCTTTGGATATACTTTATTTGGAATGCACTCAAATTCTTGGTTTACTATATCAATATAAAACGATTCATCACAATTCTTTTCTTCCCAAACTGCTGAAAATGTTTCTATCTTATTAATGCCATTATTTGAAGCCAAGGATACTATACTTGATGAATCAAATCCACCGCTTAAACATGTTCCAACTGGTACATCACTTCTGAACCTTAATTTAATTGAATCTTCAAGAAGCTCAACAATTTTACTCTTAAGCTGTTCTTCACTTAATGTTACTTTATGTTTTTTTATATCGTAATATTCTTTTAGGCTAGTATTACCATCTTTGTATATCAGATAGTTTGAAGCAGGTAATGAATAAATCCCATTGAGATACGTTTCTTCTGTATTAAGCCTGTTTCCATATATCAGGTAAAAAGGAATCTTAGTATTATTTATACCTAATGAGTTGCTATGGAGTGTCAATGGTTTTAATTCCGAAGAAAAAGCAAAAAAATTATTGGTAAAAGTATAGTATAAAGGTTTTACTCCAAAACGGTCTCTTGCCAAAAAAAGAATTTTTGATCTCTTATCCCAAATTGCAAAAGCCCACATACCATTAAATTTATTCAGGCAATCAAAGCCCCATTTAAGGTATGAGTTAATAATAACTTCAGTATCCGAGAGTGTTCTGAACTTAAAGCCATGCTGAATAAGCTCTGCGCGTAATTCAATATAATTATATATTTCACCATTATAAGTGATCCATATATTTTCTCCGGCATCGCTCATTGGGCAATGACCGTTTTCAGAAAGATCTACAATAGAAAGTCTCCTGTGAGCCAACAGCACATCGAAATCCTTAAAATTTGAAGTGTTAATATTTGTGTAATTATCTTTAATGTATGGGATGGAATCATTGCCGCTCAATTGTTTGATATTATTTGTTTCTGAATTTATTAGAACATAACCCTCATCATCCGGTCCGCGATGTTTTACAAGGTCGTTCATTTTGATTATTTTTCTTTTAGAACTTTCAATGTTGGTTATAATTCCATTAATTCCGCACATCAGACTATGATTTATATTCGGATCAGATTATTATATATAAATATATTTTGAATATTAAGAAATTATTTCAAAGAATCAAAGCAGATATTGCGTGTTTTTTCAGACTCGGAAATTAGAAGGATATCATTTTTATCCCTGATAGATTCAATTTCAAATCCCATTTTTAAATAAAGTATTAAAGCTCTGTTATTATTTTTTTGGCAGTATAACTCAAGTTTATTTATGTTATTATCAATTGCAGTTTCAGCGGTCTTTAAAAGCATATATTTAGAAAGACCTGATTTCCTGTATTTGTTTTTTACTAAAACTGTATGTAGATGGATACGGTCTTCGTATCTTGAATTAATACTTATCATACAAAGATTATCTGAATTATTTAATATTGCAAAACTGTATTTCCATTTATCAACAAGTGGATTCAAAAAATATTCTTTGCTTTCTTCTTTCCACCCGTATATTGTTTCATGTTCTTTTCTGATACTATTAACAAACTTCATGAAGTCATCAAGCCTTTTATCCATCAGTTCTTTTGTTATCAATACAATTTTATATCCGATATCAGCAAGATTAACTGTAACGAATTCATGATAATTAATACTGTTATATTCCATAGATACTAAAAAAAGGTGAGTAAGAAATATTTAAGAACTGAAATTCTTTACTAAAACCTGTCTTATTATGTAAGATACAGATAAAACCAGAATTATATAAAAAGCTAGTGTAACAAAAGAATACTTATTTATTGTATATTTTACTAAAGTACCTCTCCAGCCGCACTCTCTGCATTTATAAAGATTCGCAATACGAGAAAACTTTATAGTTGTTTCAATAAAATTCTTTGCCCTGCTTCTCCTTATTGTTCCTATCTTAGTACAAGAAGGACACCGGGATGTTTCGGGGTATGTTTTAAAAAATATCCTTAGCTGCAATACTAATTTGGTTTAATTATTTTTTCCTTTGAAGCAGTATTTATGTTTACACTATTTGAAGGTTTACCGTTTGTTCCAGTTGTTTCTTTTCCTTTTTCTGAGCCATAATAGTAATAATAATACTTATAGTAACTACCGTAAGTTGCCTGGTAATCAAAGTTGTTAAGTATAACTCCTATGAAAGAATCGTTTATCTTATTTAATGTATCAATTGTATTTACAAGAAGATCAAGCCTGGTTTTGCTTGCAAGGCTTACTACTACTGTACCATCTACATATGATGAAAGCAATTCCGCATCTGTTACAGTTGCAAGCGGAGGTGAATCAATAAGTATATAATCGTATTTAGGTTTCATCATATTTAAAAATGTCTGCATATGCTTTGAAGCAATAAGCTCTGCCGGATTTGTTGGTATGGTTCCGCAGGTCATTATATGCAAGTTGGGGAAAGTTGTTTCTCTGACAGCTTCTTCAAGAGGAACTGTCCCGAAAAGATAATCGCATAAACCTGGATAACGTTTCATATTGAAAATGTTATGCATCCTGGGCTTTCTGAAATCACAATCAAGCAGCAGCACTTTTGATGAAAGTGAAAAACTTGCCGCAAGATTTGATGATATGATCGTTTTGCCTTCCCTTGGGATAGAGCTTGTTATCAATATTGTCTTTATTGGTTCTGGTTCTAACTTAGAAAACTGTAGCCTTGTTCTTAATGTCCTGAATGCTTCAGCAGGGACTGAATCTGAATTATAGGCAAGAACAAGTTCCTGTTCTGTATGAGTATGTCTGCCTGCTTTCGGCTCGCGCATAAATGTTGGAACCCAGCCGATAAGTGATATACCTATATTTTCTAAGTCTTCAGGAGATTTAATAGATACATCAAGAATATTCCTTAGCAGAGCAAATCCATATCCTAAACCAAGTCCTATTAATAGACCTATTGTGATTATTAAAAATCTGTTAGGTTTTGAAGGGGCTTTTGGGATTTTACCATAATCAATAATCTTAACATTGTTTGGCTGAGATTCTTCGTTTATAAGAGCTTCCTGATATTTTTCTAAAAGCATTAAGTAAATTTTTTCATTTGCCATTCTTTCGCGGTCTAAGTTGGCATATTCAATACTCTGAGCAGGAAGTTTATTGAACTTTTCCTGATATTTATTTAGATAACTTTTTAGTAAGCTTTCACTTATTTTATTTTGGTTGTTTAGTATCTTAGTCTCGAAATACTTGTTAGAAAGGCTTCTTAATTCTTCAGGTGTATTGGATGATGCTCCATCTCTTAATATTGTAAGTTTCTCGCTAAGAGTCTTTTTAAGTTCATCAATTCTATTGTTTGTTTCTATTAATGATTTGTTGTTTTTAATTATTTCTTCATTCCCTTTTTTGGCAAGATCCCTCTGTATTTCAAGTTTAACTATTTGGCTTTGAAGTTCCATGATATACGGGTCAGTAATTCTACTTTCAAAATAATCCGTAGCTTTAGGATCATATTTTTCAAGCTCTGTTTTTATTTCTGATAATGCTTTAGTTGTTGATTGAAGTTCTATTTGTGATTTGTTGTAGTCATTTTCTATTCCTGAGAGTGTATGTATTATCGAATTTGCCTGAGCTGTAAGCTCTACAACATTTTCTGTTCTTAAAAAATTTGTTAGTTTATCTTCGGTCTGTAATAATGAGTTATATTTTTCACGCACCTGCTTTTCTAGAAACTCTCTGTTAAGCGATAAATGTCCACGGTTAAACTTTAATGAGTAATCTGCATACGCTTCTGCGTAACAGTTGGATATTAAAGCTGCCTCCTGTGGCGAGGGACTTTCTACCTTTATAGAAACAATATCTAAACCTCTTTTTTGAGAAATTTCTGTTGCTGTCTGTAATACATTAGATATAGCGTTTTTGCTTTTTGGTTCAGTGGGATTATCAGGATTTGTAACAATTAGAGAAAAATGCATTTTCCCCTTTAATACCTGAAATGAATCTAATAATGATAAAGCTGTTTTTTCACGAATCGAAAATGACTTTAATATTTCCACTTCATTATTAATATATCGCTCAGGTAACTCTCCTTCAATATCAGAAAATAATTTATTTTCAAGAACATTTCCTTTTGGCTTACTAAGTCTCATTGATGATGCTGAGGCATAAATATCTACCTGTGAATAAGCATAAAAGTATGATATTATCATTCCTACAGCTAAGCTTAGCAATATTGGTACCTTATTGCGGAGTATCAGGTTAAAATAAAACCTGATGCTATGCGAAGATTTTATGTTAGAATCTATGCTGCTGAACGATTTTCCGTTTAAATTTGATTCCATATGATTTTGGTATAAATTTTTTACCTATATATTAATGTGAGAATAAATGTAGTTATTGAAATAATTGAGGTGAGAATTGGAATATATATGGTCAGGTCATCTCTGAAAGTGTATCTTTTTTCCTTCAAAACTACAACTACATCACCTGGTAGTAATACAGGGTTCATTTTAGGCTTTATAGATAAATCTTCACCCCATAAAATGTCATCATAATTCAACTTGATTACTTTCGGTTTTGATGTCTGGTCAATAGCTCCCCTTATTAATCGAATTTCTTTTAGGTTAGACTCCTCTATAGGACCTCCTGAAAATGTAATAAGATCCATAAAAGTTGTATTGACAGGGACACGGTATCTGCCGGGATATCTTACAAATCCCCACAAATTTACTTCCATGTTTACACCTGTTGGATCACTTAAATCAAAAACTGAAACAGCACTGTTTTTTTGAGATAAACCTAAAATTAGATTACTATCTATCTGTGAAAACGAAATACCGGAAATTAAAAAGAAAAACAACAGACTAACTATAAATTTCATCAACTTTATAAAATATTTTCAGGAAAATTCAAAACAAATATGACATTTTCAATGCTATATATAATCTTAAAATAATGATTTTTTACCGCTTTTACAAAGCAAATAAAGTTAGGAATTCTCTAAAAACTCAACATTCGTCCAAAACATATATAGCATAAACCAACTTTCATTAAGCTAAAGGTAGGATGAATTTCCTAAAGGCAAGCTCTAATTAGCACGATTTAAAAACAATTGTATTTAATTCTTTAAAAAAATGATAAATATTTTATTTGGAAAGCATAATCTATCATAATTTTTATTTAGTGCGATTGATTCAAAATTTGAAAAAAAAACAAAAATCTGTTTAAATTAAACTGAATTCTTAATAATATAAAGTTATCCCAAACTTTTTTGACAGCTATTAGTAAACTAATATCCATTTCAATAGAGATTAATCAATATATTGCCTATGTCTGGCGTAGTATTACTATATAAACATCGATTTCCAGCTGAACACACCAGAAAATGTTGTTCGTTAAATTCATCATTCCTATTTTTCTGCACTCGGTTAGTATAGTCTGTCTTTAAATTTGCAATTATTACTTTATTTAAGTTCCTGACTTTCGCTTTTCTTGACTTTAGTTGAAAGTAGAATTTATTTTATAGGTTTTGGTCAGTTGTGCTGCTTACAATTTTGCGACCAAATTTTAAGGTTTTTTATCAATTTTCTATTTATGATATTTGCTCTATAAAATTACTATTCAATTTATCACATAATTTAGGAGCATTATACCATGAAAAATAAAGCATTCATAGCCACTATAGTTTTATTATTTATCTCAGCCCTCTTTATCTCATGCGGCAAATCTACCAAACCCAAAAAGAAAATAGATACAAAACCAATTTCAGTAAAACAATTTGATACGCCTCCGGGAGCGGATCCATCGGTTACAGCCGAACAGGGTGGTGAAGGTTTCAAAGGTGATGGATGGGAAACCAAATCAGGTTATAATATTCTTGGAGATTCTAATGCTATAAAAGGCGGGAATTTTTCAATGAGGATTCCTGATTTTCCTAATACACTCAGAACTTACGGAAAGGATGCTAACTCTTATGTTAACAATTTAATGTCATATACAATTTATGAAACATTATTAGGTCAGGACCCAGTTACCGAGGATTGGATCCCGGGTCTTGCTACACATTGGAAGATATCTGAAGATAAGCGGCAGTTCTGGTACAGGATAAATCCAAATGCACGCTGGGCAGACGGAAAACCTGTTACTGCCGAAGATGTGGTTGCTACATGGAAACTATTGGTTGATCCGGGTATATTAGAAGCGTATTCAAATATTCTTTATGGCACTTATGAGCAGCCCATTGCCGAAAGTAAATATATTGTTTCGGTTAAATCCAAAGAATTAAACTGGAGGCAGTTTCTGTATTTTTCAGGTATAAGGATCCTTCCTGCTCATCATATAGGAAATATTAAAGGTGGAGAGTACCTTGAAAAGTACCAGTTTGAAATAATTCCAGGTTCAGGTCCTTATATATTAGTTAAAGATGATATCAGTAAAGGTCAATCGGTTACACTGAGAAGAAGAAGTGATTATTGGGGAGCAAAAGAAAGGTTCAATGTAGGTATAAATAATTTTGATGCAATAAAACTTGAAGTTATTCAGGATGAATCTCTTGCATTCGAGAAATTCAAAAAAGGTGATTTAGATATTTACGGAGTAAACCGTGCGCAATGGTGGGCTGAAAGGTTTGATTTTGATGATTACAAACGCGGACTGATTGCACGTTACAGAATTTTTAACGAGAACCCTAATGGCGTTCAGGGGCTTGTTTTCAATATGCGTAAACCCCCCTTTGATGATATAAGGATTAGAAAAGCGGTTACATATCTTTGGGATAGGAAGAAATTCAACGAAAAACTTTTCTTCAATACTTACGTAGAAGAATATTCATATTTCCCAGGTTCTGTTTATGAAAATCCAAATAATCCAAAAATCGGGTTTAGCTTGGATACAGCGCGAATGCTTTTAGAAGAAGCAGGCTGGAAAGAGAAAAATTCAGACGGCTATCTGGTTAAAGAGGGAAGAGTTTTTGAGATTGATCTTCCTTTCGATGGCGGTCCTGGACAGGAAAGATACCTGACCATTTTCCAGGAAGATTTAAAGAAAGCAGGTATAAAACTGAATCTGAAACAGATTGACGGAACAACCAGATTCAAACTTGGCAATGAAAGGAATTTTACAATGCTGGTTACTGCCTGGACGGGTCAGAGGATTCCAAACCCGGAGAGTTCCCTGAAATCAAATACTGCCGATGCGCCTAATACTGTAAACTGGCCCGGAATCAAAGACAAAAGAATAGATGAACTTTGTGATATGTATAATGTAACTTATGATAAAAAAGAGAGGATCAAAATAATTCGAGAGATTGACTATATAGCGTCTAATTATTTCGGATATGGTTTCGGATGGTATGCACCTTATCAAAGGATAGCATTTCATAATAAATTCAGTTATCCTGAATGGATACTGCCGCGATTAGAAGATTATCTCTCTACATGTATATTATGGTATTATGATCCTGAAAAGGCGGCAGTATATGATGCAGTGAAATCTGACCCGAATAAGAAGATTGAAGTTAAAGAAGTTGACCAGAGATACTGGCTGAAAGTCAAAGAGCAGGAAGAAGCATCAGGCAAATAGTAAAATCAGTTTTCTATACAAAGATAAACTGAGTATTCAGCAATATATAAATATAATATGACATCATATTTCATAAGAAGATTTTTGCTTATCATCCCGACCTTTCTCGGAATTACATTAATTACATTTTTTATTCTTCAAATTGTTCCAGGCGGTCCGTTAGAAAGAGAACTCTTAAAGTTAAGAATGGGCGGACAGATGCAGGGCGGGGAGGTCGGTCCCTCGGGTCAGAATGTAACCGGAGGTATTGAAATCCCGGAATCAGCTTTGCTGGAAATGAAAAAGTTTTATGGTTTCGATTTGCCTATGCACGAGCGTTATGTAAAATGGCTTGGAAACTTGATTACTCTAGATTTGGGCAGGTCTTATGTATATGCCGAACCGGTTTTGGATGTAATAATCTCTAGGTTCCCTATTTCAATTTATTTTGGGTTAATTGGGTTTATTTTAACTTATTTAATTTGCATTCCTCTGGGAGTTGCAAAGGCAGTGAAAAACGGAGGGAAGTTTGATTTTGTATCCTCTATTCTTGTCTTTATGGGATATTCAATTCCCGGTTGGGCATTTGGCACTATAATGCTGGTATTATTCGGGGGTGGCAGTTTATGGGATATATTTCCTCTAGGCGGTTTTCGCTCCGAAGATTTTGAATCACTAAGTTGGTGGGGTCAAGTTACCGACCAGTTTTATCACACTGTTCTTCCTGTAGCTTCTTACCTGGTTGGAAGTTTTGCAACTTTAACAATTCTGACAAAAAACTCAGTAATAGAAAACCTAAGTCAGGATTATATCCGAACTGCATTTGCCAAGGGTCTATCCGAAAAAAGGGTAATTTTTAAGCACGCTCTCAGAAATTCTCTGATTCCTATAGCAACCGGACTTGGTCATTTCCTTTCATTGATATTAGCAGGAAGCTTTCTTATAGAAACTGTATTTAATATAAACGGAATGGGATTACTTGGTTTCCGCTCTATTGAACAGCGCGATTATCCTGTTACAATGGGCATACTGGTTCTTTCGTCATTTCTGCTTTTAATTGGTAACATCATTTCTGATGTTATGTATGCAATTTTTGACCCAAGGATCAGATTTAAATAATTCTAAATAAAACTTCTGTGTATGAAGATGTTTAAAAACAAAGAAAAAGTTTCCATATCCATTTTCCAGAAACGCTGGCGCAAGTTTAAAACCTTAAAAAGAGGTTATTATGCTTTTCTTATTTTAATTGTAATGTATGTTTTTTCGTTTTTGCTGCCATTGTTCATTAATCATACAGCGCTTTTGGTTAAATATAATGGAAATTATTATTTTCCTGTTTTCAAAAGCGGGATTTATGAATCAAGTTTTTTTGGACAAGAAGGATATGGCGAAACAAATTACCGAAAGCTTAAGCTGAAATTTCAGCAGGAGCAGGGTGATAACTGGGTTTTAATGCCTCTTTATCCGTACAGCCCGAATGAAAATCTGCTTGATGAAACTGAAGGGTCGCCGCCCCACGCTCCTTCGGCAGGGCATATTTTCGGTACGGATGACAGAGCAAGAGACGTCTTTGCCCGAACCATGTATGGATTTAATATTTCAATTTCATTTGCGCTTGTTGTAACTTTTTTTGCTTATCTCATAGGGGTTATTGTAGGCTCTATGCTCGGGTATTTTGGAGGAAAAGTTGATATTTTCGGTCAAAGACTAATAGAAATTTGGAGTACACTTCCATTTCTGTATGTAATGATTATTGTCAGTTCGATACTGCAGCCGAATTTCATACTGCTTGTTTTAATTCTTACTGCTTTTACCTGGATGGGAATTACATATTACGTGCGTGGAGAATTTTACAGAGAAAAAGCAAGAGATTATGTTTCGGCAGCGGTTTCACTTGGTGCAAAAAACAGGATTATTATTTTCAAACACATACTTCCCAATTCGCTGACACCAATTATTTCTTTTGCACCATTTGCAATTGTTGCCGATATCAGCGCTCTTGTTTCGTTAGACTTTCTGGGATTTGGGCTTCCCCCTCCGACTCCTAGCTGGGGACAACTTGTCAGGCAAGGAATGACAGATATTAATAACTGGTGGCTTGTAGCAGTTCCGCTTGGAGCTATGTTTTTAACTTTGATAGCTATTGTGTTTATAGGCGAGGCAATTCGTGAAGCTTTTGATCCGAAAGTTTATTCCAGATTGAGGTAATTATAAATGAAGAAATTAGTAGAAATCAGAAATCTAAGAACGTATTTTTTTGTGGAAGCTACAGATAAACAATTGCTTGCAGATGAACATTATGCCAAAGAAGAGTATCTGAAAAAGTTTTATCTTGCAGATAAGAAACTTAAAGGAAAATTTCCCGCCAAAGCTGTTGATGATGTTAGCTTTGATATTATGGAAGGGGAAGTGCTGGGAATTGTTGGAGAGTCAGGTTCCGGGAAATCTGTTACTGCTTATTCGCTTACTAGGCTTGTCCCAGACCCTCCCGGAAAAATAGTTTCAGGTGAAGTTCTTTTTAAAGGCGTAGATTTACTTAAACTCTCTTATGAAGAGATGAAGAAGTATCGCGGATATGAAATCGCAATGATTTTTCAGGAACCAATGACTTCTTTAAATCCTGTAATGAAAATAGGTGAACAGGTAACAGAAGTGATTTTAACTCATGAAAAAATTGCTAAAGATGCCGCAGAAAAGAAAGCTATTGAAATGATGGAAGCCGTTGGAATTGCGGATGCCGAAAAAAGAATGAAAGACTATCCTCACCAATTCAGCGGAGGAATGAGGCAAAGAGTAATGATAGCTATGGCGCTTGCTTGCAATCCATCGCTGCTTATTGCCGATGAACCCACCACAGCTCTTGATGTTACAATTCAGGCGCAAATACTGGAGTTGATGGTGAAAATCAAGAAGAAAAGGGATGATGCGGCTATTGTTCTTATTACTCACAATCTTGGTATTGTAGCCGAAATGTGCGACCGGGTTATTGTTATGTATGGAGGCAAAATTCAGGAAGTTGGTGATATCTACAGCATTTTTAAAAATCCTATGCATCCATATACAAGAGGTTTGCTGCAATCATTACCTGATCCTTACAAAGAAAATCGTGGCGAGTTAATGGCAATTCCAGGCATTATTCCGCATATATTAGAACTGCCTAAGGGTTGTAAGTTCTGTACAAGATGCATTGAGGTTATTGATAAGTGCTGGTTAGAAGAACCGGAACTCAAAGAAATAGCCCCGGGCAGGTCAGTGCGCTGTCATTTAATCTGAAAATTTTTATGAACAAAGAAAACATACTAGAAGTAATAGACCTGAAAGTGAAGTTTCCTGTTCACGGGGGGATATTTTTGGGCAAAGTGGCTGAAGTCAAAGCTGTGGACGGAATTAGCTTTGTTATTAAACAGGGAGAGACTTTGGGTTTGGTCGGCGAGTCAGGATGCGGGAAGTCAACCGTTGGCAAAGCTGTAATAAATATCCTGAAATTTTCTTCTCCTGATGTTGATATTACTGGCGAAGTTTGGTTAAATTCTGATGAAGGTGAAATGGAACTACTGAAGTTATCCAGAAATGAAATGCGCAAGCACAGAGGACTAATCCAGATGATATTTCAGGACCCGTATTCATCTTTAAATGCCAGACTGACTGTTGGGCAGATAATTGAAGAACCGATGCTCTACCATACAACTATGCCCAAAAAAGAAAGACTTGAAAAAATATCATGGCTGCTTGAAAAAGTAGGGCTGCAGGGTGAACAATCCAAAAGATATCCGCATGAGTTTTCCGGCGGGCAGAGGCAGAGAATAGGTATTGCCCGCGCTTTGGCTACTAATCCGAAACTGATAATAGCCGATGAACCAGTATCTGCGCTTGATGTATCCATTCAAGCTCAGGTTATAAACCTGCTACAGGAACTCCAAAAAGAATTTGACCTGAGCATATTATTCATAGCTCATGACTTATCTGTGGTTGAGCATATCAGCTCCAGAATTGCTGTGATGTACCTTGGAAATATTTTTGAAGTAGGTGACGGTAAGGAAGTTTATCACCACCCTATTCATCCATACAGCAAAGCATTGCTTTCGGCTGTGCCGCTTCCTAATCCTGAATTAAGAAATAAGGATAGGATTATTCTAAAGGGCGATGTGCCAACTCCAATGCGTAAACCTAGCGGCTGCGGTTTCAGGACGAGGTGCCCTATTGCTAAACCCGAATGCTCAGAAGCAGTCCCGCCGCTTGAAGAAAAAAAACCAGGACATACAGCGGCTTGCCCCTTTGTATGAACAATAATAAATCTTAACAGAGAAACTTCTGCAAACATGTCTTCACGTTTTCGTCATTTGAGTTTTCTTTGTCGTGTCGGTTCTTACGACCTGACACTTATAAAATTTCAATCTGAAGTATTCTAATTCTCTAAACAGACCTTTTTTCTAATTTACCGAATCTTACTATAATTACGTTTCACATTTCACTTTTGACGTTTCACGTTAATAAATCCCTTTTTGTTTCATCTCATTCTTTAATCCCTCGTTATTCAAATACACAATACCAATAATTCCAAATATCATACTTACAACATTTCCCGTTAAGATGCTTATAATATCAAATATAGAGGCAAACTGTAGAGTACTATAAGTACCTGAACGGTTCATATTGTTAAGCCTGCTATAAGCAATAAAATCCATTACACATGCAATGATATTAATAACAGGGAATGCACCAAACAGGCAGCCTAAACCACAAGTTACCAACCCACCTATGAGGGTATAACCTGACCACCCGAAAGCAAGCAAGCCGTTTAAAATGCCTGAGATAAGATAAAAATTTCTGAGTAAATTTAATTGTTCGTTATTGTTCATTATATTTGATTTTATACTATATCTGTCTTAATTCATTTTGAATATTAAACTTGCAATTAGAAATATTGTTTCAAAATAAATCATTCTCTTTCCCAAACTCCAGTTTGGGAAAAGGATAATTTATAAAAAAAACGCACCCAAAAATGAATGCGTTTTTAAAAAAGAACCTATGTTCTTAAATTATTATTTTACAAGGTTGAATTTTTCGCCAAACTGTCCAACTAATGGAAGTGGTTTGCACTCACCCTTTGAGGCATTCATCATTCCCATAATTAAAAATACAATCCAGGGAATATATAGTATAAAGCCAATACCGCATGTGATTGTACCAATTATGCCCGCTAAAATATTCACAAAAAGCAGTACAATTGACTGCTCGGTGTGATACATTACATAATTGTTTTTTTTCATATCATCCATCAATAACGGGATAAAGAATATCAGGTAGGCAAGTATTGCCATCGTTTTTCCGTTATTAACATCTTCTTGTGTAAAATTAACCTGTCTTGTTGATTCTGCCATTTATTTTCTCCTGTTGATCTGTATAAATATTATTTTACTAAATTAAATTTTGCGCCCCAAGCACCAATTAATGGAAGCTCTTTTACTTTTCCGCCAATTGCGTTTAAAAGACCCATTATCCATAATACAATATAAGCTATCCAGGGTATTATACCTAAAATAGATATTACACAACTTAATGTGCTGCTTATCTGGCTCACCACAATTGTTAAAATTGTTATAACTATATATATTGCTATGAATGCAATCCAAAGAGCAATTGCTTGTTCTGTATGATACATTGCAAACTTCTTATCTCTTGCTGCCAATAACGGTACTAAGAAGAAAATGTAAGCTAAAATCCCCATCATTTTCCCGTCTTCAATATCCGCAGTTGTTATTGAAGCTACTGCCGGTCTTGTATCTGCCATGAATAATTCTCCTTTAGATTAATTATATGAATATGTGTATTTAATAAATCAGAATTTTTGTAACCTAAAAATATTGCCGTAAGGATTTCTATCCGGAAATGATGTATAGATTCAGAAAAATAGTAGCCGTCTGCTATCTGAAGATAGCCTTTATGCTTCCCCAGGTATCGCGAACACTGGATATAACATGTGTAACGGTTATTGTCTGCGAATATACATGATTACCGCTGTTATCTACTAACTTCAGCCTATAATAATAAATTGTAGGTGAACTTGATCTAGCAGCATTATCTCTGAAATAATAATATGAATTATTTCCGATAGCTGTTATACTGCCAATATTTGAAAAGCTGTTTGGGGCAGATGCACTTCTTTCTATTTCAAAACGGTTCAGGTTATCTTCAATGCCTGTTTTCCATTCTAAAAGAATTGTATCTGATTCATTTTTACCTGTAAAATATTGCAGTTCAGTTGCAGCATAAAGTAAGCCCGCAGTTAGTATTATCAGCAGACAAGTTATACTTGTTATTTTTAGTGGCTTTTTCATTGGAATTACTCAAATATATATGCATTTGTTAAAAAATGCAAGTATTTTATCATTATATTTTGATTTATTTTTAGGAATTTTTACTGCAATTGCTTCAAAATACAGCCATTTTCAATTTAAACATCTAATTTTATCATGATTCTTATGATTTGTTTGCTTCTCGTCCTGAACAATAGACTTTATGTTGTTTTCAGGGTCATTTTTAAAAAGTAAAATTCTGAATCAACTGCTTATACCAGCCAAATGTTCAGTATAACATAATAAGAAATAATGAGAATCGGAGATAACTTTTTTTACTTTTTGAAATCTGTGCAGCAGATTTTAATCAGGCTTTGACGGATGCCCTTTTTACTATTTTTTTTTCAATTGTAAAATTCCTTATTTATGCATAAAATTGTCTGCACTCGCTTAATCCAAAACTAAACCCACGTTTTTGGTGCTAAGATTGCCACTTTAGTTTGATTGACTTGTTTTCCTGCCTCGTTTCTCTGTTAAACATAACTTAACAAGAATAAAATAGTAAGTTAATATCAAATTCTGTATATTTGCATCATAATTGTAATTATAAAAATAGAAAGGTTTTATATCAATGAGAAATACAATAAACTGGTTTGAACTGCCTGTTTCAGATTTTGAAAGGGCTAAAAAGTTTTATGAAGCTATTTTTGAATCCAGTATCTCTGAAGAGATGATGGGTCCATACCGTATGGGTTTTTTCCCCGGAGACGGTGAAGGTGTTTGCGGAGCATTAGTGCATGGTGATGGTTATACACCATGCGATAAAGGCACGATGGTTTATCTGAATGCTGACGGAATAATTGACGAAGTAATTGGCAGGATTGGTAAAGCAGGAGGTAAGGTTGTTGTTCCAAGAACCCCGATTACTCCTGATATTGGTGACTTTGCTATATTCCTCGATACCGAAGGCAATAAAGTTGCATTACATACACCACCACCAAGAAAGTAATTCCCCAATCCTGAGCGAAGCGAAGGATCTCATTCATAGAGCTAAAATTTAACACAAAACCTGTCAGGCAAGACTTTAGTTCTTTAAGACCTGACAGGTTTATTTTTTGTATGTATCAGGTTTGCCTGACACAAATGATTATAAGCTTTCGAATCTTATTTAACTTATAAATGTTTAATACAAGAAAACATCCCAACTGTGTAGATAGTCATGTCGGAACGTCCTTAAAAATATTATTCCCTCCCATTCGGGCTGTAAGCCTTGTTTTCCTGACTTTAGTTAAGGGAGGGCTAGGGTGGTGTCTCTAAGCAAACAGTGGTGTATTATCAATAAATATCAAATACCTCTCAATCAGGTCGCCTTTCATGTAAAAAATATTTGTAAAGTTTACTGGAACAACTTTGCCATCAAGCCTTGTGTATGTTACTTTTCCTTCCCATACTATTCCTTCATTGGAGTTCCAACAGTTTAAAACTTCGTGTTTACTTGAGCCTATCATGCCAAAAAAAGCCGCAACATAATCTTCAATTGCTTTTCTTCCAATAACAGCATCAGCATTGCCAAACCTGAATGAACCGTTTTCAGTGATAAATTCAGAAAACCCTTTTGCATCTTTTGCATCAATTGTTTTACCAATTTCTAAAAGCCATGTTTGTGTATCCTGCATTTATTCTACCTTATTTATTTTTAAACAATAATGCAAAATTAATTCACTAAAATTTAATATGAAATGAAAAAAAAAGACAGGCTGCTAACCTGTCTTTCAACTTTAATTATTCTTTTTTGCTTTTTTATTTTTGCCTTTTGCCTGCTATTATTTCACTATCAGCCCCGCAGAGCGGGATTTCAAGACAAATAATTGCTTATTTGACTATCAACATCTTCTTCACATCAACAAAATCATTTGATGTAATTCTATAAATATACATTCCGCTGGCATAATTGATTGCAGAAAAATCTACCTTATATCTACCCGGTGTCATATCCTGATTAACCAAAGTTTCTACTTCGCGACCCAACAGATCGTAAATTGTAATTTTTACAATACCTGATTTCAGTATATCAAAATTGATATTCGTCATTGGGTTAAACGGATTTGGATAGTTTTGATATAATTTATATTCCGTAGGAATTTCAGTGCTGATGTTCTGAATTCCTATTGGTGTTGTCCATCTTGCAGTTTCTACCATTGGATTTCTTATCAATATAGAAACCGCAGAATCTATTCCCGTACTATCTGGGCTTGTATATGAACCAAGTCCTGAACCTACCCAGCCTCTAAAAGTATAAGATGTTCCTTGAAATACAATGTTTCTTGAAAATACCCCAAACTGTACTGTTAAACCTGAATCATGATAATTATCGCCAAATGTATTACCTACTGATGAAGTAACTGCAAGCCTGCATTGTAATTTATAGTTTGCCTGAAGGCTCATATTTGAATTTACAGTTATGTTATGTGTTGTATCACCGTTATTTGACCAGTTCACAAACACATATCTGTTAAACCCAACCGTTTTTGGACTTATTGCCCTTACGGTTACTACTGTTCCATTTGTAAATGCTAGATTTTGTAATGTATTGTACTGAATACCATTTACTGTAAAATCACAAATAGTATTCCTGTTAGTTCCAATAGTTAGCACCGATGAATTTACAAGCAAATCAACAGTTCTAATATGGATTGTTGTGCCATTAAGTGAAGTTCTGCCTTTTATATTTAGCCTATAACGCCTTGGTGTTACACTACCTACAGCCTTAACTTTAACTGTTATAGAGTCTGGAAATGCAGAAATAGTATCTTTGCCATTTGCAAAAGTTATTTGCAAAGTTCCTGAAATTGGAAGTGTATCTGGTGTTACAGAAAATTTTACTCTTTCATTAAACGGACCTTTTATTGCAGGTATTACTACAGAAAAAGTAGTACTATCGCCATTATTAATATTTCTGATTGAAGGATTTACAGTCATTGCATAATCAGGGTAATAAGCTACATAACTGCCAAGATTATTATTTCTTCCATCCATCCATACATTATAGCTGGTATTTTTAAATGCTGAATTTCCAATATAATCTCCTATGTAATTTTCACCACCCGGCTGACCAACTGCCATACTATTGGGGTTATGCGAAACATCAGATACATTTTCATTAGTAGTAAAACTTACACCTCCATTTGTCGAAACTGATGCGTATAACCTTGTTAGTATATTACTTGCAACATCAATTCTTGAATCATACCAGCATACAAAAACTTTTCCCGTTGTGTTATCAACAGATACAGATGGCAAATATTGATCGGTTATAGTTGCATCATCATTTACTCTTAATGGTGATGTCCAAGTTACACCATAATCAGTTGACTTAACAAGAAATATATCAGCATTATCAGGACCGGTTACGTTTCCGGCATAGACTACATAAACATTTCCTCTTGTTGATGTAAAACCGTTATCTGCTGCCATTCTTGGAAATTCGTTATTCCTTATACAGTTCTTTACAGTCCATCTTCCTGCACAAATAACACCCGGACCGGTAACATTTACGGCATTGACCTGTGCTCCAAATGTTGCGCCGCCATCGGTTGAGCGGTTTACCATAATTGAGCTTCCGCTTACAGCAGCAAAATATACACTTCCGCCCTGTGTGTTTCCGTTTGGACCCACTGCTACATAAGCGCCCTGCCCCCCAATAAATGTTTGCGGAGCTGACCATGTTACACCCAAATCTGTGCTTCTTACAAATCTCATGTTAGAAGCGCCAAATTGCCTCCACCCCAGATATAAATAATTGCTGTATGGTCCCGCTGTTTGGTCGGCAGTTATCCATTCTTTATCAGCTAAACCTACTGTTGTGCTGAATGCACTTGTTGGATTAACCCAATTAACACCTTTATTGGTTGACTTGATAACCGTAATTCCATATGTAGCTCCATTTTGATACATCTGTGCATAATAACAATTGCCTAAACTATCAAATGTCATTACCGGGTCGCCAATTACACTGAAACCCGTAAAAGTAGGATTATTTTTCACCCAGTTATATCCATCTAAAGTGTAATAAAGATTATTAATATTGAAAGCGCAAATGCTGTTCAATACATCTCTTGGATTTGTGGCAATATATGGTTCGCCAAAATCGGTACCTAAGAATATATTATCAAACCCGTTAGTAATTACTACCGAGCTTTGTGTCCCATTAGGCGATACATTCAGAAAAGGCGGCTGAATTGCTATACTTTGCTGCTCTGCAAATTGGGTATATACTACCGAAGAGTAGAAAAGAATGAAGATAAATAAAAATGCTTTTTTCAATTTGTGATTATTTTTAATTTATGGATTAGTTTTATTGAGCTTTA
Organism: uncultured Ignavibacteria bacterium; assembly: GCA_947084945.1. GTDB lineage: Bacteria > Bacteroidota > Ignavibacteria > Tepidaquicellales > OLB5 > OLB5. Next base: position 121,612 of record CAMTUP010000009.1, on the reverse strand, counting down.
TTGTGTTTATACTTTTTTAAATATTTTTTTGTTTTCAAGAATCCTGCCTTGGCGGGATTCGAAGTCCCGCTAATGCGGGATTTCAGTCCAGAAATATCTGGAATTCAACTTGCTATTTTTATCAACAACCTCGAAACCTCGGGACTATTTAATTATCAACCCCGATAAATCGGGACTATTAAGTAATTGGCATTACTTAATCAGCAGCATTTTTTTTGTTTCGGTATATCTATCTGTTTGCAATCTATAGAAATAAACACCACTTGAAAATTTAGAAGCATTCCAATCAACAGAATACTTCCCTGCGGTAAGCTCCTGGTTCACAAGCAATTCAACTTGTTTACCAATAATATCGTAAACTATCAGTTTGACGTTTGACGTTTGACTTTTCACGTTTGCAGGTATATCAAATTTTATTTTTGTTACAGGATTAAACGGATTTGGGTAGTTTTGATATAAAGTAAATTTAACAGGTATTCCTGCTGCTATTGGTTCAATTCCTATAATATTTGTTACCATAAACTGAATATTGCCTCTGGGTGCAGGTAAAGGCTTTGTAACCGTTCTACCGCTTACAGATGTAGCTGAAATATAATAATACATCCTGGTATCTTGGGTCTGCGCCGGGATATTAGCCCGGAAAGTATCTAAAGCGCTTATCATATTAACCTGTGTATATCCGCTTGCTGTATCAATTGACCAGAATAATTTTGCACTCGCTATCCCGCTCTTTGATTTAATATAAGCCTTTACTTCATAAGGCTGTATTGTGTTGTTAGTATTTCTTAATGCAGAGTGTGATATAAATACCGGTTCATTTACACCAATTTCTTTTGCGATGCAATGTATTGCCCCAAGTGATGGAATTATTGCATTACAATCTATACCAACAATATTATATCCGGGTAATGCCTCTCGGTATATTCTCAAGGCAGTCGTATCGTACTGGTATTCATAAGTAGGTACTATTACGGTCTTATTCACAAATACAGAGTTTGTATAAGTTCGGTAATTACCCGCGGGAGGATAATTTCCGTTATGCGGAGGCATTGGTATCCTTACTACTTTGTAAGTTTTCCCAAAACATGTCTGAAAATTATTTAATACATATTGCAGGTTAAGTTCAATTTGCGGACCATCTGCTACTCCATTCGGATATTGACCCATTAAAATAGTTTCTTCATCAAGAAGTTTCATATGCATATCAATGTGATGAATCTGGTCATAGGGCAGAACATCCATTTTGATATATCTGTTTATACCCATGTAAGAATTCATTATTGCATTTATCTGAGCTTCAGTTTTTACTGAAACTCCATAGGGATTACCAGCTCCGTTTTCAGTAAGGATCAGTTTCGATGCAAATCCGGTACCATGTCCATCTGCCATAAAGTTTCCACCGGTATTTACAAGATCGTTCGGAGCAATTAATGTCTGGTGTATTGGGACACCCATATAATTTGCAATAAATATCGGAGTAGCATCATCAAGCGGTCTTGTTGTTCTGTTGTATTTCCAGTCTATTATTCTAAGAGTATCTATGTTGCCTGAATAAACACTCCATGGACCGTAATCTCTGCACCAAATGCTGTTAAATGGTGTTATCAAAAATCTTAAATTTATTAGTGGTACACCACCATTTGTTAAATACGTTTTTACACTGTTAGAATCTGAACATATAATATAAACAAGACATTCATCCTGTGCAAAATCTACAATCTGCCTTAGTATAGGTAACTGCGCCGTCCAGGTAATCTGTAATGCCTGAATTTCTTCCCATTCTGCCATTGTTCTTACCGGTCCGGGTGGGGGATTTGGGTCAAGCACTTCATATGGGTATGGGTTATTCTTCAAATATTCCATTTGAGACTTTTCCCAATCAGTCATATATTTCGGAAGAAAATTTTCCTGTGAATTGATCTTTAATGTAAAAATAATTGCAAATAAAAGTATGCTTATTTTCATAACTATTTTGTGATTTTAACAGTAATAATACGCAATTTTGTTAAGCAATACAACGAATATATTCTTATTTCATTATTATTTTTCAGTTTATCATTTTAATTGCTAAATTTATACTATTTATCTTGAATATTGCCTCTTGAATTGATATTTTTACATGAATTATGTAAATCATTATGGAAAGCTATTGGCAGGGCAGTACGATTATATAGAAAATAATCTTTTAAGTATTAAGCAAAAGATAAGTAGGGTCTGCTTGCAAACAGATAGAGACCCTAAATCAATCTATGTTATTGCTGTTAGCAAAACATTTTCTTCTGATGCAATTGTTTCTGCGCTTGATTACGACCAGCTTGATTTTGGTGAAAACAGGGTGCAAGAACTGCTTGATAAAGAAACTGATTTCAGAGATAGAATTATACACTGGCATCTGATTGGTCACCTTCAAACCAATAAAGTAAAATTTATTGTTCCATTTATTTTTCTTGTGCATTCTGTTGATAGCCTTAAGCTTGCTCAAAAGATACAACAAGAGGCAGCAAAAATTGACCGTATTGTTAAATGTCTTGTACAGGTAAATACTTCAGGTGAAGATCAGAAAACAGGATGTAACCCTAAAGATGCTTTGATGCTTGTTAAGGAAATTTCTGCATTTGATAATATCAAAGTTAAAGGTTTAATGACTATTGGGAAGATGATGGAAGATGAAAAAAATCCGGTTGAAAGAGAAATTGTTAGAAATAATTTCAAAACATTGAAGAATCTGTTTGAAGTAATAAAATCTCATAACATCCCGGGTGTTGATATGAAATATTTATCAATGGGAATGACCTCTGATTACGATATTGCCATTGAAGAAGGCTCAAATATGCTCAGAATAGGTTCAGCAATCTTCGGCAAAAGAGATTAGGAAGTATTTCAATTTTTTTTGTTAATTTCAGAAAAGTAAATTAGTTTTTGACACATTCTCTCCACTCTCCCTTGGGAGTCTGTCTCAAAACTCAAAAAAGACGACCCAACGGGTCGTCTCTACACGAAAATCTTCCAAAATTTGTAGAGACGACTCGGCGAGTCGTCTAATATTGGAAGTTATGAGACAAACTCCATTGGGAGAGGGGCGGGGGTGAAGGTTTAAATTAGTAACACAGACATTTGGTACAACCGGTTTCTCGGTCCTGTCTGTGAACTTAAAAAACAATAAAAGATTATAAATTATATTACATGGAGCAATTAAATATGAGACTATCAGCAATAGATATAAAAAAGCAGGAATTCAAAAAATCCTTTAGAGGTTATGATCTAAGCGAGGTTGAAGCATACCTTGATACTGTTGGCAATACTGTGGAAAATCTGTTTCGTGAAATTGAAATGCTCAAAGATCAGAATACTAAGCTTGTTGAAGATAAAGAAGAACTAAGCTCTGAAATTCAGGTTTACCGCGAAAACGAAAAGACATTCCAGAAAGCAATAGTAAAATCACAGGATATGTCAGAAGATATACTTGAAAATGCAAAAAAACGCGCTGAGCTTATTATCAAGGAAGCTGAGATCTTATCCAGCAAAACCAAAATACAGGCTCACGAGGATTTCTTAAACCTTAAACAAGAGCTTGAAGAGCTTAAACAGAAAAATGAAGTGATCATTGATGATATCAAAAACTATCTGGTTGAAAAGTTGAATTCCATTGAAGAGTATCAGAAGAACAGAAAAATTTTCAAGCTCGAAAATAACATATCCTCTATGGAAAAGGTTTCTGTTTCACAAAGCCATAAAGAAGATGATCAGCCTTCAAATAATTTTGGGCTTAACCTCGGAAACCTGAATATGAGTATGGATGACCAGAGCAGCAAATAATTTTTATTAATTGATTTTAGTATCTGCTTTTTACCAACTTCGCTCCAAATGAGCCCCTTTGGGGTTGGAGTTGAACAATTATAGTTTTTGTCGTTTATCGATTTTAGCTACTCCATCGGAGTCGAACATATATTCAATTAAATTTTCTACAATCTAAACCACCATAAGATTTATTGCGCAAAGTAAACAGGATAATACAGCACGAAAACGAATCTTATGATTTTATCAGCAATTCAACAGGTGGTTTTAATGCTGATATTGGTATTATCCTTGGCACCGGACTTGGAGGACTTGTAAAAGATATTAATATCCATTACCGTATAGATTATAAAGAAATCCCGCATTTTCCGGTTTCTACTGTTGAATCTCATCACGGAAATTTGATACTTGGCACTATCTCAGGTAAGAATGCCGTTATTATGCAGGGCAGATTTCATTATTACGAAAACTATGCACACGAAGAAATTACTTACCCCATAAAAATAATGAAAAGAATGGGAGTCAAAGCGCTCATTGTATCCAATGCTTGCGGAGGTCTGAATCCAATTTACAAAAAAGCTGATTTAATGATAATGCGAGACCATATTAACTTTCACTACGATACACCGCTTAAGAATTTTAAATTCCCTACTTACAACAAATGTATTTATGACCGTGAAATTATCGCACTTGCTGAAAAAGTTGCCCTTGAAAATGGAATAAATATCAGAAAAGGTGTTTATCTATCCTTGCACGGTCCAGGACTTGAAACTAAAGCTGAATACCGTATGATTAGGAAGTGGGGAGCTGATGCAGTTGGTATGTCAACAATTCCTGAAGCTACGTTTGCTGCTAACAACGGGATTAAAACACTCGGACTTTCAATCATTACTGATATGGGTCTGCCGGATACTCTAAAACCGGCTGTGCTTGCTCATATCTTAGAAGCAGCCGCTGAGGCTGAACCAAAAATGACTTTGCTTACCAGAAAAACTATTGAGATGCTTTCTCTGAATTAATATTTTAAAAAACTACTGAATTATTTAAAGCATTAAATGACAGAACAAAAAGAACAAATAAAACTTTCCGCAGATTATATTAAAGCAAACTCTCCTTTTAAAGGTGTAGTTAACTTTGCTGTTATTACATATAAAAACCCTTCATTCCTGAAAGATTATAAAGTTATAAAGAAAATTCAATATTCTGATATTTTACCTGCTTTATCCGGGATAGGTGATAACAATGGAGAGTTTATTTTTGCATCAACCAATAATGACAAAAAGAATTTTTATATCCTTAATGGTCACCTGAATATTTACAATGGTTATAAAATGCGTGAAGCTGCTCACCCAGTCTATGTTTTAAATGAGCTTGGTGTGAAAAATGTTATTGTAGTTGATGAAGCAGGCTATCTAAATCCTAGGTTTTTAGTTGGCGGAATTTCTCTTATATATGACCATATAAATTTAATGGGTGATAATCCGTTAATTGGTGAAAATGATAATTCTATCGGTACCAGATTCCCAGATATGAGCAACCCATACAACGAGAAATGGTATAATAACATTGCTCAATGTTTAAGAGAGAAAAAATTTGAATATTTCCCTTCAGTGTATCTTGGAGTAACCGGACCCGAAACTGAAACCGAAGCCGAATGCAGGTTTTACCGCGAAATTGGAGCCGATATTCTGGGTTACTCACTTGTTCCTGAAAATATCGCTCTTGTTCATGCGGGTATGAAATGCGCTGCATTTGCGATGCTTACAAGAGAACTTGTTGCTGATAGACTCATAGAAATATCAGATGAAGATAAAACCAAGAATAGACTGAAAGCCGAAAAATCTTTCGCACCTATTCTGGCAGAACTTGTTTCACAAGCTTAGTAAATATATCAATAAACATTTTTATTATTAAATATAAGATTGTAAACAATTAAAGTAAAAGAATTATGAATGACAAAGAAGTAAGCAAACATTTAAAATACTTCAAAGTTGAAAATTTTAAACGGTTTGGTTTATTCGAAATGGAGGATATTGGGCAATTTAATTTAATTGTTGGAGATAACAATATTGGGAAAACAACAATTTTAGAATCATTAACATTTAATGAAAATAAAATCGAATTATTGGCAAATTTAACATTCATTTTGATGGTAAGAAAATTAATTGAGGAACCTGACTATCAAAACAAATTCAAAAATCTTGATTACATTAATGAATTTTTTATCAATAAATTAGGGAATAAAAAAGAAATTATTTATTATTATGAGTATTATGGAGATCATAACCTTAATCTAAACTGTATAAAAATCACTTCAAAAGAAGTTTCACAATTACCACCAAAAGAAATCGAAGAACTAAACCAAAAACATCCAATTTTCCTAGATGATGTTTTTAAATATGTTGCAATTTTTAATCATAATAATAATGAACAAATATTGCCTTCTGATAGCTTAAACTTTTTAATGAGAAATTCAGACAAATATTGCCCATATATACCTATTAATCTTGGTTATGATAAACATTTAACTTTGTTATATTCTGAAAATATTCAGAATAGTAAAATACTAAAGCAAGAATTAATTTCTGATTTAAAATTAATGATTCCTGATATTACAGATATTGAGTTAACTTCATCTCTTATCAAAAATCAAATTAACATTGCAATTAGATTTGAAAATATTGATAAACTGATGCCATTGTCATTTTTAGGTGAAGGAGCAGTAAAATTGTTTAGAATTTTGGTTGAAGTTATAATTTGTAAAAATAACAGAATCATGATTGATGAAATTGATACAGGTATTTATTTTGATAGGTTTAAAGATTTTTGGAAAATACTGCTAAATGCTGCTAAAAGAAGTAATACACAAATATTTGCAACAACGCATAATGTTGAATGTATGAATTATTTTAATGCAGCTTTAAAAGAAAGTCCAGAATTCAAGCAAAACTCCAGAATTTATACTTTACAAGAATTACCTAGTAAAATGATTAAATCATATAAGTATAATTATAATGATTTTAATTATGCACTTGAAAATGGTCATGAAATCAGGGGAATTTAAATGTCTAAAATTAAAATATTTCTTGAAGGGGATGCTGATGTTAATTATATTATTTCTTATCTAAACCATTTAGGCCATCAAATTAATAAGAACGATGTTATTGATTTAGATGGAAAGGATAATCTTGTGCATAAAACTACGGATCTAAAAAAATTCACGGATAGTGGATTTATGAATCTTGTTATCTTTGATGCTGATAATGATTTTAATGTAAGGAAAAGAGAATTGAAAGAATTTATGAAGGAACATGATGTGAAGTTTGAATATTTTTTATTTCCTAACGACAAAGATCAAGGAGAACTTGAAAATTTATTGTGTGATTTAATTAATCCTTCGCATTTGCCAATATTTACCTGTTTTGATGCATACGAGGTTTGTATAAGTACTGCGAATGTTTTATATAGATCTCCAAATCTAAAACATAAGATATATTCATATCATTATTCTCTTGAAAATTTTAAATCACAAACTAAAATAGATTTTTCAAAGACGGATCATTGGGACTTGAATCATATTGCTCTTGTTCCCCTAAAGTCTTTTTTATCGAAATATTTATAAATATTATTTTATAATCATGGGCGCACTAAAAGAATTACTCGCAACAGGTAGAACTATCATACTTGATAGCGCTATGGGTACTGAACTTCAAACAAGGGGATGTAATGTTAAGCTCCCGTTATGGAGTGCTGCTGCACTATTCGATAGACCGGATACAGTCCGCCATATCCATATTGATAATATTGATACCGGGGCTGATATTATCACAACCAATACTTTCCGCACACAACGCAGAACTTACGAAAAAGCCAATTTCAATTATAACAACACAGATTTTGCAGAAACAGCAAGACATTTCACACAAGATGCAGTTGATTTGGCAAAAGATGCTATTATGATAGCCTCAGAAGAAAATGAAGTCCTTGTTGCAGGTTGTATAGCTCCGCTTGAAGATAGCTACAGACCCGACCTTACCCCGGATACCGATACATTATGCACAGAACACTACGAACATATGAAAAATCTTGCTGATGCAGGTGTTGATATTTTCATAGCCGAAACGCTTACCAGTATCAGAGAAATTTCAGCAATATTAAACCAGATACATAAATTTGAGTTAGATCATATCATCAGCATTACTCCAAGAAATGACAGGGAGCTTTTTTCAGGTGAACCATTAAGCGAAGCTGTAAGTATTATTAATAAATATTCACCAGATGTATTATGCATAAACTGTATTCACCCGCATATGGTTGAGCCTGTTTTAACTTACCTCAAAACATTGACTGATATTCCACTCGGTGCATATGCAAACATCGGCAACCCCAATTACAAATCTGACCCCAAACATAAGGAAGGCGACCCGATGAAAAGATCAGTTACTCCTGATGAATATTTGGTTTATGCAAAAAAATGGAAAGCACTCGGCGCAAGGGTCATTGGTGGATGCTGCGGTACAAATCCATTATACATCAGCAAGCTTTCTTTGTTAAAAGGGAAAAAATAGTTTTGCCATTCCCGTTAGCCTTGTTTACCTGACATTAGTTAAGGTGTATGCGGGAATCTATTAATATTAATTGCTAAAGTTTATAATATTCACTTCATTACTAAACTCCAGTTTCGTAATGAATAAAAGAGGGATAAATTTATCCCTTTTCTTACGATCTTCTTTATCGTAATATTGCAATATAACAATAAAGGAAATGCATGGGACTCACTAAATCAGAAAATTTTACATCAAAACAAAATGAACTTGCCTCACTTGCCAAAGCACTCGGGCATCCTGCAAGGGTTGCTATTATTGAATACTTAAGCTCTCAAGCAGATTGTGTTTGCAGTAGTATTGTTGATGCCCTGCCTCTTGCACAGGCAACAGTTTCTCAGCATTTAAAAGAGCTTAAGCAGGCAGGTTTGATACAAGGGAACATAGAGGGTAATTCAATTTGTTATTGCCTCAATCCCGAAAAATGGAAAAAATTCAAATCAATGCTCGAACCGATTTTCGCCAAATCCGAAGCACCCGTTTGCTGTTAAAACAAATTATTGTAGTGAACGCATCTCTGCATTAATTTGAAATTGTTCTTTTCGTTTCTTATAAAAATAATTTTTAAAAACAAATTCATGTTAAGATGCGTTCACTACAGAATCAAAAACATAAAAATATAATATCATGAAAACAACAACCGAAACAACCAGCACCGAAATAAAAAAATATGAAAAAACATGCTGCGGAACAGACTGCTGTAAATAAAACATACCCGCGAAAGCGGGTAACTCAATCTTTAATTAACTGTACAAATGTGTTAACCTGACTGACAAAGACAGTTGGCGCGTCTCAATTAAATTTTAAAGAAAAAATGAACACACAAAACGAATCAAAAGAAAAAACATGCTGCGGACCAGACTGCTGCAGCGATGATGCAACTCAAACTGACGTCCTTCCCACCCCCGTTGTTGGTCTTGTGACCATCAACCTAAATAAAGACCTTACCATAGAAAAATCAGATGAAGAACTGAAACAAATCGTTAAGGATGAATACTCAAAAATTGCATTGCAATCCAAAGAGCTAAATGAATCGTCCTGCTGCGGCTCAACTTCATCATGTTGCAGTGATACTACAACATTCACTATCATGGCTGATGAATACAAAAACTTAAAAGGCTATAATCCCGATGCTGATCTTGGTCTTGGCTGTGGCTTGCCTACTGAATTCGCTAAAATCAAAAAAGGTGATACAGTTGTTGATCTCGGTTCCGGCGCTGGTAACGATTGCTTTGTTGCAAGAGCCGAAACAGGGGATACAGGAAAAGTAATAGGAATAGATATGACACCGGCAATGATAGATAAAGCCAAAGCTAACTCTGCTAAACTTGGATATACAAATGTTGAATTTCACCTTTCTGAAATTGAAAATATGCCATTAGCGGATAATACCGCTGATGTAGTGGTAAGCAATTGTGTGCTTAACCTAGTACCAAACAAAGCAAATGCGTTTAAGGAAATATACAGAATAACAAAACCTGGTGGACATTTTTCAATTAGTGATATCGTGTTAACAGGTGAGCTTCCTAAACAATTAAAAGCTGCTGCAACTATGTATGCAGGTTGTGTATCAGGCGCAGTACAGAAAGATGAATACCTAAACATTGTAAAAAATGCAGGTTTTAAAAATGTATCAGTGCAGAAAGAAAAATTAATAGTTATCCCTGACAAGATATTATTGGACTATATGACAATAGACGAAGCTAAACAATTCATAAGCTCAGGCTATGGTATATACAGCATCACAGTCTATGCCGAAAAATAAAAAAAAATAAATATTTGATAAATCCCATCCTGACTGGTTTTCCTAAAGGTACGCCTTACTTATTTTTGAGTTCAGATGGGATGTCTCTACTTGAAGATTATTTTATTTTTTTATCTTCCCCTCATTACGAAACTCCAGTTTTGTAATGTATAAATTGTATTATTTCAATAAATCTTCCTGACATTATTAAATAAAGAATGTGGATTAATTTCTACCCTTGACCCTATACTATACTACAGCTATTATATTTGTAATATGACAATCGGACAATTAGCAAAAAAAACAGACGTAAACATTCAAACAATTAGGTATTATGAGAATTTAAAACTTATTCCTAAACCTAAAAGTGAGTATTCTAAGCATAGAGTTTATACAAATGAATATATTGATAGAATCAATTATATAAAAAAAGCTAAGGAATTAGGTTTTACTCTTAAAGAAATTAAAGATATTTTAAAATTTGATGACTGTGAAGATTTATACGAATTGACAGAAAAAAAACTTGATGAAATACAAAAAAAATTAGAAATATATAATCAATTAACTAAGAAATTAAAATCTTTATTAAGGATATGTCCTAAATCAGGAACTATAGAAAATTGTTCAATTATAAAATCAATTTCAAAAAAATAAATTAGAATTAAAAATGAGAAAAATAGAAATATTTACTGCTGGCTGTCCGGTTTGTGATGAGCAGGTAACAAAAATAAAAGAAGCAGCTTGCTCGTGCTGTGAAATAGAAGTTTTAAACGTTAAGGATAGTACGGAAGCATTGAAGAAAAGTAAAACATACAAAATTAATTCATTACCAAGCGTAGTTATTGATGGAATGTTAGCCCAATGCTGTTCAAATCGTGGTATAGATTTAGAAGTTTTACAGTCATTGGGATTAGGTAAGAATAATTAATTAATCTCTTAAGTCCCTCTTATAAAACGAGATTTCACCTCATTACGAAACTCCAGTTTCGTAATGTATAAGTTATCAGCAACAACAAACTAATATTTACGCTGCCTTTACATCCTTTGTCGGATAGCTTTCTCGATACAGCAGGCATTTAACTTCGTGGCTTGTTTGATTTAGTGATGCAAGTACCGGTCTGATATGCTCGCATTCGCCTTTGATTATCTGTGGACACCTTGGGTGGAAGTAACAGCCCGTTGGCACATTAGCAGGTGAAGGTACATCTCCTGTTAATATTATCCTGTGGCGTTTTTGCTTAGGGTCGGGTATTGGCACCGCAGAAAGCAATGCCTGTGAATACGGATGCTTTGTCCCGGCATATAGATCTTTGCAGTCTGAAATTTCTACAATCTGTCCAAGATACATAACAGCAACTCTATCACTTATATGCTCTACTACCGATAAATCATGAGATATAAATAAATATGTTAAACCCATATCTTTCTGCAGGTCCTGAAGCAGGTTAATTATCTGTGATTGAATTGATACATCAAGCGCTGATACAGGTTCATCGCATACTATAAATTTTGGCTCGACAGATAACGCCCTTGCGATACCAACTCTTTGTCTCTGCCCGCCTGAAAATTCATGGGGATACCTTCTTGCATGAAGCTTTGATAGTCCAACTCTCTCTAGCAAATCCATTACCATCTTATCTGCTTTTTCTCCTTCTGCTATATCATGGTATTTTAATATTTCTGTTATCATTCCGCCAACTGTCATCCTTGGGTTCAGTGATGAATATGGGTCCTGAAAAATTATCTGTATATCCTTCCTTAAAGTCTTAAGGTCATTATTGTTCATTGCGGTTACATCTTTACCATCAAAAATAACCTTACCGCCTGTTGGTTCTATCAGTCTTAATAACGATCTGCCAATGGTTGTTTTTCCGCAGCCTGATTCACCTACCAAACCAAGTGTTTCTCCCTTGTTTATTTTGAATGAAACATCATCCACAGCTTTAACATAGCCTACGGTTTTTGAAAGCAGCCCTTTTTTAATAGGGAAAAACTTTTTGAGGTTCTCTACATTCAGCAGAATTTCTGACATAAATTTAAAAGTTTCTTATTAAATGTTTGTTGCTTATTTGAATAGTTTAAAATTTAATAACAAATATATGCTTAATAGCCAAAAATTTCAATGTTAATAAGAAGATTTAACATTTTCCCTAAGTACAATAGAATATTCTGATATTTTACCGATGCCGATCAGAAGTCCGAAGGACTTCTGAAGCGGTTTCATACATTTATTGCTATTCCAATCTTTATTGTAAAAATGTCTTGTACTTAGATGTTAAATATTATTAACATAATGAACTTGACTAATTAAAAATGTGTATGTATATTTGTAACAGTTTACATCGCTATGGATAGCATCTATAGCCAAGCCTCACCGTAAGGTGAGGTTTTTCTATTAATAGGAGTCCGATAAATTATTCTAAAAACAATATTTTATATTGATGGTTTTAATGTGTATCACGGTTTATGTGATGCTGTTAAATATAATGGTTATGGTGATTATAGGTGGTTAAATTATCAAAAATTAGCCGAAAATACAATAAGACCATACCAAGATTTGATTTGGGTTATGTACTTTACTGCAAGGATCAAAGGAAATGCTAAAAAACAAAAGCATCAAAACGATTATTTAGAAGCATTAGCCATGCAGCCGAAAATTAAGACATACTATGGCAATTATCAAGTAAAGCAATCTTTTGACAGAACATCAGGGCAACACTACACCTATCCAGTAGAGAAAAGAACAGATGTCAATTTAGCAACACAACTTTTAGTCGATGCCTTTCAAGGCAATGTTGAATGTGCCTATATAGTGAGTGCTGACAGTGATTTAATACCCGCTATAGAAGCGGTAAGGATAAATTTCCCCAATATATTAGTATAGCCTGTTTCCCACCAAAACGTTCTTCATTTGATTTAAAAGCTTCTTGCCAAGGTGTTAAATATTTAAAAGAAAAAGTATTTAAAATTTCCTTACTATCCGATAAAGTAACAAAGCCAGACGGCTATATTATTAATAGACCTGCAAACTGGTATTAAATTCCAATTCCAAATTGTTCCACTTCCATATTTTCCCTAATAAAACTAGAATTATTTGCTTACTTCATTCCTAAAGGTCTCACAACTTACCATCACAATTTTTTTTTATATGTTTGGCTGAAGTAATAAAAATTAAAGTTCTGTTTTAGTAGATTCTGTTGCTGTATTCAGCTTAGTTTTTAGCAGTTTCAGGTTTTCATTTATGTTGTTTAAATCCTCTGAAATTAAGTTGATCTCATCTTCAAGACTCAATCCATGAAATTCAGCCCTGATCTTTTTAAGTTCTTTTACCTTTTCTTCACGATTGGTCTCTTCCATTCCGCTTATTATTACACCAATAAAAAGATTGAGCATTATCATTGTGCCAAGAAGTATGAAACTAATAAAATATATTGGAGCGGCAATTGGATGTGCTGAAGGTGTTCTTGCCATTAGAGGGAATTCTACATACCCAACAAGGTTAGAACCATATATCTGTATATTCATGATATCTATCCAGCCTTCAAGAGTAATGGTCTTAAACAAGGTCAACATAGATACCTGCAAATCTCCGAAATGTATTGGGTCATTCTGCCCGAACATGAACGTTCCAAGAACTGAGTAAATGTAGAATAGTATAAATAGCAGTAAACCCACATAACCCATTGAAGGAAAACTTTTTAACAGTGCGCCAACTAAGATTTGCAATTTTGGCATTGAAGTAACAAGTCTGAATACACGTAGTATCCTTGCAAGACGAAGAACGGCTACATAAGAACCTCCAAATGGCAGAAAACAAACAGCTACTACCAGGAAATCAAAAATATTCCAACCGTCTAAAAAATACTCCCATGGTTTGGTTCCTTTGGCAGCAATTTTGAGAATTATTTCAATTACAAAGATGTATAGAATGATATTATCTATCATGTGCAGCAGGCTTGCGTAATCCTGCATGATTGCCGGATAAGTCTCTAGTCCGACAACAATTCCCGCTAAAATAATTACCAGAATTATGAAATTCTGGAACCATTTAGATTCAACAATTTTTCTGAAGTTATTATTCATTAAATATTAAATTATTTTGCAAGTATAATAATAAAAAGTTGATTACTCAACTACAAAGCAGCCATCCGGTGCAAAGTATTGATGCTGTTTCGCTCCGAAATTTCCTGCGTCCCAAATTCAGTATTCTGAAATTATTTAATACTGCAAGATTTACTTCATCATTTGTAAAGCCGCCTTCGGGACCGATAAAAAGATCAATTGAACTATGGTTTCCTGCAACATCTTTTATATTAATTTTACCAGGAGTATCTTTTTCATCTGCAATCAATTTTAGTTCACCTTTTGCATTCAATATTGCATCAGAAAACGATACCGGTTCATTTATTTTTGGAAGATAACATCTCTGCGATTGTTTCATAGCGGATAGGGCAATTGCCTGCCAGCGCATGGTTTTATTTGTGGTTTTGTTTATAGTATTTTCAGTAATTACTGTATGAATAGAGTGCACTCCAAGCTCAACAGATTTTTCTATAGAAAATTCTAATCTATCCGGATTCTTTATAAGGCTTTGATATAAATTTAATTTAATTACTGGCTCGTTTAAGTTTTGATAGCTTTCAATTATACTGCACTCTATAATCTGCTTGTTAATTACATTAATTTTAGACTTATACAAGTTACCTTCACCATCGGTAACATATACTTCTTCGCCTGTTTGCTTGCGTAACACTCTGCCCAAATGTTTTGCCTCATCATCAACAATTGTTAATGAGCCTGATGAAATATATTGCTTTGGAGTGTAGTAATATTCCATTGTTTAAAATTTAGCTGATAAACTAAAACCAACCTGCCCTACTGTAGGCTTGCCAAGTCTGAATTCCCATTCAACCCTTAACACATAACCAAGCGGTGCAATGATATTTATGCCAATACCTGCACCTGAATAAAATCTCTTTTTTGAAATGCGTTCATCTTTATACCAAACTGTACCTATATCATAAATAATAGTAAAGTATAATCCGTGCCTAATATCAAGATTTTTTACTATTGGAATATCTTTAACAATAAAAACATCACTACCTTTAATGTATCGGGGTTTTATAATGGGGATTCTAATTTCATTATATATAGTAAATATATCATCGCCTTCAAAAGTTTTCCCTTTCCATCCGCGAACGTAATCTTCGCCGTATCCAAGGTTTTCATGGTGATAAACAGGTATTACGGCACCAACTGCCAGGCTTGTATATAGCTTTGATGCTAATGTTATATAATATTTTTTTGAAAAGGGTATTGGTATAAAGCTTTGATTTTCAAATGAAAACCTGCCAAAGTTTATAACAGCGTCCATAAATCCATATCTCTCATACATCATTCTGGAATACAACCCCTTTGTTGCATACTCATATACATCGCGGCTATCCCATGCAATTCCTCCGCCAAAAACAAAATACCTGTCAACCCCGTTTTCAGATACTGTTCTGCCCGGAGCATACTGTGTAACACGCAGATGGTTAAATTTAAGATTTGTAAATACTGAAAAATTCTTTCCCCAATATCTTCCTAATGTAATTTCTGCTTTATACTTAATATTATCATAATTGCTATCGTTGTAAGCTATTGTGTTTGAACCACTCTGTTTACCGACTGCCTCAAGGCTTTTGTTTCGCTGTCTTTGCCATGAGCCGCCAATACCCATAAACAAATGCAGTTTATCACCTATCCATGGCACATAATATCTAAGGCTTATCGATGGGTTATAAAACACCCTAAAACCTGCATTCAGGCTTTCATTTCTTCCCCTGAAATTATCCCACCTTAAGTTCATACTAACCCAAACTTTTTTCCACTCGTTTTCTTCAATCCCCGCAGATGGTAATGGTAAGATATACCATCTTTCCTGTACTTCAACATTCAGAACAATTTCATTATTGCTTATAGGTACAGGTATTATATCAACTTTTGTGAAAAGAGCAAGGTTATATATATTCTGCAGGTCATCGGAATATTTCTTTAATGTGAACTTGCCGCCTTTTTTAAGGCTCATTTCACGCAAAATTATTTCATCTTTTGTAATCTTGTTACCTGTGATAATTATACTTGTAACTTTAATATCCATCGAATCGATCTTCTGTGCATTATCATCAAATTGCTTTTGAAGTGAATCATTTAAGAATGGTTTGCTCCCGAAGGGACGGATTCCCGCTGACTCGTAAGCCTGGTCTCTCAGGTTCCTGACTGGTTTTCCTGACTGGTCTTCCTGGCTCGTGGTTGAGCTCAGTTCAGTTTTGAGTCCAGTTAATTCACTGTTATATGTATCTATCCCGTTTTGCGAAAATAATGAAAAAGGAATATAGAATAAAAATAGAAGTATATATTTCAATTTAGATATTATAGTCTGTAACTTTACAAGTTTAACTCTATAGGTTATGTTTTTTCTTTAGCTCTATTGCCTGCGGGAAGTTTGGCATTGCAATCAATGCAAGCTCAATATATTTCTTTGCGTCTTCTGTTCTCCCAATGGATAGAAGGTATGAAGCCGATGCGCTAAGCATCATTGCATAAGACCGCATTAATGTTTCGTAGTAATAATCCTTTGGGGCTACAGGAGTAAATGCAAAATCATATATTTTATAATCATCAACCAGACCATTTTTAAACATTTCTTTTTGTACCATCCTGAAAAGCAGCCCATCGGGAATCCTTACGAAATCCTGTGCAAACGGTTCGTTTTTATTCTGTTCTATTTCCCATGTGATATATGACCTGCGATTTGGATTATTCTTCACAAAACTTGTCATCATTTCCTCGAATAGCTTCATTATACTTTTGGTATCGTATGGAATATTATGCTCAAACTTATACAACTCCGGCAGGAATCTTTCTATTTCAGCTTTTGAATTATTGTAAACTTCGGGGTAATTATTTTCTAAGAATTTAAAATACCAGCTTCTTCTTAATAGCTCTTTATCTATAACAACAATATCAGGTCTAATGTTCTTAACAAAATGGTAATACCAGCTTGCAGATACCCAGAAATCCCACTGTGATGATATAATTATACTGTTAGGCTCTGCATTTTTAAAGACATTCATCGTGAACTCTTCAACATAGCGATTTTTACTTTCATCATTTAATGCATAATTGGTATTTAACGCAACCAGACTAAGTAATACTATTGCTATACCAAACACTTCTTTTTGAAATTTTGATTTAAGGAACTTAGCCAATTGTGTATATATAAAAACTCCTCCGAAACCTATCCATAAGGCAAGCGTTATATATGCCAGCAGGAAGTATGAATATATATCGTTTATATCGTAGTTAATTGAATAGAATACACAACTGAAAAAAGTAAGGAAAGTAAAGTAGAATAATCTTGTGTTGATTTGTGAGAGATAGTAAATACCGGGTATAGATAGCAGTACAAGTCCAGTGCCGAACTCACCCCAAAGTGATGCAGAAAACTTTTTGAATTGGTCAATTACAATCTGTGCCGAGCCTGATATAAAAAGATATCCAAGAACACAAATAACTATAAAGAAAATGAAATGAAGATTTTTATTTATAGTTTTCTGTTTTATAAGTCCGTAAATTGATATACCTACAGTTGCTCCTGTTAAAACAAGAAAAGCCGGAATTGAGCCTTTTGCACTGAATATCCAAACTGAAAACTGCTTACCTGTTACATGCCAGTAAAACCTTTCGAGGTTATACGGATTTCCCCAGATGAATGTTGGATTCATATTTGCGCGAATTGGAAGGTAGAGATACACCGAAAATCCTACTACAAAGCAAATTGCCATAAACCCAAGCAGCCTGTATAACCTTTGCTTATCATAGAGGTTAGTATAAAAAAATAAAGTTAAACAAGCCGGTGCTAATAGTATTGTTGTCAAATGATTTGTGAACGAAAGACCGAGAAGGAATGCGAATAAAAGGTAATATTTATTCTGTGTTATGTAAGACTGGTTTCTCAGTAATGTACCTTCAGTAATATTCCTTTTAGTTGCAAATATTGCTTTCAGGAAAACAAGCATAAGAGATACCAGAAAAAATACATGTATCGGATATACTTCAACGGAATTTGCCGAGCCCCAATATGTTTTGGAAAATGCAAGCACAAGTGATGCAAATCCCGCAACTGAATATACTATAATATCAGGCAGCGAAATTAATTTTTCTTTTAAAGCTGCCGAAAGGGATTTTGTTTGTTTTTTATTCTTATCTGATACTTTTAAGACTGGTTTCTCAGTAAGTGCAGTTATATTTTCGCCACTTGATAATAAATATCTCATTAACAGGAAGAACATAAATATTCCCAATGCGCAAAAAAACGAGCTCATTAGATTAAGCCTGTAAATTTCACTTGTGCCAATTGGCAGAATTGAAAAAATATGCCCTATTATAGTAAATAGGGGATAGCCTGTAGGGTGTGCAATTCCAAGTGTTGTGGCAACGGCGGCAAGCTCACCGCTATCAATAAACCATACAGTTGGGGCAAGTGTCATTAAATACACACTAAAAGCTATCAATGCGGCAGCCAAACCGAATATATATGTAAGTTTTTTCACCAAATTCTACAAATATAGTTAGATTTTACTTAATTTAAAGCTACTATTCTGAACGTAGTGAAGAATCTATTTATTCAGTTTTACAAAAAGTCCTTTCATTCGAAGCTAAAGCATCACTATCAATAGCATTTCTATACTGGATTGGGGATGAGAAAATTCTATGATAAATAAAAAGACGTCCCGGCGGGACGTCTCTACAAGAAGCAATTGTTATTTTACATTGTGAATATCCAGTTGTTGGTGACAACACCAACAACTGGGGAACGGGGGAAAAATTTCTACAAATATAGTCAGATTTTAATTAATTTAAAGGGATTTAAGTCTTATCTCTGTAAAACAAAACCTGCCAGGTTTTAGAAACCTGACAGGTCTATTTATCATTTTTGCCTTTTTACTTTTTACTTTTGCCTTTCGGATCAATTCACATAAACGCCATCAAGCATCTGCCAGTATAAGCCGGCGGATTTTTCTACTGCATTTAAGACCTTCTTCTGGTCATCATCTGATTTGCAGCATGCAATAATTGCATCAAGCTCTGATTTACTGTGATAAATATCTGCAACATGGTGAACAACAAAGAACTCTAATGCTTTTTCGCTATCTATATTATAGAATTTCTTCAAACCATCAATCTTAACCTGTGATACTTCCGGGATCTGTTTCTCATAACCGAATAATGCTGCTAAGCCAACGCGGTAATCTTCATTTCTGCACAGGTCATAAAATCCCTGTATAGAATTTTTCACTTCATCAACTATTGCAACATTTTCAGCTTCTTCCCGGCTTACTCCAAGTGAATTAGCGAAGTTCATCCATAAAGTTGGATGGTCACTAATACCTGTTTTGTAGCCATCTTCATCTGCAATATTTTCAACAAGCATTCTGCGTGTATCGGTATCCATACAGTTTGAGTGTACCGAGCTAACGAACATGGGGAAGTGCTTGACAAAATGATAGTATTGTTTTGCGTAATCCTGCAATTCGCCAATTGTTAATTTACCCTCATTCCATTTCTGGTAGAATGGATGTTTAAGAATGCTTTTTTCTTCAAGAATTCTTTCTAATTCTTTTGTTAGCTGCTCTGATGTCATCATTATTTTTTTCTCCTTTTTCGAATCCTATAGTATAAACGAAGGATCCATATAATTTCTTTAAATATTTGTTATTTGTTTTCTTTGACTTACACTGCATCAGCAGAGGAAGTTTGACGTTTCACATTTCACGTTTCAAAGTCCTTTAACATACTTAACCGCAGCATCAATTTCTTCTGGTGTAAGTTTGTTTTTAAATGAGGGCATATCTTCATCGTCATCGGTCTTACCTTTTTTACCGTTTTCTATAATTTGCTTCAGTAAGCCATCACTTTTATCTTTAGTCAAGTCTCTTTTCAGGCTTGGAACACCTTCAACTTTACCGGATCCATCTTTGCCGTGGCACTTAGCGCATTTCTTCGAGAATGTTGCTGAAAAATCAACTGAAGGAACTTGTTCCTTCTTTACTTCTTCTTTTTTTCCTGACTTTAGTTTTTCTTCTTCTTTCTTTTCTAACTTTAGTTTATCTTCTTCCTTTAGTTTGTCTTCCTCTTTTTTTGTAATGTCAGTTTTAACTGAATCTTTCTTTACTGTCTGCTGCTGCTCGGTATTCTGCTGAATAGTCTGCTGCTGTTGGTTTGTTTTGTTTGTATCAATTGTGGTTGTTGTTTCATCCTTCTTACCGCATGAAGGAATAACAATTGCCCCCGACCAGAATACTGCCAAAACGATGAAGGTTACAAATTTAGCTTTCATTAATGATTCCCATATATATAGTTTTAAAATAATCTCTCAATTTACACATTGAGCAAATAATATTCAATGCATTGTTATTGAGGGAAAATAAAGACCGGTTAACTACAACGGTTTTCCTTTTTTAATTTGTATTTTTTAAACAGTTTCTTTTAATATATTTTTCACTAAATTTGTTTAATTTCCAAACATAAATTTAGTAAGTTACTGTTTATTTATAATGTACTTGATAATACTTGGGCCACCCGGAGCGGGCAAAGGAACACAATCGATACTAATTGCTCAAAAATTGAAACTAAAGCACCTTTCAACCGGTGAAATATTACGAAAAGCTTGCACAGATGGAACTCCACTTGGTATAAAAGCCAAAGTATTTATGGATACAGGCAATCTGGTTCAGGATGATGTAATGGTTGGTATAATAGAAGATGCAATTTCATCCGAAGATTCTAAAAATGGCTTTATACTTGATGGCTTTCCCAGAACATTAGAGCAGGCAAGGGAGTTAGATAGAATAATGACATCTCTTGGATATGGTTCTGCAAAAGTAATAAATATTATTCTTGATGATTGCGAGCTTTTTAGAAGAATGCTTGGGCGGGGAAGAAAAGATGATTCTGAGGAAACAATTAAAAACAGGCTTAAAGTTTATAAAGAGCAAACTGCCCCAGTAAAAGAGCATTATAGCAAGAAATCTGCAGTTTTTGATATATATGGTATAGGCAATATCAGCGAAATTAACGAGAAAATTCTATCCGTTTTAAAATAAATGATAATTTTTCTTTGATTTTTTGATAAATACCTGAAAATTACTAATTATTTCTACTAACTGGGTAATATTTATTCTCTTTAAAATTATATAATAAATCCCAATATTTGATTGCAAATAATAAAAATTCAATATATCTTTGCCAGATACATTACAAATTAATAATATCAACTGTTGTAATAATTCTACTGCTATAAAAATATGAGTTCATACATTAAAGAAACATTTTTACAGGACGGAAAAATTGCAGTCATTAAGCTAAAAGGAAATTTTGTTGGCGGTGATGAAACTGATGAACTGCAAAATACTATAAAAAAATTATCCGAAGCTGCTAATCTGAAACTCGTAATTGATTTGGGCGAGGTAGCGTATCTTAATAGTTCAGCCTTGGGAGTCCTTATTTCTGCACACGCAAATTATACTAAAAGAGAAGGTAAAGTAAAACTTTGCCAGCTAAATAAAAATATAGAAAATTTATTTGTAATAACAAAGCTCAGTCTCATTTTCGATACGCATCCTTCGGAAATAGAAGCTGTAGCATCATTTTCAGCTTAAGAAAAAATAATGAAACTCAAAAATCTATTGGAGGAATAACTTAACTATGAAACAATCCGTTTTTATCACAGTCGTCCTTGTTGTTGCTTATATTGTATCATTTGCAGTTTTTCAGTTTGTTTTTGGAAGCCCGAATAATTTTAAGGGCGGAGATACAGTATCAGGAACACCCATAAATTATTTCGGACAGATATACAAGGGTGGATATGTTGTTACTGTACTTATGACCATTAGTATTATGGTCGTAACTTTCATTATCGAAAGACAGCTATCCCTTGGCAAAGCAAGAGGACGCGGACCAGTTGAACCGTTTGTTAAAAAAGTCCAGACACTTGTTATGGATAACGATATAGATGGAGCAATTGCAGAGTGCAATAAGCAAAAGGGATCGATGGCTAATGTACTTAGGCTGGCATTAGAAAGGTATAACATCGTTAAGGATGATCCTATAGACGGCGAAAAGAAAATGACTGAAGTCCAACGAGCTATCGAAGAAGCGATGATGCTTGAAGTTCCTCTTTTAGAAAGAAATCTTATCGCACTTTCAACTATTGCATCAATTTCTGTGCTCGTGGGTCTTTTTGGTACTGTACTTGGTATGATACGTTCATTCCAGGCACTTGCTACCGCTGGTACTCCTAATGCAACCGAGCTTTCTACAGGTATATCCGAAGCACTTATCAATACTGCTTTTGGTATCTTTGGTGCTATTGTTGCTATTATCGGTTATAACTACTTTTCAACAAGAGTTAGTAACTTCACATATATGATTGATGAAGCTACTTACAATATTATGCAGATATTAACTGTTAAAACAAAGTAACATTAAACAAAGTAAAATTATATCATGTTAAATGATTTAATTTATAAGAAACTATTTACTGAAAAAAATTAGTATAAAAAGGTAGAGTAATATGTCAGCAGTTAAAAAACGCAGACGCGGGGCACAAGCCATTGATATGACTCCATATGTGGATGTTATCATGCTTATATTAACCTTCTTTATCTTAACAGCACAGTTCAAAGCAGAATTAGCAGAAGATATTCAGGTTAATCTTCCAAACTCAGGTAATGATACAACAAAGCTGCCTGAAAGGAATGTTATGACACTTGTTATCAACAGGTCTGGTGATATTTTTGCGGATGTTGATAATATCAAGGTTAGAGAAGATGTACTTGGTGATCCTATCGGACTTGCCGCATATCACCATGATAGCACTACACAGCCCGGTTGGACAGATCCCAAAAACCTGAATGATAAAGGTGAAATAGGACGACCAATTGTTGTTTTTAAGGATAGAGAAAAGTTCAAGAAACTATTGATTGATTTCAGGCTATCATCAAAAAGCAATGTTGGTAAAGACCTAAGAATTGTTGTTAAAGGAGATAAAGATGCAGATATTGGTATAGTACAGGATCTAATGGAAATTTTAAAGGAAACTAAAAATACCAGATTCGCTTTTGTTACAGATCTTGAAACAGACGAAAAAGAGAATAAGTAAATATTTGATGTTAGTGAATTGATGAAGTTTGTATAAATGTAGTATTAGTATTTTTCATTTACAGTATTTAAATTTTAAGTTTTTACTATTTTTAAAACTATTGATTACTAAATAGTTAATGCTAAATAGTATAGGAGAAATTAATAATGGCAAGTGTTGAACAATCAGATGGCGGCGAGCAGCGGGGCCGGAAAAAGAATAAATGGCAAAACCGAAAACGAGTAGGGTTTCATATTGATATGACACCGTATGTTGATGTTATCATGCTTTTGCTCACATTCTTTATTATGACATCAACATTAAACCAGCCACAGGTTATGCAGATAAATCTTCCTAAAGGTGATGCCGAATCAACCGTTAAAGTGGATATGGGTAATGTTGTTTTCATAAGAATCTCTGAAAAAGGTAATATAGGGCTTTCAAAAGGGAAATCAGATGGTACCGAGGAGCAGCCTATAAAAGTAAATTTATCACAGCTAAAGCAGTACCTTGAAGGCTGGGGAACTGCAAATAAAGATATGATTATGATTCTTAAGTTCCACAGGAAAGCTAAATACGATATGATGATTAGCGTGCTTGATGAAATTAACCGCGCTACTATAGAAAAACGTTACAGCTTTTCAAAGATGGAAGAACCCGATTTTAAAGTTCTGGAAGTTATTGGCGGTTAATTTTTTTTAAAAGAATTACGGATTGTTTTAAAATTTAAAGGACATTCAATTATTGAATGTCCTTTCTTTATTATCAGAAACAAACTCCCGACTGAGATATTTAATACATTATAATTAATTGAATAATCTGCACTGAACCGATATTTGAGTTTTTCATCCCCTTCAATTGAAGGGGGGACTATTATTTCAATATTCGAGGTTCTTTGTTTAATCCTGAATCTTGATTGCCATTTATTTACAATTGGGGTTTGCTGCTTTAACGTATTAGCAGTGTCTTCCGAAGGGGACTCTGCTTCAGAATGTACTTAATATCTCACAGAGTCCTTTTCCCTAAAGAGACTCTATGGGTACAAAACAAAATAATTATCTCTTACTATTATAATACCTTTTTAACCAGCTAAGGTCATATATTAGTGCTGTTAAATTGACCATAGCTGTTCGGGAAAGTATTAAATATTTTTCTTCAATTTCCTTTTGTGTTGCCTCATCAGCTTCAAGCAAAAGGTCTTTAAGGTAGTTTGTGAATTTCAGCATATTCGTTTTATATTCAGCCATTATCTTAGCTCGCGCTTCCTCGGCTGTAGGTGTAGGCTTTCCATTGGTACTAGGTTTATTTTGTGTTGTAAGTGATACATTGCTTTGTAATATCTTGCCAAGTCCGTTGAGATATTTAGCTGTGAACTGTATATCATAGAACAGCTTTCCCTTCTCAGAAACTTCCGCTAATTCAATTAATATTTCGAGTTCATGAATATTCTTAAGCTTATTGCCTGAATACTCATACAGCTCATCAACTATTTTTTTTGTCTTGTTTGAGATTTTCATTGTTAAGAAAAATAATTAACCCTTGTAAATGGGGATTCTTTGTATTAGCAGAGTCTCCCGCAGGGGACTCTGCGCCAGAATGTACTTAATTTCTCACAGAGTCCTTTCTCCGAAAGAGACTCTGTAAATACGAAAAATAATTAACCCTTTGTAAATGGGGATTAGAAATCTTTGTATTAGCAGAGTCTCCCGCAGGGGACTCTGCTAAGTGAAATATATAATCTTTCGCAAAGTCCTAACTTCGTTAGAGACTGTGTGGATACAAAATTATATTTGGTTATCATCCCTCATCTCATATACATGCCTCATCATCTTCTCATAATCTTCGGTCATATCAACATTTCTTCTTTTCATTGATGTCTTTGCAGTACTGATAGCCTTATCAAGCTCATATGCAATATTCTCATTTGCAGTTGCATCATCCCATGTGTAAGATTTAATTATTTTATTATGGTATCCTGCTCCGTATAGATTTGCTGATACACCAACTATTGTGCCTGTATTCAGCATTGTTATAATACCGGTTTTAGTATGGTCGCCAATTATACTGCCAAGGAAAATTGAATTTGTGTTTATCTTCTCACCCGTTATATTCAGTACTATCTTAGAATAATTATTCTTTAAGTTACTGGTAGTTGTTCCTGCACCAAGATTTACCCATTCACATAAATATGAATGCCCAAGGAAACCATAATGCTGCTTATTAACAAACCTGTGCAGGATTGAACAGGTTATCTCTCCGGATACCTTGCATGAGCCGCCTATTCTGACCGGACCATACAGTTGCGTGCCTGAGCGTATGGTGCAATTTTTTCCAACATAAACTGGTCCTTTTACAAAAGTAAACGGCTCAATAATAGTATTATCATTAATGAATATTTTGCCGTCTGATGTATCAAAAACAACATTTTTTGAGATTTTACATTTCTTGCCAATATGCAGCTTTTTTTTACCCTTAATCAGCCTACCCAAATCATACTGCAGTTCTTCTTCGTTGTAAAGGATAAGATCAGAGGGATCGTTTATTAGCCTGTAATTATCAACTTCAATTTTATTTAAAGCAAGCCATTCAACATCAGCATATGATATAAGATTATCATCTTCATTATTGATGACTTCCCTGTACTGTAAAGTTTTTTCCTTTGAAAGATGAAAAGCTACTATAGCTTTATCCTGAATAATAGCTGTATTGTTTTCTTTTTTGAAAAGTTTTGTAATGGCTTTTAAATTTTCTGCATTGAATAATACACGTGAATTGAAGAAAATGTATTCGCTATCGGCAAGTTCGTTTATTTTAGCCTTTGGGAATTCTTCCCTGCAGTATTGGGCAATATACTTCCTTGCATGAAAAGTTAAGCTAACTTTACCTGGGTAGTAATTAACTATCTTTTCTTGCAGCGTATTCACACCGCAGATAAGACTGGATGTATCTCTTAAATAGTTTAAGGGCGCTAACTTGTGAATAAAAAGATCCTCAAATATACAGATATTCATATTTCGAATTGTAATTTGAGGATCATAAAATAATTGTAATTTTTAATACCTGCTTATCAGGTATGATATGAATTATGAAACTACTTCTTCCGTTTTAACAACATCAGCAGTAACAGCTCTTTTCTTAGCAAATTTCCTGTTGAACTTCTCAACACGTCCTGCACTATCAACTAATTTCTGTTTGCCTGTAAAAAACGGATGGCATAGCGAACAAATTTCCACTTTCATTTGTGGTACTGTTGAGCGTGTTGTAAATAAAACTCCGCGATTTTCACCGCAGTTGCAGATTACGTCACATTTCATATATTTCGGGTGCGTTCCCTTTTTCATGATATTTTGTCCTTATCTGGTATAATATGATATTAAAGATTACAAATATATGGATTTTGTTCAAATTTAGCAATAAATTAATTGATTCTTTATACATTTATGGTTATTTTTGCTTAAAATCAATAAAATTTCAATAACATTGGGTTTGAATTTATGTGTTTTTGCCTCCGGAAGCGGCTCAAACTTAAAAGCAATTATTAAATCTTCACTTTCAGGCAAAATTAATTCTAAGGTTGTTTTAGTAATAAGTAATAATTCATCTTCAGGTGCTTTAAAAACGGCTGCTAAATTTAATATCCCCTTTATACATCTGTCGCAAAAATTATTTAAAACTGAAAAAGATTTTACCAAAACTATTCTTGGTGAGCTGAAGAATTACAAAATTAATCTTATACTTCTTGCCGGTTATATTAAAATGCTTAGTCCTGTTATAATAAAAAAATTCCGTAACAGAATAATTAATATACATCCTGCATTATTACCAAAATTTGGCGGTAAAGGAATGTTCGGCATTCACGTGCACGAAGCTGTTTTAAAAGCAAAAGAAAAAATTACAGGCGCAACTGTTCATTTTGTTAATGAGGTATATGATTCAGGTGCTATTATCAAACAGAATGAAGTTAAAGTTTTGAAAGGTGATGATCCGGTGAAATTGCAGAAAAGAGTTTTAAGAGCTGAACATAAATTATATTCTGAAGTGATTAAGCTTTTTGAAGAAAATAGAATTAGGGTAAGGAATAATAAGGTAAAGATAAATTGATTTTGTTCTTTATAGTGTCATTCCCGCCTGCCCTGTTTTTGGGGCGAAAGCGGGAATCCATTTATGAATTTAGCATTTAATCATGAGATTGCTTCCTAATGGCGTAACTATATTCGCTCGAAAAAGTTTGTGAGAGCGATAGCGAAGTTTACCTTTTAAGGAAGCAATCTCTTACCAAATGAAACAATTTAATTTCTAATCAACCAATGAAAAGAGCTTTAATAAGTGTTTATGATAAAACAGGAGTAGTAGAGTTTGCTAAAGAACTCGTTACACTTGGATTTGAAATAGTATCTACAAGCGGTACTGCAAAACTTCTTCAAGATAGTGGTATTGCTATAAAAACTGTTGAGGAAATCACGAAGGCTCCCGAGGTTTTGGGAGGCAGAGTTAAGACCCTTCAACACCTCATATTTGCGGGAATTCTTGCGGATAAATCAAATCCTGACCACTTAAATGAAGTTAAAAAGCATAATTTTGAGCTTTTTGACCTCGTTTGCGTAAGCCTATATCCATTTAAACAAACCATTAGCAATCCAGTATGTAAAGAAGCAGAAGCAATTGAACAGATTGATATTGGCGGGGTATCTCTCATAAGAGCAGCAGCAAAAAACTTTGGAAGTGTGAGCATTCTTGTTGACCCTAACCAGTATGATATATATATTGAATCATTAAAAGGTTCAAAAGATATTAATAAACTTCTTGCCGCAGATGCGTTTGAATACATCGCATCATATGATATCAGCATTGCAAATTATTTCAGAAGAATATCGGGACAGAAAAGTGGGATATTTGATATTTATTTTTCGGGTTATGAAGAATTACGTTATGGCGAAAACCCTCACCAGCGCAGTATGTTATATAATGTGGGTGATAAAGGTTTCCAGCAGATATTTGAAAAGCTGCACGGCAAAGAACTTTCATACATAAATATTATTGATATTGATGCAGCGTATAATCTTATCAATGAATTTACCGAGCCTGCCTGCGCAATTTTAAAACATACTAACCCATGCGGTGTGGCAATAGGCAGTGATATTAAAGATGCATACCTAAAAGCATTTTCAACCGATACAGTTTCACCATTTGGTGGAATAGTAATTGTAAACCGAAAACTTGATATTACTTGCGCTGAAGAAATTGATAAAATATTTACTGAAATTATCATTGCACCTGATTACGATGAAGATGCTCTAAACTTTCTTTTCAAAAAAAAGAACAGGCGTATTATTAAGATAAGTAAACCGGAGCTTGTAAATTCAATGGAGCTTAAATCAGTTACAGGCGGTTTGCTTGTTCAGGATGTAAATGATTTAGTTGTGATAGAGAAGGAAATGAAAACGGTTACTTCCAGAAAACCATCTGATGATGAAATGAAAGATATGATTTTTGCCATGAAAGTATGTAAGCATACTAAATCAAATGCAGTGATTTATGTAAAAGATGGCAGAACATTAGGCATCGGTGGGGGTCAGCCTTCTCGGGTTGATTCATCCATGCTTGCGGTAAATAAAGCTAAAAGATTCGGGCATGCTCTAACAGGATGCTCAGTAGCCTCAGATGCATTTTTCCCCTTTCCAGATGGTGTGATAGAGGCGGCTAAAGCCGGAGCTAAGTCAGTTATACATCCGGGAGGTTCTGTTAAGGATGAAGAGGTAATCAAAGCAGCCGATGAACTCGGACTTGCAATGGTTCTAACAGGCGTTAGGCATTTCAGGCATTAATAAACTCTTAGCTATATTATTTTAAGTGTAAAATGGAAATTTTCTTGTTATATTAATTTGTAATTTATTTAACACACTTCATTATGACATAATTTTTCATTCTATGAGTCAAAACTTTTAGTTAAATTTGCATATAGTTCAGAATTAATATGCTCCCGTAGTGTAATGGATGCACGTCAGGTTCCGGTCCTGCCAGTGAGGGTTCGAGTCCTTTCGGGAGTACAAAAAAAACAAAATGTCAAAGTCCAAAATCCAAATGTCAAATTACAAAAGATGTAGTATTTTCAATTCAAATTCCTAATTCGCCTGACTGCCAATGGCAGTTAATTCCTAATTGACTGATAAATTCTCATACGAAAAGACTCTAAAAACCCCGCCTGAAAATAACTTTCTAAACCTGCAATCATTTTTATTTGTAACATCAAAGCAATTAACCAAATTCTTTTATTATACCAAAGTAACACCTCATCAGGTAATATTGCTTTCTATGATTTTTGGTATTACTGCTTCTTACCTTATCATACAGCCTGTAAAACTTTATGCTATAATTGGAGCAATACTATTATTCTACAAAAATGTACTTGATAAGGTTGATGGCTCGCTTGCAAGGGCTAAAGGACTTGAATCCCGCCGAGGCAGGTTTTATGACTCAATTTCTGATTTTATTGTAACTGTTACTTCATTTACTGCTATTACTTTTCATTTATATACAACTCTCAATACACCATGGGTTATATTAGTTGGTTTTACTTCTATGATAATATCCATGCTGCAATGCTCTTACTTCATTTTTTATCAGGTATCCTTTATCAAATCAACAGGCAAACAGACTGTAAACAGAATACTTGAAGATGTAACTGATGATGATAAAATTAAACAGGATAATTGGACAACTTTCCTTCAAAATGTATTTATTCTTGTTTACGGATGGCAGGATAAATTATTTTACCTGTTAGATAAATATCTTCTCTCTAAACTTTCTCAAAGCACTTTGAGCATTCGCGGAAGCGGAATGCGAAATCCCGACTTGGCTGGACAGAATTCAAATGTACATGTATATTGGTATCAAAATAAACCATTTTTGACACTTGCAAGCTCGCTCTCAATAGGTACGCATATCTTTCTGATTTGTATATCTGCTATTATTGGTAATTTTACATACTATATAATTGTGAATTTAATCTTAATGAACTTATTGCTAATATTGAGCGTTGTATTTCATTATATATCTACACTAAAGCAAATTAGGAACACATAATATGATATTTATAACCCGAAAATTTCATTTCAGCGCATCTCATAGAGTTTATAATCCGGCTTTAAGTGATGACGAGAATTTAAAACGTTATGGAAAATGCTCTAATCCAAATGGGCATGGGCATAATTACGAAATGGATATTACAGTTTCTGGGGATATTGATCCTGAAATTGGTTATGTTATGGACCTTACAGAGCTTAAAAACCTTGTTGATAATGAAATTATTAATAAGGTGGATCATAAAAATCTGAACATTGATGTTGATTTTATGAAAAGGATACTTCCTTCAACTGAAAATATTGCAGTAACATTTTGGAATCAAATTGAATCAAAAATTAATTCAAAAAACAGAAAACTATATTCTATCAAAATCAGAGAAACTTTAAATAATTCTGTTGAATACAGGGGGAAAAAATAATCTATATGCCTAATAAAAAAATAACTTCTCATATTACCGAAGATGATGATAATAATATCATAAGTGTTGAATATAATGTTGATTCACTAAAAAAACTTGAAGAAAGCATTACAAATATTCTTATAGAAATTGGTGAAGACCCCAAAAGGGAAGGGCTTATCAGAACACCTAACCGTGTTGCAAAAGCTTATAAATTCCTGACCAAAGGATATGATGAAGATGTAGAAAAGCTTTTGAATAATGCGATATTCAACGAACACTACGATGAAATGGTTATTGTAAAAGATATCGATTTCTACAGTTTATGCGAGCATCATATGCTTCCTTTTTTTGGTAAATGCCATATTGCATATATACCTAAAGGTAAAATTATTGGCTTAAGTAAACTGCCGCGTATGGTAGAAATGTACTCACGACGCCTGCAGGTGCAGGAGCGTATGACCAGGCAAATAGGAGATATGATAAATAAAGTACTTGAACCAAAAGGTGTGGCAGTAGTTACCGAAGCCAGCCATTTATGCATGATGATGCGCGGTGTAGAGAAACAAAATTCTATTGCAATGGCATCGTGTATGCTTGGCAGTTTCAAGTCTGATGAAAAAACACGAGATGAGTTCCTTAAACTAATTGGTAAATAAATAATACTTTTGAAAATTGGATTGTTAAGACATTTTAAAGTTAAACTAAAATATCCCGGTAAGTTCCTGGTTTCTTATGATGAAGTATTTAAGTGGTACGAAAAATACGGAACAGCAGAAGTAGAAGTAAAAGATGTTGACCTACTGGGTGTTAACTGGGGAAAATGTTATTCAAGTCCTCTATACAGAGCAGCAAAAACAACTGAAGCAGTTTATAAGAATGAAGTAACTGTTATTAATGATCTGAAAGAATTAGATGTACTTCCTTTGCTTAATAAAAAACGAAAGATGCCATTTTTATTATGGGGATTATTTCTGAAGATCAAATCTACACAGCAAAACGAGATTACAAATGAATTTGAAAGCAAAATTTCAGCATTTTTGAATGACATTTTAAAAGATAACAACTGTGATGTGTTGATAATAAGCCATGGATTTGTTATGACATTTATTCAAAAGGAATTAAAGAAAAAAGGATTTAAAGGTATGAATTTTTTGGTGCCTGCATACAATAAAGTTTACTTACACGAGAAAATAAGTTAACTCAAGTTGACTGTTTTACATATCTTGGCAAACCCACCTGACAGGTTACAAAGCAAAACCTGTCAGGTAAATTAACCCAGTTGCTGGTGCAGTTTGTCAAAGGACTTTACAGCCACCAACAACAATTAAAATAGATTAGGTAACAACAATCTTAACCCCGTTGTTGGTGTTGTCACCAACAACATTTAAATTAGATAAGGTATTAACAATCTTAACTGCAAACGAAATAAAATTATTCGCTTCCTTAAAGCAAAAAAAATACCGCGATGAATATGGCAAGTATTTAATTGAGGGATTTCATTTAATTGAAGAGTGTCTTAATTCAGCGCATGAGCTTGAATATATAATTTTACGAAATGATATTGGCATAAAAGGTCATCCAGAAATATTAAAAATAATTTCAAAGAATAGAACTATAGTTGAACCTTTACATGAAAAATTATTCAATAAACTGATAGATACAGAATCTTCACAGGGAATTGTAGGTGTTGTAAAACATCCAGAAACTAAATATTCTTCCAAAGAACACGATATAATTTTAGCATTAGATAGGATCAATGATCCTGGTAATCTGGGGACAATCATCAGGACAGCGTATTGGTTCAATATTCCGCAAATACTTTTAAGCAATGGCTCTGCTGACCCGTACAATCCTAAAGTTATACGTTCAACTCAAGGCGGCATATTCCATACAACCATTACCGAAGATGCCGAGCTTGCTCAAGAATTAAAGAAATTGCAGCGGGAAGGATATTCAGTTTATTTGTTCACTCTTGATGCTAAGAAAACATTAACTCAAATAATTCAATCTGCGAAATCAGGTCAATCAGCTAAATCAGTGTTAGTTTTTGGAAGTGAATCGCATGGAATATCAAAAGAATTACTTGATATGGATTTTGAAAGAGTAAAGATAGAAGGTTACTCGGGTTCAGAATCATTAAATGTAGCAATAGCATCTGCAATCGCCTTATATGAATTCAGGAAAAAAATCTGAAAATTATTTTGTATCCCAATCCTCGAATTACTGCCTGAACTGCCATTCCCTTCATTCCGTTCAGTAAGGCAGGCATGCTCTTCCGTTTTCGTTAATTCACAATTAATCTTTAATTAACTGAATTTTGTCATTCCCGCATACGCCCCAAAGGAGTAAACCGGGAATGACAAGCACTCTTTTTGAGAGTCCTTCGGAGGGGTTTTAAACCACATTCTTATTTTACAAGAATTCCCGATAAATCGGGATTTCTGATTAAGTAACGAAGTTACTTAATCATCAACATCTTTTTTGAATCAGTAAAGTTTCCTGACCGGATAACATAGAAATATATTCCTGAAGGTAAATTTGTCCCATCAAAATTTACCTCATAAACTCCGGGTTGTAATTGTTCGTTGACAAGTGTTGCAACTTCCCGACCAAGAATATCATACACAGACAGGAATGTGAACCCCCCTGTGCTTCGCACATTCCCCCCTTTGTCAAAGGGGGGATTAAGGGGGGTTGCAAATCTTATCTTTGTTACAGGATTAAATGGATTTGGATAATTTTGTTTCAGTTCAAATTCTTTTGGAATTTCATTGCCAATTTGCTGAATACCTATTGTAGTATAATCAATATTTGCAGACCATACCTGAAATATACCTGTATAATTAGCCATCCATACAGGATAAAGTTTTCCATTGCCTGAAGTTAAACCTAAGTTATCACCCATATTGCCTGCGCCGAGAGCACCTGATACTGCTTGAGGCCTGAAACGGCTTGTTGTTATTTTATAATCTGCCCAGTTTGTGCCACCATTAGTTGATCTTGATAGATATACATCAACTGAATCAACTGCGTTTCTGCTATCATAATAAATAATGTTTACACCACCGTTTTCATCAACTCTAACAGAAGGGAAAAATTGGTTTCTTCCGTTGTTTATAACGTCCTGATTAACCCTAACTCCGTTAGTCCATGTATTGCCATCATTAGTTGATCTATATAATATAATATCAGGGTCAGTGCCTGCTGGTGCCAGATTTTTACTTGTAGTTGCAATATAAATCCAGCCATTTCTTGAACCTCCGGTTTTATCAATATCAATTACCGGAAAACTATTTGCCCTTATTGTCCAAGGTGCAAGTGTAGTTGTTCTGATTCCGTTAATATCTATAGCATTTTCTACAATGTTCCAGTTAATGCCTCCATTTGTTGATTTTGCTACACCTATAAAATCTTCTGAAAAGGGAGAGTTTGGAATTGCTGATGCCCATGTTACAAAAACTGTTCCTGTTGGATTGACGCATATTGCAGGACCAAAAGAACGATTTCCACCAAGTCCGTTATTTACATTAATTATACCAGACCAGTTTGCTCCGCTGTTTGTTGTGTAAGATAATACTATTCTTATTGGTGGTACAAAATAAGTCCATGCAAGGTATGTTCTTCCGTAAAATGGACTTGCCGGAGCATCATCAGTACCGGGAGAACCTTTATCAACATCAGCCTGCTGTATTGTAACATTATTTGACCAGTTTACCCCAAGATTAGTTGTAAAATTCGCAAACATACCCGTTTGTATATTACCCAAATGAGTTAATATATAAACTCCGTTTTTATCTATTACAGTACCTGGGTCACCGCCGTGATTTTGTATTGGGATACCTGTGCAAACATCATTACCAGTCCAGTTTAAACCGCCATTAGTTGAAAAGTAAGTGCCTTCGCTTCTGGAATTAAGCAATATTGTATAAGCGCTTGCAAATAATAACTGTGGATTTGTAGGATGTCTGCATATTGTTGGTTCTATCTGGCTATAACCAGATGGGAATATCCGGTAATTTGTAAATTGAGAGTGCAATTCGCTTGCTGAGATCAAAAAACATAATACAATTATCGCAATTTGTGAGACCTTTAGAAATATTTTCATAGTGTAATATTTTTTAGAATATAATTGTTTCTCTTTTAAATAAGAATTGATAAATAAAGTTTATAATTCCCATCTTAGTATATCCCTCATTCCCAAACTCCAGTTTGGGAATGTTTTCTTGAATCCTCACGCTCAACCCCCCCTTTAGAAAATCGAAGAACCGGTTTTCCTGACTCGTTTTTAGAGTTCAGTGGGGAGACGATTTTTAAATTTTCGTAAAATGTAAATTAATCTAAAAATATTTTCTTCAGTAAATCAAAGAATCCCGTAGGGATACAATAATTATAGAAAAATTTGATAGTATCTACCGATACCGCTACGAGGAGCCCCTTCGGGGTAGGCATCAAACATTTACTATTTGATTTTATTCTGTAATGTGCGACACCTAAGGTGTCGTACGATATCTTCATGTTTATTAAAAATGTATGATGCCTACGGCATCATCAATTGTCCCTCATTCCCAAACTCCAGTTTGGGAATATTTTCTTGAATCCTCATGCTCCCCCCTTTAGAAAATCGAAGAACCGGTTTTCCTGACTCGTTTTTTTGAGTTCCGTGGGGAGACGATTTTTAAATTTTCGTAAAATGTAAATTAATCTAAAAATATTTTCTTCCGTAAATCATAAATGGGGGTTCTGCTTCGCCATCATAAATTAATTCAAAATCCACTTATCTAAACATATACGCCAGTGTCAATCCGCCAAAAAAGTTTCTTTTAGGACCTGATTCATAAAATTCTCTTCTATCTGAATTAATGTTAATAAATGCTACGTATTTTTTATCAGCTATGTTGTTTAATCCGCCATATGCAACAAGTCTGAATTTATCAAAGTTGCAGTCAATCCCCACCTGACCATTTACAAGCGTATATGGTGCGGTTTTCAAGCTGTCAGTATTGGCATCATTTACAAACATACCGCCTACGTATTGAATATTTGACTTAACATATAAGGTATATTTTTTCGCAATTGTGTGCTGATACATAAGCTCACCAGTAAAAAAATTATCCGGATTTGATGCTTCTTTACTTCCGCTGTAATCAACATTCGTCAGAATTCCAACAGTATCTATACTTCCTGCAAGGTAAGTATCATATTTAAAGTTTTGGTAAGTAAAAGCACCCTTGAAAGTTAAGCCTTTTATTAATTCAGAGCTTACTCCTACTTCAAGTCCGGTTCTTTTTGCTACTGCTGCATTCCTGAAAAAAACATTGTTATCCACTACAAACGGAACAATAACATCTTCTATCTTTGTGTTATAGAATGAGACTTCAAAAAAAGTATTTTTAAAGTATTTCTTTTTGAGTCCCGCTATTTCACCTTTTATACCAAGCTCAAAACTTGTTGATTTTTGTGCTTTAAGATCAGGATTGATTGTATGCATTCCGCCATCAGATGTAAATAAATGGTTATCTAATTCATTTCCTGCAGGTGAATCAAATCCAAAACCAAATGAAGTATATAATGCAATATGCGGTGTAAGTTTAAAGTTTAAGGCTGCCTTTGGTGTGAACGCTTGAAAAATCCTTGAAGTATCACTGAAGCCTGCAAGTTCATCTTTAGAATCAAATATAACCTTGTCAAATCTTCCGCTTACCAAGAATGATAGCTTTTGAGGAATAATATCTATCTGGTTCAAAGCATAAACACCAACATTAGCAATAACTTCATTTGAAACTCCAATAAGGTCATCACCTTTTTGACCGCCAACATTTTTAAATTCTCTAATAGGACCATCTTGATAAAACAAGTCTGTTCCAATTGTAAATTCATTTGTCCGTTGTTTGGATTTCAGTTTGCTTCCAAAAGTGTATTTATTAACATACCTAAGAGTTCCGCCAATACCATACCTTGTAAATATCCTGTATGTTCTTGCAGTTCTGTCAAATATCTTTATAGTTCCATATCCAGTTGCTTCCAAAGTATGTTTCATATTACCTTTTTCAATACTGCTAAGTAATGTTACACCAACTCTACCTTTTTTTGAAATTCTTTTTTCATCTCTGCTTAAAGAAAGTGGTTTTGCCATTGTATCGTTTTCGTTGTACTGAGTTAAGGTTAACGAACCCGGTAACTTTATCAATCCATTTACATAATAACCATACACCGATAGTTTTGATTGAGGAGTGAAATCAACCTCTAACAAACTGTTAAGTCTGTGCTGGTATTCCTGGCTATGCTGCCTGTAGCCTTTGTAATTCTGATAGCTATAGGAAGCCATAAACCTTGAATTTTTACTGTTAACGCCTAGCTTAAAGCCGTTTTTCCTCAGGTCATATGAACCAAATTCATTGTTAAGCTGTAGAAAAGAAACCGGGAAAAATTTATCAGTCATAAAATTGATAACTCCTCCCGGCGCATTTGCATACAATGATGATGAGTAACCACGCACTACTTCTATCCGTCCAATAGCATCAAAATCTATCGCCTCGATTCTTGTCTGGCCGTCAGGCTCTGATTCTGCTATCCCGTCTAAGAGAATTCTTACTCCCCTAATACCGGAGTTTGAACGGCTTCCGTACCCTCTTATTGTAATTCTTGTATCATGATTTCCATATCTGGGTTGTAGGAATAAACCTGGTACAGTTAATAAAACATCCTGTACACCTATTTTACGGCTGGTTATCCAGCTATTTTGGTTTATTCTTATAACAGGATATGGTATATCAATTATTTTTTGCTCTAACCTTGATCCGGTTATTACTATTTCATCTATTTTGTATTCTATTGTATCTGTTTGGTCATCCTGAGCAAAAATATTAATGCTCATACAACACCCAAGTACAAATAGAGCAAAAAATCTATATGTCTTAAACATTATATTCTCCTTAGTTAGTTATTTAAATTATACATGAAAATATTGAAAGCAAAGAAGATCTTTTTCCATTACTATTTTATAGTAACTCTGTCTTTTCTCTCTTCATCTAATCACAAATGACAACATACAGCAAAAATATTGCTTCAAAATATTTACAATACATCACAATTTGGCATATTGCTTCAATATAGATTAACGGAGGATGTTAACCATAATAAATAGCAATATCCCATATTTCATAAAGCAAAAAATGAGCAAATATATCCGCTGTAATAAAATCTTTGATATTATATGTATAAAGGTAAAATTGGGGGAGCTCTTCCTCTGTAAAGTTCCTCTAGGTTACTTACAGAAGGAATAATATTTATTAGTTGCATCTCACCTATTACAGGTGGATCAGTAATCAAAAAGTCTAAATAAGAAAATGTATCAACCGTGTTTGATTGGGTAAGAATGCTGGCAAAAAATTTAAACTCTCCCCGTTCACGGGCAATTTCTTTACTCAGGTCAGCCCCTACAATAAAATAAGAAATAAAAAATAATAACAGAATAGAATTCACTATTGAAGAATTTTCTGCAAAAACAGGGGAAGATTTTAACTTCACCATATTATTTTTTATTTTAACAATCAACTAAAACTGGTTTATCAATTAAACAGTATTTAGGATGTTTTCTCTTTCATCAAATAATTTTATAAGCTCATCCATTAAAGCTCCTGCTTTATCCATATCAGCCTTAATATCAACATTAGCTTTTGAATTGTTATCCATATCAGAGCATGCTGCTGAAATAACATCAACATTATTCAGTAGGTTTGCATCAAACTGGTAAAGCTGGTTAAGTTTATCTTCTTTTACTTTTACAACATCAAATGCGCCGCTGTAACCGCGTGCTGCTGATTTGAATTTTGCAACGCACAATTGAAGTTTTTTATCAATCTTATCTATGCCGTCTGACTCAAATAGTTTACCGCGCTGTGAAAGTGTTAATGTTACATTTTTAAGTTTTATGTGGTTAGTATCAAGCCTGGTTGCTAAGGTATTTCTTAATATTGTATCAAGCTCTCTGGAATTATCCCTGTTTACATACCCGTCATAGCCGGGTATTATCCTGGTAATCTTTTCAAGAAAGTTTTCTTTTGATTTTACTGCATCTAACTGTGAGCCTAAATTTGACATATTCTATATTAATTAAATTTATAATTAAACAAAAATAATATTTCCTGTGATTAAATCAAATGGAATACCGAAATTTTTTAACAAAATAAAACATAGCAATTTGTGTAAACTACCTGCAAATTAGAATCAATCAATTAAAGAATTCTTGTTTTTTATGATAAAATCAATGAAAATACTATGGTTTTAATTGTTTTTCTCTAAAATCAATGCAGAACCGAAAAAAATTAAACTATTTTATCCAAATTATTGATGCAATGAATTCTGCTTAGAGCGTAAATCATAATATTTCATTACAAAGATTGCAATGTTTCCTCAAGTATATTTATTGCAACAAACCTATAAATTTGCAGAAATAATCATCCAGATACCTTATTTCTACGGAACTATTATGCTTGTATTGCGTTATATTTGTTAAGAAATGTTAGTAATATTAAAAAATTTCGTCAGAGTATCTCTTTCAACTCTTATAGCTGTTTCAGTATTAACTCTGAATCTTTCAGATTTATTGGCATGCACTTCACTTACTATGAGTAAAGACTGCTGTCATATGACTAATTCAGTTAAACACTGCTGCGCTAAGAAAATGAAAATAACCTTTGATGAACGTATTACTAAAACTTGCGAATGCACTATGAAAGAATCTCAGCAGAGAGTTGAGCTTTATACCGATATTTATAGAACAAATTCATATTTAACATCTCGTGCTCTTGGCTGCGATACTTCTATTAAAACAGGATATCATCCTGAACTAATCAGCAGGTTTACTTCTGAATACTCTCCACCAATTAAGGATAGTAAATATTCTTATCTTACAAATCTTTCTCTGCGGATTTAAACAAAATTTTATCCCAGACATTTTACATAAATAACTTTTTATTAAACTTTTTAAATTATAAAATGAAATCTAAATTAATTGTAACATCAATATTTATAGCATTATTTGCTTTAATAACAACATCTTCATACTCTCAGGATAAAGAGTGCTGTAAAGATAAATCCTCAAACCATTGCGGAGATATGAAATCAACCAATGATACCAAAAGTATGGATGGTAAATGCTGCAATAAACAAGGTAATGCTGGTGGAGATTCAATAGTACCCGGAGTTTTGACCTGCCCTATATCAGGCGAAGCTATTGGCGAAGGTCAGGGCATTAAGTTTGATTACTATGGTAAGACATTTACTTTCTGCTGTGAAGGTTGTGAAGCAAAGTTTAAAAAAGAACCTATGAAATACATTAAAGAAGAAATCAACTGTCCTGTGATGGGTGAACCTATTGTGAAAGATGTATTTGTAATGCATAACGGAGTCAAATATAATTTCTGCTGCAAATCATGCATTAAGAAATTTGAGAAAGATCCTGAAAAATATATTAATAAGAAAAATTAATATATTTTTGTACGCCTTACTGAGTGTAACGAAAGAAGGTACGCCTTACTGAGTGTAACGAAGGAAGGTAAGACATACTGTTCGCTATGTCTTACTCCGTACTAACGAGGAAAAAAGTATAGGAAGGTCATCCCCGTGAAGGCGGGAAACCATTAAATTAATTATTCACCTTACGCAACGTTACCGTCTGCCCTGTTTTATGGCAAAAGGTGAGTTAGTAACACAGACATTTGGTACAACCGGTTTCTCGGTCCTGTCTGTGAATCATGTTATATGCGTAATGTGAGTTAATTATTCAAATCCCGCTTAAAAAGCGGGATTTTTTGTAGTATAAGTCGGATAAAACTACTTAAGCCCTCCAAAAGTTACTTTTATATATGATTTTTATCGTTATATTGTTTTAATAAATGAATGGAGATGAATAATGAAAAACTCCGAATTATTACTGGCTTCTCTCTTGCTAATTTTTACTATAAATGTTTATTCACAATGGATGCAAGTGTCAAGTGGAATGGGAAACATAGACGTCAGGGCATTAGCAGTAAAAGGAAATATTATCTTTGCAGGTGGTTCCGGGTTATATTTATCCACAAATAACGGCACAAGTTGGACTCAAACTACTTTAATTAATTATTATGTTCGTTCATTAGCAGTAAACGTAAATAATATCTATGCTGGTTGTGTTGAATCTGGCAGTGGTGTATATAAATCTACAAATAACGGCACAAACTGGTCTTATTCTGGTTTACAAAGTCTATTTGTTTTATCATTAGCAGTAAACGAAAATAATATCTTAGCAGGAGTTTCTGGTATTCCTCATCCTGGTTTTTATCCTGATGGAGTACGTTTATCTACAGATAACGGCACAAGCTGGACTCAAACTTCTTTAAATAGAAGTGCTTATTCATTAGCAGTAAACGGAAATAATATCTTTGCAGGAACTATTTCTAATGGTGTATATTTATCAACAAACAACGGCACAAACTGGATAAAATCTTCTTTAAATAATGTAACTGTTCGTTCATTAACTGTAAATGAAAATAATGTGTTTGCAGGTTCTGATGGTAACGGTGTGTTTATATCCAGTAATAACGGAACAAACTGGACTCAAACTTCTTTAAATAATCAGACTGTTCGATCATTAGCAGTAAATTCATATAATATTTTTGCCGGGACTTCTGGTTCTGGTGTTTATGTCTCTAACAATAACGGCGCAAACTGGACCCAAAGAAATGACGGTCTGGGTAATCTTAACATACGTGCTTTATGTATATTAAATAATTACGTATTTGCAGGTACCGAAAGCAGCGTTTACAGAAGACCGCTTGGCGAGCTTGTAGGTATTCAACCAATATCAACCGAAATACCAAACCAATATTCATTATCGCAAAACTACCCAAACCCGTTTAACCCAGTAACAAAAATAAGATTCGATATAAGTGGTGCATCAGTAGCACAGACATTCCTGTCTGTGTATGATTTACTCGGTCGTGAAATCGCAACCCTTGTAAACGAACAACTCAAACCCGGCACCTATGAAGTTGAGTTTGACGGATTCAATTATCCCAGCGGGGTATATTATTACAAACTAACAGCAGGTGATTTTAGCCAGTCAAGAAAGATGATCTTAGTAAAATGAAAAAACTGATTTTCATATTGGTCATTATTAATTCTTCATTAATCATTACTCATTCACAGGGTTGGGTTCAACAAAACTCGGGAACTGGTAGAAATCTAAATTCAGTATCTTTTATAGATGCAAATACTGGATACGCTGTTGGAGATTCAAGTGGATTAATTTTAAAGACAACAAACGGTGGAACAAACTGGTTAAGACAGTCATATGCGTCAACTTCAAATCTGCTTTCAGTTTTTTTTATTGATGCAAATACCGGATATGCCTGCGGGTATTATGCGCCAACTGCCAGGGTAGTTAAAACAACTAATGGGGGAACAACCTGGACTGAGATTATTCCTGAAGGTTCCGGTGTACATGGTTTACGTTCCATATATTTCATAAACAGTTCTACAGGTGTTGCGGTTGGTTCAGCGTATTCAAGTGCCGGATGGACATTCAGAACTACAAACGGTGGAATTAACTGGACTCAGTTAGGTGTAGCGGGTAATATATTACATTCGGTTTATTTTGCTGATGCTCTTACAGGTTACGCATGTGGAGAACCGGGCACAATTATTAAAACTACTAATGCGGGAATTAGCTGGGTTACACAAACAAGCAATACCACCACTATCTTAAGGTCAATTTATTTTATTAACACCTTGACAGGCTGGACTGCCGGAACAGACAGCAGAGTTTACAAAACAACCAATGGCGGAGCTGTATGGACAATGTTTTATAACCAATCTCTGTGCGGTTTATACTCTGTTTATTTTGCTAACGATCAAACCGGATGGGTTTCGGGCTGCGAAGGAGCTATTAATGGTACTACAAATGGCGGAACTAACTGGACCCAACAATCATTTGCAAGTACAACCTACCTTTATTCAATGAGCTTTCCATCTCCTCTAACAGGATGGGCTGTTGGTGCTGGTGGAAGGATATTAAAAACAACAAGTGGAGGGCTTACATTCATTCAGCCAATATCAAATGAAATACCAAACCAATATTCATTATCACAAAACTACCCAAACCCGTTCAACCCATCAACAAAGATAAAATTTGAAATTCCTTCAACCCCCCTCTCCTTTGGGGAGGGGCAGGGGGTGGGGTTGATTATTTACGATATACTCGGTCGTGAAATTGTAACCCTCATTAACGAACAACTCAAACCCGGCACCTATGAAGTTGAGTTTGACGGATTCAATTATCCCAGCGGGGTATATTATTACAAACTAACAGCAGGTGATTTTAGCC
This sequence comes from uncultured Ignavibacteria bacterium, assembly GCA_947084945.1. Lineage (GTDB taxonomy): Bacteria > Bacteroidota > Ignavibacteria > Tepidaquicellales > OLB5 > OLB5. The sequence continues at coordinate 78,436 of CAMTUP010000009.1, read as the reverse complement.
AGTCAAGAAAGATGATCTTAATAAAATGAAAAAACTAATTTTAATATTGGTCATTATTAATTCTTCATTAATCATTACTCATTCACAGGGCTGGGTTAATCAAAATTCAGGAACAAATCTTGATTTACGAGGATGCTTTTTTACTGATGTAAATACGGGATACGTTGTTGGAGGTAACATCTCGTTGAATAATAATCAGATTATATTAAAGACCACAAATAGCGGAATTAATTGGTTTATACTAACCTCAACAGATACAAATTATTTATATGATATCTGTTTTATAAATAATAACACAGGTATCGCTGTAGGGTGGAACAGGACAATACTAAGAACTACAAATAGCGGCTTAAACTGGTCAGTCATTTTACGTGGTGATGGGGCTTCTTCATTGCAATCCGTTTCTTTTGCAGATTCAATTTACGGAAATACGGTAGGCAGTGGTGCTATACTTCGGACAACCAATGGTGGATTAAACTGGTTCTATCAATATAATTCATCAGGTAAAGGTACTCTCATTTATTATAGTGTATACCTGATAAATAATACAATAGGTATTGCAACTTCATTTTACAGCTTAACTATAAGATACTATATCGGACGAACTGTAAACGGTGGCACAAGCTGGCCAACAGTAGAAACAGGGACAGGTTATATGTATGATATTTCTTTTGCGAATACTAATACTGGTATTATCGTCGGTCAGAATGGAAGAATTTATAAAACAAATAATTCAGGCGTTAACTGGATTTCTCAAAATTTAAATGTTTCAAATACCTTTTTAGGAGTTCATCTTAAAACTTCTGTCGGGTATATAGTCGGAACTAATGGGATTATTTTTAAAACCACAGATTCAGGTAATACATGGAATCAACAATTTAGCAATACTGGTAATACGTTGTATTCAGTATATTTTCTTGATAACAATATAGGTTTTACTATCGGTTCAAATGGAACAATATTAAAAACTACCAACGGTGGAGCATTAGGCATTGAGCCAATAAACAGCGAAATACCCGAAGATTTTTCTCTTTCCCAAAACTATCCGAATCCTTTCAACCCAATGACAAAGCTCAAATTCCAAATGTCAAATGAATCGTTTGCGAATTTAATAATTTATGACGTACTCGGTCGTGAAGTTGCAACTCTTGTAAACGAACAACTCAAACCCGGCACTTATGAAGTTGAGTTTGATGGAAGTAATTATCCCAGCGGAATTTATTTTTATAAACTTTCAGTAGGGGAATTCACTGAAACCAGAAAGGCGGTTTTAGTAAAATGAGAAAAATAATTTTAATATTGGTCATTATTCATTCTTCATTAATCATTACTCATTCACAAGGCTGGGTTCAGCAAAACAGCGGGACAAGCAATCATCTCTTTTCTGTTCATTTCTCTGACATCGCTAGTGGGTGGATAACTGGAAATAATGGGACAATTCTTGCAACAACAAATGGTGGAGAAAACTGGATAGGACAATCAAGCGGAACCGGGACTATTCTTTTTTCTCTGTGTTTTATTAATAATACAACCGGCTGGGTAGTAGGCGGTGGAGGCTCAATTCTTACAACTACCAATGGAGGTGTTAATTGGTCAGCTCAAATAAGCGGTGTTGCGTCTCCACTTACTTCGATCTTTTTTATCAATAATATTACGGGATGGGCTGTAGGATGGAGTGGTAAAATACTTTCCACAACTAATGCCGGGGTTAACTGGATATTACAGCAGAGCGGCGTTACCGGAACTTTGACCTCAGTTCATTTTTATGATAACTCAAGCGGTTGGGCTGTTGGCAGTCAGGGTAAAGTTGTTGCTACTTCAAATAGTGGAATTAACTGGGTATCTCAAACAAGCATAAGTCCAAATGATTTATGGTCGGTATTTTTTACAAGTAATTCAACTGGTTATATTGTAGGCAAATTCGGAGTAATCCAGAAAACAACTAATGGCGGATTGAATTGGTCATTCCAGTCAAATGGGGCACAGGGTGCTGAGTTATTCGGAATTCAGTTCAAAAATAATTCAATAGGTTGGGTAGTTGGTGATGGTGGTAAGATATGCGCAACTGTAAACAGTGGTAATAATTGGAACCTTCAGGCAAGCGGTACGAATAATTATCTAAGGTCTGTAAATTTTATAAATAATGTTACTGGATGGGCAGTAGGTGAAAGCGGAACAATCTTAAAAACAACATCAGGCGGTTTAACTTTGCTTATTTCAATTAGCAACGAAATCCCGAAACAATTTTCGCTTTCACAAAACTACCCAAACCCGTTCAACCCATCAACAAAGATAAAATTTGAAATTCCTTCAACCCCCCTCTCCTTTGGGGAGGGGCAGGGGGTGGGGTTAATTATTTACGATATACTTGGTCGCGAAATCACAACTCTTGTCAACGAACAACTCAAACCCGGCACTTATGAAGTTGAGTTTGATGGAAGTAATTATCCCAGCGGGGTATATTTCTACAAATTTACATCGGGAGAGTTTTCTGATACAAAAAAGATGTTGATGATAAAGTAACACAAGTTACTTTATCTGAAATCCCGCCTAAAGGTCTAACACTTGCGGGAATTTTAATCAAGTAAATATTTATTCTTTTAACTAAATTAAAGGAGAGATAAAAATGTTGAATGTAATGAAATCCGCCTCAGGCGGGAGAAAGAATATATACATCAATGTAATATTTTTAATTATACTTTTTGGATACTCTTCATCAAATTCACAGCAGTATTTTATAAGAGATGCATTTCCAAATTTAACATTTAACAGTATCACAGAAATGGTCTCTTCAAATGACGGGACAAACAGAATGTTTGTTACACAGCAACGCGGAATTATTTATGTGCTCCCCAATGACTCAACGATAACAACTCCTAAAGTATTTCTGAATATATCAGATAGAGTTGCTCAAACCGGATATACACCCGGTTTACTCGGTCTTGCTTTTCACCCTAATTACATTAACAACAGATATTTTTTTGTGTTCTATATTTCCAACGAAAATACTCCGCTTAGAACTATTATAGCCCGTTATACTACAAGCCCGACGAACCCGGATTCAGCATTAAAAAGCAGTGAACTTATTATTTTGACAATACCCAGAGAAATACCGGTTAACAATGCCGGGAAATTGGCATTCGGTCCGGATAACTATCTTTATATGGGTGTAGGTTATGGTGGTCCCGGAGGTGACCCTGAAAATGTTTCTCAAAACAGGACATTACTGTTAGGAAAAATTCTCAGGATAAATATTGATTCGGCTTCGGGCGGAAATAATTACTCAATTCCTGTTACCAATCCATTTTACGGTAACACACAGGGATATAGACAGGAAATTTTTACATGGGGAATGAGAAATACGTGGAAGTTTTCCTGGGATATTCCAACTATCAGAATGTGGGCAGCCGACCCGGGGCAAGGTTCATGGGAAGAAGTTAATATTATTCATACCGGGAAAAATTACGGATGGCGAATGTGGGAAGGTAACTCATGTTACTGGGGACCCTGTGACACAGCAGGAATGACTTTCCCAATATGGGTATATAGCCACTCTGATGGTTGTACAATTGTCGGAGGATATGTATATAGAGGAACAAATATACCCGGACTTGTTGGTAAGTATATTTATGCTGACCATTGCACTGGTAAAATATGGGCTTTAAGTTGGGATGGAATTAATCCCGCAACAAATCAATTGCTATTAACTACAGGTTTCTTAATTTCATCGTTTGGAGTTGACCAGTACAATAATAATTTTTATGTCTGTCAGTATTCAACATCCGGAGCCGGTAAAATCTATAAGCTTATCTCAGACCAAGTTGGTATCCAGCCAATTTCAAATGAAGTTCCAAACAAATATTCATTATCACAAAACTATCCAAACCCGTTCAACCCAGTAACAAAAATAAAGTTTGCAATACCCCCACTTAATCTCCCCCTATTAGTGGGAGACGGAGAGGGGGTCTTATTAAAAATTTATGATATGCTCGGTAGTGAAATCGCAACTCTTGTAAATGAACAACTCCAACCCGGAACTTATGAAGTTGAATGGGATGGAATCAATTACCCTAGCGGAGTGTATTTTTACAGGCTGGAAGCAGGGAATTATATTGAAACGAAAAAAATGCTGCTTTTAAAATGAGAAAACTTGCATTTATACTTTTAATTGTTCATTGCACATTGATAATCCCGAGTACACGGGATTGTCTGTGCCAGGTTACTCAGGAATGGGTCTCAAGATACAACGGACCGCCGGGAAATAGCAGCGATGAGGCTCATCAAGTTGTAGTTGATGGTGCAGGAAATGTATATGTTACAGGTCATAGTGTTGGAAACGGATCATTTGGCGACTATGGCACTATAAAATACAACTCTGCCGGTTTTCAGCAGTGGGCTGCAAGATATAACGGACCCGGAAATTACTTTGAAAGGGCATATTCAATTGCTGTTGATGGCTCCGGTAATGTCTATGTTACCGGCAGGAGTACCGGAATTGGAACAAATTATGACTATGCAACAATTAAATATAATTCTTCCGGTGACTCCCTTTGGGTACGAAGATACAACGGACCTGGTAGCGGTGATGATGAAGCGTTTTCAATAGCAGTTGACGGTTTTGGGAATGTTTATGTTACTGGTCAAAGTTTTGGAAGCGGAACAGGTAATGACTTTGCAACAGTAAAATATAATTCCGATGGTCTTCAGCAGTGGGTTACAAGATATAACGGACCCGGAAATGATTGGGATGCCGCACATTCAATTGCAGTAGATGGCTCGGGAAATCTCTATGTAACTGGTTATAGTACGGGAAGTGGAACAGGTTATGACTATGCAACAGTAAAATATAATTCCTCAGGGGTTCAGCAGTGGGTTACAAGATATAACGGAACCGGAAATAGCCTGGATATTCCAAACTCAATGGTTATGGATGGATTGGGTAATATTTATGTAACCGGTCAGAGTTTTGGAAGTGGAACAGGTTATGACTATGCAACTGTAAAATATAATTCATCAGGTTCTCAGATGTGGATTACAATATATAACGGACCTGGAAATGCTCTGGATGCAGCATCATCAATTGCTGTGGATGGCGAGGGTAATGTATATGTTACCGGTAATAGCTGGGGAAGCGCTACAAGTTATGACTATGCCACAATAAAATATAATTCATCCGGTTCTCAGCAGTGGGTTCAAAGATATATTGAAGGAGGTACTGCTGTTGATGAAGCAAGTTCAATCTTAGTGGATGGCTCCGGAAATGTATATGTTACAGGTAGAAGTATATCAGAAACAGGATTTGACTATGCCACAATAAAATACAATCCTTCCGGTGTACAACAGTGGGTTACAAGATATAACGGACCGGGTAATTCTCTGGATGCGGCATCATCAATCGCCTTTGATGGCGCCGGAAATGTGTATGTAACAGGTCAGAGTACCGGAAGCGGAACCGGTTTGGACTTTGCCACAATTAAATATTCACAGCTTGTAGGCATTCAACCAATTTCAAACGAAATCCCAAATCATTTTTCGCTTTCACAAAACTACCCAAATCCGTTCAATCCTGTAACAAAAATAAAGTTTGCAATACCCCCACTTAATCTCCCCCTATTAGGGGGAGACGGAGAGGGGGTCTTATTAATAATTTATGACGTACTCGGTCGTGAAGTTGCAACTCTTGTAAACGAACAACTCCAACCCGGCACGTATGAGGTTGAGTTTGATGGTACAAATTACCCGAGTGGTATATACTATTATACTTTGTCAATCGGGCAATTCACCGAAACCAGAAAGGCGGTTTTAATAAAATGAGAAAACTTGTATTTATATTTGTAATTGTACATTGTACATTGATAATCCCAAGTACTCGGGATTGTTTAAGCCAATGGGTGCATGTGAATAATGGAATGGGAAATCAAAATGTATACGCATTAGCATATAGCGGAAATTATCTCTTTGCAGGAACTTTAGACGGTGTATATAAATCTACAAATAACGGTACTACCTGGACTCAAACTCCTTTAAATTATCCAACTGTTTTATCGTTAGCTGTAAACGGAAATAATATTTTTGCCGGACGTTATTATGGCTATCCAAATTGGGTTGGTGGTGTGTATTTATCTACAAATAACGGTACAAGCTGGACTCAAACTTCTTTAATGTATGAAACTGTTTTATCGTTAGCTGTAAACGGAAATTATCTCTTTGCTGGAGTTTCTAGTCGGGGTGTATATTTTTCTACAAATAACGGAACAAACTGGACTCAAACTCCTTTAAATAATAGAATAGTTTATTCATTACTCGTAAGCGGAAATAATATTTTTGCCGGAACGGATAATTATGGTGTATATTTATCCACAAATAACGGAACAGACTGGACTCAAACCTCGTTAAATAATCGAACTGTTCGATCATTAACAATAAACGGAAATTATATCTTTGCTGGAACTGTTTTCTATAACCCTGATACTATTCCTCACGGTGTATATTCATCCACAAATAACGGAACAAACTGGACTCAAACTTCATTAAATAAACAGGATGTTTTTTCATTAGCAGTAAACGGAAATTATGTCTTCGCCGGAACCAGGCAATATGGTGCTTATGTATCCAATAATAATGGAGTAAGCTGGACGCAAAGAAATGAGGGCTTAGGGAATACAGAAGTACGTGCTTTTTGTATCTTAAATAATTACATATTTGCCGGCACTTATGCCAGTGTTTACAGAAGACCGCTTGGAGAGCTTACATTAATTCAACCTATTTCAAACCATATACCAAGCCAATATTCATTATCTCAAAACTACCCTAATCCGTTTAATCCAGTAACAAAAATCAGATTTGATATAAGTGGTGCATCAGTAGCACAGACATTCCTGTCTGTGTATGATATACTCGGGCGTGAAGTTGCAACTCTTGTAAACGAACAACTTCAACCCGGAACTTATGAAGTGGATTTTGATGGGAGTAATCTGCCAAGCGGTATTTATTTTTATAAACTTACCTCAGATGATTTTAGTCAAACAAAAAAAATGTTGATAATTAAATAGCGGTAGCTAATTAATTAGAAATCCCGTTTAAAAAGCGGGATTTTTTATTTCTTAAATTATTTAAATTTATCTTTTTAAATTTGTAAGTTATGAATAGAAATGTTAAACTTCTACTCGGCACATCTATCCTCATCCATTCCGGGATTAACTTTCTATCACCAATCTTTGCCATATATATTGGTAAAATTGGCGGTACTATGCTTGATGCCGGCGTTGCTGTTGGTATCTATGCTATTCTAAAAGGCTTATTCTACTTTATATTCAAAAATATCAAAGAAGATAAAATAAGCAAGAAAGTAATGATTTCTTCAGGTTATTTCATTATGGGGATTGGTTATTTCCTTTATTTGTTTGCGAGTATCCCTTTGCATATTTATTTCATCCAGGCAATTTTATCAATTGGCGAAACTGTTATAACTCCTTCTTGGAGTGCAGTAATAGCTATATCACTACAGAAAGGAAAAGAGCGTCACATCTATTCTAATTTTTATGGCTATCGTTCATTGTTTGAAGGAGCCGCTGCAATTACAGGTGGTTTGTTCGCAATGGCGTTTGGATTTAACACCATTTTTATTATGATGTTCACTTTTGCTGTACTTTCCAGTATTCTTTCACTTTTTATTAATGAAAAGAGTAATGTATCAAAGGAATAATTCAAGATTTAGTTCTGTTTTTAAAATGACTTGTTACAATCCATAATGTTAAGTATTTTAAACTGGTTTGAATAATCTAAGAAAATACATCACCCCGTTTATCCTTATTATTGCATTATTTGCAATAAACGGGTCGGAATTTTTTCATCATCACGAACCCTGTAATACAGAAACGCAGGATAATAAATGCCATCCTTGTATTTTCAATCAATCGCTTAAAACAACAATAGTTGAAAAGGTATTCATATTTACTCCCCAGGTTTTAACATACCAGATTGTTTCAAACAACATTAATCCGGTTTTACAATCGGATTGGTTCATAACTTCCCCAGGCAGAGCTCCTCCTGTAGTTTCTCATATCTGATTTTTTTAACTAACACATTTTAATAATTTTTGTTTTCTGAATTTAATATTTCAGAAAGCATTTATTCATAAATATATGAGAAAATCTATCAATAATATATTATTGATGTTTTTTGCAATGCTTTACATTCTGGTTTATACTGAGTGTAATAATGCTGTTGCTCAAACATCAATTTTGCCTGGTAATGTTCTTACCGGAATAGTAAACGACCATGATAATAAGCCGCTTGAATTTGTATCTGTTGTTGTAAATGATATTGGACTTTCATCAACAACCAATATGCAGGGAAAATTTTATTTCACGGATATTCCAAATGGGTTACATATCTTAACTTTTAAACTTACCGGTTATGCAGCTCGTTCTATTAGTATAAATTTTACAAGTAAGGATACACTTTTCACAATTACTCTCGATGAAAGTCTTATCGAAATTCCAGTAATAGATGTAACAGGTTCTTTCAATGCTTCTGAAATTTCTAAAAGCACATTTTCCATTACGGAACTCTCGAGCCGCACAATTACAAAATCCAGGAGCCAGAACCTTGCTGAGACAATACAGAACATTCCCGGAATCAGCAATGTATCAACAGGCAGCGGTATAGGTAAGCCTGTGATTAGAGGTTTAACATCACAAAGTGTATTGGTTATTCGCGATGGCGTTAAACACCAGAGCCAATCTTGGGGATCCGAACACGGACCAGAGCTTAGCCTGTTCAATCTAGATAGGATTGAAATACTTCGCGGACCTGCAAGTCTGGTCTATGGCGCAGATGGAATAGGAGGCGTAATAAATGTTATAAGTAAACCACTTGAATTTTCATCTAAGAAAAAACCTGTGTATTACGGAAACTTAGTTTTTGGTGGATTTTCAATGGATAAACAATATTTCGGTAACGGTACATTAGGGTTTGGCTCAAAGAATTTCGGACTCAAAGGTCATTTCGGTTACAGGAAATCCGGAAATGTAACCACTCCCGATGGAACTTTAATTGTTAATACACCGGATGGAACAAGAGAAATAACTGGAGGTGAGCTTTTCAATTCAGCATCAAAAGAATTTGAAGGCGGTGCAAATCTAGGTTTAAATGGCAAATTCGGAATGGTAAATCTTGGATTAGAACTATTTGACCGTGAACTTCAGATTCACAAAGACCCGCTCGAAGCTCCCGATGAAACCCCAAACCAGAAAATCCAAACTAAACAATTTTCACTTGAGAGCAACTTCAATTTATCAAAAGCACTGAAGTTTGAACCTATCTTTTCATACCAGATTCAAGCCCGAAAGGAATTTGAAAGCATTGAAGATAAAGAACTAGGCATTGAAGCATTGCATCTTGACTTAAAAACTTTTGACGGTGCTTTAAAACTCCATCATGTTATAAATAAAAAAATAAGCGGAACTATAGGCACATCATTCACTAACCAAATAAACCAAACACTCGCAGAAGAAAAACTTATACCTAACTATAACGCAAAAACGATTGGATTATTTGTAATGGAAAAACTTGACCTGAAGAATATTTCATTTACTGCAGGAGCAAGGTTTGATACTAAAAAGCTGAACATTGAATCAACTGTTTTTGAAATTGATTCTCTTGGTAACCCAGTGAGAACACTAAACCCTGAATCAATTACATTTAATGCCTTAACCGGCTCTTTTGGGTTTGTTTACAGTCCTATTGGAAATGTAAATCTATTCGCAAATGTTGGAAGGGGATGGAGACCGCCATCAGAGTTTGAGCTATTTGTTGATGGTGTGCACGAAGGAACAGGAAGATATGAGCGCGGATTAAAGACACTTGATTCACTGGCATCGCCAAAGCCTGAAGAATCGGTTAACCTTGATATTGGTCTTAGATTAGATTACAAACAGCTCAACATCCAGCTTTCAGCATACAGGAACATGGTTGATAATTTTATATATCCTTCTATAACCGGTGATACTCTCGGAGGACTCCCTGTTTTTAACATTAAGCAGGATAAGAGCACTTTCTATGGGTATGAATACAGCATACAATTTCAGCCGGCTAAATGGATTGTACTATTGGCAAGTGGTGATTTTGTGAATACTTTGAATAATGCTACAGATATCCCGCTTCCATTCACACCCCCAATGAAAAATATATTCGAGCTAAAAGTTCAAAAGCAAAAATTTGGCAGATTAATAAATGCTTATTTCAAAATTGGGGCAAAAGTTGTTTCATCACAAAGTAACACAGATATACTTGAATCTAAAACCGATGGTTATACATTGCTTAATGCAGGAATTGGTTTTGATATGAGCATAGGTAGCTCTCTGGCATCATTGGATGTATCTGTTGATAATCTTGCGAATACAAAGTATGTTGATCACTTAAGCAGATATAAAGGCTATGCTATGAACCCAGGCAGAAGTTTTAATTTACAACTTAATCTGCCATTTAAGTTTTCAAAATGAACTCCAATAGTTCAATATGCTATGCCTTAAGCTACTATTTTTTTTTTAAATTCACATTTAATATTTCTAACAACCCACGACTTCCTGTTTATAATGCAGTAGTCGTGGGTTTGATTTTTTATGCTATATTGTAACCCCATTATAAATATTGGCTTATGTATCAAAGGAGCTAAATTTTTATAAATAATTTTATAAATCTTTTAAATTATGGTCTTCATAATAATACATACTTAATAATAACTTTTAGTAACAAAATTAATTTTTTAAGTTAAAACTCATAAACTTAGTCAGAACCTAATTTAACTATCATAAAAAAGAAGAACAAAAAAAAACGCCTCAAAACTTTCAAAAACCAAAAGACAGACTCAAAGACTCGAAGACTCAAAGAAAAACAAAAAAGACTATAAGGACGAACCTAAAAATTCTAAAATATTAATTCCATCAGGTTTAGAATCAATAAGACAAGTTGATATTCCTATTCAATATGAAGAGATTCAATTTGATGAGGGTTTAAGAGTGGATATTTTTGTAGAGAATTTGGTTATTTGTGAAATAAAAGCTGTTGAACAGATAAATTCTTTTCTGGCATGCGCAAGTATTAAGTCATTTAAGATTAACAAATAAACGTCTTGGTTATGTAATTAATTTTAATGTAGAAAAGATTAAAGATGGAATAAAACGAATAATCAGATAAAATTCAACTTTGAGTCTTAGAGGCTTTGAGGCAGTTTTTTGTTTTGCTTTTGAATAATGACTTTTAATATTTATAGTCTTTGACTTTCGTTGTTTGAAAGTTTTGCGGCTGATATGATTCAAATCAGGTACGCAATTTTATGATGAACCTTAAATTATAACTTATTCACGTTACTTAAATTTTAAAGAAAAATTATTATATTTATTAAACTAATAGGGGACATGTGAAATGCAAAACACCCATGAAAAGGGATCTCTACATAATTTAATAGAGATACTTAATACCAAAAATAAGGAGCTTAGGCTGCTATATGAAACATCAAGATTTTTTTCTTCTACCCTTGATGTAAATGAATTATACGATAAATTATTTGATGTATTGCTGAACATTGTTGATATGCAGGATATGTTTGTTGCACGCTTTGATGAAAAAGCTCGTATAATAAAATATATCTACCTGCGAAGTGTGTTAGAAAATAATAGCATTGATGTATCGGCTATCCCTGAAATACCGCTGGCACCTGAAGGCAAGGGAATACTTAGTGAAGCCATCAGGAAAAATGATACTATTATAATACATGATTACCAAAAACGCTTAACTCAATCAAAAGTTAAATATCACATTACCAATGAGGGAAGTTTAGCTAGTGAAGAGCATGAGAAGGAGTATATCATAGAAACTGCTATGATTATCCCGATAAAGCTAAACGGAAAAATACTTGGCTTTATTACACTGATGAGTAAGAACAAAAATGAGTTTAATGAAAAGAACCGCAATTGGATAGAAACAATGGTAAACCAGGCGGCAGTTGCAAACAAAAACGCAATACTTTTCGGTGAAGTATTAAGTGATGCAAAAGAAAAAAATAAACTAAATGAATCACTTGATAAAATAACTGAAGAAAAGAAGATATTGGTTACAGAAGTATCAGGCAGAGTGAAGGATAGTATGAAGATAATTTCTTCATTGCTGCAATTTCAGGCTGATTATGTTAAAGACCCGGTTTATCTTGAGTATTTCAAGATAACCCGCAACCGCGCTCAGGTAATTGCAATTATTCAGGAAAAACTTTATGCTCAAAGTAATCTTGCAAAAATTGATTTAGAAAGCTTTTTGTATTCATTGATACCATCCTTATACAGTTCCTATGATGTTACTATTAACCGTGTATCAACCTATGTGAATGTGAAAAATGTTTTTCTTCCAATTGATAAAGCTGTAACTTGCGGACTGATAATAAATGAGCTTATCAGTAACTCACTTCTTCATTCTTTCCCAATCAAGAAAAAGGGAAATATTACAATTGATATGCATGAAGATACGCCGGGCAAATATTATCTTTCAATACGTGATAACGGTGTAGGTGTCATTTCTGCTAAAGGTAAACCGCATTCGTTCAGCATGGTGCTTGTTGGTATGTTTGTAAAAAATCTTGGTGGTACATTTGAAATTGATCGTAAATCAGGTACAAAGGTTACAATAAAGTTTTAGGTTATCTGTCATCACCGCGTATGCGGTGATCCAAACATTTAATGTTTTTAAAGTGTTGGATTTTTGAGTACAACAATATGAGTTTACAAAAGAAGACAGGTTACTTAAAGGCAGGCAAGATTATCTCTAAAATTTTTTTTTTATGTGAGTTTTTAAAACTGCCCTAAATATTACTATTAGTGTTTGGCTTTCACATTCTGCGCTTTTTGTCCCGAAGGGACTCCCGTAAAGGTCCTTCGGACTTCGGAGCAGTCCCGCTTTTTCCTGTCCGCCACGGCGGATTAGTTGCTCAAGGGGGATCACATCTCACATTTGACGTTTCACCTTTCATTTCTTTATCTTCTTCTCTGCAATATAAAGATCATTAATTATTTCTTCAGGTATTGGGTTACCTTCATCAATCTTATAATATGCAATATGAATATGTGTTTTGCCGTTGATCGCTTTCCTGCCGGTTCTGCCAACATACCCAAGTGAAGTACCTGCTGTTATCAATTGACCTACTTCAACAAAAACGCTGTCTAAATGTGAGTAGTAAAATATCGCTTTTGATACAGGGTCAAACAGCTTTACGTAATTTCCGCTTCTTAGGTAGTCGCCTCGTGACCATGTATCGTATTTGGAAAGCACTATTCCTGTTACCATTGCTACGGCATAAACTTTTCTGCCAGTAGAATCTTCAATGCAATTCGTATCCTTATCCAGAATAAATATATCATGAGCAGGGTGTCCTTTAGACTCACCTCCCTGGAAATAATCGAAATGTTCATCTTTGTAATCCTTCCCATCTGAGCGGTATGATATCCATGTATATCCGCTCATTGGGAATACCCAATTACTGCGTTTAGTTCCGCTAATATTATGTTTTTTGAAATCCTGTACTCCAAGCTTAACATACATTGCAATTGAATCACGGGCATCATCTTCATCTATCTTCCTGTCGCGTATAAGCTCATCTGTCTTATGCCATCTATCAAATATCGTTAATATCTGTGATGAAATATCTATCTGTAATACAAACAAAATGAAAATTGAAATTAATATATTTTTTTTCATATAAAATAATATTTTATTATCCTGTTAATTTTTGAAATCAGGCGATCCGCCGTGGCGGACTAATTGGAATTCCCCGCCTTAGGAGGCTGTCTCAAAAGTACTTTGTCATTCCTGTCTGCTCTGTTTTTAGGGTAAAAGCAGGAATCTTTAATAATTTTAACATAAATTTTTCAAAATTAAGATTTTTGAGACAGCCTCTTAGGCTTGGGGACTAATTGTAATATGTTAATTCCTAATTCATAATATTAATCTAAATTTCCTGCGGCTTTTCTTTCAGCTTATAGTATGCAAGTACTGAGCTTGATACAAGTATCATACCGCTTAATATGAAAATGAAATTAATGCTTGTATATGATGCAATGTATCCGCTTGAAATAGGTCCTATTAAATTCCCAAACATTGTAAAACTTGATGCAATTCCCATCACACCGCCTTTTCTATGGTCTGGTATGTATTTATTTATGAATGAAAACAGTGATGGCAGTACCCCGCCAATGCATAATCCTACAAGTGCGCGTATTGGGATAAGCTCCCATACACCAGTTGTAACAACATGAAGCGTATATCCAACTCCTGCTCCAACCATTGCCCATGCAAGGTTTTTCCTGATCTCGCGCCTATCATTGAGTTTCCCCCAAAATGAAGAAGCGATTACCTGAAATAATCCAAGCACACCAAAAACAGAACCGGTAATTGTTGCAAGGTATGCAGTATCTCCAATTTTCCCTTCGATAAACAGGGCAAATAATGGTTGTATCATTGATATTGCTGCAGCAGAAATTATCAATAAAAGCATTGCATATTTAATTCTCGTATTCTTAAATACAAACTTGTAATTATCCCAAATATCACTTTCTTTATTTCTTGTTGGATTCATTTCTTTTACAAATGCATACACAAGTATCCCGCTGATGGCGCACAATCCCGAAGTTATAAAAAATACATTCCTATATCCAAATGCATCGGCAAGTAATCCGCCTATGAATGGACCAAGCAAATTTCCTGCTGCTGTTGAGCTTGCTAAAAATCCAATTGCGTAACCTGATTTTTCTTTTGGTGTGTTTGATGATACCAATGTAAGTGCAGCTGCTATGAACCCGCTTAAAGCGCCCTGCACCATACGGAATATGAATAGCTGAACAACATCTTGTGAAAAGCCAATAAGCAACTGTGATATAGCCAAACCAAAAATAGCCCTGAGAACCATTTTCTTTTTGCCAATTCTATCGCCAAGCCAGCCCCAAATTGGCGTTGCAATTACTGCAGTGATAAATACACCTGAAAACACCAGACCGCTCCACCTTTTTACTTCCGTTATTTCGGTTACTCCAAGATATTTTATGTAAAGAGGCAGAAATGGTATAACCATGCTCATCCCAATCATAGCTATTAACTGAGCTGACCAAATTATGTAAAGATTTTTACGCCAGCTTATTTCCAACGCCATTCCTTATCATTTATTATCCTTATATTTTCCTGTTTTCATCAATATTCATATCTTATATGCAAAAATAATAATTCTATTTGACTGATTAAATGTTTAAATTTTGCATATTTTTTAATAAACTTTGCTATAAATTTGTAATGAACATAACCTATTTAATTTAATTTGTCAAAACAAAAAAGATATTTAGTATTAATTCTGCTGTTTTTTGTAAGTTATTGTTTATTCCTCAGCGGGAGCTTTCTATTCCAGAACGTAGATGATGCATACATTTCATACAGGTATGGCAAAAACCTGATGGAAGGCAAAGGGCTTGTTTATAATCAGGGTGAGTATGTTGAAGGTTATACCAATTTCCTGTGGACCATTATAACTGCTCCGTTTACAAAGGTAAAATCTGTTGATGTTTCTATTTTTTCTAGCTCCATAGGGCTACTGCTTTCAATCATCAATATTCTGCTTATTACATTAATCGCGAAGCAATTCAATGAAAACATTACGAAATATATAAAATACCTTGTTTTGCTTCCTCCGCTATTTCTTGCTCTTGATGATTCAATTGCTTTTTGGGCAATTGGTGGAATGGAATTTCCTATGTTTACATTATTTATTCTGGGTATTGTTTATAATTATTTTAAACTTAATGACGGAACTAAGCATCTGTATTATCTTGCGGTATTCCTTGTGCTGTGTACACTTACTCGCCCTGAAGGTAATATGATATTTGTAATAACGATTTTTCATATGATCTTATTTCGCAAAAAATTAAATGAGTTCAAAAAGTCGATTATTTTTTTACTCCTTTCTTATGCTGTATTTTGTCTATTATACTACGGATTTAAATATTTATACTACGGACAGGTAATACCAAATACATTTTATGCAAAAGGTGTTACTGATATTCAAATGAATATTTTATTAGGTACAAAGTATCTTGCCCTTTGTATTGGTACAAGGCTTTACATTTTTATATTTATTCTATTCATTCCTTTTAAAAAGGCTTTCAAAGAATTCAAATTATCGTATTTGATTATATTTTCTTCTGTTTACATAGTTTACCTAATTGCCGTAGGAGGTGACTGGATGATAGCTAACAGGTTTTTTGTTCCGATATTGCCAATGCTATATTTGCTTAGTGCTGTTGGTTTTATATACGTAGTTATTAAACTTAAAGAGTATTTATTAAATGAACAAAAAGTTTTAAAATATGCAAATATTACGGTATCAATATTGGCAATTTTGTTGTTTACGTTAACATTAAGTTTAATTGAATATAAACAGCTTATTATAAAAGATAGTAATGCAAGATATGAAATGCAGTGGTCTATGTTCGGTAAATGGCTTAAAATGAACGTTGATCCAAAAACAATAATAGCTGTAGGACCCGCGGGTAAAATACCTTATTATTCAGAGCTATATACAATTGATATGTGGGGCTTAAATAACGATTATATCGCAAATACTGATTCTAAAAGGCTGCAGGCAGGACATAAAAAATTTGATATTGATTATGTCCTATCCCTCAACCCGGAGTTTATTATTGGCTATGCCGGCTTTACAGATGCTGATATTTCTTCAAGATATGAAAAGTTTAATGCTCCTGATGATAAATACAAATGCGATGATGTTGTATTCAGACTGAAAAAAGAATTCCAAAAGAGCTTGCCGTGAAAAAAATTGATACAGCAATAATTTTAGCAGCAGGATTTGGCACAAGGCTTAAACACCTTACAAATGATATTCCCAAAGCGTTGGTTGAGTTTAAAGGCAAACCAATGATAGAAAATGTAATTGGTAAACTTGAATCATATGGGATAAAAAATATTTTTATCAATACCCATCATCATCATCAAAAAATGGATGAATATTTTAAACATCGAAATTCATCTTCAAATATCCAGCTTTTGTACGAAAAGGAAATTCTGGGTACGGGAGGAGCAATTAAAAATGCTGAAAAATTTCTATCAGGTACAAATGATTTTTTGATATATAATACTGATGTTGATTCCGAAATTAACCTGTATGATTTTGAAGATTACCACTTCATGAAAAAATCTATTGCCACTCTTGCTGTGCAGGATAGAAAAACATCAAGATATCTATTGTGTGACTCTGGTGGTGTTCTTCTTGGCAGAATAGAAAATGAGAAAGATATTATTTATAAAAATCACTCTGAGCCAATTGAAAGTATTGCTCATAAAGCTTTTTGCGGTATTCATATCTTAAACAATACTGTGTTTAATTCTATGCCACCTGAAGGTTATTTTGAAATTATCTCTGTATATATCAATATGTTAAAAAAAGGTTTAAATATTTATACTTTTGATATTTCAGAAGTGTTCTGGAAAGATCTCGGAATACCTGAAAACCTGTAGTTTTACTCTATTTATCAATATATACTGCAATATAAATCAAATCAGAAAAAAATTTCCATAAAAATCTCTAATTTATTGTTTGCAAATTGATACTTCGTGTATTATATTAGTATTAATTGGGGAATTAATAAACAATTAAAAGGAGAACAAAATGAAACAAACAAAACTCATTATTCTATTAATGTGTATGATACTTTCTGTACCCGTTTTTGCTCAATCAACTAATGATATCACAAGAGAAGCTAATCTTGACCAGCAGAATATTCAGGATAATTCTGAAAAAGCTCTTTTATGGCAAAAGTTAATCGAAGCAAAACATCAGAGAAACGAATCATTATATCAGCAGTTACTAAACGAATACAATGCTAAATACCCTATAGATAATCAGCAGGTTCGTCCAAAAATGGATTGGCCAACTGACGATAGGTCGCATAACTCAACAACACCTCCATTTCAAAGTGATTGGGGTACAGGTGATGTTAGAGTTCATGCAGGTCCACTTGCATTAGGTCCAACGAATAATTCACAGGGTATATTTGACCTTGAAGTAGATAGTCTGGGTAACAAATATGCTGTATGCATTCAAGGTTCAAAAGATAGTATTTTTATTTATAAATCAGTTGATCAGGGTAATACATGGACGCGTATTAACCGGATTAATGCTGGTGGAACCACCAAGTGGCATTCTATAGATATGTTTATTACTGATTCTTTAGGTGTATTCAGAATAGGTATTGCTGGCTGCAGAACTCCTACTGTTTCGTCATTTGAAGGAGAAATATATTGGATGTCTATGAGAGATGACGGTTCAGGATTCAGAGCGCAACTAGTAATTGCAGGGAATGGATATTTGAATCCTTCAATCATTTCCGATGGTTGGGAATATACTGCAGCAGCAACTTATTGGTATATTGCTTACCAGAGAGTTAATACCGGTACAGGTGTGGGCACGCAATGTCTTGTATCAATGACAACAAATTGGGGATACGCATGGCAGCATGATACAGTTAGAACAGGATTTAATGATTTTAATTTAAGTATGAATTATGCTGATTATACTTCGGCAGAAACCTTGTATGTTGCTTATACTAACGATATAACACCTGCTGATCCAAATTTAAGAATTAATAGAATTTGGCTTGGTAGCTTTGGTTCCGCTACAAACTGGACACAATTTAATGTTGCTAATACAGCTTCGGCTGAAACTGATTGTGATTTAGCTGTTAACAGGACAAATGACCAAATGGCAATTACCTATACAATAGGGACAGGAAATACGGATATTGCCGGCAGATATTGGGATGGAAGTACTTATTGGGGAACAGTTGTAAATATCTCTAATCAAGCTAATAATGAAAGCCGAGCAAGGTTAAATTGCCAGGAAAGACAAGGTGCCTATCGTATGGCGTTTGTTTCAAATGGGTCAAGAGATACAGTTATATATATTTCAGGGTTCACACTTAGCACACTCGGTAGCAGACAGATTGTTAACGAATCACCAACTTCTGGTTCAAGTACCACAACATCACCTGATGTTGCAGGTTTCCGTATATCAGCAGGTTTATTTGGCGGTGGTGTAGTATTTTCATTATTAGGTCCAACCGATCTTTATTACGATGCTTCAAACATTACACCAATTGGTATTAATCAAAATGAAACAGAAACCCCTTCTTCTTTTTCATTATCACAAAACTATCCAAACCCATTTAACCCAACAACTAACATTAAGTTTGCTTTACCTAAAGGCGGCTTAGTAAAATTAGTTGTATTTGATGTTATGGGAAGAGAAGTTGCAGTTTTAGTTAATAAAGATATGAATGCCGGAAGTTATACAGCTGATTTTGATGCTTCTAATCTTTCAACAGGTGTTTATTTCTATAAATTAACAACAGGTGATTTTTCTGATACAAAGAAAATGATGCTGATAAAATAGCGAAGCTATTTTTGAAATCTTTGTAAGATTAGTAAAATAATCCCGAGCACTCGGGATTATTTTACAACCTTGTCTCTAAGGTTAGTAAAATAACTTAAAGTAATAAATTTTTATCAAACCCCCATTCCGAGTACTCGGGATGGGGGTTTTTTACAGAGCTTTTCCAAAATAATTTTCTTACTTTTTTAGTTCATCATAAAATTGCGTACTTATTGAAACATTGCTGTAAAAAGAAACAGGAGTTTCACAAGCAATTTCCGTCCCAAACTGGAGTTTGGGACAGAGATTCCTGCACATCTTTCTCAATACATACTCACCGCAGGGATACTCTTTCCCAAGCTCCTGCTTGGGAAAGTATTGTTTATTCAAACTACAGTTTGAGAAATAATAATCATTACAAACAGTTGTGGAAATAAGATTAAACTATAAACTATCACTTGTTGTTAAAGTTTAAGTATGCATTTTTATGAAGACCCACTTTTTTTTGAAATAATCTGGGTGAATCTTACATTATCTGTGTCATCTGTGTTCTATGCTTTTATTTATTTTAGGAAGATGGGGGATTTCTTATCAAAAAAATGCAGATAATTTTGATTTGAATAACATAAGAATTACAAGTATATTTATAATATAATTTTAAAAATTAACAACAATTTATGAAACCATGGGCTTTGGTATTAGGCGCTTCAAGCGGATTTGGAGGAGCTGTTTCTTTAGAGCTTGCAAAACATGGGTATAATATTTTTGGTGTACACCTTGATAGGGCAATCACTGTTCCTGATGTTAAAAGCTTGATCAGAAAAATTGAGCATACTAAACAGCATGCAGTTTTTTTTAATATTAATGCAGCTGATGCAATAAAAAGAAATGAAGTATTGGACGAAATATCCGAGCGGCTTCGCGGACATGAAAAAGGCAGTATTAAAGTTCTTGTTCACTCTCTAGCATTCGGAACACTGAAACCATTTATCGCAAAATCACAAACGAATTGTATTTCACAGGCGCAGATGGAAATGACACTTGATGTTATGGCTAACTCGCTTGTATATTGGACACAGGGTTTAATATTCCGCGGACTCCTTGCAGAAGGCGGAAGAATTTTTACATTAACAAGCGCTGGCTCTCATTCTGTTATCCCTTCATATGGGGCAGTATCAGCTGCTAAAGCAGCTCTCGAAGCTCATACAAGACAACTGGCTTATGAACTTGCCCCGATGAAAGTTACTGCTAACTCAATAATGGCAGGTGTTACAGATACTCCCGCACTACAGAAAATTCCAGGTGCTAAAAATATGATTGAATCTACTAAACTTAAAAATCCTCAAGGCAGATTGACGCTACCTGAAGACGTTGCTAAAGCTATCTTGATGCTTTGCTCTGAAGAGGCAGGTTGGATATCAGGCAATTTAATTGGTGTAGATGGAGCTGAAGATATAATAAACTTTACAGGTGAGAGAGTAGCTCATCATATTAAATAACTGGATATTAATCAACACACTCTTTTTATAATATAATATCTAAATTAAATATAGGACATGTTCGAATTTGGATTTACCGAAGAGCAGAAAATGCTCCGTGAAATGGTTCGTGAGTTCACGATAAATGAATTAAAACCAATCTCACGACAAATTGATGAAGATGAAAAAATTCCTCCCGAAATAATAAAAAAACTTGGTGAGCTTGGTCTATTAGGGACATCTATTCCTGAAGAATATGGTGGTGGAGGTTTCGGGGAAGTAGGTTATTGTATTATGCAGGAAGAAATTTCCCGGGCTTGTCTTTCTACAGCTACCTTTATCGGAGCACACCAGTCTATAGGCACAAATGCGATTTATCTTGGCGGAAGCGAAATGCTTAAGCAAAAATATGTAGTTCCGCTTGCTAAAGGAGAAAAGATAGGTGCCTTTTGCCTTACAGAAGTTCAGGCTGGCTCGGATTCTTTTAATGTCAAAACTACTGCTATTCTGGAAGGTGACCAGTGGGTTATTAATGGAGAAAAAATGTGGATAACAAACGGGGGTCTTGCTGATATTATTTCTGTTTTTGCAAGAACACCAAAAGGCGTTACAGCTTTTGTAGTTGAAACAAGTATGCCGGGTTTTTCTGCCGGACCGCCTGAAAAGAAAATGGGTATAAGGGGTAGTACTACTAATGCCATTTCTTTCGATAATGTTAGGGTACCTAAAGATAATATGATAGGAACTGAAGGCAGGGGATTTTTGATTGCCATGAAGACACTTGATGCAGGCAGGCTGGGGCTGGGTGCTGCTACGCTTGGCGCTGCAAAAGAAATGCTTGAAATGTCATCTAAGTATGCAAAAGAACGAATACAGTTTGATCATCCTATCAGCCACTTTCAGGCTATTCAGTTCATGCTTGCCGAAATGGCTACAACTATTTATGCTATGGAGTCTATTATTTACAGAACTGCTGTTGATTATGACCTGAAGAAAAATATCAGTATGCATTCTGCAATGGTTAAGCTGTTTTGCTCTGAAGGCTTGGATAAAGTTGTTGATTATGCTGTGCAGATACACGGAGGTATGGGATATTCAAGAGAATATCCGGTCGAAAGATTCTATAGAGATTCCAGGATCAATAAGATATTTGAAGGAACAAATGAAATTCAAAAAGGTATTATTGCCCGGGAAGTTCTGAAACATAAAGGAGTAATGTAGCATTTGAAGGTAAATTTTTAAGTAATTTAATCATAATCAAAATGAAAAGATCAATAGTTTATTTTTTCTTCTTCATGCTTTCTATTAGCATGATTGGCTGTTTGACTGTTGAGACAAAGGAATATTCCTACAAACTTAAGGGTGATAAATCAGGCAGCGGGAAGATTAAATATATTAATATAATGAGGACGGATGATTCAGCTACTACAATTGAAGCTGAGTACCAGAACCTTGTAAGCAATTACCTTAATGGCAGTAAACCCGAAGATGAAATGCAAGGCGTGAAAAACGTTAAGAAAAGGCTGTTTGAGGAAGATAACCATCTATGCGGTGAGATAACTTTTGATTTTGACGATATTACTTCATTGAAATTCTATAATTATAAAAGTAAGGTTTGGACTTACGCTTTAACAGGCAGTAATATCTTTGGAAGTAATGAATCTTATTTCTCATCCAACGGTACATTTGGTGGTGAAAATATGTTAGTTATATTCTGGGATGGAAATGAAAAAGAGTTCAATTTCAAAACCACCGTTTCACAGAATGATAAGAAAAACGAAAGCCTTTTAGACCAGTGGAAGAAAAATAAGTAATTTTTTTTTCAATTATATTTTCTCTACAGAAGAAAAAATTTTCATTCCTCATTGTTGAAATTAGACGATCCGCCGTGGCGGACTATTTAAATTCCCATCCTGACTTGTAAGCCTGGTCTCTCAGGTTCCTGAGTTTGCAGGATTAATTAATTTTTACACCTCTACTAATTTCGAAAACAAATCACTGTTATCCAGATACATCTTTATTATCTCTAAACTTTCAACTTGATTTTGCCAATATATCAGGCTGTTTGCTTCTTTAAAACTTGCCCATTTATATTCTGAATGCTCTTCGGAAATTTTCACAATGTCGCTTTCAACTATCGCCAGAAATACAGGGGACATACATATCTCATCAGATATTGCAAGATAGAAAGTATTTACTCTTGGTATGCTGAAAATTTTAACCGGCTTAAGTCCGGTTTCTTCGTAAAGCTCGCGTATAACTGTATTCTTTGTATGTTCGTGTGATTCTATTGTACCTGTTATCATCTGCCATATACCCGGGTATATCTTTGTAGTATCAGACCTTTTCAATAGAAGAAATTTATCACCCTCATCTGTTTTTCTGCAAATGTGAAGCTCAATATAATTGGTTACTAATTGAGGCATATAATTTGGGTATTTTATTTAACTAGAATTAACTTCTTTGTATCTGTAAATACCTGCTGTGAGCCTGTCTGAAAATCAATTGCAAATAATTTATATAAATATACTCCGCTTGCTAAACCTGTTGCATCAAAATTAACTGAATACCTGCCTCTATGAAACATATTATCTGCAAGTACCGCAACTTCTCTGCCTGTTAAGTCATAAACAACAAGCTTTGCTGTCGATAGCTTTGCAATATCAAATGTAATTGTAGTATTCGGGTTAAACGGATTTGGAAAGTTCTGTTCAAGTGAATAATTTTCCGGATAAATACCCTGATTGTTAGATATTCCTGTTGTTTGCCATTGGTTAAACAATGTTTGCAATGAATCAATTGGATCTCTGGTTGTTGGAGTATTGTTCACATTCAGGTCAAGCCAGTATGGACCATTCTGTGGATCAGTTGGTCTTGCAACCCGGATAAATGCTGAAATTGAAGAAGTCCCTCTCGATGTACATCTTGTATCTGCTCCTTTTACCTTCGCTCCCTGCAAAGAAGCCATTAATTTTTGTGCAAATGTTCCAACAGTATTTGTAAATCTTGTAATCATTGAGTCAAGTATCCTTTGTCCAAGTAATATATTACCCTGAACAGTAAATGTTACTCCAAGAACATGATTCTTATAATTATTTGTATTTACACCAGTATAACCAGCTGTTCTGCCTCCGCCAACCAGATCAGTAATACCATATTGTCTTATAGTAGGATTGTTCTGTTCGTCATTAGCAACCAATGAATCTATAATTTGTTGAGGTGAAAGACCCAATAGCATTAAACTTCTGGCATAGTTCTGATTTGCAACACGATAAAATGCTTGAGTATGTATAACTCCAACATTAGGATGAACATCACTAAGTATAATTGAACCTGCAATACACGATGCACCAGCACTTCCAACAAACCCCGTTGATGGATCAACTGCTGTGATAGAAAATGTATCCTGAGCATCTAGATTATGTATTGCAAAGAATAATAGAAAAAGAATTGTTAAATATTTCATATTTATATTTATTTAAGTTGTATAACTCACCTTACGCAACTTACCGTCTGCCCTCACAAGGTGAGTTAGTAACACAGACATTTGTGTGACCTATAGGCCTGTCTGTGAATCATGTTATATGCGTAAGGTGACTTGTATAATACTAAAAAATCTTAAATATTTAACTGTAATATTTTAAAAATTTACTAACTATTTACCCTAAATACACTAAAATAATTTCAAAATGTGAGGTTTTGTTTGCCATTTTTTAAGAATTCCGAAGGAATTCAACATTTATAGAATAGTTTATGAACAAAACGCTTTCCTGTAACATTTATTTACAGTATAATTACATTAAAATCATAATATTTATAATGTTTAAATGTATCTTTGTAATCTAAAATAAATTATACAGTTTAATCAGCTAATTTTATAGCTGAAAAATAAGGAGATTTAAAATTATGTCCGATATAAATTCATTCAACAACCCACCAGAATTAGAAAGCCTTTCAGCAGAGAACAAAACTAAAAAGACCGGAAGAAAAAGTAAAATAGTTATCAGTTCGGTTATTGTTCTTTTTTTGATAATCGGTATTGCAGGTCTTGGTTTTGCAAAAGGATTTTATGATAACCACCGCGGCGGTCACGGTCCAATGGGTTTTTTAATGGAAATGGTAGTAAAGGATCTTGACCTGAATGAACAACAAAAAGCAGAAGTTGATAAGATAAAAAGTGAGATAAAAGCAAAGATGGATGCAAAAAAAGAAAATAGAAAAAGTGATATGGATGAGATGGAAAAAATGTTCCGCAGTGATAATTTTGATAAACAAAAAGCGCTTGATATGGCAAAGAAGCATGAGCAAGACCGAGAAGATATGAAAAGTTTTATGATAGATGAAATGGCTAAATTTCACGGCATATTAACCAGTGACCAGAGGAATAAAGCTGCTGATAAAATGAAAGAGTTCCACGAGAAAAAACATGAGTGCAAGAATAAGTGGAAAAATGACGATAGAAAGCAATAAGTTGAATCTATCATTTAAGTGAAATGCTTTATGAATAGTAAGTTTATTTATGGATTTGTATTTTTAAATGTTCAAAGTTACTCATTGTTTAAACAAGAGGTTTACGTTTCAAAAATTAAATTTATAAGGAAGAGTTAATAATAAGTTATGTCAAAATCAATTCTGATAATAGATGACGATAGCAAGCTAAATGAGCTTTTACAGGAATACCTCGGCAAAAATAATTTTACTACTTATGCTGTTGAAAATCCAAAAGACGGGATGGTAAAGCTTAAGAACAATCATTACGATCTGATAATTCTTGATGTGATGCTTCCTGATATGGATGGGTTCGAAACAATGAAGCTCATAAGGAAGGATTATGAAACTCCGGTCGTTATGCTAACTGCAAGGGGAGAGGTTACTGATAAAGTTGTTGGACTCGAGCTTGGAGCCGATGATTATATACCTAAACCATTTGAACCAAGAGAGCTATTAGCAAGAATACAATCCGTTTTACGAAGAAGCGAACTAAAACTTAAAAAGAACGAAAATATAATGCTTAAAGCGCTTATAGTTGATACTAACAAACGAACAGCTTCTTACCATAATAAAGATATGGAGCTTACCTCAACAGAATATGAGCTTTTGCTTCTGCTTGTAAAAAATAATGGTAAGGTACTTTCACGTGATGAAATTATGCAGAACACACGCGGTATTTCTTGGATGTCTTTTGACCGTTCTGTAGATGTTATGGTATCAAGGTTAAGAAATAAATTCAAATCTCTTGGCAGTAAAAAAGATAAAGAACAGGTTATTAAAACTGTACATAGTATAGGTTATATGTTCTATCTTGATGAGGTAAGCAAATGATGCAAATATCTATACAGGGAGTGATTATTTGAAATTTAAGATACCTAATCTTTCAATATTCCTGAAACTAATTCTGATAGTTTTCATTTTCGGAATTCTGCTCAATATATGTGTTCTGTTTGTTTTCCGCATCAGTACAGATAATAAACCCAGAAAATTTCTCAAAGATTTTTCACACCGTATGGAGCGAAGCTTAATTCATGAAGTCGGTATCCCTCCGGATAAAGAAAAAGCAATGCAAATATGCAATGATCTTGAAATCGAAATTAGGTTCGAAGCACCTCCTGATAAAATATGGACATCTTCAGATAAAATGCCGGCATTATCTGATATTCTTGCAGACCCTGAGGTAAGAAAAAGATTTGATGATGATGAATCTATAATTGTAAATTTCAAAGGCAAACCTTATTCTTTAATTCGCTATCCACAGGGCGTTTTTATCATCAAACCATTCGACCCGCATGGTTTCTTTAAACCCGAGAGGGCAATAATTATGCTTATTTTATTTATTAGTATAATCATTACCCTGTTATATTTGCTTTTAAGAAATCTATTTAAACCCTTAAAAGAACTTTCTTTAGCTGTTGAAAGTATTGGCGAAGGAAATTTTGAAATCAAACTTCCAAAAGGAAGAAAAGATGAGTTTGGTGAACTTGCCGATTCAATTACAGGAATGTCATCAAAGATAAACAACTCTATAAAATCAAAAGAACAATTACTTATTGATGTATCTCATGAATTGCGATCACCTTTAACTCGAATTAAACTTGGACTTGAAGTTGGCTCATCAAAGGAAAAAATTGAAGAAGATGTACTTGAAATGGAACGTATGGTTACAGGGCTGCTCGAAAATTACAGGGCTGACTCAGGTTATGGCAGCATAAAACCTGAAAAAGCAGATATTTCCGAGCTACTTGAAGAAACTATTGCTGAGTATGATGAGCAGGAAAGGATCAAATTCACCAAACCCCTAAAAGAGATTTTTGCTATTATTGATATGGATAAAGTGCAGATTGTATTACGTAACCTGATTGATAATGCTTTGAAGTATTCTCAAAATCAAATTAATATTTCAATTGCAGAACAGGCAGATGAGGCTGTGATAAGTATTATAGATACAGGCATTGGAATTGATGAGGCTGACCTTAAGAATATCTTTGAGCCATTCTACCGCGCAGATAGATCTCGCTCCAGAAGAACCGGCGGATTTGGTCTGGGACTATCTATTTGTAAAAAAATTGTTGAAGCTCATAAAGGTGAGTTAATTATAAAAAGCAAACTGAATGTAGGGACTGAAGCAATTCTTAAGTTCAAATTAAAGTAAATAGTATTTTACGTTTTAGCAGAGTCTCCCTATCATTTAGTTTGAGTGTTTAAATTAATGTTACTCAAGTTGACCGTTTACTGTCTGAAAAACCAGATTTTCAATTTATGAATTAACCCCGACATTTATGTCGGGGGTTTAGAAATACCATAAATCCAGGGCTTTAGCCCTGAAATATCATTGCTAAAACCAGAAAATTATAGAGTTACTTATAAATGAATTGAAACTCGTAGTTACTGTAAAAATGTGAGACCTTTAGGCAAATGTTTGCTAGAAAAGCGGTCAACTTGAGTAATGCTAATAAGGGGACTCTGCGAGAACGGATAAATATTTATTCCGCTTTCAAAAGTTTCAGTGCTTTGTGAAAAGATTCAATACTATTTATCTTTATTTCTTTATATGAATTTTCCCAGAAAACCCTGCCATGTTTACCGTGGAATTGGTTTAAAAGTGTAGTTGATCTGTTTTTAAATGCAGCAAGTATTTTAGGAATATATTTACTTGGGTTATCAAGCATCTGTGAATTATCTATCATTACAATTCCGCTGAATGCATTTTCTGTGATTGAGTAATCACCAAGTATGCATATCGGGAATTTTAACGGTAGCTCTTTCCATGATTTAATTACAATTTTCCCTTCAAGCTTTTCATGGAATTCATTATTACGGTAACTACCAAAATTACCATTTGCTTCCTTCGAACTGAAAGATACATAGCATATTGTGTAATGACTAAATCCCACAGGAGATAAGCCATTCAGGAACTTATAAATGAATATATTTTTTTGAACTTGTGGTAACATTTAAACAAATATATAAATCAGTTACGAATATTCACTAACCTAAATAGGGTATGTTGAAATGCTCAAAAAACGAAATTTTTCAATAATATTTATTGTTAATAGTTTAGAAGTGAGTAAATTAAACAATGTTATAACATAAACATCTTTTATTCCTTTAATAATTCGATTCTGCATGGGAGATACTGAAAATTATCAAGGCACGAATAAATCATGAATTAGGAAAATAGATAACTTTAAAATCATGTTTTCTAATTAGCTTGCTCAGTCCTGTATTAGTGGCAAGAATATCTTGAGACAAATATCTTTTACGTCATATCTTAATAAATTTTTTCTTTATCATTAAAATCATATCTTTGTTAATATAAAAAATCCAAAAACTATGAAATTTACATATTCTATAATTTCCGCTGCACTTTTTTTTGTTCTCTTATTTTCTTCCTGCTCAAAAAAGGAATCAACTGTAAATATTTTTAAGTATAATGAATCTCAAGGTATCGAAAACCTTGACCCTATTATGTGCAGTAACTATGCAGCAGGGTGGCCTTTGCAGCAGATGATGGAGGGATTGCTAGAATACACACAGGATATGAATCTTGAACCGTGTATCGCATCATCTTATAAAGTATCAGATGATGGATTAATATATACTTTCAATATCCGCAAAAATGTTTTCTTCCACGATAATCCCTGCTTCCCCGGAGGTAAAGGCAGGGAAGTAAAGGCATCTGATTTTAAATACTGCTTTGAAAGATTATGCGACCCAAGGACAAAAACACGCGGCGCTTGGCTTTTCCGTGATAAAGTTAAAGGCGCGCTTGAATATATTAATTCAATCAAGGAAAATTATAATAACGTAAATGAAATTTCAGGCATTCAGGCAATAAACGATACAACACTTGTTTTAACACTTAATAAACCCTTTGCTCCTTTTCTTAGCATATTAACTATGGCGTATTCTTTTGTCTATCCAAAGGAAGCTGTTGAGCATTACAAGGAAAACTTTGGCTATAATCCGGTTGGTACTGGACCCTTTAAATTTGTTAAATGGGAAGTTGACCGTGAGCTTGAATTGATCAAAAATCTAAACTACTGGAGCCTTAACAAAGCAGGTAAACCACTTGTTTATCTTGATGGTATAAAGATTAACTTCATCAAAAGCTCTGAAACTGCATTTCTCGATTTTCAGCAGGGGAAGTTTGATTACTATGACCCCTCACCCGAAGTTCTGAGCCAAATTACTGATGAAACCGGTAAGCTTAAGCCTGAATATGATTTTGAGCTTGTTAAACAGCCGTGGCTTAACACTGTTTATCTTGGCGTTCAGCTTGATAAAAATGTACCCGGAGGAATACAAAACATATTGACCGATAACAAAAAACTACGTCAAGCAATCAACTATGCTATAGATAGAGAAAAGATAATAAAGTATGTGCTTAAATTCCGTGGAATACCGGGAGTAAACGGTCCAATACCACCCGGAATGCCGGGATATAACAAAGACCTGAAAGGCTATAGCTTTGATAAAGATAAAGCTAAACAGCTACTTTCAGAAGCAGGATTTCCCGATGGAAAGGGTTTGACATTAAAACTCACAGTTTCTAATGATGATACTCAAAAGCTTATTGGTGAATCAGTTCAGGCGCAATTAAAAGATTTAGGCATTGATGCGCAGCTTGATTTCATGCAGGCATCAACCATGCGTTCATCACAGGTTGGGGGTGAGCTTGCATTCTGGCGCGGCAATTGGGGCGCTGATTACTTTGACCCCGAAAACTTTATGGCATTATTCTATAGTAAGAACCATTCACCAATGGGACCAAACTACACGCACTACACAAACCAAAAAGCTGATTCACTCTACGAGCTTGCAATGAAGCTAACCGACTTTAATACCCGAGCAAAACTCTATAACGAAATGGAGCAGGTTGTACTGGATGATTCACCTTTAATCATTCTATACTACAACCAAATAGTCTTTCTGAAAAACAAAAAAGTGAGCAATATGTATATTGATGGATTGAATACTATGATGTTGAAGCGCGCAAGGATGGGGCTTGAGTAAATTAGGAATTAAGAATTAGGAATTCAGAATAAAGAATCAAAAGCGTTAAACAACTTTCAAAAAGCGAAAGTCGTAGCGAAATTCACAAATGAATACGAATTGTTTCAGTGCTTGCCTTGCTGAACGAAGTGAAGAAAGGTCATATCTGCTTGCTACTATTACCTAAGCATAAGATAAACTGGCTGAGAGCGAAAAAGTTATGAGAGATATAGTGAATTCGTTTATATTTACATAGTGACAATAAACATACTTGTTAAATAAACTATTGAAAATATGACTGAAGAAAGTAGTATTGAAAACATAAATAAATTTTCTGATTTAATATCGATTGGAAAGAAGCCTTTTATTAATTATGATGAATTGCCTTGTGACCATAATGAATTAGAAGTTGAAATAAGTGGGGCTTTACTTTATACAAGATGGAGAATTGCTGAATTAACTGATGATAATATGAAAAATGAGTTTATTGGAAAATATAACTGGTTTAAACATTTGTATTTTGCTCAAAGTTTTATTTTCGAAAAAGCAGGATCTGATTTTATGAATAGTATTTTAGAGCTTATTTATAAAAGAACTATAGAAGATTTAAAAGAGGAAGATTTCTTAATTATGGGAAAGATGATGCAATTATTTAAAGAAAATTTAATTGATTATACAAGGAGATATAATTTACTAAAAGAACAACCTAAAGGATAAAAATCCTTTATCATGAAATTCTTTGAAATGAAAATTTAATTAAATATATTTACTAATAGTATAGCAATAAACGAAATATATGAATAAGCGAAAAAATCCCACCTTTTGTTGCTGTTATCACCAACAAAAAAAGGTTTTTTAATGGATTTTCGCTTTAATTGGAATGACCTTTCTTCCTTCCTTCCGCATCGCGGTTTTAAGGCGTGGCGTTTTGCTCAATAAGCAGGCAAAGTGAATTCGTGTAATTCGTGAAATTAGTGGTTAGGATTTTTATGCTTTTCTTTGTGTCTTTTGCGTCTTTGCTACGCCTTTCGCTTTTTGCCGTAAAGGTCTTTAGAAAAATTAGCTGTCTTCTAATAAAATAATATTTGTGTTCATTTGTGTAATTCGTGGCTGTCTTTTGATTTTATTTTCTACTATATCTTTTTCTCTTTACCCTTTTTACCTCAATATCACACTTTCAAGTATCTTAATTTTTCACTATATTTGTAATCTATACTAACATAAAATCAATAAAAATTATCATTTTAAGCGTTAATGGCAGAAAAGCAGAAAAATAAGGGCAAGATCGTACAGATTATCGGTGTTGTGCTTGATATCGACTTCTCAGGCGGAAGATTACCTGAAATTTATACAGCTTTACAGATTCCCAGGAAAAATACAGATGGTATTGAAGATGTTTTAATAGCAGAAGTTCAGCAGCACTTAGGCGAAGATAGAGTCAGAGCTGTATCAATGGATACCACTGACGGTCTTGTAAGAGGTATGGAAGTATTTGATACAGGCGCACCAATAATGATACAAGTCGGACCCGAAGTTCTCGGACGGTTAATGAATGTTACAGGTGATACAATTGATGGACTTGAACCGTTAAAGTGTACCAAAAGACTTCCCATACACAGGTCAGCTCCAAAGCTTGAAGAGCTATCCACACAAAAAGAAATTCTTGAAACAGGTATTAAAGTTGTTGACCTTTTAGAGCCATATACCAAAGGCGGTAAAACCGGACTCTTTGGCGGCGCAGGTGTTGGTAAAACAGTTCTTATCCAGGAACTGATAAATAATATTGCTACATTCCACGGCGGTTACTCGGTGTTTGCCGGTGTAGGCGAGCGTACAAGAGAAGGTAATGACCTCTGGCTCGAAATGAAAGAATCAGGCGTTATCAATAAAACATGTCTTGTGTTCGGACAGATGAATGAACCACCAGGTGCAAGGCAGCGTATTGGTCTTACAGGATTAACAGTTGCAGAATATTTCCGTGATGAAGAAGGAAAAGATGTATTATTATTTGTAGATAACGTATTCCGTTTTACACAAGCAGGCTCAGAAGTATCAGCTTTACTTGGACGTATGCCTTCAGCAGTAGGTTACCAGCCAACTCTTGCAACAGAAATGGGTGCTCTGCAGGAAAGAATAACATCAACAAAGAAAGGTTCAATCACATCTGTTCAGGCTATTTACGTACCTGCTGATGATTTGACCGATCCGGCTCCTGCTGCGGTTTTTGCGCATCTTGATGCTACTACAGTTCTTGATAGAAAGATATCAGAGCTTGGTATTTACCCGGCTGTTGACCCGCTTTCATCAACATCACGTATATTAGATCCGCTTATTATTGGCGATGAGCATTACAATGTTGCGCAATCAGTAAAAGAAGTTTTACAGAAATATAAAGACCTTCAGGATATAATTAACATTCTCGGTATCGATGAGCTTTCTGATGAAGATAAGCTTGCAGTACAAAGAGCAAGAAAAGTACAGAAATTCCTTTCACAGCCATTCTTTGTGGCTGAGCAGTTTACAGGCTCAAAAGGAAAATATGTAAAAATTGAAGAATCAATAAAAGGATTTAAGGCTATCGTAAGCGGTGAGTGCGATAACGTTCCTGAAAATGCTTTTTATATGGTAGGTAATTTAGATGAAGCATTGGAGAAGGCTAAAACGTTATAAAGATGTCAGATAGTTTGATCCATTTAGAAATAGTAACACCAGGCAGGATAGTTTTTGCAGGAGATGTAAAAAGTTTTACCGCCCCGGGCAGTAAAGGAAGTTTCCAAATCCTTCGCAACCACGCCCCGTTTATTTCAACCATTATTCCAGGTTCGGTTAAATTTACTTCCGCTGATGGCGAAACTAAAAATTTCGTTACATCAGGTGGTACTGTTGAAGTGCATAATAATAAAATTACTATGCTTGCTGAATCGATTATCCCGATTGAAGAAATTGATATTGCCGAGGCTGAACGAGAGAAGACAGAATCCCAGAGGATTCTTGATTCAAAAGAGCCCGGACTTGATAAAGAAGCGGCAAAACACATTTTTCAGACTGCAAAAGCAAAAATAAAAGCTGTTTCTGCTTAAAATTAGCGTTTTTAAAAAAGTGTATTAATTACACGGTTTTTTTATAGTTCTATTATAACTATATTGTTTTTCTGAAATTAACGGTCTTTAATAATATCAGGGATTTTTTTGGCGGGGCCGGTAGCTCAGTGGTAGAGCATCTCCCTTTTAAGGAGAGGGTCGGAGGTTCGAGACCTCCCCGGCTCACAAGTTTGTTTTCATGTTTGTAGTTAGTCTGCACAAGTTTGTATTTGATTATTTTTTAGTATATTTGTATAGATATTTATTCCTGCGCTTTTGCAGGAAGCTTTAACAGGGCGTTGATTTTCGTAGTTTTTAACGCTTGAATTTTATTACTTAGAAAGGAGGAGAAGCCCGAATGCAGAAAGGTAAAGTAAAATGGTTTAACGCTGACAAAGGATTTGGTTTTATAACTGGTAATGACGGAAAGGACGTATTCGTGCATTTCAAGTCAATAATCGGAGATGGATACAGATCACTCGAGGACGGACAGGATGTTGAATATGAGGTTGAGGAAACCGATAAAGGTTTACAGGCAAGAAACGTCTCTAAAGCATAATTATTTGTCTTAGAACACGAGAATAAATGTAACAATCCCGCTTATAGAAATGTAAGCGGGTTTTTTTTATACCAATTTGTCAAACCCTGTGTACCTCTTTTGGGGGTATGTCGAAGAACTGCTCGGCATGTCGGGTATCCAGACTTTTTAATTAAAGGGAATCTCTAAATACAATTCAGTTTCATCAGGGTTCTCTTTGTTCTTTTCGTGAGTTTTAAAACTTGCCCTATTGCCAGATTTGAGGATAAAACTACCCAGTTCACGTTATTAATATTATACCAAATATAGGTTAATTTAGTAGCGTGAATGAATAATTTAAAAAGGGAAAACATATCATGAGAGCATCTCTTATATTAACACTAATCGCTTTGTTTGCTATAAACAGTTTCTCGAATCCAAAGTATGATAAATGGCAAAATGGTTCATACTTCCGTGGGTATAACGTTCTATATGAATCACCAAAGAATCTACAGGATTTTATTGATTTTAAAAATTATGGCGGTAATCTTTTTCATATCCAGCCCGATGGCTTCTTAGCTTGTGATGCTCCATATGATATAGTCCAGTATAATATAGATGGCTGTGATATGCTTGTAAATTTTTGCAGGCAGGTTGGCATTCATTACGTTATCGGTATGCGTTCAGGTCCAGGTGCTTATGATACATTTGATGAATCACAGGGCACAACTAGTGAATCCAGAGTGTGGAATCAAGGCAATACAATTGAACAATCTAAATACGCCGAAATGCTGCAAATGGTTATAGAGCGATATTCAGGTGATACATTATTCGTAGGATTAAATCTTGTAATAGAACCAAGACCTAAAGTAAGGGTGATTCCTGCAAATACTTCAGCCGTTTATAAGTTCTTTCTCGAAAATGTTTACAATATCTACATGGATAAGGTATATAATTCATGGGTATCAACAATACGCCAAATAGATTCTGAGCTGCCTATTATAATAGAAAGTTTTGCTTATTCAACACCTGAATTATTTCCGGGATACGTAATAAACGACCCATTTATTGTTTACTCCGCTCATAACTACCAGCCTGTTGAGTTCAGCAAAGAGGCTGTTCCATTCAGCAAAACATACCCCGGAGTTTACTGGAATATTTCAACACTTTCACAGGTATTATATAATGAGCAGTTTATGCGTGAAACAGTATTTGGCAAGTTAAGAGAATTTCAGCAGATAACCAACGCACCCATATTTATAGGTGAATTGGGAATGTATAAACCGCAATCTGGGGGCGAGCAGTATTTAAGCGACCAGCTTAATATATTTTCAGATTACGGATGGCATTTTGCTTTTTGGGATTGGAGAAGAGGTCCGGGAGCTGATTGGAACATAGAAAAATTTGACGATATAGATAATATGCATTGGAAAACCGTTTTAGCTAACTTTCATGCACCGCCTGTACCTATTATGCTATCACCTGAAAATGAGGAAATTGTATCAACTATGCCTGCTTTTACATGGGATTCAATGACTGCATTTACATTATTTGATCTTGAAATTAGCGTTGTTAGAGGAAGCAGGGAAAATATTTTTATTATTCCTGATATTACAACCAGCGGCTATGTGTTCGTAGAAAATATTCTTTCCGAAGGTGAAGACTATTCTTGGCGCATAAGGGCTAAAAACCCTGGTGGCAAACCCGAAAACTTTTCAGATTGGACAAATCCCAGAATATTTACTGTAGCCTCATTGTTAACAGATAAAATTAATAATGTTTCAACAAAAGAATTTTCTCTAAAGCAGAATTTTCCAAATCCGTTTAATCCTGTAACTTCTATTAAATATTCATTAAAATCCAACAGTGTTGTTAAGCTAACAGTATTTGATTTGCTCGGTAGGGAAGTATCAAGTTTAGTCAATAAATCACAATTTGCAGGTGAGCATTCAGCGCAGTTTTACGCTAACGGACTTGCAAGCGGCGTATATGTATACAGACTTGAGGCTCTTCCAATTGACGGTACAATTGGATTTATTGATATAAAAAAGATGATATTGATAAAATAATCCCGAGTTCTCAGGATTATTTTATCAACCTTGTTTTCCTGGCTTGTTTTTGAGCTAAGGTAGATAAAGTAAATATTCCCGATTTAAACTAACATTACAAATAAAAACCCCCCCTGTTGATTATATCAACAGGGGGGTTGTGTTCTTTACGAGTTTTATTGTACAGACTACTCCGAAGGAGCTCCCGTAAAGGTCCTTTCAAAATGAACCCTTTGGGTCGGACTTCGGAGCAAAAGTCTTATAATTTTTTGTAAATTCAGATAGTTTACAATAAATATTTATTTATTGTAAACTAAGCAGACTTTTGTAGTCTTATCATTTGTTATTATTATGTTCTACTCATATAGAGTCGTGATGATTAGGTAAGTACATTTTATAAACATACAACTCCTACGGAGTTGAAATTAATATACTGCATTATATTATAATTTCTTCAGCAGAATCTGAATTAATTGCAAAGTTGATTTCTTTAGAGATATTGATACAATATGACTCCATAGTAGTCACAAGTTTATAGATAAGATTACAAAAATATAATGACCACATAGGGGTCACACATAATTTATACACAAAACAAAAAAGGCTTGATCTTTTAAGACCAAGCCTTTTAATAATAATATTTATTGCTCCCACAGAGTCTCCGATTTTCCTGTCCGCCACGGCGGATTAGTTGGACTCTGCGGAATAAAAAAAAATTATTTCACCAAAGTCATCTTTCTTACACTCATAAAATCAGGGGTCTCAAGCTTATAAAAGTAAATACCGCTTGCCAGATTACCTGCACTGAAATCGTAATTATACTTACCGGGTGAATACTCTCCATTTATTAATTCAGAAACTTCTTTACCTGTAATATCAAATATCCTTAATTTTACATTACCCGATCTTGAAATATCAAACCTAATATTTGTGTTCGGATTAAACGGGTTTGGATAGTTCTGGAATAAATAAAATGAAGCAGGTATTTCATTTCCTAAAGTACTTATACCTATCACATTGTTTATGAGTAAGGTAATTGTCCTCTGATGAACAGGAGTACCGTTTGGACCTGCACCTTTTACAGTTACAGTATATGTTCCGTTTGTTACATTACCCGAGGTTTTTATCTTAAGTCTTAGTGAATCCGGGTATGTAGTTAATGTATCAAGCAGAGTCTCGGAAGCTTTGTTTACAAAAGTCATAGTTATTAATCCTGTCCCGGGTGCCGGTGATACTGAAGCTGTGAATTTAACCGATCTGTTATATAGTTTAACAGAAGGTACAGATACACGATAATACGCGCTATCAACTATGCTGTTTAGCGAATCACTAGACGGAGTAACTTTCATAGCATAATCAGGGAAGTAAGCCCCCATATTCTGATATGTGCAGTTTCTTGGGTCATACCAAACGGAAAAACTGGTAACAGGGTTAGATGTAATACCATCATAATCTCCTCTGTAACAGTTTTGGTTTGGTCCGCATGCAGGACAAGGAAATGTCCATGATGCATTTGATATCCTTTGATTTGGAGCAAATGTTGTTCCGCCTGTTGTCGTGAATGTTGCCCAAACTCCTGTAGTATAAGTTACAGGATTTTCTCTGGTATCATACCATTTAATATAAAGCTTCCCATCAGTAGGCTCGCACCAAATTGCCGGAAACCACTGGTCGTTTTGCTGTGTATTCGCATCATCATTTACTCTTACCCAGTTTGACCATGTTGTACCATAATCAGATGACCATTGCAGTTTTATATCAGGTTTATTCCCGTTGCCTACAGGATCGTTTGATGCATACACAAGGTATAATCTGCCGCGGTAAGGTCCATTGCTGTTATCCATTGCTATCATAGGATAGGGTCTTGTTCTTGCATTATTGATAACCAATCTGGGTGCGCTGTTAAGTGTCCCTACAAATCCGGCTACTGCAAGACCGCCTGTTACATTAAAAGTCAATCCTCCATCGGTAGAATGGTGGAAAGTATAAACTACATTTTGCTGAGCGCCACTATTAGTAACATACACAACACTGCCTCCGTTTGTTGTGCCGTTAGGACCCACAGCAATCATCACTCCGGGAACTGTATTTGAATATGAATAAGTTGTTGTCCAGCTTACACCCTGATCAGTACTTCTTGCAAAGTTACCGGGTGTTATAGCCGCATATACATAATTTGCAAAAGGACCAGTTCCTGTTAATTCTGCTGCAAGTGTATTTCTATCGTTACCGGCTACCGAAAGTACAGGGGTTGTCCAACTGTTTCCGTTGGTGGTGGAAGTGTAAATATACTGCCCGTTTACACCTGAACCATAAATTAATTTTCCATTTGATAAGTAAGCTGACCACGGGTCGCAGCATGTGCCACCTGGATATGATGGATTGAATGATACCCAGTTTAATCCGCCGTTTGTTGTATTCCATGCATTTTGCGGTGAAGCGTTTACTCCAAAGAATATCTGTAATGGATTTAATGGATTACTAGAAACATGCTGCTCGGCAAAATCAATACCTGCATCAAAATTATCATAACCTAATGCATCAGTAATTACATCCATATCTCCATCCTTCTGCATGGCATGATAGTGAAGAAAAGCTTCCCGGGTAGGTTTATCTATTAATGGATTATTGTCATCTTCAAAATTATACCCGTTATAATCCTGTGCCTGAAAAAGCAAAACACCTGATGTTGCTATCAAACATAGCAGTAGTATTTTTGTAAAATTTTTCATACTGTTGTTGGTTAGTTTTTGAAATAGACTTACTTAATTATGCCTAATATAATGATAAATTAAAAATAAAAAAAGCCGACTGTTTTATGTTCTAGCAGAGAATCTCCCTAAACCTTTAGCTTGAGTGCTTAAAAAAACTAATGAGGGGTCTCTGCTGAAAACTAAGTTTTTGTCATACCCGGTTTACCCCTTTGAGGCGAAGGTGTGTATCAACATATTTAAAAATAAATAGTTGAAGGATAATTATTGTGTGAGCCTTGATTTTCCTGATTAAACGATTGCTTGATTAAAAGAATAATAAATCATGTTAATCACTATCGGTCCGAAGGGACTCCTTTGGAGGGGTTTTGCTTTTAAAACCACGCGCCATTTAGTAATACTTTTTGTTGTACCATAAATAAAATATCACGTAACAAAAAAGGCTTGATTATTCATCAAGCCTTTTTGAATTCCAAAAAAACATGAGCACTCAGGATTATTTCATCAAAATCATTTTCCTTATACTTGTAAACTCAGGTGTTTCTAGTTTATAAAAATAAACGCCTGTTGAAAGATTTTCTGCATTGTAATCAAACGTATATTCACCTGCAGCATATTTTGTATTAACTATTTCTGCAACCTGTTTGCCTGTTATATCATAAATTGCCAGTTTAACATTTCCTGTTTTTGAAAGATCAAACCTTATCTTTGTTGACGGGTTAAATGGATTTGGATAGTTCTGATATAAAAAGAACTTCTCTGGAATATTATTGCCGTTAGTATTAATAGCAACTGAACCTACATTAACCGAGAGTGTCCTAACATGAACCGGTGTGCCGTTTGGTCCGTTACCCTGCACCCTAATATTATATATTGCAGATGGAACTCCGCCCGATGTTCTAACTCTTAACCTTAATGAATCTGGGAAAGTAGTTAACCTGTTCAGTGTTGCAGGAGTTGTTCTGTTTAAAAATGTTAAAGTTAATGTACCTGTTCCCGGAGGATTGGTTACAGTTGCTGAAAATAATGCAGTATCTGAATATAACTTTACGCCAGGTATGCTGACAAATGCAAAACCGCTATCATTTGTGCCATTTGAAATATTTATAAATGGAGATGTTCTCATAGCAAAATCAGGGAAATATGAGCCCATTGTTAAATAATTACAATTCCTTGGATCCCACCAAGCTGCAAAACCAACTTTAGGATTTGCATGGATACCATCATAATCACCTCTATAACAGTTCTGGTTTGCTCCGCAGGCTGGACATGGATATAACCATGATGCATTTGAAATTCTCACGTTTGGAGCAAATGTTGTACCGCCTGTAGTTGAAAATGTTGCCCAAACGCCTGTTGTATAACTTGCTGGATTTTCTCTGGTATCATACCATTTTATATAAAGCTTTCCGGTTGTTTTTTCACACCAAATTGCGGGGAACCATTGGTCGCTTAGATGAGAATTAGCATCATCATTAACTGTAATTCTGGGAGACCATGTAGCACCCTGGTCAGAGCTCCATCTTAATACAATATCAGGTCTGTTCCCGTTCCCGGCAGGTACATTTGTTGCATACACAAGGTATAATCTGCCACGGAATTGTCCATTACTGTTATCCATAGCTATCATGGGATATGGTCTGGTTCTTGCATTATTAATTACAAGTCTTCCTGCACCATTTAATGTTCCAACAAATCCTGCGTCAGTCATTGATGACATAACTGTAAATGAACCCGATGCTCCGCCGTTTGTTGAACGATGGAATGTATACGTTACATTTGAAGTTGAGCCGGTATTAGTAACATAAATAACACAACCTCCATTTGTTGAACCGTTTGGTCCAACTGCAATCATAACACCAGGTACAGTGTTAGAAGATGAATAAGTTGTTGTCCAGCTTGCACCATTATCTAAGCTTCTTGCAAAGTTACCGGGTGTAATAGCCGCATATACATAATTTGCAAAAGGTCCTGTTCCTGTTTCTTCTGCTGCAAGTGTATTTCTATCATTACCGCTAACAGAAAGAACAGGCGCTGTCCAGCTATTACCGTTAGTTGTTGAATTATAGACATACTGCCCGTTTACACCTGAACCGTATATTAATGTACCGTTTGCTAAGTATGCTGACCATGGGTCGCAGCAGGTACTTGAGTGATATGCCGGCTGATTTAATGTCCAAGTTAAACCGCCATCCATTGTATTTCTTGCATTTTGCGGTGAACCGTTTGCGCTAACAAATATCTGTAACGGATTTAATGGATTGGATATTACGTGTTGTTCAGCATTATCAATACCTATATCATAGTTATCGTATCCTGATGCATCGGTAATAACATCAAATTGATTACCCATTTGCTGGGAAGTATGATAATGCATCTTTGATTCTAATGTAGGCTGATCTATATTAGGATTATTATCATCAGAATTATGAAACATATAATCCTGAGCCTGAAAAAGCAGAACACCTGCTGTTGCTATAAAGCATAGCAGCAGAATTTTCGTAAATTTTTTCATTTGTGGTTTATTAGTTTTGTGGAATATGTTTATAGTATTATTCTAAATATATATGCATTTCTCAATATATGCAATAGTTTAAATAAGGGTTAATATTTAATTGATAATTAGAGGTTTAAATAAAAATTTAAAGGTAAAAAATTAACATTTTCAAAATTCATCAACACATAAAGTTTTCGTTGTAAAATTACCCCAGCGTGGTCATACTTTACTAGATAATACTCTGCTAAAACGTAAAATAAGCAACCCCCATTAATATTTATCTTAAACCTAATGCTAATACATTAATTAGCAAAAATTTTAAACCCGAAAAAATCGTCCCCCAGTCTTTATCCCGCAAACTTAAAAACAAGTCAGGACGGGATTTCTAATTAAATAGCTACCGCTATTTAATTATCCTTAACTAAAGTCAGGAAAACAAGGTTTCTCCGAAGGAGTCTTTCGGACAAAAATAACTTCGTTATTTTATCAACAATCCCGCAAGTGTTAGACCTTTAGACGGGATTTCTGATAAAATAGTCCCGAGTGCTCGGGACTATTTTATTATCAACATTTTTTTTGTAGAAATTGTTTTCCCATCTGCTATCAAACTATAAAAATACGAGCCGCTTGATAGATTTGCTCCATTGAAATCAAGCCTATATTCACCTGCGCTTATTATTTGATTTACCGGTTCATTCACAATATTCCCTAATATGTCATAAATCTTTATCTTGATTTCCGATGTCTTAGCTACTGAAAAATTAATTTGCGTTACCGGGTTAAAAGGATTAGGGAAATTCTGTGAAATAGAAAAATCATTTGCAATTGTACTGATACTAATTATACCTATGGGACTAAATACCCTTACGTTTCTATTCGCGCTCCAGTTCCACTGGTCATTATCCGTAGAGTTATCATTATTGGTACTGTTGCCGGTAGCAAATAGTGTATCAATCATAGCTGTGTTAGGTGCTGTATAATTGAAAGACCATGAAACAGTGTCGTTTGTAAATGGTTTAGCGAAAGTATGCGTCAGTTCGCCATCCTGTTTCCTGATTGTAGTATCTCCGGGTATAATATTAATTGCTCCAAATTGAGATGCAGCATTAAAACCGCCCTTAATAGCCGGACCACGAGCAACCTTTATCTTGTAAACAACTGTCTGACCCAATGCTACACTATCAGGACCGGTGAAAAAAACTGATACCCCTACGGTCGGGTTGCCGCCGTGGCAAACACAACCTAAGTTCACACCGTCTTTTTTGGTAGTACCTACATAACCATCAGGAAAATACATGAAAGAATACGCAAACAGGAAAATTACTACAAGAGATGAAAAAAATATAATATATTTATTTGTTTTTATTTTCATTTTAAGAATAATTATTAACTATAAACTTATTTTACAAATTTGTTCAATTATTAACTGATAAAAAACCCTGATTACAATGTATAACTGGGGTTTAAGATACATACAACAAATTAACAGAGAATCAGATTGTAGCAAATTGCCATACCCGCAGAGTCCTGCAGGAAAGCGCAGAGACTCTGCTAAAACGTAAGATTGTAGCAAATTGCCGTTTCCGCAGAGTCTCCGCTATTTTATCAGTATCATCTTTTTGGTATCAATTTTCTGTCCGTCAACATTTAGTGAATAGAAGTAAACACCTGTTGCAAGATTTGAAGCATTAAAATCGGCTGAATATTTTCCTGCATTCAAATTTCCATTAAATACTACTGCAACTTCATTCCCAATTACATCATACACTTTGATTGAAACATAGGATGCTTTTGCAATATCATATTTTATCTGTGTGCTTGGGTTAAACGGGTTAGGATAGTTCTGAGCCAAACCAAATGTAGAAGGCACTTCAGATGATATCTGCCCGTTTGAAACAACCGGTGTTACAGTGTATGTAATTACAAGCTTATCAACACCACCTCCGTGCTGGAATAAAAGATTTGATTTATCCATAAATACAACACCTGCTGCAGGTGAGCTTGTTGCCGGTATCATCTGGAATGTATTACCGCCATCTAAAGATAGGAAAGTATTAGTTCCATATAAATCATAAGTTACTGCTGTCGGGTCATCTTTAGCAATATCGGTAGCCCATAAACTTCCAGTCTGATTTAAATTTGTGTATGATGTTCCCATATTCTGGCTTTTCCAGAAGCTGCCGCTGCTCCATGTTGTGTGATAAATTAAATTCAAGTCTAATGATGAACTTGCCATCATCGGAATTTCTGAACCTGATACTGTATTTATTAATGACCAGTTCATACCGCCATCTACTGATTTCCATACTTTACCTGAACCTACACCTGTAACACCATCACCTACTAATATTGTATTTGGATTTTCATATTGTACAATTACATCACATGGACTTCTGAATTGACCGCTCTCGCCACCGCTTAATAAGCTCCAGCTTGTGCCCCAATTTGTTGAAACTCTTAATGGTGCGTTATCAGGTGCAAGATAAACTGTGTTTGGATTGTTAGGGTCAGCTTCTAAAGGCATTCCATAAGATGTTAAGTTGATTGGGTTAATGGAATTTGTCCACGTAGTTCCGTAATTTGTGCTTACAATAACTCTGCCGCCGCTTGAACCCATTGCGGCAATCATCATATTAGTATCTGCTGTATTAACATAAAATGAATGGCATGAGCCTCCGGGGACAGCGCTATTTAATGTTACCCATGTCTCACCTTTATCAAGGCTTCTTCTTAATGTATTACCTGATAAGATAAATACTCCATCTTTATTTTTTGGATGCAGACAGAAAGGATTACCAATGTTTCCGCTGGTATTTACTTTTCTTACCAAAGATTTAGTTATTGATACATTGCTCTGGAACTGCCATGTTGCCCCGCCATTGTTTGTCCATAAAATAGCTTTAGTGTTATTTGCAACAGCCCATCCATTAGTTGAATTAAAGAAATAAATATCACTTAAATATCCCTGCATTGGATTCTGCTGGTAAGTTCTTGTGTTACCTGCATCGGTGGTATAATTGATAAATCCGCCGCCTCCGCATGTGAAAAAGTTTGATGATGATATCATCGATACACTTCTTACATCTGATTTTGATACACTCTTATAATCTTTAACTGACCAGCTTGAACCGTTATATGTTGCTATAATTCCGTCTGCCCCGGTGGCAACTAAAATTGGTGATATAAAATCAATTGAAAGTAAATTTTTTGTTGTTCCTGTAGTATAACTTAACCATGTAGTGCCGCCATTTACTGTATAAATCACAGTTCCATTATCACCACATGCATAACCTATTGAAGAATTAATGAATTTTAAACCATTAAGATTGTTCGCAGTTCCGCTTGTCTGAGGGTTCCATGTAACTCCGCCATTATTAGATTTTACAACTCTTCCTCCTGCTCCAACTGCGTAACCTGTAGCTTCATCAATAAATAAAACTCCATTCAAATCTCCGCCGCCAATTCCGTAATTTGTATATGTAGCCCCCCCATTCAGACTAACCTGAACTGCTCCGCCATCTCCCACTATCCATACTTTTTGGTTAATAGTGTAAACTGAATTAAAGTTTGATGTGCCTGCGTTTGGATATGAACCAAAATT
This sequence comes from uncultured Ignavibacteria bacterium, assembly GCA_947084945.1. Classification (GTDB taxonomy): domain Bacteria; phylum Bacteroidota; class Ignavibacteria; order Tepidaquicellales; family OLB5; genus OLB5. The sequence goes on along the minus strand of CAMTUP010000009.1, from coordinate 33,538 downwards.
TGCGCCGCCATCATATGATATGAAAATTGCGCCGCCATCACCTACAGCTATCACATAACTTCCGTCTTTTGAATAAACGGAATTAAACCCTGTTTGCGAATAGGTGCTTATTGAGAATATAATAAGCCCTAAGAAAACCATTAATAGTTTCTTCATTTTTCCTTGTTAATTGTTGATTTTATTTCTTTTTTTTAATAAATTCAAGCAAAATAGCTAAACATTTTTGCTTTTGCAATAGGTTAATTTTATGAATACTAACTGAAATCATTACCATATATCAGGTTTAATAATGATTTTTCGCTCTGATTTATGTTATTTGTTAATTTGGATAGTTCAAATTGAAAATATACTTTACATAAACAGGTATTTGGTGAATTTAAGTAACTCACCTTACTCAACGTTACCATCTGCCCTGTTTTAGGGCACAAAGTGATTTAGTAACACAGACATTTGGTACAACCGGTTTCTCGGTCCTGTCTGTGAATAATGTTATATGCGTAAGGTGAATTACTGATTTAAAACTAGTGGTTAAAGTAAAAACAGGGGTTTGTTTGCTAAGCGTTCAACTTGAGTAATTTATTTATTTTATTATGCCGCTAATATGCTTAGTTTATTGCCTTTCTTCATGAAACTCCACATCCGCCCATTATATATAAAAACTAAAACACGAATTTCACAAATTTACACGAATTTAAAAAATAAATCATTTATCCTTTTAAAAATGAAAATTTTTTATTTGGCAGCATAATCTACTATAATTTTAGATATAAAGGGATTGATTTCAAAAATTTAAAAAAAGAACAAAAAATCTTTTCAAAATGAACTGAATTTTTTTTAGAATATAGATATGCCAAACGTTTTGGACAGATATGGTATTATCCGTCATAATCAGTCCAATCTGTGTGATCTGTGTCCATTTCCTTTAAAAAATATAAAGAATCTTAAAAAAGTATAAAAAAATCCAGTTAAATTAAATAAATTTAATCATATATTTGCAAATTGGTTTTTAAAGTTTTTCGCATTTTTAGGCTTTTTTCGCATTGAACTCTGAATTTCATATTATATAATTATAATTTTTACGGGACTCCTCAATTAATGGCTTTATTCGGATTTTTATCAGCTGATATTGCAATAGATCTTGGTACAGCAAATACGCTAATATACATAAAAGGCAAAGGAATAATTCTAAACGAACCTTCCATTGTTGCATTTGATGAAACAACAAAAAAAATCATTGCTGTCGGTCATGAAGCAAAGCAGATGCACGAAAAAACTCACAAGGGAATTAAAACAATTCGCCCTATGGGTGATGGTGTAATTGCTGATTTTGAAATTGCCGAAGGTATGCTTCGCGCTTTTATCAAAAAAGTTCACTCAAGTATTTTTCCTAGCTCACGTGTAGTAATTTGTGTACCAAGCGGAATTACTGAAGTTGAAAAACGCGCTGTGCGTGATTCAGCAGAACATGCGGGAGCTAAAGAAGTTTATCTTTTAGCCGAACCTATGGCAGCGGCAATTGGTGTCGGACTTGATGTATCATCACCCGTAGGAAATATGATTATTGATATCGGAGGCGGTACAACAGAAATTGCTATCATATCACTATCGGGTATTGCAAACGGCGCATCAATACGTGTTGCAGGTGATGAATTAAATATTTCAATCGTAGAATACTTCAGAAAAAATTATAATATCTTGATCGGTGAAAGAACTGCTGAGGAAATTAAATGCCAGGTTGGTTCGGTTATGCCGCTTAAAGAAGAAGTTATCATCGAAGTAAAAGGGCGTGATTTAGTTTCGGGTTTGCCTAAAATGACAGAGGTAAGCTCAATTGAAATTCGCGAAGCCTTAAGCGATCCTGTCAACCAGATGATAAGAGCTATCAAAGTAGCTCTTGAAAACACTCAGCCCGAGCTTGCTTCCGATATTCTTGATAGAGGCATAATGCTAAGCGGCGGAGGCGCTTTAATTAAAGGACTTGATGAACGTATTAGGCTTGAAACCAATCTGCCTGTTCACATTGCCGAAGACCCCTTAACAGCAGTTGTTCGCGGAGCAGGTAAAGTGCTCGAAGATTTGCAGAAATACTCAAAAGTGCTTATTAGAAGCAAAAAATATTGATCTCATGCAATTTGCGAGCAATGCAATCTCTTTAATTGAAATATAAACTCAACAAATTTCATTATTCTCATTAACACTCAACATCACTACAATTAATGAAGATCCTTCTTTCATATTTAGGGAATCTTAAAGAATACATAATATTTTCTGCACTCGTAATTTTCAGCCTTTTACTTATTTTCCAGAATGATAACATTCAAATCAGATTTGTAAGGGTAATTGCTGTTAATGTTATTGGTGTTGTGCAGAATGGTTTTTCTATTATTCCAAATATATTTGAACTTGAACGCGAAAACAAATCCCTCCGTGAAACCAACATTGATATTTCAAAAGAGCTAAGTCTTTTAAAGGAATCAAAGCTTGAAAATTTAAGGCTTAACCAGATGCTTGAATTTAAACAGCGTACAAATTACGGTGTAGTAACAGGCAAGATAATAGGCAAAACACTATTACAAACCAGGAACAATATTACTATTAATATAGGTGAGCATGATTCAGTTAAAATTGGAATGCCTGTTATAACAGATAGAGGACTTGTTGGAAAAATTGTTGCTACAAGCGGAAATTTCAGTATAGCCCAGATATTATTGAATAAGGGACTCAAAGTCAGCGCTAAAGTTCAGAGAAGCAGGGTTGATGGTATTATTTCCTGGGATGGCGAAGGAAAAGTGAGAATGAAAAATGTTTCTAAAAGTGCTGATGTAAAAGTAGGTGATATACTTATTACTTCAGAGTATAGCAACACTTTCCCTTCAGGAATACCAATTGGATTTGTAAAAACTGATAATACACTTGATAATCTCTTCAAGAACATTGAAGTTGAGTGCTTTGTGAATTTCCAAACAGTTGAAGAAGTATTTGTGCTCAAATTCCTGACTGATGATCAAAGAAAAGAGCTTGAAAAGAAATATCTGGATAAATCAAAATAGTAAATGAAAACTATCTTAAATGATTGAATATCTAAAATATTCCGGAATACTTCTTGTACTGATTTTATTTCAGAAGACCATTATCAATTTTATTGATGTTACTGAATTTAAGATAACCCCGGATATTGTTTTAATAGGATTGGTTTATATAGGTATTAAAAGAGGTAAAATTACAGGAAGCATTTCAGGATTTCTATCAGGGCTGGTTTTGGATATCTTTAGTTTTACATTTATAGGATTAATGGCGTTTGTAAAAACTATCGCAGGCTTTGTTTCAGGTTTCTTCAATGAAAGTACAAAAACAGAAAGATACCTAAGTAGCTATATTTTTATCTTAATAGTTACTTTCTGCTCACTTATTAATAATACTGTTTATTTTATTTTTTATTTTCAGGGAACAAGTTTAGTGCTCCAAGAGATTCTATTAAGATATATAGTGCCTACAACTGTTTATACAGCTTTATTCAGTATTTTTCCTGTAATCTTTGCAAGAAGAAGAAGATTTGCAAGATAACTTTAGTACATATCATTAATGGATATTAGCAAAAGAAAAAATTTTTATTATATATTTTCACTGGTTATCTTCCTGATTATAGGCGGCAGACTTGTGCAGTTACAGCTTATCAACCCCGAAAAGTTTGATAAGGATGCTGAACGTAATTCTGTTAAGACCATTATTACAACACCTGCGCGCGGACTTATTTTTGATAGAAACGGCATTCTGCTTGTTGATAACAAACCTTCATATAGTGTTACTATTACAAAAAAAGAATTTGATACCAATAGCATACCTTTGGTTTGCGGTATGCTTGGAATTGAAAGTGATTACCTAAGAGCTGAACTTAAAAAGATTGAAGGTACAAATCGCTTTATTCCTACAAGAATAATGCGTGATGTTGATTTCAGAGTTATTTCTTTCATTGAAGAAAATCATGAAATCCTTAAAGGAATTGATTACAGTATAGACCCAATCAGGCTTTATCCCACTGATTTCAGAGGTTCACATATTATTGGATATACCAAAGAAATATCAGAAGGAATGCTTAAGAAACAGACAACTGATTATTATAAACAGGGAGATCTAATAGGTACTACCGGACTTGAAGCTGGATATGAAAATTATCTCAGAGGTGAAAAAGGATATAAATTTATACTACAGGATTCCAAAGGCAGAGAAGTAGGTCCTTTAAATGACGGTAATAATGATGTAGAAGCTCTAAGCGGTTATGACCTGATTTTAAGTGTTGATGCAGAAGTCCAGAAATTTGCTGAAAAACTTCTTGATGGAAGAAAAGGAGGCATTGTTGCTATAGACCCACAAAATGGTGAGATAATATGTATGGTAAGCAAACCTGATTACGATTTAAATCACTTCAGCGGAAAACTTTTACCACAAATTTGGACATCACTAAATACTGACCCTAGTAAACCTTTGTTTAACAGGGCTACACAAACAAAATACCCACCCGGCTCAACTTATAAAATGATATCAGCCATTGCTGCATTGCAGGAGGGCTTTTTAAAACCTAATTCAACTATCCCATGTGAAGGCAGTTTTAGATTTGGAGACAGGGTTTTTGGCGATCATGGCTCGTATGGTTCAATAACAATTCCTACCGCAATCGAGCATTCTTCTAACGTTTTCTTTTATAAACTTGTATTAAGAATTGGACTTGATAACTGGAATAAATATGGGCAAATGTTCGGATTTGGAAATAAAACAGGGATTGATATACCTGAAGAAACAAAAGGTTTGCTGCCTTCTACAGAATATTATAATACCCGTTATGGACCCAAAGGATGGACTGAGGGTTATGTTGTGAGTCTTGGCATTGGACAAGGTGAGCTTGGTGTATCTCCGCTTCAAATGGCTCTATTTACATCAATGCTCGCAAATTCAGGTATCTTTTTACAACCGCATCTTGTACGCTCACTTAAAAATCCTTTAACCGGAGAGCTTACACCTGTTCAGTTTAAAAAACATGATGTTGCAATTGATAAAGATTATTTCAAGGTTATACAAAAAGGTATGTATCTTGTTGTCAACGGCAATGGAACAGCTAGATCTATTAAAACCAGCGATGTTTTAATTGCAGGCAAAACAGGTACGGCACAGAATCCACATGGTCAACGTGATCACTCATGGTTTATTGCCTATGCACCGTATGATGACCCCAAGATAGCAATTTGTGTTTTGGTTGAAAATGCAGGATATGGCGCAACAGTAGCTGCCCCAATTGCCCAAAGAATAATATTAAAATATCTGCTCGGTTTAACAGATGAAACCGAAGTAATAGATGCATTTGGTGAAAGGTAATATTTTTTGAAGGATAAATTTAGTGAATGATAATCTCAAAATAATAAATGCAGGCTAAAATTTTTGACAGGTTTAATTTTGTCGTATTTTTCTCTGCGATGGGACTAATTTCCTTTGGGCTTGTTGCAATATACAGCGCAACTTTCGGCAATGAACTTGTTTCTGGAAATTTTACCAAACAACTTGTCTCTGCATGTATTGGAGTAATTGTTGTACTTGCAATTATGTACACACCACCCAAATATATTGCAATGTCATCATATATCATTTACATCATTATTCTAATTCTGCTTATTGCCGTTTTATTTCTTGGTAAAAAAATAAAAGGGCAGACAAGCTGGTTTAATATAGGCGGTTTTGGTATTCAGCCATCAGAATTTGCAAAAGTTGCTACAGTTCTGGTGTTAGCATATTTCCTTTCAAATAAGAACAAGGAAACTGATGTAACTAAATTTCGTGATTTTATGTATGCAGTCGGAATATGTCTTATCCCTGTTACCTTAATTATGTTGCAGCCCGATATGGGTACTACGCTGGTTTTCCTCTTCCTATTGCTTCCTGTGCTTTATTGGGCGGGAATGCCTAATTATGTAATGTTCTTTATTGTAGCACCGGTAATTACTGCTATATGTGCGTTCCTTGGTACGTGGTATTTTGCCGCGGCTATTTTTTTTATTGTTGCTATGATGATGGTCTTTAAAAAGAACATTTTAATTTCAGTTGTAATTATATGTATATCAATCGCATCTGGTTTTTCTGTCAATATGATCTACAGCAAACTTCAACCCTACCAGCAAAAGCGTATTCAGAGCATGTTTAATCCGGAATCAGACCCGCTTGGTGCAGGATATAATGTAATACAATCAAAAATTGCTATCGGCTCTGGTGGTTTATCAGGCAAAGGTTTTCTGCAAGGCACTCAAACACAATTAAAGTATATCCCTGAACAATGGACTGACTTTATTTTCTGTATGGTTGGTGAAGAGTTTGGTTTCATAGGTTCCTTTGCAGTAGTACTGCTCTTTTTTATTTTAATTTGGCAAACTATACACATTGCTTATATATGCAAAAACCAATTCCTGAGTATTTGTTGTATTGGGTTTGCTGCAATTTTTTCTTTCCATATTCTGATAAATCTTGGAATGATAATGGGCATTATGCCGGTTATTGGAATCCCTTTGCCTTTTATGAGCTATGGAGTATCGTTTTTGCTCTCAAACCTGATAATGCTTGGGATAATTATGAATGCATATCGTAATCGTAAAGACTATGTGTAAAGCAAAAGTAAAAAATAAAAAAGCAAAAAGGCAAGAGAAAAAAATAATATAGATGTATCTATCAAAATTGTCATTCCTGCGCAGGCAGGAATCATAATAAAATGAAGCTTTTCAAATTCGTAATTCCTAATTCGTAATTTTTAATTGAACAATATTGCACTTTTCTAAAAAATTTAAAGCAGCTTTAAGGGATTCAAATTCACACTTAATTGTGGGTTTGGATACTGATATTACTAAAATCCCTGAATTCTTGAAAATATCAGCTAATCCAATGGCTGAGTTTAACAATCTGGTAATTCAAGCTACCAAAGAATATGTCTGCGGATATAAGCTGAACATTGCATTTTATGAACGCTCGGTAGAAACAGGTTTTGCAGCTATCAGGGCGGCAATGGCTGCGATACCCGAAAATCTTATCACAATTGCTGATGCTAAACGTGGCGATATAGAAAACACTACCGAGCTTTATGCCAAAGTTTTTCTAGATGAATTTGGGTTTGATTCCATTACCGTGCAGCCCTATATGGGACAGGATTCAGCAAGACCATTTCTACGCCGCAAAAATAAATTTGTGTGGATACTGGCATTAACATCTAACTACGGAGCAAATGATTTTCAATTCCTCAAAGTTGAAAATAAACTTCTTTGGGAAATTGTTGTTGAAAAGGCTCTGGGGTGGAATGACCATAAAACAGGATTCGTTTTTGGAGCAAGCCATACAAAAGAAATTGCAAAGATGTCGAAGAACTTCCCAGAAGTGCCGCTTTTAATTCCCGGAATAGGTGCACAGAAGGGTTCGCTTGAAAAAACGATAAATTCTTTAAATCACTCATTATTTGTAATCAACCAAAGCCGCTCGATAATTTATTCAGCACCAAAGGCTGAGAGTTCCGAGGAGTTCATGGAAATAGTTGGCAAAGCTGCAATGAATGCAAGAGACGAAATAAATGGTTATTTACAGATAAAGAAATAAATTTATATAGTAGAACAGACATTCCTGTCTGTTCATGACTAAGTTAAATTGCTCATTATAATTGAAACCCAAACTCAACATCAACGAAAATTTCATTTGCCGCCTATGGGAAGGCGGCAAAACTTATTATCACGATCTTGTTACAGATTCAGGTGAAGATGTTGAAATAATTGAGCATGGTACGCGTAATTACGATGCAGGTCCAGATTATAAAAATGCTAAAGTTAAAATAGGCAGCAAAACCTTTACAGGTGATGTTGAAATTCACAGGGATTTTAAGAACTGGAAGGAGCACTCACACCCTAAAGATAGAAGATATAACTCCGTAATACTGCATGTTGTGTTATGGGATTCCGAAGAGCGAACACCTCCCAAACTCAGAATAAAACGCGATCTCCCTTCTGTAATACTTGCTAATCACCTTACATCATCAATCCACGATATATGGCAGGATATAATATCCAAACCCTCTGAAAAATTCCGACTTCCTTGTCATTACAGAAATCATTTAGCAGACGATGGATTGATAATTAACTGGTTTGAAAAGCTTGCAAATGAAAGACTTGAACTCCGGGCAACAAGAATCAGGAACAGGATAACAGAACTTTCGCAAATTGATAACAATTCATCAGACTGCATTTCTAAAAAGAAAAGCGTATGGGAGCAGGTGCTTTATGAATATATATTCGAAGCACTTGGTTTTGCAAAGAATAAAGAACAAATGCTTAAACTCTCCGCGATTGTATCTCTTAGTTTAATTTCAAAGTATTACTCAGGTAATATTGCAGATATTCAGACAATTTTATTTGGGACTGCTGGTTTATTGTTTGATGTCAGAATAAAAGATGAATATATTGATGAGATAAAAAGTAAATGGAAAGTATTTGAAGGTAAGCTTAAAGTAGAAAAGCTTGAAAGAAGCTATTGGAATTTCTTCGGGCAAAGACCGCAGAACTTTCCAACTATCAGAATAGCTTATGGTTCGCAGGTTATTAGAAATATTCTGAAAAACGATTTGTTGAAAAATATAATCGAATTATTCAGTGATGAATCATTTAAAGTTAAGAATGCTGTTAGTAAGTTAAATTCATATTTTGAGCCTGCAAAGGATGAATACTGGTCAGCTCATTATGACTTTGGTAAATCTTCAAAATCAAAAAATATCCTTGCCGGCAAACAGAGAATAACTGATATAATGATAAATGTTTTATTACCATATGTGAAGGTCTATTCAGAAATATTTAATAAACCTATTCTTTTAGAAAATCTAAAAAAACTCTACAAGCAGTTAAAGATAAGTACTGATAATAAAATAATCAGGGTTATCAATGACCAGTTAATCCAGAAGAGAAAGCTCAAAATAAATACTCCCGCACATGAACAAGCTGTAATTCAGCTTTACAATTTTTACTGCACCCGAGAAAAATGTGATAAATGCGATATTGGAAAGAATGTACTGAAAGGGGAAGCGTATGATTATAAGATTATATATTATTAGGTAATTTTTCTTAGATAAAATTATATCAACTATACTACAAATTGCTATAAAAACTCCCAAATTTCCTTAAACAATAAATGATCTAAAGTTTTTATGTGATCTTTTAAAATATCTTCTGTAACCATATTGGGTCTGATATCACAATAGTAAACACCATCTAATGGATTTAATTTAACTGTGTAGGCTTTAAAATGACCCGATTTAAATGTTGAATTTATTCCATACCTCCCAGAAATTCTGCCAGCTTTACGTTGTACATCATTTAAGAACACTGCAAAATGAGGTATTGTAGTTTCAGTAAGTTTTGAATATAAAAATTTATCCAAAAATATTTTATCAATACGATCTTTACTCGATGTTTTAACTGAACCAATAGCCTTTAGTTCATTATTTATTTTAATTATTAAATCATGCTGATAGCTCATATCAAATAAAGTTTCATTGTCAACGATAACAGGAATTTTCACTGTTCCGGTTGTGCAATCAATACCTATGATGCTTAAGATAATTTTGATAAATCTTTCGAATAAATCACCGGTTATTTTTCTTGCAAAATTTGATTTATTAGCTGGCAATGCATCAAGGGCACAACCAATACATTGTTGTATAGTGTATACTGTATTATTGAGGATTGTTCTATACCCAACAGTATCATATTTCTTTGCTCTAATATTACCTAATAAAGCAATAAATTTTCGTTTGTTGTTTTCAAAAGTTTCTAAGTTTAACCATAAACGAGAATTAATTGGTCTTGTAACATTATATGTAGCATTCTTTTTATATTGAAAGAATTGATAGTTGTTTTCATTTTGTGAAACAATGATTGCTTGAATATTATTGGTATCACTAAGAAAGGACAGAAATTTAAGAGAGAAGTCAAGATATGCATCAATTGTTGTAAAGGCTTCTTTATCTAAAGCTAAAAGTCGAAGTTCTTGAATAGTCATCTAATAGATTCCCTGCGATCTAGGGTTTTTTTATCATACTCAATCCATTCTTGTATAGAACGTTTTTCAATGTTTTGTAAACGATATACAGCCATATTGTTATAGGATTGATTGTTGTCACAAACTTTCCAATTTCTACTAAGTTGTTCAGATACAACTGCCGTCGTACCTGAACCGGAAAATGGGTCAATAACTAAATCGGTTTTATTGCTTGATGCTAAAATAAATTTTCTTACCAGTTCTTCGGGTTTTTGTGTTGGGTGTTCTGTAGTTTCATTTGAACCATTGCAAGTTGTGGGGATATCAATAACATCTTTTGGTTTTGCTCCTTTAGGGTGTGGATGCCAAACTTCTGCTTCTTTTTTATTCTGTTTGCCAAAGTTACTTGTTTCGGCTTGTGGGTGAGATGGGTATTTTAAAGTATGATTACTATAAGGAATGCGAATATCATCTATATTGAAAGTAAAATCTTTACTTTTTCTAAAATGTAAAATACTTTCATGTGACCTACCCCAATCACTACCTAAATTAGCTTTGTTTTTATAATGCCAAACCAACCAACGACAACCTTTAAAGAATTTCATAGCTGGACGTTTTAAATCAGCTAAGATTTCAGAATATCCAAATACATATAAAGTGCCCGTTTTAGATAATACTTTGGAAGCTTCTTCAATCCATTCAAGTGACCAATTTATATATTTTTCATGGTCTTCAAATGTATCCCATTCAGCTTTTTTAATACTATATGGCGGGTCAGCGAAGCAAAGTTCAACACTTTCTTTTTCAAGTGTTCTGAGCCACATTATGGAATCTCCAAAATAAAGTTCTCCATTTGAATTTCTGTAATGGAGTTGAGGAGTTTCATTATTGATATCTATAGGAAAAGTCTCACCTTGTATTAAAGGTAATCTTTCCTGAATATGTATAATTTTTCGCTTACGGTTCTGCATGTTCAAAAATACTCAAAGATTGGATTATTATAAAGCACTTAATTTGGATTTAATTATGGTAAAGCAATAGCTTATTTAAATTGCAAAACTTCTTTTATTATGATAATAATTCGTAAGAAATGAAAATTAGACTATATAATCATTTATCATTTAATTTTTCAATCCTTCAAGGTAACATTGAATTGCTTCTTTAGCGTTATCCATTGCTTCCTGTTCGGTATCACCTTCAGTAAAACAACCGTCAAGTGCCGGAACAGTTATATTGAAACCGCCTTCTTCTGCTTCTGTTAATACTATGTTAAATTTCATATGTAAATATAGGTATAATTATTTAATAAATGAATTTAATAAATATTCTGTTACTTCTTTAAGTATGTAAATCCCTTAATATTCAAAACATTATGTTGTAAGTCCATTCAGCAAAATGTCATACATACTCTAAAAATCATTTATCAGCCCAAAGTGAATTTTACCTTCTAATATCGCATCACCCCTGCCTAATGCATAACTAACTCCAAACATACCGAGTGAGGTTTCTATCCTGATACCAAGTCCATAACCCAATATAAGCCCTTCTTGTGAGGGTAAATTATAGAAATTATCTTCAGGCTTAACATAGTAACCAAGGTCATAGAAGATTGCTGCAAAGCTTTTTCTGGTGAGTGCATATCTTACTTCAATATTACCCCATGCTGCTCGAGATGCTAAAAACTGTCCCTCACGGTATCCTCTTACTGTGCTATTGCCCCCAAGCCTGAATAAGTCAGAGGTCTCAAACCTGGGTGAGCGAATCTCAATGCCATGCAGACTTATAAGCGAACTTTGCCTTTTAAAAAATGAAGAATAAAAATCAAGGTCCATCGCTCCTTTTTGTATTGTAAAATCTATTGGTATATTTTGGTTTGGGAAAGATGAAGTATTGTATATCTTTTTCTGACCAACAGAATAACTGGTTTTATACAATATCCCTTTAAACGGATTATAAACATAATCTCTGCTGTCATATCTAAATTCAATCCCGGCAGAAAGTACCCTGCTATCAAAGAGTGTGAATAAATTGTTTTGTGTTGTTGGTATCACTCTTTCAAAATTGAATATAGCAGAAAGAGTTATTTTTTTTGAAACAAGTGCATCTGTTTTAATACTAAGATTACGCTTAATATAAGATGAATCCTCAATTCTTTGCAGAAATGCGAAATTCATATTCAAAGGATAACCCAATAACCACGGTTCAAGATATTTTAATTCAAGCTCCTGTGTGGTTTTAACTTCCTTTTTAAATCTGGCTTCTACCTTTCTGCCTGTACCAAACAGGTTGCGGATTGAAAGATTCACAAGCCCTGTAAAATATCCTTTATCTTCCGTTTGTGATGGAGGAACATATCCCAGTATTCCATCAAATGTATTTGTATTTCCTTCTTTAACCCTTATCAGTAGTACAGTTGAATTTTTATATTTTAGTAACTTAGGCTGTTCAACACTTTCAAAGTAACCCAGATTTTCAAGTCTTCTTCTAATTTCAAGCAGGTTTTCTCTTGAAATTGAATTTCCCTCTCCAAGTGTTATCTCTCTTGTGATAACATTTTTATTTGTTGTTGTATTGCCTTCTACTACAATATTATCAATTTTTATTCTATCATTTTCATCTATCTTAATGCTAACTTTTAATTTGCCAATACCATTATCTGAATAAGTTTCTATATTTGAAACATTAATTGAAGCAAAAGTATATCCCTTTTTTTCATACAAAGTTAGTATTTCATTAATATCACTGTTAAGTGTTAACGAGTTTAAAACCTTACCTGTTTTTGTATCCATATTTTCTTTTAAGTATAGAGAAGTAAAAAGTTTGTTACCTTCAATAATAATATCACCTATAAAAAACTGTTTATTTTCTTCAAGTGAAACAGAAAGTTTCACAGATGATGAATCGAAATTAAACTCAGTGTTTGAAGATAGTATCCTGCAATCAATATATCCGTTTCCCTGATATATCTTAATTATATTTTGCATATCAAGCACGAATTGTTGTGCAGAAAATATTGTCCCTTCTTTGGATGCTAAGAAACTTCCTATCTCGCGGTCTGAAAAGAAATCATTCCCTGATATTTCTATTGAACTTATTTTAGCTGATGATTGCGAGTAAGTTTCAATATTACAAAATATAATTATTGTAATGGAAAAAAGTGTTATATTTGTTCTGAAAAATTTCATATTTTACCAATATTTGTGAGATGAATTAAATATTCAAGTCATTAATCACGAGTACTCTGAATTAGTGGAATCTTATATATTGTGAAACCAATATACAACTTAACAAGTCTAAATACAGTAAAATGAACTATAAGTTATACTTAAATATTATCGTTTTTTGCATTATTTGCACTAATTGTATCTCACAGGAATCAGTCAGCATAGATACCGTTAATGTTAACGTAAAACCTGAAATAACAATTTCAAAGTGCTCAAATTCTATCATTAAAGTTGATGGAGTTTTAAATGAACCTATTTGGGAAACTTGCCAATTGGCATCTAACTTTGTAGAAATTGAGCCTGGTGATAATACTGTAGCTGCAGTTAATACAGAAGTTAAAATGACTTATGACGATAATTACCTTTACGTTGCTTTTATTTGCTACGATGACAATATCTCGAAACTAAGGGCAAACCTAACAGATAGGGATAAGATGTTCAGCGATGATTTCGTGGGCATTATTTTGGATACGTATAATGACAATAAACAGGCTTATGAAATATTCCTGAATCCTTATGGAATACAGGGAGATGCTATTTGGACAAAGCAGGGTGAAGAAATGAATTTTGACATGCTTTTTGATTCAGAAGCAAAAATATATAAAGATAAATGGATAGTTGAGCTTGCTATACCATTCAACAGTTTAAGATTTCCAGACAAAGACGAACAGAATTGGGGTGTGCATTTATTTAGGACAAGACCAAGAGAGAGCCGAACTCAATTCTCGTGGGCAAATATATCAAGGGATAATTCAGAGTTCCTTGGACAGTCTGGAATTATAAAGGGATTTAAGAAACTTAAAAAAGGAAAACAGCTTGAACTGCTTCCGTTTATCATAAGTTCTCAATATGGATATAGAGATAATCCTTATGACCCTAATTCCAAATTTATTAATGAAAAATTTAAGGGTGATCTTGGTATTGGAGTTAAATACGGCTTTTCGTCAAACCTAACCGGAGAAATATCCTTTAATCCGGATTTTTCTCAAGTCGAGAGCGATGCAACGCAGATAAATGTAAACTCATCATCAGCAATATTTTATCCTGAAAAACGACCATTCTTTCTCGATGGATCCAATATCTTTAAATCATTTATTAATGTTGTTTATACAAGAATGCTGAATAATCCATTATTCACAGCAAAACTTATTGGTAAGATAGATAATATTGATGTTGGCTATTTAATGGGATATGACCAAAATACACCTTATATTATCCCAACTAAATATGGAAGTGACTTTATAGCAACCGACTTGAAATCGTTTAGCAATATGTTAAGATTGAAAAAAAGTCTTAAGGGTGAGTCGTTCATAGGTTTTATTGGAACTGACAGAGAAACAGGGGATAGCTATAACCGCGTTTTTGGGTTAGATGGATCGTTCAACTTTGCTAATAATTACTATTTTAACTGGGTAATTTTAGGTTATATTACTAAAGAGCTAAATGACTCTAATCTGTATTCTAACAATACACCAATAAATAAACAGGGAAATGATGCAGGTTTTAACGGTGAAAAATATTTCAATTTTGGTGGCACATTCAGTTTATCAAGAAATACAAGAAATCTGAATAGTGAAATATTTATGAATTTTAATCCGCCTGAAGCCAGAAGAGAACTTGGCTATATTGGTAAAAATGATTTCAGAGAACTGGGGATATATCAGGGATTTACTATTTATCCAAAAAATTCTTTTATACTAAGAATTGATCCGAGTTTTGATGCAGGCATTATGTATGATTACAATGGAAGAATAAAAGAACAATGGGTAATACCTATGATCAATATGAAGTTTACAAGGCTTATTAATCTAAACGGTGGATTTCTTGCCGTGAATAATGAAAATTATTACGATGTATATCACAAAAATGTTAACAGGGGATGGATAAATTTAAATGTTAACACAAGCAGTAAAGTAACCGGAGGTGTTTTTCTTGAAATGGGTAAATATATCGTCAGATTTGAAAATCCTTCTTATATTGGATGGGGATGGAACGCTGGTGCATGGTTTACTTTAAAACCTATAAATAACCTTAGTCTTGAAACTAATTATAACTATTCCGAGCTTTCTAAAGTAAAAGGCGGTGAAAAACTTTATACAGGTTATGTTATCAGAAATAAAACTTCTTTCCAGTTTACAAGGAGTTTTTTCTTAAGACTTGTAGTCCAATACAATTCTTTCAATAAGAGCTTTGATATTGACCCGCTTTTAAGCTATAAATGGAATCCGTTTACTATTTTTTATATTGGTTCTACCCATAATTTAGCTGATATAGGTACATCTACAAACCAAGGAAGATTTCTTGAAACCCAAAGGCAATTCTTTGCCAAGTTTCAATATTTGTTTAAACTATAATTTTATGATATAATTATTGTAAGAATTAGTGTCGTAACTTATAAAACGGAGATCTATCCAATTTTTGGTTACTTCTCTGTTTTATTTTGCTACAACATTTAATAGGTTTTGAACTGTTCCATAAAGTGACCAAAAATACTGTACATTATAAAATAGAACATATAATATTACTATTGATACCTGGAACATTGAAATTATAAAATTTACAGCTTTCATTTTTATTTCCCTTAATGAGATTAACTAACTAATTTTGTTATACAATATTAACGGATATGGCTATATATTTCAATACCCCAATATAGTGATATTATTTAACGATTTTACAAATATAGGGTTTAAAGGAGTTAAATGCACAAAATTGAGCAATTAATCTACACTGTTCACGGTAGGCTAATGATTGATAAAATAAAAAACGCCGCTTACTAAACGGCGTTTTTAAGGAAAAAATAGTATTCTATTATTATCTTATTTTGTTAATATCATTCTCATCGTCTTGGTTATCTCGTTTGAACCGGAGTTTACTCTCAACACATAGAAGTATATTCCGCTTGCTAGGTTTGTTGCATTAAAGCTTACAGAATATGTTCCTGCATTCTGGAATGAATTAACAAGTGTCCTAATTTCCCTGCCTGTCATATCATATACCTTTATACTGATATTTGAATTATCATTAACTGTGTAGTTGATAATTGTTGAAGGATTGAACGGGTTAGGATAGTTTTGGTTTAATATAACCGGTTCTTTTGGGGTATTCTTGTTTGCAGAAGCTGTGTTTATGCCTGATACCCAGGTAGTTCCCCCATCTGTTGTATATATTTCAGTTCCTTCAGCACCGGTTGAAATACCAAATAATTCACTTCCAAAATTTACTGCAAAAAGATCAACATTCGCAGGGGTAGTTATTGTTATCCAGTTATCACCTAGATCTTCGGATCTTACCATAACACCATTTTCACTTGAGCCAATAACTGTTGTAGCATTTACAAATATTATATCATAAATATTGGTTATAATTCCGGAAGATGAAACTATCCAATCTACGCCTTTATTTATTGATTTTAAAATTGTTCCGTTTTCGCCTGCACAAATTAGTACATCTCCCATAGATGTAACTGATAAAAGATTTTCAGTTGTTGGTACAGTTACCTCAAACCAATCCTGCATATTAATTGTAGCAAAACAAGTCCCGTTATCACCTACAACAACAGCGTTTATAGTTGCAGCCTGAGTACTTGGTTCAAATACGGCAATATGATTTAGTGAATTAGATGTTTCTAAAACTACAGGGTTCCATGTTTCACCAAAATCGTTTGAACTTAATAAGGTACCGTTATTTCCGCTTACTAATATCATCTCAGGTGAATATATAACTACATCATTAAGGTTTTCAATTGTTCCGCTTTCAATGATATTCCAAGATAAACCGTCATCAATTGATTTCAATATGATACCGTTTTCGCCTACAGTAAACTGCATATTAACGGTATTTTCATGGTAACTGATATAATCAATGCTGTTAAGTACATTTGTTATACCGCTGGTTTGCTCTGTCCAGTTTAATCCGCCATCTTCTGTTCTCATTATTAAGCCATCCTGGCCTACAAGAGTTGCAGTTTGCACGTCTTCAAATTTTATACCGTTCTGATTAAGCAGAACAGGCTGGGATAATATCTTTACAGCGCTTAAAATGAAGAATAAGGCTGCAATTGTTATTAGGGTTTTGTTGAGTTTCATAATGTTACCTCTTTCATATTGGGTTTAATTATTGAATATGGGTTATTTAAAAAATTATTCTTTTTGAATAATATGTATTTCTTTTTGAAAATATTAAATTAGATGAACTATACTGTAAGAGTTAGTTTATTTATCTGAAACAAACATAACTGATATAAACTATGTTTGCAATAGCTATTTTAGTTACTTTCTAAATATAAAAAAAAGCCACGCTTTTTACGTGGCTTATAATGCTGAATAGGCAGCAAAATTACTTAACCAAAATCATTTTTAATGTTTTTGAAAAATTAACTGAAAAACCAGTCTTACCAGCGTTAATGGTATAAAAATATATTCCACTGGAAAGATTTGAAGCGTTGAAATTTACAGTATGGTTTCCGGCATTCATATTTGAATTTATGAGAGTAGCAGCTTCCTTACCTGAAATATCATAAACTTTAATACTTACTTTTGAATCCATTGGAAGACTGAAATTGATCTTTGTTGAAGGATTAAAAGGATTTGGATAATTCTGTGAAATTGAATATTCAAGTGGTAAATTAGAATTAGAGTTGTTATCTGTTAATCCAATTTCTTCGCCTGATACGCCTGGTCTTTCAGGTCTTCCCGAACCGTTAAATGTAGTTTTTGTACCTGTAAATGGATTCCCAAATATAGAATTGTAATAGAACGCAAACCCGTTTTTTATTATTTCAAATCGATTAATAACTATTGGGCAATTAACAGTAAGATCCTTGTGGAGTGAAATTGAATTTAAAAGCTCGAATTTATTCAAATTTAATGGAATAACAATATCACCTGTTCCTGAAATATTCTGAATTGTTGTACCGGTAAATTTTACATTAAATTTGCTTGTAATCTCATCTGAAAATTTCAATATCCCGTTTACCGTAATATTGCCGTTAATGTTAAATGATGGTATGTAATTAGTGTTTGTATTTTTTATATTAAAATTAGCTCCATTATTTACTGTAATATTAGCAACATTAATATCAGAAGTGAATGATTCTGTAATATTGATATTTGATCCCTGCTCAATTGTTAAATCAGCAATAGTTCTTCCTGAAAGCTGCAAACTGCCAACATTTGAAATAATCAGGTTGCTTGAATTTTCAAACATTACTTTTGAATTAGGTGAAATTATACCAAATGGATTTAATGCGTTAACATGGTTAATTCTGAATGATGAGCCGCTTTCAAATACAATTGAATTATTGGCTCCAATTGTGTTAAAGATATTACCAGGGCATAGCTGTGTGAATGATGAGCCGTTTTTAAACCTTATAGCCAACGGGTCAGATGAATTTATATAATGTCCTATAGCTCCTTCAAATGATAGGTTTCCGCTGATTGAAGCTGTTGCACCGCTGCCTATATAGAAATTGAGTGCAGGGTCATTACCATAGATATTTAAATTTGAACCTGATTCTATAACAAGATCTTCTCCTGAAGTGCCTTTAATTGTAATTACTTTTGCATTTCCTGTTGCAGGTGATAATCTCAGATTAGTGTTATTTCTAATTATCAACTGACCAATAGTTACCTGGAAAACATTTATAACATTCAAATTGCCGGTGTTTTCAAATACCAGAATATCTGTTACAAGACCTACCTGACGTATTGGTGTCCAGTTTCCTGCTGTAGAAAAATTAGAATTAACAGATCCGTTCCATGTATAAACAGTCTGTGATTCTGCAAAATTTATTAATGCTAAAAAGATGATTATTGTTGCAAAGAGTCTTGTATATATTTTCATGTGAAAAGATTAGTTTATTATTGAATGATAACCTTTTCTGCTTATTCCCTAACCAATTATATAACAAATATAGCACTATAAGCTAAAAAAATACAATCGGTTATAGGCGTATTTACAAAAATAGCTCCAAACCTGATTCATACTCTATAAACCTATAGTAAAATCAGTTAGAAAATGTAAAAATATAAAGTAAAGGTAATTGGGGATGATTTTAGAGAAATATTGAAAATAGAGGAAATTTGGAAGTATAATAAAAAAACGCCGAATTTAGCGGCGTTTTAGTAACATTTTAAAAGGAAAAAAAACTTCTATTCTATTTAAGGAGTAAGTATTTTTTTGTTTATTTTGTTAGTACCATTTTCATTGTTTTGGTAAATATTTCACCGTTACCAGGTTCTGCATTCATTCTGTAAAAATACACACCACTTGCAAGGTTCGAGCCGTTGAAATCAACTGTGTTAAAGCCTGCATCTTTGCTGCTATTTACAAGAGATACAATTTCTTTTCCTGTTAGATCGTAAACCGATATCTTGACTAATGATGTTTTGGGTAATGCAAAATCTATTTTAGTACTGGGATTAAACGGGTTTGGATAATTCTGGGAAATAGAATATGTCTCAGGTAAATTAGATGAATTCTTTCCCGCGGATTGATTTTGATTTGTATTACCAGAATTATCTCCTTCGTTTCCTTTTACATACTCTGGAGGTGTAATTATTATACCAACAGGTAACTGCTCTCTTGATGAATACTGATTATATATCCTGAAATGGTATCCATTTGTATTTATAGTTCCGTTTACATGAACAACTAAGCAATATACTGTAAAGTCCCTGTTAAGTATTATATCGTTATAAATATGAAGTGTCTTTACTCCTGTATTAATATTAATAACTCCGCTTCCTGAAATATTTTGCTGTGTATTTCCGTTGAAGTTCAAATTTACTTGAGGTCCTCCATTATTCGGAAAGTGGATCTCTCCGTTTATTGCTAAATTCCCTTTTATGTTCAGCTTAGGTCTTATTGTGTTAGATAGATTATTGATAAATAACTTACCACCTGTATGAATTACAATGTCATTAAACCAAACATCAGCTACAATATTTTCCATAACATTGATATTGCAGTTATTACTGATTATCAAATTTGGGAAGTGCCTGCCGCTAAGTTTAAGAGCATTTGTATTACTGATATTATACTTAAGGTTACTCTGTGCATCAAATGTTACCTTAGAAGAAGGAACCGATAATGCAAATGGATCAAGTGCGCCTGTATGATTTATCACAAGCATTGAACCATTTTCAAAAACGGCTGCATTATTTACTCCGGTGTTGCTAAATACATTACCTGGAGAGGATTGCACCAGAGATCCCCCTGCTTTAAATGCTATTGCATATGTATTAAATGAATTGATATTATGAGTAGTTTCTCCCGATAGTATCAATTGTCCGTAAATTGCTGCCGTTGCATTCTGCTTTAAGTATATGCTTAACCTAGGATCATTACCCATGATTGTGAGACTGGAATTAGAATCAATGGATAGGTCTTCGTTTGCATTAGTATCAAACTCATTCTCTGCTGATTTTATATCTCCCATACCGCTTGCAGGTGGATTTTTATATTCATTATATTTTTGTGTTGCCAAATCTTTTGGCGCTTCGATCTCTTCTGTCGTCTTATATTCATTATACTTCTGGGTTGCCATATCCTGTGGCTCTTCATGCATATATTCATTATACTTCACATCAGCTATATTTTCCTGTTCACCCATCTGACCGTTATTGGGGGAGTCGCCATCTCCCTGTATCGATATTACTTTTGGATTACCTGTAGATGGCGTTAGCTTTAATTGAGTATTATTCATTACAACTATCTGTCCTACTGTTACCTGGTTTACATTTGTAATGTTCAAGGTTGTGCCGGTATTAAATATCAGGATATCCGATATTAAACCTACCTGTCTTGTCGGAGACCAGTTACCGGCTGTAGAGAAACTGGAATTTACAGCCCCTGACCAAATGTATGTTGTTTGTGAATAACTTCCTGAGACAGAAAATATGCATATCAATATTATTATAATAGCTTTCATTTGAATATTTTCTTTTAATTTTTTTGAACTAAGCAATTAGTTTACTTTGTCAATATCATTTTCATTACCTTGGAAGTGTTTTCTCCTCCATTAATAATATTTAGCTTATAGAAGTAAACTCCGCTTGCTAATCCAGATGCATTAAAGTTTACACTATGGCTTCCTGTGGCTAAGTATCCATTTAATAAACTTGCTACTTCTTTGCCTGAAATATCATATACTTTCAATGATACATTTGCATCTTTGGGCAGCTCAAAACTTATTACGGTTGAAGGATTGAACGGATTAGGATAATTTTGTCCTAACTTTAAACCTTTAATGCCTGAAAGATCTGCCGCTACTTGTACTCCTGGATTTGTTAAGCTCCATGTACTTCCGCCATCTGTTGAATAAATTCTTGAGCCGTCTTTACCGGTAGATATTCCATTGTTCATATCTCCAAATGCGACTGAGTAGAAATCATAGTTATCTCCTTGAAATGATCTTGTAGCTTCAAACCAGAATGAACCGCCGTTTGTAGTTTTTAATATTAATCCATCATCCCCGGCTATTACGCCATGTGTTGAACTATAAAATACTATGTCATTTAAATTGCTTTCGTAAAGTATGTTTGCATGTCCATACCAGCTTTCGCCGCCATTGTTTGTAACAAATATAGTACCGTTATCGCCAACCAATACCAGATTATTTTCATCTATTGCTTCTATTGCATTGAATTTATTATTTGTAAAGTTCATATCAATTTTTACCCATGTGTAACCACTATTTACTGATTTCAGTAATGTTCCCATTTCACCGGTTATGTAACCAACATTCATATTGATAAATTTTATGTCATTCAAATTATGGTTCAAACCTGTATATACTTCATTCCATGTCATTCCGCCATCTGCTGTAATAAGTACAGTTCCGTTATCTCCGCATACTACTGCTGTATTAGAAGTAGTAACTTCTGCATCATTCAAATGTTCTAATGTACCGGGTAATACTAAATCCCAGTTTGCTCCATTATCATCTGACCTTAAAATTACGCCATTTTCTCCGGCTACAATGGATAAACCGCTTTTATGTGAGTTTCCAAGCAAAACATTTGTTACATTACTTGTCTGCTCGCTCCAGCTAATGCCGCCATTTGTTGTCCTCATTATTACCCCATCATCGCCAACAAGGGTTGCTGCTGTTGTGCTTGTAAACTTTATACTATGCTCGTTTACAACTGCTTGAGCATATACAAATGATACTGAAAATAACATTAAAACTAATGATACTTTGATTAAGTGTGACATTTTTTTAATCCTCCTTAAAGGTATTAATTTATGAAAAGAGTTTTGAAATAATTATTTATTGTGATTCTGTACTTATTTATGGAGTTTTTCCATAGGGTATTGCTTTATCTGAAACAAAGTTAGCCTAAAGCAGGTAGCTAAGCAATAACTGAAATCGTTATTTTTCTTTAAATTTTTTCGTTACTCCACAATTATTCATAAAATGCTGAATACTTGTCATTCCCGCCTATTTTGTCATTCCCGCGAATGCGGGAATCCAATCATTAAATATTCTTAATTTACTTTATTGTTAATAATCCAATATTTATATTTGCAAATGAATTCAAAAACATATTACATTTTTACGTTCTAGCAGAGTCTCCCTAAGCCTATAGCTTGAGAGTTTAATAAATGCTAAAAAAGGGGACTCTGCGTTAAAATAACTTTTATTTGCTTTTCTTTGAGCCTTTGAGTCTTGGTGGCTATATTAGGTTTTGCTTTTCACCGTTCCCGCAGAGCTTACGTTCTAGCAGAGTCTCCCTAAGCCTATAGCTTGAGTGTTTAATAAATGCTAAAAAAGGGGACTCTGCGTTAAAATATAAAAATTCCGCAGAGTCCCATCCCGCTAAGTAGAAGAGCGGGACTGCACGAAAGCGGAGACTCTGCGGGTACGAGGAAGAGTCCAGAAAGCGGAGACTCTGCGGGTACGAGGAGAGCTTACGTTCTAGCAGAGTCTCCCTAAGCCTATAGCATTAGTGTTTAATAAATGCTAAAAAAGGGGACTCTGCGTTAAAATAACTTTTATTTGCTTTTCTTTGAGCCTTTGAGTCTTCGTGGCTATTTTAGGTTTTTATATACATAAAAAAAAAGACCGGACTCTTTAAGCCCGGTCTTCGCTATTTCTCTATATCACAAAACCATTATTTGACAAGTATCATCTTCAATGTCTTTGTGAATTTCTGGTTTCCGCCTTCGGCAATTATTCTATAGAAATATGTGCCTGATGCGATATTTGTACCGTCAAATTCAACAGTATAGAAATCAGCAGGTTTAAAATCATTTATAAGCGTTGCAACTTCCCGCCCGAGTATATCATATATCTTTATACTTACCTTACCATCAAATGGCATCTGGAAATCGATCTTCGATTTCGGGTTTGAAGGATTCGGGTAATTCTGGCTTAAGTCAAATGTACCCGGCTTGCCAATTGTAATATCACTGTTATTCCCAGGTTGGTAGTACTCAATATTATTATTATAGTCAACCTGTCTTAGCCTGTATTGATAAACACCGCTTACAAGATTAACATCTTTGTATGTGTATTGGCGTCTTTCGTTTGTAGTTCCGCTACCATTGACAAAGCCTTTTTCAACCCACGCGCTATAACCTTTTTCTAACTTAATTCTTCTTTCTACGCCAAATCCCTGATTATTAATCTCACTTGTGGTTGACCAGTTAAGTATTGCATCGCGCTTGTTTACAGCTATTTCAAAGCTCTCCAGTGCTACAGGCAGTGGTGCCGAATTATCTGTTAATGCAAATGTCCCAAAATCCCATAGTCCAACTACAGTTGCGGTAAATGTTTGTGTAGCAGTACTAAATACTAATGTTGTATTCCACTCCGGACGGACTAAAGGAAATACCTCCCAGGTTGCACCGTCATACTTTGCAAGGACTGTATTTGTGGCTGGTGAACCTATTGTAAATGTCTCATTATCACCAAAAAAATATGTGATATTGTATCTGGTATCAGGCATTGATCCAATTGGATTAACTATAGTATGCGAATTTGAGAAATTACCGCCTAAAGTACCTGGAGGATTGATACCTGAATTATAAAATACATTAAGTGTTGTTGGATATAACGTACCGCCTGTACCCCAAACTACCTGTGCAATTGGTCTGCTCCATAATGTATAAGTAGATGTAACTCCGCTTCCAGGGGCATTATCCTGAGTTGCAAGTGGTGTAGTTGTTCCTAATGGTGCAATTTCATTACTTCCTATATCTGTAGTACCGCTGGCAATTGAGGTAACTCTTGCATTTCCGTTAAAGTCAATGTTCTGTCCGGTTAATGCAATACCCTTACCTGATACTATCCATGCTTCTGGACTTGCTGTAACTATATTAAGATTTCCGTTCAATACATTTGTGAACAGTTCTGCTGGTGTTACATCAGACGCGGTAGTACTCCAGCTCTGACGGTCTCTGCCTGTTGCTGTTCTCCATGCGCCAATTGTCTGATCCACACCGCTATTTGAAAATAAAGTAGCAGGATTTACGTTTATAAATACATTGTAATTAGTGTTTACCGAAGGCGTACCGGTAGAACTATACGCATAATGATTACCTGTTGCCGTTCCGCTATTTCTTCTGCCATTATAGAAAATATTGTTGATAATATTATTAGCAGAAGAAGTTTTCCTGAAACTAAACGAAGTTAATGTACCAGTATTTGCCTCACCGCCTACATATACAGAATTATAATAGTAATTCCAAGCTGCCGAAAGTGCATCATCATAGATTCCGAATATAGTTAAACCGTTTAACGCATCTGTTTGGTAAATAGGTTTTTTGATTACATCTGCTTCCGGTGGTGTTACGTATATTTCTCCTTCTGATACTGTCGGATCCGAAGATCCCTTACCATTCGTGTTTTTATTCATTCCGTTTACCCGGTTATTATTTTGGTTAATCCCAAGTTCTCGTGACTGGTAAACTGGCTGTTGAATTACCTGCTGTTGAATTATAGGCTGCTGGTAAATCCCGAGTTCTCGGGACTGGTTATTATTCATTTCACCCTTAGTATTCTGACCAAGCAATGAAGTACCAAGATTGGTGGATAAATCGCTATTTATTTCTCCTATGCCTGGTCTCTCAGGTAGATGCGAATCTGTTAACTCACCGTTTGTTATCGAAATCTGGTTATTAATAGCTAAGCAACCACTGCCTGTGGTTGCACCCCACCAGTTAATTATCCCATATATCTGAGGTGAACCTGTTGCCGTGTTGGTTAATCCGTAAATGCGGTTTCTGCTCTGTGTCATTGTTGCTGTACTGCTTGTCATACCAATACCTGCAACTACCGGGCTGAATGCTCCTGTAGTAGTTGCATTAAAATTGAATATTGTATTCTCGTTGATTGTCTGATTCAATGCTGCAGAAGTAGAAAATATACCTACTATGTCAGGAGTTGTTAGACTACCCGCTCTTGTTGTTGCACTATTAAAGGTATGTATAGTATTATTGTTTGCATTAAACCCTGCTGTGCCTGAATGAAAAATTCCTCTTACAAAAGATGCAGTTGTATTTATTGAAGAATTGGTCAGGTTGCGCACAGTGTTATTACTAATATTCACACCAGTAACATTTGTAACTGCAGTTGAGCTAATAGCGTTCATAGTTAGAGCATTTGTATTAACAGCCATTGTGTTTTGGAAACTGTTTGCAACCGTTCCGCCAACTGTATTGCCTGTTACATTTACCGCTGTATTTACCGTTGGACCAATACCAATACCTGTTAAGCTCATAGTAGTAGCTGATGTTGTGCCTGTACCGGTCAATGTTATTCCGCCTATTGTGTTACCTGTTACTGAACCAATTGGGAATCCAAGTGTACCACTGGTAAATCCAAATGCTATAGCACAAGGTCCGGGACCTGCTGCGCTTGCCGCTGGATTAAACCTGATAATGATATTATCATTAGCAGACTGCGAGCCGATTGTATTATTAGTACAATTCACAAATGCGGAAGTTGCTCCATTAATATCAAATGCCCTGAATAAGAAAGCTGCTCCTATTCCCGTATAACCAATATCCATATTTGCAATAGTATTTCCTGAAGCTGTAGTTGGCGAAGCAATACCTGTTGTAAATATTCTGAAGCCAAGCATTCCCGCACAATCTGTAAAAGTCATAGGCGTGCCGCCGCAGAGCGGAGCAGTCCCGCCCAGGAAGTTGCCAGTTAGCGCATTGTTGCTGCCATCTGTAGCCATAATCATACAGAAATATGCAGCAGCATTTGAGGGCGAGCGCGTTGCTGTCTGATAAAAACTATTGTTCTGAATTGTCATATCGGCATTTCCTGCAAGGAAATACAGATCAACAAATGTAGCAGCAGCATTGAATGTATTGTATATATTACATCCGGATATAAGCATATGATTGTTGGGTGCAGCAGTATTGCCTGATGCAAGTATAGCTGTTATTGGTGTTCCAGCCGCATCGCTTCTATCTCTGATATCGCAATTTATAAAGAACAAGCTGTCATTACCCTGTGTAAAAGTTGTTCCGCCTATTACTATAGTTGCTGATGTTCCCAGCGCTGCTGCATTATTACTTTCTATAAAGCAGTCTGTTATAGTATTCCTTCGCGCATCATTCTGGAAAAGGAATGTCGGGTTTAAGCCGTTTGTATTCCTGAACCTAAGAAATCTACCGCCAAGTCCGTTATTGCCGTCTATTGTAACAAAATCATTACCGTTAAAATTTATCATAGCACCAGCAACGCTTCCTGAAATAAGTTTCTCTGATGCAGTTTGTGGTACTATCCTTAATGTATAGTTTGCCCCTGCTACATCATAAGTAATCTGATTCAATGCATTTGTGCCTGGTTCAACCAAATCTGATGTAACTAACGCTGTAATATTACCTGACATTATACCTGCATTCAATGCCTCAAATAATCCGCCTCCGCCTGTTAGTGTGGGGAACTGGTCGCCAAAATTTGTACCTACGGTGTATGTGCCTGAATAAAGTGATGATATAAAATACTGATTAATAGTTGGTCCAAGCGGGAATATATTTGCGTAATCTGCAACGTTTGCAGGCGTTCCAAAGAACGTACCTGAATTAATTCCAACATTTGGTGTTGCGTATAAATCCTGTGCTACTACAAAATACTGTATAATTTCGCCACCTGCTACACCTCCGCCAAGCAGTATGGTGTAATCTATTGTGAAATCAAATGGAGATGTTGCACCGTTTGATTCAACCCATTTCCAGCCATTATTAAATGCTGTATTGCCTGTATATGCGTTATCATGTGTTGATTTCTTATAATAGCATCTCGGTCTCGTGCCGGGTGTCGTATTTATACCGCTTAAATCTGTAATTGTTACACCTGTAAAACTTCTGTTAGGGGCTGGTGCCTGATTACCAAGCAGTGTGTATGAAATTGCAGGCGGTATATTATCTAACCATGTAAATAAACCTGCATCCGCGCCTATATCTGTAGGCGTATTTACGCTTCTTACCTGTGAGTCATAATCATCCGTTACCGATGCAATCAACTGACCCGTTCCTTCAATTGGTGTAAACGTATTTACATGCAGGTCAACAGCACCCGAGCCTCCTGTTGCATTAATAAACGAAGGATTAGCAACAAAGCTATTACCATCAAAACCTGTTGCAACTGTCCATGCTGCAAGTGAAGAGTAATCAATTCCCGCGTTAACTGCCATCACACCGCCTGTGCCAGGTGTAAAAAAGCTATGGTAATTACACGTTAATGTTGTTGTTGCATTTAAGCTTATTGCATAATGCTTGCCGCCTGTTGTTGCATTTGAGCGTGCATTAACAAAAATATTATTGCGTATATCATCTGTAGCCGTTGCCGTTCTTCTGAATGCAAACGTATTTACTGCTGTTGCACCAACTCCACTGCCGCCTATATAAACACTGTTAAAATAAAAATTATTATTTGTTGTAACAATTTTATCTATTCCTACTATTATATATGGAGTAGTTATTGAGCCTCCCGCAGGATTTATTCCCAATCTTACCATATTGTTCTGGTAGTTTGCTACACCACCAGTTGCAAGTATCCCAACCATTTGCGCAGTGGTTGAACTAGTTGAAAGGTTTGAACTATGTATGAAATTTTTATCTACTATATTTGTTCCGCTTGTAGGTCCTGCATAAACTATACCCACAACGCTTACCGGCTGAATTAAATCGGTATTAGATAGTGAATGTATAATATTACCTGTAACCCTGTTGCCGGCAGCAGGCGGTGCCGTTATGGCTGACATTTGAATTCCAATAACCGCGCAGTTTACACTTGGTGTAAATGTATTCTGGCATTGTGTAGAAAGATTTCTGATAGTATTGCCCGAAATGATATTAACACCGCCAGTTACTTCAATACCTTTAATTGCAACTGCATTTGAACCAACTGTAATACCATTATTGTATAAATTTGCTATTGTATTATTAGTAAATGTATTAGTCAACGCCGTTCCTTGGCTTCTTATGCCCAAAACCAACTGGAAACTTCCAGTTGTTTGCGGATTAGCTGCCCAAAGACTATTAGCCGTGCTTGTACTTCCAATTGTGTTATTGTTTACATTATATACAGCAGTTGAAGTGAGAAGAATACCATATACACCGGCAGCGTTTGTGCTTGGTAAAGCCGATGCTGTAATAGAGCCAATTGTGTTATTACTTATATTAACAATTGCCGGTGATATAGACTGTGCGCTTATACCAACTGTAATACCTCCAGATACTGTACTGGTATCCACAACCGAGTGGTTTCCGGTTCCGCTGCCTATAATATTGCCTGTTACCGTACCAATATTCGCGCTTCCTGCTGAAACATAAATACCAGCCCAGTTACCCCATTGAGTTGAAAAAGCGCCTGATGTTGCCAATGAGAAATTTGTAACCACATTATTCTGCACACTGCTTGGTGTTGTAAAACCAACTGATAGCTGGATACCGATAAATCGGCTGGCAAAGGTATTTGGTCCTATAGTCCATCTTGAACCGCCCGCACTTGGTGATGTGCCTCCTATGAAATTATTGCTTATCACAAAGTTATTGCCAAGTGAGCCCGGTATTACGTTAATCGCAATATCTGTACTTGCTATGGTTCTGTTATAACGCTCAACTGTCTGGTAAAAACTGTTTCCTGTAATTGTCCAGTCCGTGTTTCCGCCTGCAATTTGTATTCCGTTTGCTGTAGAAGAAGCGCCATAGAAATTGTATATGTTATTATTGGATATAATATTCCCGCTGTTATGCAGTGCAACTGTGGTTGTAGTGCCCAAAGCATATATTCCGTTCAAAGGCAGACCTGCTACATCGCTTCTATCTCTTATATCGCAGTTATCAATTGTATTATTATCATTTCCGGTTACACCGCCAATTGGCGTTGCAGTCGTGCTGAATACTATCGTTCCGCTAAAGGTTGAATTATTCGGGCTTTCTATAACTAAATACTGCAATGTGTTGCCTGTTGCATCGTTGATGAACTGGAAAGTAGGTGATGTCCCAACCGATTGATTGCGTATTATCCATTCTCTTACAGCTTCAGGCTCGTCCCCTTCGCCCTGCTTATTATTTGCCGAAAAAACTCCGCCTGCTCTTCCGTCAAATATATATCTATCACCGCCATTTATGTTTATAAGCGGTGTTGCGCTGCCTTGCGTTACTCTTGTTGATACACCTGATTTCGGTCTGATTGTTACTGTAAATGGTGAACCGCCTGTAGTGGCAAATGGACTGAATGTAATTGGAAATACTTCAGGATACACCCCGCCGCCATAAGTGGCATTCAATTCAAAAATTACATTGCCGCCTATTTCAGATGCATTTATTGTGCTAACTAATTGCGTTAAATTACGATATCCCGCCGGCTGGTCATCGCCTATATCATAACTGCCCGCCGCTATAACTGCGCCAAACTTTGTGAAAGTTCTCCAATTCACACCCACAAGCGGATTAATAGTATAGTTAGCCGCTGTAGGGTCAGTTGTAAATATCGGTGCAGATGTATTTAACCCTATTGGTGTTGCAGTTGTATTGTTTAATATGCCATCCCTTACTACTATATAGTATTCATAATTACCTGCTGCTAAGGGTCCTAAGCTTGCATTCCATATATAATTTCCGTTCCTTGTGCCGGGCACTACGTCAGGTATTCTCTCAGCAAATGCTGAACCTGAGCCCGCTACTCTTGTCCATAACCTTGCATTAGCCGTTGCGCCGTTAATATTATCTGTTACAGTTAATGTCAGTGTTGGTGTTGATGAATTTATAATTGGTGTATAAGAAAGAAATGGTCCGTGTGTATCGGTAACTGCCGATAAGCCGGTTTCGTTTGCGCCAATATCCGGATTTGTTGCATCTCTTGATACACCGTTTCTATCTGTTGCATACCCGCCTATCGGTCTTCCTGAATTAATCGCAGAACTGCCCGCTGTTAATGTCAAATTTGTCATTGATGTAAATAACGGGTCCGAGCTTGAGCTTCCCATATCTATAGTTTCAAACACTGCAGGTGTTGAAGCCATAGGACTTGTCTGCCAGTTTATTAATGTCAAACGGTCAGTTGTACCTAAACCCGACCAATAACCGGTAAAAGTTAAATTTGCCGCCCCAAGATTTGCTGCGTGAAGCACATTGTTTGATGAAGTTGGTAATATTGTGCCTGTTGCTATTCTCCAGACTACAAAATTCCTTGCCAATGATGTCCTGATGGCTGATTTATTTGAAAATGCATTATTCCTGTATTCTACATCGTGTGTACCGGCTCCTAAGAGCATACACGTTGTATTTGAAAAATTTCCTCCTATGCTGATATTCACACTGTTATAATACACATTATATCTTGAGCCTGATGCACTCAGCGAATTACAGGCAATTCCTACTACATGCATACCGGCAACAGTTGTAGCTGATACTGCGCTTGTAGGATTGAAAAAGTTTAAACTGTCTATTTCATTATTATAACAATTAACCGTAGAGCCGGTATTCATATCCATCCTGATACCCACCACATTTCCGGTAGTAGTTGTATTTACATTTCTGCTTATGCTTGTAATATCATTATTATATATATTATTAGTGCCTGTTACACCGGATGTGAGACTTGAATTATTCAGATTAATGCCATAAGCAAAACTTGTGCTTGTGTGAACAACATTTCTGACCAAGCAGTTATATATGCTTATGCCGTTTTGGTTTGTTGCCTGTATGCCATAAGTGCTTGTGGTATTATTACCAATTGCGCCAAAAAAGTTACCGCCAATAATTGTTTGTCCGCCGCTTACTCCCGCTACCTCTGTGTTTAAATCAGGGTATGTTGCATTACCCGTAAAATTAAATCCATTGTATGAGCTATCAACTGTATTATTATAATATCTATTAAATGAATTTGCACCCGCAGAACTTATAGGAATAGTTGGTACACTTTGCTCTAATGCTATAAATCCTGTACCTAAACCTGCAGAAGTAGTTTTACCTATTCTGAATGTGCAGTTTTGTATCGTATTATTTTGAGAGCCATTAACAGCAGATGAATTTATTACCTGAATACCTCTATCTAAGTTGAATTCAAGATTGTGCATTCTTGTATCCCGGCTGTAAAGGTTAAGCTTGCTTATTGTTACATAATCAGCGCCAACCAATGCTATTATTGGCTCATTTCCAGTTCCCAAAGCTGCAGTTGTAGCCTGATTACCAATATTTCCGGCAAGTGTTCCGCTGTATGTCAATGTGCTGGAGCCAAGCAGTGTTGTTATTGTTACTGTATTTACGGAGCTTGAGCCGCTTATAGGTCCAACAACCAATGGAAATATATTACTGCCATTTGCAACTGTTGTATCATAATTAGCATCAGTTAAATTCAGTGTTACAGCGCCTGATATACCCCTGTGGTTTAAGTCTGCAATTGCTTCTGATAAAGAGGGATATGTTTGCCCAACACCTACATTATATGTTCCCGCAAGTGTTGAAGGAACGCCAGGATCAAATCTATAAAACAACGTTGGCCATTTATTCGATGTCATCATCGAATTGTTAGATAACTTAGAGCCTGTAATAGCATCAATGTATTGGTTTATTCCGCCTGTCTGGCTGTTAATACCAATTGAAGCTGATTCAAATGCATTGTAAAGAGGGCCTGTTGATGTGCCATATCTTAGCTCTATACGGTTAGATGTTTCATAAAGTATCACCTGAAAATTGATAACCCTATTAGGAGTCGACCAGTACGAACTTACATTTGTCCATTGAATTGTAAACGTTCTGCTTCCAACTGCTCCCTGTGTTTGATATAATATATTCCCGGCACCGGTTGTCAGATCATCCCACCATGGAGCAAGTACTGCCGGAACACCTGCTGCATAAAGATTTGTATTACTTCCTGTTGCAGTAGTGTATGCAAAGGAAGCATAGCCATCTGTAGCCATGTTTATAGTTGTATAGTTTACTCCGTTGTAATTAAATGTAAATCCTATCGGTGCTCCTATTTGCATAGATATATCACCTGTAGCAGTAGAAATAGTAGCGCCGCCGCCTGTTGTAATAGGCGTGTATGCGCCTGTAAATGATGTGCGTGTATAATTAAATTGCGCAAATAAATCGTTTGAATTAAATGCGATTGCAATTATCGCGATGAAAAAAAGAGAGAATAGCTTTTTCATATATTTATATATTAATTTAAATTTAATTTCCTTACGAATTAAAACAATAGCATAACTCAAAAAATATTTTAAGCATTACTTTGATAAATCCTAAAATGTTTTAAAAGATTAAACTAATTAATCTGTTAAAAATGAATTATTTTGATGTTTTATATACTGCTAAATACAAAACAAAGTCATTATTTTCAAGGGTTTTTATTGGTTTTTGCAAAAATACCCTAAAAGTGTTATCTCTTTGGCATTGACTTTATGTAATACCTTAAAAGAATTTTAAAACTTGATTATATCTATAATAGTTATGTAATCGTTACGTAAACCTCTTTATAGTAATTTCAGTTAGATAGGAAATACAATTTTCCCAATTCAATCCCCCCTTGTTTTTAAAGGGGGGAGGATACTTACCGTATTCGTTACTCCACAATTAATCGAAAAATATTTTCTACCGTAAATCATTGTCGGGGGTTTTGCCTTTGCCTCTAAAAGCAACCCCCATCAAAGATTTTCGAATCCTAAAGAAAATTCTTTAATTGTCACTTATTCAAAACCCGAAAAAATCCTCCCCCCTTCAAAAACGAAGGGGGGATAAAAGCCAAATCAAAAAATCTCATCCCCCCTTTAAAAAAGGGGGGAGGATACTTACCGTAT
>CAMTUP010000008.1:0-3285 GCA_947084945.1 uncultured Ignavibacteria bacterium | reverse complement strand
TGATTCATCAAATTTGTCAAATTCGTCAGATTGATTATCATTCGTAATTCCTAATTCGTAATTCGTAATTGACGACTCTCCTCCTCCTTGTCCCTGCATTAACAAACTTGTTGCCATATAATCCCATCTTGCGATAAGTCCCTCGTAGCTATAGGGATTCTGGTTTATTATCTGCTGAAAGCCTGCTAATGCCTGTGAGTATTGGCGCATCCTGACTTTACATTTGAGTATATAATAATTTGCACGCTTTACAAGTGATGTATTGCTCTGATTATTTAATATCAGGTTTTCATAGAATATTTTTAGCTGGGTCGCTCCATTTATTGTAGTATCGGTTGCTACAGTCGCTAAGAAAAGTTTTGATACTGCATTCAAGCTCTGTATGCTATCGGGATAAGTATTAATCAAATCTAAACATTTTGTCTTTGCTTGAGAATAATTTCTATAACGCATTAATACGCATACTGAATCATATTTTTCTTTTGCTGTGGGTAGGTCAAAGGTCGTAAAGATTTCACTTCGTTCAACACGCCTTTGACTGCTTTCTCCACCGCCTGAACCTGAACTGCCTGTATAAATAGTATCATATACACCGCCGCCCAGATCTATTACCGTGTAATTCCCGCACTGAGTAACTACACACCCGCTTAAGTATGGAGTGAAATTAAATGTTATCTGTGAACCCTGATAACCTGATGTTACCATGTTAATTGGCGGGTTGACAGGTGATGAGCTTACCTTAAAGCAATTATTTGTTTCATCAAATGGTCCTGCTGTTAATTGCGGGAAGTAACCGTATAAATGATATGATGTCTGAATATCAGAAATATTGAATACATTCTGCCCGCCATCGAGTAAGAAATAAGAACCATCAACGTTAATGTTATTCGTGCCTGTTCCTGTATTTGAAATATTATTCAATCCGCCAAGTTTTTTGCTTCCCGAACTGTTCATTTTCAACTCTGACCCACCCGATGCAAAAATACCAGATGAACTGTTTAGCGTTGAACTTATTGTATTTTCTGATATATCTATTGATGATGTTAATGCATTTATGCCAATGTAATTATCCGTTATGGTATTACCTTTTATTGCGCCTCCTGTTACACCGCTTAAAAATATTGCTGTGTTGCCTTCAGTAAATGTATTGTTTTCTATTATTAACGGAGTTGTTACACCTGCATAAGATGATACATTTAATGTAGGTAAAGTAGAGCCTGATGAATTAAACGTATTACCGCCAATGTATATGTTGGTAATGTTTGCATTCAGACTGCTGTAATACACTGCATTAATGCCCCCTTTTAATGTATTATTGCTATTAAAAGTACAGCCTCTTATATCAACAACAGGGCAATCAATAATATTTACAGCGTAAGTTGTATCATTTGCGAGTCCGCTGAAAGTTGCGCCGTATATTTTTACTTCGCAATTGGTAAAGCTATGCCCGTTCCACGCGCTGCCTGTTACAGCATTGCTTGTTATGTTCTGTGAGCCTGTTGTATTTTGGTCACCAACTGTAAACACACCGCCCGTCATTACGAACTTTGAGCTGTCATTAAAATGTATTGTTGTATTTGCGCCAATTGTTATGTTATGACCGTTGTTATATACTGGCGCTTCGCAGGTAAATTCTGTCCCGCTGATATTTTCATCTGCAACAAGTATCCCTCCGGATTTAGGTACAGCTTCAATCTTAAAAAGCTTACCTTCTCCTGGCAGAAACAAACCTAGTGAATCCGGGCTATTGTTCAGATCAACATAGCCGTTATAATTTTTACTGAATATAACCCCGTTTGTTATTGAGTTATTTCCAACTTCGCTAATTTTCCAGTTCGTGTAAATCGGAAAATTATTTGCATTAAATTTAATTCTCAGCACCCTGTCATCGCCGGCATAACTTCCTCCGGTAGGAATACACCTGCGGTTCACAATTGTAAAATATTTTGTAGTACCAACACTATTGTAAAATCCCATTTCCCAGTATCGCTCATCGGGGCAATCCAGATAAGGTCCTGCGGTATAGCCGCTTGTTTGATAATCATTAACACATGGATTTTGTCCCGTTTTATGCGGATCTATGCTTAATATATCTGTTATAAATTCATGGTTAGCAGTTTCATTATGTACACTGTATGCTGAATTCCATGTAATTGCATCAAGTGTTGGTTTTAATGAAAGAATTTTAGCGTTCATCTGCTTTAAATATTCGTATTTATTCTGTCCGTACAGGTTTTGTGTCCTCGGCTGTGTTGGTGTGGTAAACACGCCATATGTATATGTTACGTCACCTGGAATACTGCTCCTGTTAAAAGAACCGTTCCTTTGAGAAATATCAGCCGTAAGTGGTGTCATTGTGGAAGCCAGAACCAGTTAAGGTAATCCGCTCCGTATGCAAGAGCTATCCACGCCTGCGCCGAGATCTCCTCGTTCAACGGCTCACGGTTGCCATACCTGTATTCACCGTTGTTGTATATTAGCCAGCCCTGTATCTGCGGCTGTATTGATATGCGTGAATTATTAGATGCAGATGATATGTTTTCTTTTGTTTTATTTACCTGGTAAATAAATGAACCTTCATAAGGCCAAACATAACTATCTTTTTGACCGAGGCAATTCTGTAAATAGGTGTTATATGTATTATAATCTGTAGTCCTCCAGCTTTGAGGTACTAAAACAGCAACAGAATCAGGGTCAAGGGCATTATACGGTATATAGCCCGGATGAAAATAATTTGGGGCTTCGTTGAACTGGAATGCATGAGCATCTACCTGTATTATATCCGGTTTAACTGTATCAAGATATAACTTAAAAGCATTGGCATCGTTTCTTACGTAGTGAATATTCAGGTTATTGCTGATGGCATAACTGAGTGGAGCTGCCGGCAGACCGGTATTTTTTATATAATCGTTTACGTATTTAACACAAGGCAGGTTTGTTGTTACGCACTCATCTACAAAGAACATATCAAGCTTGTCTCCAAAGTTAAAAACTTCATCATAAATTCTATCATCAAAATTATAAAGTAAAGGCGCAAAAAGTTTATTTGCTATATCATTATCCACAACCAGTTTATCAAACCAGACATCAACCTGCCCGAACCAGTATATCTTAAAATCAATCTGGCTTGCGTCAATGTTATCTGTATAATTATACATCAAACCCGTTGCAGTATCTTTCCTGCCGTTAACCTGCATGGAATCCTGAAGGCCAGGAATGAATGTAAATTCATCTTTATATTGACCTGAATAATTATTGCTTCCATCTCTAAAATTATTTACTCTG
>CAMTUP010000007.1:0-78680 GCA_947084945.1 uncultured Ignavibacteria bacterium | reverse complement strand
TAATCGCGGTTTTATCAAGTTTTTATGTCATATGTTCTAGCAGAGTCTCCCTTAGCTTTTAGCTTGAGTGTTTCATTAATGATAAAAAGGGACTCTGCGTTAATATAAAAACTCCGCAGTGTCCAATCCCGCTAAGCAAAAGTGCGGGACTGCTCCGAAGTCCGAAGGACCTTTACGGGAGTCCCTTCGGGACAAAAAGCGCAGAAAACGGAGACACTGCGGGTACGGGAAACCGCTGTAATTGCCGTTTTATCAAGTTTACAATGTCATATTTTTTACTACATTTATTTCGTTCTATGCACTACATACAAACCAATCACTGTATGTTATATTTGTAGTGAACTAAATAATGAAATATATGAAACACTTACAATTTGCAAAATACATTATTAACCCCTTCTAATTTTTACTTCATTTTTTCTCCGATACATTCTTCTAATTAATCCCCTCTAAAAATTAAATTAAAGAGGGGATTTCCATTCTACCTGATCGTGATACGAATAATTTCATGATAAACTGAAGTTACGCAAAACACTCAAAACTGAACTCAAAAACCAATCAGGTAAACCAAAGTATCTTCCGATTTATATATTCTTAAAATTTATCCGTAGATGAAATTTAGCAAGATTATAAGACTACAAAAGTCTGATGGTTTTACTCCAAAGGAGTCCCTTTGGGATAATATTTGTTAAAATTATTATGATTTAACAGATTTAAAATATATGATAAGACTTTTGTAGTCTTAAGTATGATTATGAATATTTCTTGCGAGGAGTGCTACGCCTTTAGGAAGTCTATGGCGTGAACGAAGCAATATTTTAAAATGATGATTATCAATTACTTAAAAATGTTGGTCATAGTTTTCCTGTGATGGAAGGATTCCTATCGGTATAAATGATAATGGTTCTCGTCTATTGCTATCTTGCAAAATTACTACTTTTTCCATAATAATTCCATAATATTTGCCATATATTTGTATATAAGAAGTTTCTTTTTCAATTCTTAAATATTTTCCGGCAGCATACCACATTCATCCATCCCGAACTTTTTATAATTTATTATTTTACTCAAATGAAAAAATTATCTACAGTATTTTTTGTTTTAGTTTTATCTTCTGGCATTTTATTTTCACAGGTTGGCTATAGTCCGCGTATTGATTCACTTTCAAATCTTGTAACATTACAAACACTTTCAAAGCTAACCAGAGAACTCTCTGGCGATACTGCAACAATAATAGGAGGTGCTCCTTACACAATACTTTCAAGACATGCTAATTCTGTTCATAATCCTAAAGCAGCTCAATTTATTCTTGAAAGATTCCAAAGCTATGGTTTAACTGCGCGATATATGAATTACCGCTCAACTGGCACAAATGTGATAGCAACAAAAATAGGAACTAAATTCCCTAACCAGAAATATATTATCTGCGGACATTATGATAATATGCCAACAGGACCTCTTGCTCCGGGTGCTGATGATAATGCCTCTGGAACTTCCGCTGTAATGGAAGCTGCAAGGCTGCTTGCTCCGTTTTCTTTTGATTACACTTTGATTTTTATTGCTTTTGATGAAGAAGAGTTAGGGTTAATTGGAAGCCGTGCTTATGCTGATTCATCTTTTAACAAGGGTGATTCAATTCTCGGTGTCTTGAATTTTGATATGATAGCCTGGGATAGCAATAATGATAACAAGATCAATATTTATTCTAATAATGCTTCTGTTCCATTTGCAACTGTTGCACGTTTTTCTTTTAATGTATATCAGCCGTTATTGGATATAGTGTTTGTTGTAAGTAATATGTCAGGCAGTGACCATTATTCATTCTGGCAAAGAGGGTATAAAGCAATTTTAGGAATTGAATTATCAAGTGATTTTAACCCTTATTACCATACCATAAATGATAATTTTTCAAATCTAAATTTACCTTACTACTTAAGATTTACAAAAGCTGCTTTAGCATCACTTATGATATTTGGTTGGAATTACACAATAGATTTTTTCCATACTCCGATATCTGCTTCAAGTGATACATCTCCAAGAGTTGCAACAGTTGTTATAAAATCACCGCATAATATCAAAAGACTGGTTAACGGACCCAAGTTGTATTACAGGGTAAATGGGGGCTCGTTCAATTCATTGAATTACAATTTTAACAATCTTGATACTTTTAAGTTTACAATTCCCGGTCAAAGCATAGGTTCGGTTGTTGATTATTATTATGCTGGACAGGATTCACTCGCTAATTTTGTTGGAACTATGCCGCTGGGTGGGAAAGGGCTGAATCCACCGGGAACTATTGCTCCTCCAACATTTTTACAATACACTGTTCTTACCAGTATAGCTTCAAATAATGAACCTATGAGCTTTAATCTTTCTCAGAATTATCCAAATCCTTTTAACCCAAGAACAAATATTGAATTTACTCTTGGTTCTATAAGTAACGTTAAAATTGTGATAAATGATATACTGGGTCGTGAAGTGATTCAACTGCTGGATCAAAAATATTCAGCCGGTACTTATATGGTTATGTTTGATGGTAAACATTATTCATCCGGAGTTTATTACTATTCTATGTTTGTCAATGGTGCATTATTTGAAACAAAAAAGATGTTGATGATAAAATAGCGCTAGCTATTTTATCAGAAATCCCGCAAGCGGGATAGATGATAAAATAAAATCAGATAGAAGTTACTTGATCAGAAATCCCTCAAGCGGGATAGATGATAAAATGAAAATTACAAGAGACCGTCCCGAGTACTCGGGACGGTCTCTTGTTTAAATATTTTTTTTTTGAAAATCGTTACTTCGAAAAAGCCACAAACACCGAATCACTCCCGCCGCACTCAATCTTTTGTTTGGTTACGTAAGTAATTACTTTTGGATCTATATAATCTGGATCCTGGTATTCCACTTTAACCTTTATCCGTTTGCCTGCATCATTTTCCAGTTTAATAGTATATGTCTTGCTTTTACCTACCAGCAAATGTCCTGAAGGAAATCCATCTATTGTCAAATTAATTTCGAATAATGAATTATTCGCGATATACATGTATGCATCGCAATTTGCTTTCCCTGCGGAGGCATTGCCTG
The DNA here is from genome assembly GCA_947084945.1 of uncultured Ignavibacteria bacterium. Lineage (GTDB taxonomy): Bacteria > Bacteroidota > Ignavibacteria > Tepidaquicellales > OLB5 > OLB5. The sequence continues at coordinate 75,590 of CAMTUP010000007.1, read as the reverse complement.
ATGAAAAGCCGAGATATAAAATTGATAATACCGCTATTATTGAAAATAATTTTAATGTGTTTTTCATTTATTTAATTCCTTTCGATACCTCAAATTTAACTAACATTTCTTGAATTTAAAATCATATTACTTTGCTTAAGTAGGTAGTGGGTATTTTACCTTAGTACTATTTGTCATTCCTGTCTGCCCTGTTTTAGGGCGAAAGCAGGAATCTTGCTTCGTTTTCTAAAGATTCCGTATCAAGTACGGAATGACAAGGGTGGAGTGGAAGTGGAAAAATACCCACTACCTAAACGTAAGCTATTGAATTCCCAGTATATTCAGACCTCTATATGTTATAAATGCCAAAACATAAGCCATTACAGAATATAATCCTATCTGCAGCAAAGGAACTTTCCATGAACCTGTCTCTTTTCTTGCAACAGCTACTGTAGATAGACACTGCATAGCGAACATAAAATAAATTATTAGCGCAATTGTAGAAGCAGTTGTGAATAGAGGCTTTGTTCCGTCAGGTGACTTGGCTGTTCTCATCGAAGTTAAAATCGATCTTTGGAAATTATCTTCATCTTCATCATTTTCAGTTATATTAAATGTAATTGCCATTGCGCTCACAAATATCTCTCTTGCTGCGAAGGCAGAAATTAAAGATACGCCAATTCGCCAATCCCAACCCAATGGTTTCAATATCGGTTCAAATACATTCTTGCCAATTGTTGCTGCATATGATGAACTAAGCCTTTCTGACTCAACCAGTCTGTTTACCTGCTCTGAGCTTAAACCTTGCGTTTTTGTTTCGGGTATTTCCGGATTAACATTAGGAAAATAAGTTAATGCCCATAACACTAACGAAAAAATTATAATAAGAGGACCTGCTTGTTTAACATATACTAACGCTTTATAATATGTTTCCTTAAAGATATTCCTGAATACAGGTGTACGGTAGGGAGGAAGCTCTAGCATGAATGTTGATTTTTCATCAGTCTTTTTGAATTTGCTTATTATCCCCGCTGTTACTGCCCCGGATAATAAACTAAACAGGTAAAGAGCACCAAGTCCTAAACCTGCTATCCACGGTTTATCTGGTGGAACAATAAAAGCAAGCATTAATGCATATACAGGCAGTCTTGCGCTGCAGCTCATAAGCGGAATAATCATTATCGTCAAAAATCTTTCGCGCCTGTTCGAAATTGTCCTTGCTGCCATAATTGCTGGTATTGAGCACGCATATCCTGAAAGCATTGGTATGAACGACCTGCCATTTAATCCAAATTTTGATAGTGGTTTATCTATCAGCATTGCAGCCCTTGCAAGGTAGCCCGTATCTTCTAGCAGACCAAGCAATATAAATAATATTACTATCTGTGGAACAAATATCATAACAGAACCGAATCCGTTTATTAATCCGTTTGTTATCATATCTCTGTACCAGGAATTTTCAGGAAGAATTCCGGAAACAAATGAACTTAAACTGCTGAATCCCGTATCTACAATATCCATCATCGGCTGAGCAATCCAGAATATTGAGGTAAAGATTAAACCCATTGAAATAATGAATATTACAATACCCCATAATGGATGAAGGAACACTTTATCAAGCTTAAGTGAATTTTTATCAGGTGTGCGTGAGAGTGTATGGAAACTCTTTTTGTTAATTTCATCAAGATCGATCTTATGCGTTTTAGACTCGATCACTTTTCTTTCGGTATCTTCTGTATAATCGTATAAAAGGGCAACGTCTTCTTCTGTGGGTATTCCTAGTTTATGAATAGTTGATTTATAATTCGCGGTAGAATCATCATAAAAAATTTCTTCAGTTATTTTTATGAGTTCTGGAATGCCTGTTCTCTTAGCGCTGTTAATTTTAATAACTGGAGTTTTTAATATCGCACTTAATTTTTCTGCTGATATTTCAAATCCTTTTCTATCTAAGAGGTCATTCATAGTTAATGCAACAATTGTTTTAAATCCGGTATCAATTAGCTGCTTAACCAGAAAAAGCTGCCTTGAAAGCTGTGTGCAATCACAGCTTACAATAACTACATCTGGTAAACCAAATCTTGGGTGGTTAAATAATCCGTCAATTGTAACAATTTCATCTGGTGAGTTGGGGTTAAGGCTTACTATACCGGGTGAATCAAGTATATGAGCTTTGAAATTGTATTTTTCTATTAGCTTTCCTGTGGAATACTCAACCGTTGCTCCAGGATAATTTGATGTTTTGAAATTAGAACCTGTAAGCGCATTAAAAAGTGTGGTCTTGCCTGAATTTGGCATACCAACTAATGCAATTACAGGTAAATCATTTTTTTTTGTCCGAAAGGACTCCCGTAAAGGTCCTTCGGACTTTGGAGAATTTTCCTTAAGGGTATTAGTATTGTGGCAATCTTTTTCTTTAGTTATTAAAGCCATTTGTCCGAAAGGACTCCTTCCCGACTGGTTTCTCAGTTGGAGAATTTATCTTAATACACTCTGCTTCACCTTTTCTTAATGCTATAATTGTACCACGCACTGATACTGCCAGCGGATCTTTGAATGGTGATTTTGCTACAATTGTTACTTCCTGACCGGGTGTAAAGCCAAGCTCCATAAGCCTTAAGCAATGACAGTGAATATCTAGACAGTCATCACCTACTAATGTAATAATTGCCGAATCTCCGATATTCATATCAGCAACCGATTTTTTATATTCTAAAGTATTATTATTTATCAATTATAAAATCTAATTATATATAAGACTAAATATGTCCAATATTTAAGACAAATTCAATGCAAATTATATGCAATATAGTTAAAATTTTCCTTTAAAATAATAAAAAACCCCGATAAGTACCGGGGCTTTATGCTAAGTATTAAAATGAGATTATTTCACAAGCCTTAGAAACAAGGTAGTAAAACAACTTCGTTATTTCACAAGTATCATCTTCTTTGTTGCGGTAAATTTACCGGCATTAACCTGATAGTAATATACTCCGCTTGGAAGCTCAGATGCATCAAATTCAATACTGTAATATCCTTCTGTTTGTGTTAAATTATTTATCAACTCATTTACCAGTTTTCCTGTTGCATCATAAATTTTCAATGATACTGAAGATTTTTCAGGTATTGCATAACGCAATATTGTTACAGGATTAAATGGGTTAGGAAAATTCTGCCCTAAGCTGAACTCAATTGGAGTACCACTGTAATTCTGTATTCCGGTAGTAGTTGTTATTGTGAAGTTAGTGTTAGAAATATCGTAAAATATATTTCCAACTGCTTCAATTTTTACTCTTGCCAGTGAATTACTGATATTGGGCAGATTTACAGGTTCTGACCCGTCATTTGCAGTACTACCAGCAAGTACTGTTGGCCAGGTATTACCGCCATCAGTTGAAAGTGTTATTTTAACATTCGCACAGCTTACAGGTGAAGCAGTTGTACCGGCAACATCCCACAGAATAGTTTGAACTCCGCCAATTGTTACATTAGTATTGGGGAAAGTTACAAGAAAAGGACCTGCGGTACCATCAACATTAAATGTCATTACATCTTGTGCTACACCGCCGCCGCCAAGTCTATTATCTCTGGCTGTTAAGCGGAATGTCAATATCCTTGCATAAGATGGAAGTATCTCTCCAATAACTACAGTATTATTAAGCAGACTTGAAAGCTTTGGGAATATTCTTGTTCCTGAAGATACATTTGTAAATGACCTGAAAATTGGTGCGTTTCCTGATGGATTATTCCATGTACCGGCTGGACCTAAATTATATTGTTCCCAGCAATAGAACAATGGGTCGCTATTTGGATCAGTAGCGCTGCCTGTTAAATAAAATGGAGTTGATTTGGGAATAGTAAAACCGCTTGCAGGCAATGTTACAACCGGATTATTATTACCTGTGTTTGTTACTACAGGGCAATTATTGCCTGAACCATTTACTACATGATTCCTCATTTCAATAATGCTATGAACATGGAAGTATGCATCCGAATTACTCTGTAAGTTATCTGAACCGCAAATACCGGCATAACCCATAATAGTTGAAGCGCTGCCCGGTTCATATGCTGCTGATGCTGCCCTGTTGCCCCCGCCGCAACTGCTTGTTATGCTGTTAAAAGTATGGTTGCCGCCAAACTGGTGTCCCATTTCATGAGCAACATAATCTATATAGAAAGGATCTCCAAAAGGACTTGGTAATCCTGTAACTCCGCCGGCTTTGTTTGTAGCGCAAATAACAGCTAAGTATGCAACACCGCCGCCGCCTGTGCTGAATACATGCCCAATATCATAATTCGCAAATCCAATTATACTGTTACAAGTAGCAATGTTCTGTGCAAGCATAGCGCCGCCATTATTATTTGTATATGGGTCTGTAGCGCCATTTAAAAAAACCAGCAAGTTATTATTTGCTACTAATACCATTCTTACTGAAACATCTTTTTCATATACTCCGTTGATACGGTTCATTGCCGTTGTCATTTCTGCAAGAACAAGTGGAACAGTTCCGCCAAAAACCTGCGCATACTCACCCGTACATGCAAGTGCAAGCCTGTATGTTCTTAGCTGGTCTCCCTGCATATCAACAGGATTATTTATTCCTTTATTTGCGTCAATTCCATTTACAAATCCGCATTCAAATCCTTTGTCAGGTCTTGGATAATCATTTTTATAATAAACAGTATAATACCGTGTTGTTTCTGTTGTTGCCGGATCAATAAAAACGGTACCGTTTTCTGTCCCTGTAAATATCATGGCATGAAATCCTTTATAGGTAATATCCATTCTAACTGATGATAATGGATTATCTATACCTTGACCGTAGAATGTTCTTAATTCAGGAAATTTATCTGAAAGCCCCTGTTCCATCATGGCATATTCTATAACATTGAATCTTTGAATAGAACCATCCGGCATTGGGATGCTTATAACGAAATTTGAGTTTCTTAAATTAACATTTCTTTCATGCGGTGCTGATTCTAACATTATTTTGAACGGCATATAGCTAAGTTCAAATGTTTTGAATGTAGTTGGATTGAGTATCCTTTCACCCGGTATATTCAATTGATTGCCTGAAACATCATTCCAATACATTTCAGAAGAATTGGAATTAAGTGAAAATGTTATTAAAGTTATAAAAATTATTACTATCTGTTTCATATATTATTTATTAAATTGATTATTAAAAAATTCCATTTAAATAAAATCAAACTTTGATTAACCCTCCTTATTAAACCAGTTTAGCTTAGTTTGGCGGGCAATGATATTATTAACTCACCTTACGCTACGTTACCGTCTGCCCTGTTTTAGGGCACAACCTGAGTTAGTAACACAGACATTCCTGTCTGTGAATCATCTTTTATGCGTAAGGTGAGTTAATAGTGTAATATAGTATTCTATCAGTTTTTTTTCAACAGACAATATCTACCATAATTCGTTAATTATATACCCGATTTAGGTTAGTTTTTAGATAATTATTAATATGATAAATTTTTGACGATAATAATTCAGTTAAACCTATATATTTGTAATATGAATCCAGTAGAAATCATCAAAAAGAAAAGAAATGGCGATATATTAACTGAGGACGAAATAAATTATTTTATTTCTCATTACGTTAAAGGCAATATTCCTGATTATCAGAAATCTGCCCTGTTAATGGCGATATATTTCAAGGGTTTAAACGATGATGAAATCCTTGGATTTGTGAAAGCATATATAAATTCCGGTGAGAGAGTTGACCTTTCACATATAAAAAAACCTAAGGTTGATAAGCATTCAACCGGTGGTGTAGGAGATAAAACTTCTATCATACTTGCTCCGCTTATAGCATGTTTTAATGTAGTTGTGCCAATGATATCAGGCAGGGGATTGGGACATACAGGCGGCACATTAGATAAACTGGAATCGATTCCCGGGTTTAATGTCAATTTAAGTATTCCCCAATTTATTTCAAACCTTGAAAAGCTCAATGTTTCTATGATAGGGCAGACCAATGAACTCACACCTGCAGATAAAAAAATTTATGCCTTAAGAGATGTTACCGGAACAGTTGAAAATGTTGGATTGATAACTGCAAGTATTACAAGTAAAAAAATTGCAGAAGGCTCTGAAGGAATTGTCTATGATGTTAAGGTAGGTAGCGGCTCAACATTACCTACTTACGAAAAATCAAAAGAACTTGCTTTAAAATTACTAAAAACCTCAAAAGATTTCGCTCAGCAGGCTTTGGCAATATTAACTGATATGAGTTCACCCTTAGGTTACGCAATAGGTAACTGGGCTGAAATAAAAGAGTGTATTGAAGTAATGAACCCTGCCTTAAAAAAATCACCTCAATCAAAAGATTTAGTTGATTTAACATTGATGCTTGCTGCTGCGATGCTGAGAGTTGCCGGTAAAAGTAAAACATTTGAAGAGGGGATCAGGTTATCATCTGAAAAGATTTTAAACGGTGAGTGTTACAATAAATTTATTGCAATGGTTGAGCTTCAGGGTGGGGATAGTAAATTTATTAAAGATACAAAACTTTATCCCGAATCTAAATTCTATGATGAAATTAAAGCAACTAAGGCAGGTTATATTACTGAATTAGATGCTTTAACATTTGGACTTGCTGCTGTAAACCTGGGATGTGGAAGAAGGACTATTGTTGATAAAATTGATTATTCTTCAGCTATTTTGCTTGATAAAAAAATAGGTGATGAAGTAAAAGTTGATGATGTTATTTGCAGAATTTATGGGGAAACCGTAGAAAAGGTAAGCACAACTAAAGACATGCTGCAAAAAGGTGTTAAAATCACAAAAGTTAAACCTATATTTAAAAACCGTTTAATTGAAATCATTAATTAAGTTTATTTTTAAATCAGTATTCACAATTGCAGTATTAGGATTGCTGGTTTATTTTGGATGGAAGTATATCGTTCCTAAACTGGAACAAAAAGATACAAAAGATAATAGAGCTTATCTTGTAAAAAAAGTAAATGATGGCGATACTTTTGAAGTTGAAACTAATGGCAAAAGTGAAAAGGTAAGAATGCTTGGTATAGATACGCCGGAAAAATGGGATTCCGATAAACTTGAGCGTGACCTCGAGAGAACAGGAAAAGATAAGGAAACAATTAAGAAACTGGGAGCTTTATCATCTGATTTCACTACAAGACTTATTGGCGGCAAAAAAGTAATTCTAATGCCTGATACAAAAGGGGATGATAAAGATAGATACGGAAGGTTATTAAGATATGTCTATCTTGAAGATGGTACATTTGTAAACCTTAAGATAGTTGAAGAAGGTTATGCCAATGCTTACCGTAAGTTTAATGTATCAAAACAAAATGAGTTCATAAAGGCTGAAAACCAGGCAAGAGAAAAGAAAAAAGGTTTGTGGGGGGAAATTGACGGCTTAAACTATTTTAATAGCAGCGATAAATAATAGTTTTATGTTTTCAGATAATTTAGTATTTTTACACAATAAATTCCTAAAGGGGAAAATTTAATCAAGGAGATAAAATGAATAAAGTTAAACTTTTCGTATCATTAGCTGTCTTATTCTTAGTAGTAGTATCTTGCTCAAAGCTTCAGAATCTTACAGGCGGAGATAAGCTATATTTTTGTGAAAAATACACCACAAAAGAAATTGGTGAAGGTTCTAAGTTTCCTGTAGGACCTGTAACTGTAATGCTAAAGCTCTCTAAACCAATAGGGGTTACATCTGTTGATGTTAATGTAACAGATATTGCATCTGGCAAGGCTGTTGATACTTTTCCTTTTACAGTTCAATCAAGCTGGGATTATATTCATTTTGATGATGTAAATTTCAAAGAATCGGGTAAATATAAAGTAAGCTGCCTTAAAAATGATGGTACTGTTATTGCTACAAATGAAGTTGAAATTACAAGCAAATAATAATTATTCAAACCATTTAAATTCGGGCATTATTTTTATGCCCGTTCTTTTCTATATATGAACTAAATTATGTCGAAATTCCTCAAAGGAACTGTTATTCTTTTTCTTGTTTTAATTTTAACTTCAAATATATTTGCTCAAAGAAAGCGAAATTATAACCTGATAAATATTTTAGGCCAAACTGCTTATTCATACTTGCTGAGTGCTAACAGACCGGGTTACGGGGTTGACGCTTACACAACTGATAAAAGTAAAACATTTTTATCAGTTGGTTTATCTTACAGCGGTGAAACAATTGATTTACCTGTTTCTGTAAGCTATGGAGTAACTAAAAACTTTGAATTATCGGCTGGTATTTCACCTTATACAGAATCTTATAACTTTCTTGGTAATAAAATTTCAGGAGTGGGTGATTCATATATTGGCACAAAGTATTCATTTGGTGAATCGGAACATTTCATATACGCAATACAGGGATTGCTTAAGATACCAACAGCAAGCTCTTCAAAAGAACTTGGTACTGGCAAAGTTGACCTGTTTTTTGGTATTGCACAAGGATTTCTAAGTGGAAAATTTGGATATGACTTAAGCTTTGAGTTTAACTTGCTAAAACGAAGAGATTTTCCGAATACAAAATTATATCCTGCAATAATTCAACAACAAATAGATAGTGTAAAAAGCACTTATAATTACAAATATGAACATGAAATTGTTGTTTCAGGCGGACCTTCATACCTGATTTCTGAAAAATTTGGTTCCTTTTTAGGATTCTCGTTCTCAAGGAATCTCAGGCTCAAGTATAATTCTTCAGTTTTATACGGAGGTCTTGGTTATGTTATTTCTAACAGGGCTGGAATAGGCTTTGGTATCGCTGGCGATATTCTGGAAAGGAGATACTGGATACTTTCTTCTAACTTTTATATTACATTGTAATTAGTTAATTTTACAATGATTGAGAATCTGGATTCACTCGCTTCTTCGAGAAAAATTATTGGTTTCATTGCTGCTTGTAATAAACATTTTAATAATTTTTCTTTAAGGAGGGAAAAATGAAGTTAATACTATCCACAGTAGTTGTTGGTATCGTTTTATTTATTCTCAGTTGGCTGTTTTACAGTGTATTGTTTGCTGAATATTTCAATCGGTTCTTTGGGCATCTATCAAGACCCGTGAGCGAAATGAAAATATGGGCATTTGCTGTTGCGTATTTAGCGCAGGCATTTTTTATGTATATGATTTATGCCAAAGGCTATAAAGGAGGCTCGCCTATGATGGAAGGCATTCGCTTCGGTATAGTAATAGCGCTGTTTATTTACATACCTTATATGTTTATGACCTGGGGTTACATGCAGGTTATGGCAAGAGGTGTTGCCGCTGATGCAATAGTCGGGATGTTTTTGACCATGGTTGCAGCCGTTGTTACTGCGTTTATTCACGGAAAGAAGGATATAGCTGTAATAAACGCCCCATAATTTTTTTATAAATAATTACATAACCCGCTGCTTGATTTAATTAAATGATCATTTGGCGGGTTTTTTTAATTTGCAAATATACGTAACCCGCATTTTAATTTTTTATATGGCTTTTATGTTGTATGGCAAAAAATCATGAAAAAAGAGATGATTGTTTATACAGAATACGAGTTTTAAGATTGTTATATTGCATAATTATTTACTTATAATTAGGCAATTTATGTCAATTTATTCTGGTGAAAAGTTTGAGCTTAAGCTCATCCGTGCTTCAGATATCCGGTTGCATGAAGAATGCGAAGATAATCGCTCAAATAAACTAATTGCCAGGTTTAAAGATGAAAAGGTGCTTTACAACCCATTGATTGTAGCTAAGAACGAAGATAAATACATTTTAATTGATGGTGCTAACAGGTATGAAGCATTAAATAAGTTAGGATGTAAAAGCATTCTTGCACAGTTGGTTGATTATAAATCCAGCGATGTTATACTCAAATCATGGTATCACTTTGTAAGTAATATGAGCATGAATGTTTTGATGAATTATGCCAATAAAAACAATATTAGATATACTCAATGGCAATCAGTCGGCAAACCTAAAGGCATGCATCTATCAAATTATCAGATTCTTGTATTTTCAACTTCAAATCAGGCAATTTGTGTAAATCTCAGTTATTCACTCGAAGAAATGCTGAGGTCACTTTCTGACCTTAACAGGTATTACGAAAATGAGTTCAGTTATGCAAGGATAGATAGCGATACTGATATTACTGATGTAAAAATTCTTTCGCCTGATGAAGGGTTGCTTTTTGTTTTTCCGGAATTCAGTAAAGAAGATATAGTAACAATTTCAGGATTAAGTCAAAAACTGCCTGCGGGAATTTCAAGACACTTAATACCAAACCGTGTGCTGCATATAAAAATTCTTATTGATGCATTAATCTCTGATGAAAATCTTGAAAAAAAGAATCAAGAATTAGAGAAATATGTGCAGTATAAAATAGATTCAAAAAAAGTAAGACTTTATAGGGAACCTATCCTGGTTTTTGATGAATAGCTGATTTTAGCCAAAAATTTAGAGAAGATCATATTTAATGTTAGAAAGATTCATAGCAAGAAGATACCTGCTTTCAAAAAGAAAAGTACAGTTTATTACTATTATAACTCTCATATCTGTTATTGGTTTAACTGTTGGTGTAGCTGCTTTAATAGTAATGCTATCGGTTTTTAACGGTTTCAATAAATACCAGTTAGATATCTTAACCGGTTTCGATCCGCATATACGTGTTGAGGCTGATACCGGTTCATCAATAACAGACTATAATGCATTAATTAATAAAATTTCTTCTGAGATCAAAGTTACTGCAATTGCTCCGTTTACAATTAGCAAAGGTGTTATTTCTACAAAGAAAAATAATATTGTGGCTTTTGTTAAAGGTGTTGATGATAAAAAAATATCTGGACTTTCTGACGTAAAAGAGAAAACTACACTTGGTGATTTTGAGTTTAAGGATAATGATGAGTATGGAGGGATAATACTTGGTAATAGCCTTGCAGCTAAGCTTGAGGCAAGAGTTCTGGATACGATTTCAGTAATGAGTCCTGTTGGTATGGAAAAAATACTAACGCAAATAGTTATACCTAAAACACAAAAATTTATTGTTCGCGGTATATTTGATGCCAATAACAGAGAATATGATAAGCTATATTCTTTTATTTCAATTCCAAAATCACAAAACCTGTATGAACTTGGTAATACAGTAAACGGAATCGAGTTAAGAATTGATAAAATTAATAATTCCGAAGATGAAAAAGTCAAGATTGTTGCATTACTTGGTAAAGGTTATAGGGTAAATACCTGGTATAACCTCCACGAAGATCTCTATTCCGTGATGCAGGTAGAACGATGGACAGCATTTATAATTCTTTCTCTAATAATTGCTGTTGCATCTTTTAGTATTGTTGGTTCGCTTACAATGACAGTAATGGAAAAGAAACGTGATATAGGAATACTTAAAGCCATGGGAATAAAAAATTCCGGGATACTAAGGATTTTCATGATAGAAGGTATTTTTATTGGTATTTACGGTACTATACTGGGATCAATACTGGGTCTTACTATATGTTTGTTGCAGATCAAATATAAATTCTTTCCGCTTGATACATCGGTTTATTCAATTGATGCATTACCAATTGATATACGCTATACTGATTATATCTATGTTGGTATTTGTGCTCTTGTAATATCTTTTCTTGCTTCTCTTTATCCCGCTATGCGAGCAGCAAGGCAGGAACCGATAAAAGCAATCCGCTGGGAATAAAATGTTTGTCATTCCCGCGCTACACCTGCCTCTGGCATGGTATGCGGGAATCCATTAATAAAAAAAATAAATTATAAAAGTATATTTAAAGACCAATATTGGATACAGATAGAAAAGTTTTAATAAAAACATCGGGTTTAACCAAAGAATATCAGATTTCAAAATCCGAAACTCTGAGGGTACTAAAAGGTATTGATACCGAGATATACGAAGGGGAAGTAATTACAATTGTAGGACCATCAGGCGCAGGTAAAAGTACTCTTCTTCATATTATCGGAACACTTGATAAGCCAACCTCTGGTGAAGTTATCTTTGATAGTGAAGATGTCTTTTCACTTGGCAGTAACGAACTTGCTCGATTCAGAAATACAAGAATTGGTTTTGTGTTCCAGTTCCATCACCTGCTGCCGGAATTTTCTGCCATAGAAAATGTATGCATTGCCGCAATGATATCAGGAAAATCATTGAAATCAGTTGAGGGTAAGGCTAAGGAGATTTTGACAGAAGTTGGACTTGGGAATAGGCTGCATCACAAACCATCTGAACTTTCTGGAGGTGAGGCGCAAAGAGTAGCTATAGCACGGGCACTTATCAATTCACCCAAAGTTATTTTAGCTGATGAGCCAACTGGTAACCTTGATTCAAAGAACAGTGATGAAGTGCTGCATTTGATATTTGACCTCAGGAAGAAATATAACATGACTTTCATAATAGTAACACATAACGAAAATTTTGCGCAAAAGACTGATAGAACTCTCAGAATGGTTGACGGTCAGATACAAAACTAATGTCATCCACCGAACATACGGGGAATCAATAAATTTTGTTGAAATTAATCGCAGATTAATTGAAATCCCGCTAGCGGGATCATTCCCGCGCCGCATATTTAGAGTCTGTCTCAAAAGTGCTTTGTCATTCCTGCGAAAGCAGGAATCTTTAACGATTTAACGATAATATTAAATAAATAATTGATCATTAATTGAACTCTATTTGTAGAAATATAATTATTTCTTTTATTTTGCTAATGGTAATCAATGATATTTCCCATTCCCAGGATACCACCAAACCAATCACCAAGCCCGCTATAAAAGAAGACACAGCATATGTGCAAAACTTTATACTGGCTGACCATAATTACCAATATCTCAATAAAACAAATCCTGATACATTAACACGTCGCAGATTTTTATGGTATCCAGCCAAGTCACTCGAGGATATTTTCAATTACATACCGGGCTATTACCAATATTTTATGGATGTAGGACAGTTTAACCCAGTAAGTTACAATCAATATAGTTTTTCCGGAACAGGAATATTGAGAAACGGAAGACCTATAAATGATCTTTTTAATGGTGTTGCAGACCTGAATCTTTTTTCAAGGAACGAAATTTCTGAGTTAGAATTTTCAAACGGATATAGAAACACTGTTTATGAACATTCAAATACTGTAAATATCATTCAAAGAGAGCTTTTTCAGTTCAGACCATATACTGAAATTAGTTTCTATCAGGATAGATATGAAAATCTTTATTTTGACGGAAATTTTCATCAGAATTTCTTTAGGAAGCTGCATTTTAATTTTGGTATAACAAAACACTCATATGACGGTCATTACACAAATAGTGAGTTTGATAAATGGCTGGGGAGATTTAACCTATGGTTTGCACCATCAGGTAAGATGAATTTATTCCTAAAAGTAAATTATTCCAAAATTAATAGAGAGCTTAATGAAGGGTTAGACCCTGATACAGTTAACCTTGGGAGCAAAGAAGAGGTATTTAATACAACCCGCGCAATTGTAGTTTATTCAAAACAACATGAAAGAAAAGAAAGATTTGATGTTGATTTTGGAACAGTGTTTCAAGTGGGTAAAGTAGCAACTTCAAAGATTCAGCTTTATGTTAGTAATTCATTCAGGGAGTATTTCCAGTTATCTAACCTGGTTAATCCAAATTCTCCTGAAAGCCAAGATAATTTTCATTGGATAAATTATGGTGCTAAATTATCACATCAATTTAAATTCAAACTTAGTAACCAACTATCACTTAAAACAAACACTGAAGGAGATTATATCTATAATATTTACCAAATTGCCCAGCAAAATATAACACCATCAATATATTATAGTATAAATGAGGTCAGGGGAATTCAGGAAGCTTCTATTCAATACAGGAATTTATCCATTAAGGGTTTTATAAAGGCAAAAACCTCTACAAAAGATTATTACAACTATAGTTTGTTCAGGTATATTTATCTTACTTCCGGCGCAAAAGCAGAATATTCAATGATGTTAAGTGATAGCTCACGCATTCATTTTACCGGAACATATGATTATAATGATGAATATTTATCAGCAACCGCTAAGTTTAATAATAAATTTATTAATGCCGGAAGTGAATTCTATTATTACAGGAAAGATGATATACCTTTTAATTTCGATCTCTCAAGATATCCTCCAAATGTTGTATTCAGGGGTATCAATTCATTTGCTGAATTTAAGATCTTCAAATTCAAATTTAGCGTTAATCATAATTACAGTTTCAGAAACTCAATAAACATGATAAATCCTGAACATAGCGGAAGGATCAATTTTAATTTTGAAGATAATGCCTTTAAAAATAAACTTGAATACAAAATTGGATTAACTACAAGATATTGGTCTGAATACAAGGCTTTATTTTATGATGGGTTTATAAATTCTTTTAAACCATACGTCGGTTATAAATTTGAGAATCACTATGATCTCAAAATTCCAGCTAATGCAACATTAGATTTCTACATCATAGGAAAAATTAGCAAAGCTACATTTGGTCTGACGCTGGAAAATATACTGGATAGGATTATTTATAATACGGGTGTTTATCCATATATGAACAGGGGAGGATTATTCAATACTATTTCAAGATTCAATGTTACGTGGAATTTCTTCGATTAACACATCACACGCTCCCATTACATCACCTACAGAAACTAATTTTATACATTTGTATTTATCATTTCCTTTGAAAATGCATTTTACAGGTTTGGGTGAATTAAAAAAACAGGGTGAGCAGTCAAGTTCAGTTCTTACTATAATATGCCTATTTTGCCAAGGGTGAAGTTCCTTATAATTAGTATATGAAAATATTGCAACTTGTGGTATTCCAAGTCCGGCTGCTAAATGCATTAAGGCTGAATCGTTACTAACAAATAAATGACATTTTTTCATCAATGCAAGTGACTGCATCAAATTACCGGTTTTAGGTATTAAAACATTTATCCCCCCAATAGTCTGAATCTTCTCATTCACATCTCCTTCAGTACCAAATAACAGGATCTTTGCATTGTATCTTTCACCAAGCCGTTTGGCAAGGGCAGCATATTTAACTGCTGACCAGCGTTTATTTATGTGTCCTTTAAACGTGGCTGAACCTGAATGAAAGCCAATAACTAAATCATTTGTAAGTGCGTTATCAATAAAATATTTCTTCGCAAATACTTCATCATTTAAAGTTAACTGAATTTCAAGTTTGCCAAGCTCATCTTCACTCATATCCGGAAAAACAATCTTTGCAAGCTCAAAATTTTCAATAACATTATGTTTGTCTTTCACTTCATCTATATGTTTATCGTTAAGGAAATCCCAGTTTGTCTTAGAATAATTATTGTATTTTGTTGCTATTTTTAACTTAGCTTTAATAAGATATTGAATTAAGTTATACTCTCTTCTGTTTGAAGGATATACGTTTATCGATACATCATAGTTGTTTTTACGAAGTGAAAGGGTTTGCTTAAGCGACTTTAATTTTGACTGTTTTAAAAAATCAATAAAATAAATATTATTTATGTGAGGGTTATCCCTGAATAACTCTTCAACGGGTTTAAACATCACAGCAATATCAATTGTACTTTCTGGTAAATGTTTTTTTAAAAGGGAAAGTGCAGGTGAGAACATTATGGCATCACCAATTCCTGATAACGCATTTATTAATATTCTCATGTGGTTTTATTGAATAAATTTATTGTTTGTTATCAAGGTTTTCTGAAGATCACAAAATATTTATCATTGAAATCTACTTTTGTAATGACTTCTGCATTACCATAAACATTTTGATACCACTCAATACCTCGAGGTTTTTCGATGCGGTTCAGTCTTAATTTATTTGCTAAGTAAACATTCTTTGCAGGGTCCCACATTGTGATAATCAGTTTAGCTCCGCTTTTTAGTGAGCGCCAGAGGTTATCCATAGCAATGTTAAATCGGTCATCATCTGTAATATGTTGTGTTACATCAATCATTACGCCTAGATCGAATTTAACTTCAGGTAGCTTTACTTCGCTTATATCACCCAAAATAAAATTATACTGCGGGTATTTCTTCTTTAGACTTGTAATTGATATTTCTGCAATATCATTGCCTGTATAGTCTCTCGCTCCCAATGAATTGAAAAAATCTGTCCAGTAACCAACTCCGATACCTATTTCAACTATAGATGTGTTTTCTGTTACCTTCACGCCGGCTTTATCCATTTCGGATATCAGTATTGCCTTCTTTTCTTCATACATCTTTAGGTTTTCTTCATTGCTAAGCCTGTAATGCCCAACACCTTTTAAGTCAAATGAATTTGTAAGCAGTTCATTCCAAAAGGTCTTTGGTTTATAGTTGAACATCATTTTAAAATATATCTTTAAATCGCTTAGTGTCGTCATAGTTTTTAATTACCTGCTTAGCATTTCAGGTGCATATTTTCTGATTTTATCTAAATTCATCATTGCACTTGCTGTATCTTTCTTCCCTGTATAAAATTGGTATAAGTAATAATGAGCTAATAAGTTATAATCATCAAGCTCAACTGATTTTTTAAAATTTTCTATAGCTTTATCATTATCCTTTAACTGCAAATAAAGTTCTCCTATCATCTGGTATGGTGTACCCCAGCCAGCCGGACCCATTGCTATTGTCTGAAAATAAAGGTCTATCGCCTCCTGTGTTTTTGACTTATCCTTTTGTGTATTCATTGCCTGGTTATAAAGGTTCACAAATTGCTTCTGGTAATTAGCGTTAGCAGGTAAAACTGCGATTTTTGCAGTTTCTTCATCTGATTTCCTTTTATAAATTATATCAGTAAAAGTAAACTCTTTAACAGTAAAGTAATATGGATAGTAATACTTTATAAATTCATCACTAGTAAAAAGTCCGCGCTCTGCATATGCACTTGGTTTAATTCCAGTTGAAAAATATATATAGTCAGGTTTACGTGAAAGAATATATTCAACATTGTAATTTCTTTCTTTCCATCCAACTTCTTTGGTTGATATTTCTGGTATTGGCTTTGGATTGTGTGCAACTTCTTCATCAGTTAAGCCAAGCATATCAATAAGAATTACTTCGGAATAATACGAAATTGCTCCGATTGTTGTTGCAGCAACTATCAATGGCTTACCGGCTTGCTCCTGTTTATTCTTAAGCCAGTTACCGGTTATTTTCATCTTTTCAACCAGGCCCTTTTCCATATCCGAGTATCCTTTTAATACTTCTGCTTCTTTAATATAAGTGGAATAAGAAAATCCTAAAGTGAATATTATACCAACTATTGCTCCAATAACCATTTCTCGTTTTTTATCAAATAGCTCTGTTAGCATTGCCAAACCTTCCTGGACCAGAATGAAGAATACAGCCATTATCGGAACAAAGAACCTGTTAGGTCTTAATACATCACCGCCTACAAATATCACATATAATGTGAAAATTACGAAAATCATTACAAGATAAAGATAGCTGTAGAATCTTTCTTTTGATGTAAGAGTGTATAGAGCTATTAATACAAACAAACCATAAAATCCGTATGACTTTAAGAATGTCCAGGTGTAATCCAGTCCTGTGGAATAATATTCAAGTGATGAACCGGTTTTAGCATAGAAAGTATTTGGAAGCAGGTATCCGTAGTATGAATATCGCCAGACCATAAATACAAGCGCAGGAACAACATATATCCCTATCCACAATAAATTATTTTTTGATAAAAGATTATTTATAGGGGTTGTCAGATCAGTTTTTTTATGTTTTAAAGTATATAATATTTTGTGCAGAACTGTAACAGCAAATATCAGATTGCCTTCAGGACGCGTTAGTGCCGCAAACAAAAATACTAGTGATGATAAGGGAATACTATCAGAATTGTCTTTAAGCTCCCTTAAATACAGATATATCCCAAGCGTTATCAGGCAACCAAATAAACCGGTTTCCATTCCGCTTACAGCCCAGAATGCGAAAGAACCGTTTGATGCAAGAAGTGTAACAGCTGCAAGGCTGAATACAAGATTGAATGCTGAGCCTTTATCTTTTGGAAAGATTTTTGTTGATATTAAATAAGTTAATAAAAGGGTAAGAATAGATGAAATTATTCCAAGTACCTGTGATGCTGATATGAAATTAAATCCAAGTGATTTAACACCTGAAAGTAATACTACCCATAAAAAGCATGTATATCCTTCAACTCTTTCGCCTATATTAAAAACAAGCCCGTTTCCATCAGTGAAGTTTTTTACATAACGGTAGGTGATATATGAATCATCCTGCAGGAAATCGAAAGTTTTAGAGTAAAAATATAAAATTATTGCAAGTATGCTTAATACTATAAAACCGAATATTTTAATATCAATGGTCTTTGCGCTTGGTTGAATCTTTGGTTTATATCTGTTTACTTGTTTTTTTTTGCTCAATTATTATTATCAGTCTGGTTTAAAATAATCACTCCGGCTCCAAATGAGCTCCTTTGGAGCAGTTTGCCTTGACAATCTATTATTGTAAAGCAAACTGCCGGTATTAATGTTTTTTATTACCTACCCTGCTGTTTCTGTTTAAGTATTTCTATCTTATTCTTAACCTCTGGATTGTTTGGACTTACTCTTTCGAGTTTGTATAGTATCTCTAAAGCTTTATTATAATCACTTCTCGATTCATATATATCAAGTAAAAGCTTATATGGATTCCAGAAAGATTGAATATCACTCGGATTTTTCGCTAATACTTCAAGCGCTTCTTTTTCTACTATTGGAGAAAGCTCATCAAATTTTGCCCTGTTATCTGCTTTAAGGTATTGCATTGTTACATCATACAATATTCTGTAATCATATGGAATGATATTTTTAGGAAATAAAACTTCCATTCTGTTCAATACTTCATTGGTTTTTGCCTTATCTCCCTGATTGATAAATTCATATGCAAACTGAAGGTATTGTGTGCGGTAACTTTGCACTGCATTTGTTTCAACCTGATTAAAAAATATATCAGGATTTGAGAAATTACTGAAGAAATATCCATCCTGAGGAGTTTTTGAAAAACCAGCAGGAGTTTCCATAAAATTCTTCCACATTCTTTCGGTGTTTACACGGAATTGAACAGGAATTTCTGATTTAAACGGAACCACCCTCTTAGCCATTCCTTCCTGTACTACATATTCATCAAGACCGATAAAGTTATCTTCTGTTACAGTTGCTGAAAAATAAATTGGTCTTTGCCAGTTATTGGTTTTAACTATATCAAATATCATCTGATCCTGAACCTTAACAGCTTTAACATTACCTGAAGCAAATGAATATGGCATTTTCCAGGTAAGTTTATCAGGGGTCTGGTTCTTTGCTTTTAAACTATCAGGATATGCATTTGGCGGAACAGTTACTGTTACGGCTTTAAAATCTCCCCATTGAATGGGTGATATTCTTTTTATTTCATCATCTGAATAACTGATAGGTACTTTTAGACTGCCAAAAGGCATGGAATTCTTCATCTCTCTAATATACCAGTCTGTATTTAATAAGCTTAGATTTACAACTCTAACATCAGTTCTGTATGCCTCAACTGCCTGTAAGTACCAAAGTGGAAATGTATCATTATCACCATTTGTGAAAAGTATCGCATCTTTATCTAATCCCTGCAATAGGTTATAAGCATATTCAAAAGGAACAGTGTTTTCATTCCTGTTATTGTAATGGAAATTTGTTTTAAACATCATTCCTGGGACAAGTACTAGGCATGCAACTAAAACTGCACCTGAAAACAATTTACTTGTTTGTGAGCTTGATATGCTTTCTTTAATAAGCTCAATGATACCCATTATTCCAATTCCTATCCACATCGAATAAACGAAAAATGCGCCTGTATAGAAGTAATCTCTTTCTCTTGGCTGTGGGTCCTGCTGACGCTGGAATAGCGCTGTAAACACACCCATAAGTAAGAACATCCAGAGGAATGTTAGCCCTAACTTCCAGTCTTTTCGGAAGTGGTAGAAGAGTCCAAAAAGTCCTATCAAAAATGGTATAGCTTTGAATGCCGTTGACCAAAATCCGGCTGCCCCAACAACTAACAGTAAAATTACACTCATTAAACTATATAAATACTTTTGAGATGAATAGAAATACATAGAGGCAAGCAATAGCGCACTAAGTCCAATAATTATCAGCATTTTTGATCCGCCTGAAGCTGTCCACCCAATCCCTACATCCTGATCATAACTTTCTCTTCCTATAAACTGCCATCCAAGATAGCGGTTAAACATCTGGTTGATTTGGTATTTCCAAAGAAAATCCATATCACTTGTATAATTAGCAAAAGTTCTTTTATGCATCGGTTCCTGTGAATACCTTCTTGGCCAAAATGGCGCATCTCCATATTGCTCACGGCTTAAATATGAAACAAGACTGGAAAGATCTTTAGGTTCATTTTCGTTAATAGGAAGGTTGCTTACATTTGCTCTTAATATTACTCCAGCGTAAATAGAATATCCAAGTATAATAAGAAAAAAAGATGCAAATGCCAGAGCATGAGTTTGTTTTTTATTTTTGTTTGCCCAGTAAACACCATAAATTAATGCAGGAGCAATCAATGCAGCAAGTAGTGTAACTGTTCCGCTATCTTCTATCTTGAATGCTTTTATATCTCCGCCAAGCCATGTTGGGAACCAAATAACTGTTATTGGATAAACTGCTATAAACGCTCCTGCGGATATTGCAAGCGCTATTAGGAAAGTTTTGCGTTCATATTTATGTCTTCTGAAATAAAATACAAGTCCGCCTACAAGAATTACCTGAACTACAAGTAAATGAATACCAAGTGATAAACCTACAATAAATGCAATTAATAGCAATATCCTTTCATTGCCTTTTTCATCAGCTTTTTCCCACCAACGCATTAAAAGCCAAACACACAAACCTACAAGCATTGTTCCTAATGCATATACTTCCGATTCATTTGCATTAAACCACTGGGAATCGCTAAAAGCAAATGAAAGAGCGCCAATTGCGGCTGCGGAATAAACCATTATTGCATCCCACTGTGTTTTTATGTCGCCTTTCCATACTTTTAAAACCGATACTGTTATCAAATATAAAAAGAAGGCGGTAAATGCAGAGCTTATTGCTGCAAGTGCATTCATCATTATTGCGGGATTAGAGCCTATTGGTATCATAGTTGCAATTTTACCAAGCAGGATCCATAATGGAGCACCCGGCGGATGTGGAATAGAAAGCGTGTATGCGCAGGCGATAAATTCACCGCAATCCCAAAATGAAAGGGTCTTCTGCATAGTATATAAATAGGTGATAGCAGAAACCAGTAATACTATCCCTGCAAAGATGTAATTTAGCCTCTTATAATTCATGTAGTTTGGAAAGTTTTATAAAAAACAAATATATTGAATAAGATGGTCAGTTTCAATGAAAAACGAAGCATTTTTGAGGTTTATTTAAATTGTAATTTTTATGTTTTGATGCTGAATTAAGCCATTATGTTTGGTTTTAATTGTCATGTGCTATGCCTACCCCAAAGGTCCTTCGGACTTCGGAGCGGCATCGGGTGTATTTATAAAATGTTAGCTATATATGTTCAATCCCTACAGGATTGTTTTAAAAATCTATTTTAGTTAAAAAGTTTATACCAATAATTTTGTGGTTACAATATGTTTTGACGCCTTTAGGCGTCATACATTTATAGAAATTATATGAGAAAATTCACGACACCATAGGTGTCGCACAATATATTGAAAAAAGGGGTCAATAAATAAAGGACGCAAATTAGCGTCCCTTACAAAAATAATAATAAAATATTGTTCTCTTTGGGTAGAGAATCACTACACCTTTTGGAAGCAATCTCATGAATACCTCATATTAAAACTTCCGTTTCACATTTGACATTTCACATTTGACATTTCACGTTTGACATTTCACATTTCACATTTCACGTTTAACTTACTTTATCAATCCCGCAAGTGTTAGACCTTTAAGCGGGATTTCAAAAGTAACTGCGTTACTTTATCAATATCATCTTGTTTGTTCTAACAAAATCACCAGCGGTTAATCTGTAATAATACGAACCGCTTGGAAGACCCGAAGCATTGAAATCATACTTATAATTACCTGCTTTTAATTCCTGGTTAACAAGCGTTTGAACTAGCTGACCTATGGAATTATAAATAACCAAACTCACATCTCTAGTTTTGGCAATACTAAATTCAATATTCGTAACCGGGTTAAACGGATTAGGATAGTTTTGCTTTAACTCAAATGTCCGCGGCACCTCTGAACCAATTTGCTGAATACCAATTGCGCTGCTATTGCCAACAAAAACATTGTCAATGTTACACCATAAACCATCATCTGTTGTATTCATAAAATATCTAAATGCAATATAAATTTTTTGACCATTGTATGTACTCAAATTGTATTTATATTGATTCCAAACATTATCGGAATCGGAACTTCTTATTGTAGCTAATTTTGTTAATGCTGCTGCTGGGTCTTGATCAAAACAAACCCATACCTGCATTGTATCAATGTAATGTGTCAAGTTTATTCCAAGAATTGAATCAGCAGGTGTACCTAATAACATCCAGAATTTTAAACTGTCACCAGTTTGAATTCTTAAACTGTCTGTAAAAACCCAATCATCGGCAACAGGATTACCTGCACGCCAGGGAATGCTTATAGATCTTCTGGTGTAAAAATTTGCTCTAGATTTAATAGCAGCATTTACACCAGGAAATGTTGCACTTGTATCTCTTACTCTCCATATTGCATTAGGATAAGAAGAATTTGTACCGTCAGCATCCACTGCAACCCAATTTGTAGGTAAACTATCAGGACCAACAAAACCAGATGACTCAAATGTTTCATTCATTAATACTCTTTGCGAATAAATGAATGGGCTTATAGCCAAAATAAATATAAAAACTGTAAATATTTTCTTCATATTTCCTCCAATGATTTAATAGTTATTATGTTCAATTGTATTAAACTTAATGATTTCTTAACTTAATTTCTACTGAAAAATTTAATAAATATGCAAAAATATGTAATAAATTGAATTAGATACCATAATAACGTAAATTTGTAATCTAAAACACAAATTTCATATGAAAATCATAACAGGCGGGGCAGGATTTATTGGAAGCGCAATTTGCTGGAGGCTGAACACTCTTAGCATCAAAGATATACTTATTGTTGATGAAGATACAAAAGGAACAAAACAGCAAAATCTGGCTGAGTTGGATTTTGTTGATTTCATTGATAAAGATTCATTCCTAAAAAAAGTCCAAACCGGCGCAATCAATTATAAGGTCGATACAATTTACCATATGGGTGCGTGCAGTTCAACCACAGAAAGTAATATGGATTACCTTATAGAAAATAACGTTGAGTACTCAAAATCAATTGGTAAATGGTGCATTAAGAATAATACCAAGTATATCTATGCTTCAAGCGCGGCTACTTACGGCAACGGCTCCGAAGGGTTTGATGATGATATTGAAACTATCCCGAAATTAAAACCACTTAATAAGTATGGTCTATCAAAACAGATGTTTGATATGTGGGTAATTGAAAACAAACTGAACAATAAGTTTGTCGGGCTGAAATATTTCAATGTTTTCGGTCCAAACGAATACCACAAAGGCGATATGCGGAGTATGGTGAATAAAGCTTTTTCACAAATTAATGAAACCGGAAAACTTAAGCTATTCAAATCATTACAACCTGATTATAAAGATGGCGAGCAGATGCGCGATTTTATCTATGTTAAAGATGCTGTTGAAATGACATTATTCTTTGACCCATTCAATGAAACAGGGAAAAATGAAACTGGAATATTTAATATAGGTTCTGGAGCAACAGCTACATGGCTTGATGCTGCAAATGCAGTATTTAAAGCTCTTGGCAAAGAACCTAAGATTGAATTTATTGATATTCCTGAAAATATCAGAGAGCAATATCAATACTACAGCAAAGCCAATATTAATAAACTAAGAGGAGCAGGTTTTGAAAACAAAATAACCTCTCTTGATGATTCAATTGAGGATTATGTGAAGAAGTATCTAGTAAAAGGTAATTACCTTACAATTTAAAGAAATTCTTACAATGTCAAATGTCAAAATCCAAATGTCAAATAAAAACATAACATCAAATGTCAAAACTCAAATTTCAAATATATTGAAGATATAATTATTTTATTATGCCTAAAGAAAGTAATAAAAAATTTGATCTTGAGGAGCGAACGGCTGTGTTTGGTGAAAATGTAATTGTTTTTGCACGTGGAATTAAGCTGGATGAAGTTAATAAACCACTGATAAGACAAATTGTGAGGTCTTCTACAAGTATTGGCGCAAACTATATGGAAGCTGATGGAGGAGTATCAAAAAAAGATTTCAGGAATAAGATAGGGACATGTAAAAAGGAAGCTAAGGAAACTAAACATTGGCTAAGAATGATATCAAAATCTAACCCCGAAAAAACCGAAGAATGCAGAGTCTTATGGAAAGAAGCACATGAACTTGTCCTTATATTTTCTAAAATCTTCAGCAATTCAAAAGACCCGGATTAATAAATTATACTTGACATTTGACATTTATCTTTCCCTCAGTGGCTTCCTCTGCTATTATCTTTTGACATTTGGATTTTGACATTTGACATTTTCTTTTTGACATTTGACATTAACGTTTCTATCTTACTGCTTCCCACACTTCACTTATCGATTTATTCTTAAAGAAAACCGAGAAAGCATTTTTAGTCCAGTCTCTAAAAACCTTTATATACCCAAATTTCCTGTATCTGCGGGGTGATTCATATACAAGCAGATCATTTAAGAATTTAATTTTGCCTGTGCCAAGCAGCTTTATCCTTCTATACAGATCATAATCTTCACCTGCGGCAAGCAATTCGTTATATCCATTAACCCTTTGGAATACTTCACTTCTTATCATATGGCACTCACCTCTGCCCATACCCATACCTATAGAATTTAATATCCTGACATAATTATTATAAAACCCATGAAACATTTTATCGGATAACTTTACATCATCAGGGAATACATGGAACCTGCAGGTCAATGCGTAATTTGTATCATTACTAAATGAATTTAATGATAAATTAAAGAACTTATCTATATCTTTTATCATTGTATCAGCATTAAAAAAATACAGTAATTTTCCATTGGCAGCTTTTGCGCCTGCATTTCTTCCCTGCGGAATATTTTGTTTTATCCCCGACACTGCTAATACAGTTTTATCTACAATTGGTGTTAAAAGTTTCAGAGTGTTATCCGTACTGCCGCCATCAGAAATAATTATTTCTATATTATATTTTTCTTTTAATTGCGGAGTGAACTGTCCAAGGGTTTGTTGAATTAGCTTTTCTTCATTCAGTGTTGGAATTATTATGCTTAGTTGTGGTGTGTTTTGCAAAGTAGTAAGAAATTAACAATAAATTAAAAAGCGTTTATAAATAATAATAAGTATATGCAAAACAATAGGAGTGCAAATCAGATTTACACTCCCTATAAAAACTTTTGCCGAAGGACTTTACGTTAACAAACTTCAATTTTTCTTTAAGATTAGCCTGCTTTTTTCATTTCAGCAACCATTTTAGCATAGCCCTTTTTCTTTAATGTTCTAAGAGCGCTGGTTGAGAGCCTTAAGGTAATGAATTTATTTTCTTCTTCTATCCAAATTCTTTTTACTCTCAGGTTTGGAAGCTGTTTTCTTTTTGTCTTGTTATGCGCATGAGAAACATTGTTTCCTGATAGCGGCTTTTTTCCTGTTAATTCACAAACTTTTGACATTGTGGTATCTTCTCTTTCAGAATTAAATAATTCGTAACTGTAAAAAATTGCTAAAATAAATGTAGCTTGATTAAATGTAATCTATTGTGGTTTATATGGTTTAAGTGATGATTCATATACCTTATGCATTCTCTCAAGGAATTTCCATGTCCCTTTTTCTGTCTTAACTGATTCAATGAATTTTACGTTAAGAAGTTTTGTCTCTTTTCCGGTTTCAGGGTCTATTACTAATAAGCCTTTTTTGCCTAATTTTGCTGCTTTATCTGCAAATGTTTGTTGTTTAGCCATTGTATTTTATGAGTCTGTTTTCTGTTAAAGCTACAAAAATAAGTGAAAAATTGTTAAAAATAAAGTCCATACCAAACTCCCTCAGGCGAAATTTTTACTGCTGGTGCTGGAAAGTGATAAAAATTCAGGATTTTCTTAAATTTTTTCATGAAATCAGATTTACCCGGTAACTGATTTATATCCCAATCGAGTGCTATTAACCATACAACTTTAGCCGATGAGCTGCCGGTTACATGGCTGGCGTTTTGTATGCTCATTCCTAATGCTAAGGCAAGAAAATTGGGGTATAGTTTTGCTTTTGTAACTGATTTTGGAAGAACTATCATTGGGTTTACACTCAGCCAAAATGTCATATTTGTATAATCATCTAACAAATCGCTTTGATTACCTGTTTTTTTCTTTATCCAGTCCGGTTTGAAACTCCATTTAAAATTCACATGTTTCAGCGGGTTTATTGCATTTTGTAAAAATGGATAGACGGCTCCAAATACATTTGCTCCCG
Organism: uncultured Ignavibacteria bacterium; assembly: GCA_947084945.1. Classification (GTDB taxonomy): domain Bacteria; phylum Bacteroidota; class Ignavibacteria; order Tepidaquicellales; family OLB5; genus OLB5. The sequence goes on along the minus strand of CAMTUP010000007.1, from coordinate 49,036 downwards.
TATCACCCCAGTCAAATCCCCAGTTTGGTGCAAATCCATCATTTATTTCTATATATGTTTCATAAGCAAATGATGTCAATGCTCCATAAAGCAAAGCTTTATCAGGTGCTATTCCCGCCCATTCATATGCAGTTGAAGTTGCTATAGTGAAAAAATTTGCTGTAAAAATGTGAGATGCTTTATCTATATTTCTTGCATAATAACCATCTGCTGCAAATTTAAAATAATCTCTTCTGTCTTTCCACCATGTATTTGAATAATATATATGAAATCCCGTAAAAACCCCAGCAGCTGCAACTCCAAGTATTGTCATCTTTATAGGATTTACTTTGTATGATTTCATGTTCCTGTAATTCTTTAAACTGAAAATATCATTATCAGAAATAGATATTACTTCATTTGGCTGGCTTTTAAAAACTATACTTTTTAAATTTGGCTTCTCTTTTAACTTTAATCTTATATCATTGCCTATAATTGAATTATCACCTGCGAGAATAAAATTGCAAAAGAATATTATGCACACAATATTTATTGTAATATTTTTTTTCATTACCAGTTTACTATGTAGGATACCCCATCTTTATTGAACCTTAAAACAGGAAGCGGGAAGAAACGGAAATGATTAATTACATTTTTGAACCAAAGCATGAACTTTGATTTACCGGGAATAATCTTTTCCCAGTTTACATCTAATCCTACGTAATAATCGGCATATCTTTTATCGTACTCGGTATAATGATTTACTCCATACCCAGTTACAATATTAAGGTAATCAGGCCAGAAACTCTTCGCTTTTTTCCCAAGCACATCGTGAACATTCATTGATAGCCACATAGTTTGTCCGTTGTAATCATCAAGGAAAGCGCCGTTTCTCTTACCGCTCGTTAAATCCTCAGATGGGAAATAACTCCATTTCACATTAAAGCTTTTTAGAGGCTCCCAATAGTGCTGGGCAACCGGGTACAAAGCTCCCGTAACATTGAATATCTGATCACCCATTGAAAATCCCCAGTCTCTTGCAAAACCATCTTCAATTTCAACATCTGTCATATATGCTATACTGAAAGCAGCGCCCATCCAAACCGAGGCAGTTGGGCTAAAACCTGCCCATTCAAATGCCCCTTTATACAATGCCTGAATAAATGCTCCGTCAAAAAAGTGTCCTGTCTTATCAGCACTCATTGCATAATCCCAGTCATTCTGGAAATGAAATTTTCCTCTTTGACCCGACCACCATGAATTTTTCTGGTAATTATGAAGCCAAACAAATGTTCCGGCTGTAATTCCTGTAATAGCTCCGAATTTTATAAAATTTATTTTATTTTTCTGATTTGGCAGTTGACTTCCGCTTTTCAATTTCAATTCAACTGGATTTCTAACAGAATCATTAATAGAATATCCATCATTCAGCTTTAATATTGCTTTATTGCTATCAATTTGCTGTGAATTTATATTATTTGCCAAAAAAAGCAATAATATGATAAACGGTATTTTTAATAATTTGATTTTCAATACTATTATATACGAAAAATTTACTTACCTCAGTTGTAAGTTTAACCTATTTTTTTTGCTTATTCAATACTCTGATTTATGGTTTAAAATTTGATGATTAACTGTGGTTTTTAGAGGAAAGAAATGTGAAATCCCGCCAGGGCGGGACTTCGAAACCACTGCGTGGTTTCTTGAATTGATTTTTCAATCAAATACGGATATTTTAGTAGATATTGAAAACATTACCTATCTACACATACGGCTTTGAAGGTTTACGGAAAAAAACCAAAAAAGTAACAAAAATTGATGACAAGTTTATAATGCTTGTTAGCAGTATGTTCAATACCATGCATAAAGCATCGGGTGTTGGACTTGCAGCTCCGCAAATAGGCAGTGAACTTGCATTGACTGTTATTGATGTTTCGCGTTTGGAAGATAAGAAGAAAATACGAACTGCACCGATAACTATGATAAACCCTGTATTGAAAGATTACCATGGTGAAATTTCTTTGGAAGAAGGATGTCTAAGCATTCCCTATGTAAGAGGAGAAGTTACCAGACCTGAAACAATTTATATAGAGTATCAGGACCTTGATCTAAATAAACACTATATAGAGCTTAAAGGATTTATTGCCAGAGTTGCCCAGCATGAAATTGATCATTTGAATGGAGTATTATTTATTGATCATTTAAATAAATTTGAAAAGAAAAAAATAAAACCCGATCTTGATATGATAAGAAAAGGTGATATAGAAACTGAATACCTTCTTGCAGAACTTCCCTTTACTAAAGACAGTAATACAAGGCTGCAAGCCCAAAAGGGAAAACATATAATAAAACATAAGCAGTGAGACCTTTAGAATGAATATTATATTTATGGGCACACCTCGATTTGCAGTGCCATCACTTAGAATACTCTTAAACACTCATAACAATATATTAGCAGTTGTTACCTCTCCCGATAAACCCAAAGGCAGGGGACAGCAATTATCCGAAAGTGAAATTAAAAAGTTTGCTTTAGAACAGGGTCTTAATATCCTTCAGCCTGTAAACCTTAAAGATGATGAATTTACAGAAGAAATAAGATCGCTGCAGCCAGATCTTATTGTAGTTGCAGCATTTAGAATACTGCCAAAAAGTATTTTTAAGATACCAAAATACGGCTCTATTAATCTGCATGCTTCACTGCTTCCTAAATACCGAGGCGCAGCCCCTATTAACTGGGCAATTATCAATGGAGAAAGCAAGACCGGAGTTACAACATTTTTCCTTCAGGAAAAAGTTGATACAGGCAGTATAATTCTTCAGAATCAAATAGATATTTCAAGTGAAGATACAGCAGGTTCACTTCATGATAAGTTAAAAGAACTTGGAGCATTGACAATTTATTCGACAGTAAATTTAATTGAAAACAGCAAAGGAAACCTGCATACTGCAAAACAAAGCAATAGCGAGGCAACACCTGCGCCAAAGATTTTTAAAGAAGATTGCCGCATAAACTTTGACCAATCGGTTGATAAGGTTTATGATTTCATACGAGGACTATCGCCATACCCCTCTGCATTTACTGAACATAATGGCAAGTTAATAAAAATATTCAGTACAGTGAAATCCCGTTGGGATAGCCTTAAAGGACCCGGAAGATTTTTCGTAAAAGATGATAAGTTATATGTTTCGTGTCTGAATGAATTCCTTGAAATTACTGAACTGCAAATGGAAGGTAAAAGAAGGATGAATGTAAGAGATTTCTTAAATGGATATAGTAACATGTTCAAAAAATATAAAGAATAGGAAAGTTATTGTGGGGCATTTTCAACTTCCGTCACAAATGCCATTTCATACTTGATACGGAATCTTTTGCAATAGAAACAAGATCCATGACATGCCGGTGCAGTTCTACGACCTGCGCCTTAGAAACAAGGCGAACAGGAATGACAAATAGAATTCATCGAAAATACATTTGCCAAAAGTTTTATAAGAAATGAAATTATTTCATTTCTATAATTTTTTCAATCAACCATTCTCTTGCAATAGTAGTCCGGTTTTCATCAAGTTTTTTCATCAATATCTTAAGCTCAGGTTTTTGTTTTTTATCAAGCTTAATCAGGTTTATAACATAATTCATAAACAGGATGTATCTATCAAAATGGATTGATAGTATCTCCTTATGGCGTTTTAGGTAATGTTTAGCTGTATCTATCACAGCTTCCAAAGATTCAAATTCACCCAACTCGTAATAAGTCTTTATCAGAGTTTCCTTTGATTTCATATAAAAATAAGTATATTTATATCCAACTTTATTCAAATGTCCAATACACTCCTTATATTTTTTAAGATTAAAAGATATAAGTGCTGATGTAAGATTGATGGTATCACGTTTTACTTCACTTGCAATATTACCTTTATAGGTTTCAAAGAAAAACTCAACCCATTTAATTTGCTTCATATTAAGCCCGCAAATAATTACACCAATAAAATCAGTATATTGCAAATTTTTATTTTTAGCATAGAACCCCGTTTTTTCAAAATTTGTATGTATTTTGTAAAGCTCGTTAACAAATTTATCTTCACCCGTAGCAACTTTATTAATACAGTAATTTGAAAGTGAGTAATAAACCTGCTCAAGCTCTTCTTCGCTGTATTTTTCTATATTATTAAAAACATGTTTTTCAAGGTCATGAAAATGCTTAATCTTATCAGGCTCTAATACCATCATCAAAATTTTATATTCTGAAAATATTATCGGGTGGCCATTTTCAATTTTATCATTATTCTTTTCAATATATTTCAGGATACTATCAACTGCCCAATAACTTTTATAAATGCTAATTCCTGTGGGTATCCATCCCTTCGGGAAAAGTATTTTCCTGCTGATAACAGTGTTTAATACTTTTAGTTTTGTTACAATGAATAAATGATCAGCGTTCTCAGACATTTCCATGTAGCTTTTATCAAGGTCTAGGTCTAAATCCTCGCCATGATAATTCAGCCAGGTTTCCTTAAATGTAAATTCATTATAGTAGTAATCAGTATTCCTGTTAAATTCTTTCTGCTGTATCTCTGATATTTCTTTTGAAATCATATCAAAAGTTTTCAGGATATTCCTGTCTCTTAAGGATTTGAGCAGGAAATTTTTTTGCTTTATTGAATTTTTATTCAGTTCTTCAATTATTAGGAAATCTTCCAATAGTGTTGTAAAGCTGCTTATTAAAGTCCTTACATTCTGGTCTTTATCACCTTCACCGTTAAATATTGCTTTAGCTATTTTTTCATTTGTAATAATGTTTGCATCAAAGCCATCAAAATTAAAGTTGATGAGTTCATATAGCTGTATTAACTTTCTGCTTTTATTATGGAAAGGTGAATTGAGGAATTCCCCGAATCTTTTAAATTCAACAGGGGTAATTCCCTTAACCATCTCTGTAAGTTTCGATTCCCGCATATTTTTATGGTAATTTAATGAATATTGTAATTAACAAAAGCCTATTTATGTCTTATCAAAATATGATTAAAAATACTATAAATTATCAATTTTAAGCATTTTTAGATGTACTAATATTCTGATTTACTTTTAACAAATCCACTTAAAAATCTTTGCATATCCTTGTATTATGTGCTATTTTTACATTGAATAAATTTAATAACTAATTTATACCACAATGAACAGAAAAGTCCTCATAATAGCCCTGTTAATACTTAGTAATTCAATAATAAATTTTGCAAGTGATCATAATAAAAATCCAAATAATTATTATACCTTATTACCTCCAACAAATATTTATTTACAGAATGGTAATATAAATACCGTTTTCAGAAATGACGGGTATTTTAATTACGATAAGGTTATTAGTCCCAGTGGAGCAGGATTTATTTGGCCTGTAACATCAACACAAAGATTAACACCTGTATTTACTTCGGGAATATGGATTGGAGCAAAATCAGTTATTTCAGGAAATCAAAAAGAGTTACGGCTTGCAGCTTCTATGTATAATACTCATTATTCACCAGGTAATATACCTGTTAATGGACAGATACCGCCAATATCAGTTTGCAATGACCCGGCGTTTAACGGGTATCTTGTAAGTGTAACTGACCAATCATTGGTTAATGGAGGTGTTAGAACTAAAACTGCTGCCGGAAGAACATATACATTTAATTATTCATCATGGAGTGCCTGGCCTATAAATCAGGGAGCGCCATTTGTTGAAGTTAATGGAGTCCCGGGTTATCAACCGGGTTGGAATGCAGATAGACCAGGTGTTGGTTTTGGTACTGCAAGACCTTCTGAAATGATATTTGTAGTATTCATGGATTATACTAATTGCACAAATAATATTCATGATTCAGAACCAAGCCTACCTGGTGGAAGTTTACCATTAGGTGTTGAAGTTCAGCAATTGGCATATACTTTTGATGTAACAGGATTCCATGATTCTTATTTTGTGAGATATAAAATAATTAATAAAAGCGGGAAGAATTGGGATAGCACATATATATCTCTGGTAAACGATGGTGATCTTGGAGATTATCTTGATGATGCTGTTGGTTGCGATAGTTTGAAAAGTATTGCTTATACTTATAATTATGATAATATAGATCTTGAGTATGGTACAGCCCCTCCTGCAGTTGGGTACCGATTACTGCAAGGTCCGGTTGTATATACCGGCATTAATACTGATACTGCAAAGTTACCTTGCAATAATTTAATCGGTTATAAAATGAAAATGATGTCGGGTCATAATTATTTTGTAAATGGTGGAAATCCATGTATTGGCGATCCTGATGATTATATATATGCATATAATTTTATGAAAGGGTTAAATGGGTGCGGTGAAACAATTTTTAATCCAATTACAGGTTTGCCTACTAAATATGTTTATTCTGGTAATGCTTGCAATAGCACAGGCTGGCGAGATCCTGTACAGGGAGATAAAAGAAATCTTGTGAACATCGGTCCATTTAATATGGCTTCAGGTGATACACAGGTGGTTGTATATTCATATAGTATCGCAAGGGGGTCAAATAATTTTCAAAGTGTGTGTGATGTTATTAGTTTAAGCGATAATTTAAAAAACTATTATTACAATTGCTTTAACTTAATTGGGATTGAACCTATTAATAATATTGTTCCAGAAAAATTTGCCTTGATGCAGAATTATCCTAATCCATTCAATCCAGAAACTAAAATAAGCTTTTCAATCCCTAAGAAAAGTTTTGTTGAAGTGAAGGTTTTTGATGCTCTGGGCAGGGAAGTAACTGTATTGTTAAACGAAGAAGTGAATGCCGGTAATTATAATGTTAATTTTAATGCTACTTCATATCCAAGCGGTATATATTTCTACAGATTAAGTACAGGCAGCTTCACCGAAACAAAAAAGATGATTTTGTTAAAATAATCCCGAGTACTCTCCAGACGGAGTCCTTTGGACGGAGTTATTTTTGCATGCCTATGGCAAGATTGTTCTAAAGTTAGTAACTCACCTTACGCAACGTTAGCGTCTGCCCTGTTTTAGGACACAAGGTGAGTTAGTAACACAGACATTCCTGTCTGTGAATCTTGTTATATGCGTAAGGTGAGTTAGTAAAATAAAAAAATTGAAAAAGTTAATTAAATATAATGTTTATTTATCCCTTATAGGTAATTTATCCGGGGTTACACGCTGTTTGGTATCAGCGTCAACGGAGGTAATTAAAAGAACAGCCATAACCCCGGTATAGATTAAAATATTTTCAGAATAATTATTTTATAAGTATTGATATAAGTACAAGAGCGCGGCATCTACTGTTTTGATAGATTGTTCTCTTTCGAAGGGCGGGGGAAGCAATTATTATCACTGCGGTTCAAGGGTGTCGCGTTCTATATAAATACTCCACTATACTCCTCGTATATTTTCCCATATTGTAAAAAGTAATCTAAAAAGTACACTTAATATTCAAAATCCTGTTAATATGTATTTTAGATATTAGCTATTTTCGTTAAATTAATATCTTGACAAATCTATTAATATATGTTATATTGCAGTAGTTTAAAACTACAGCAATATTGAATAAAGAAATATTAATAGAGCGACTCAAAACTTTAGGGTTTAAAGAATATGAATCTAAGGTACTAATAGTATTGCTTGGCGGTAACCCAATGAGCGCTTCTGATATAGCAAAAGAAGCTAAGATAATCCGTAATTCAATTTATGATATACTTAAATCATTTGTAGATAAAGGATATTGCAATGAAATTGAAACCAATACAATACTTAATTACCAGATAATTGACCCTGCGATAATTTTAGATAAGATAACAAGCGATTATAAAAAGAATTATAATAGTAAACTTACAAGTCTGAATGAAACATTCGGGGAACTTCAGCAGATTTACAAAACTGAATCTGCAAAATCCGATGGACCTGATAGAAATATACAGCTTATCAGGGGCTTTAATAAGCATCGTATAGCGAAGTATATGGATCTTGTAAATAATTCGAAGAATGAAATATATGGAATGTACAGCCCAAGAAGGGTTGTTGTTGAAGAGCTTAGCCGTGATGCCCAAAGATTCATAAAAGATGGCGGAGTAATTTATTCTATTTATCAATTAAGTGATGATAAAGAAATGAATATTGAGTTGATAAAAGCATGCGAGCTTTTCAAAAAAGGCGGAGAGCAGGTTAGGCTTTCATCATTTAAATTACCTAACATTTCAATCTTTGATTCAGAAAGTGTTTTCATAAATCTATCAGCAGATAAAAACGTACCTAAGCATAAACAAGCTGATCTGATAATAAAAAATACAGATTATGCAGGTCATATGAAGGACTTGTTTTTGCATTACTGGGCTCAATCAATGACTATTGAAGATTATAAAAATAAAAACAAATAAATATATATTGCCATGGAATTTAAAATAAAATTTTCATTAAAAGGAATTATCAGCCTATTTTTCGTATTTGTTCTACTATTATTGATAATATAGCTGAAATTCCTATATAAACGAGTGAAATATAGGTATGTTAGTTAATGGTTTACAGGGAATTCAGATTCTCATAGTAATAGTAGTGATTTTTATGCTGTTAATTTTGTAAATAACAGTTAAATTACGTTTGAATGAGAAAGACTATATCTTTTGAATAAGTTATAACATTTTATCAATCAATTTTTGTGAGGTTTTAAAATGAACAAAAAAAATATAAATATTATATTCGGTTTAATAGTTACAGTTATGTTTACTGTTACAGGCAACCTCACTTCGCAAAATGGATGGTATCCTTTACAATCAGGCACTGTAAATGTATTGAAGTCAGTTTATTTTGTTAACCAAAGTATAGGATATATTTCAGGAAATGGAATTATCCTTAAGACATTGAATGGCGGTTCCAACTGGCTGGTAATTTCAACAGCTATAAGTGGTTCATCTATTTATTTTAATAATATTTACACAGGCTATATTTGCGAAGGGACTATTTTTAAAACTACTGATGGCGGTATAAGCTGGATAGACCAAAATCAAACATCACTTATTTCTGTTCATTTTGCAGATATTAACACAGGCTATGCTGTTGGTTTAAACAGCAAAATTATTAAAACCACAAACGGAGGAGCCACCTGGGAACTTCAGTTTGTAAATATGTATGGAAATAAATTTAACTCTGTTGATTTCATAAATTCTAATACAGGTTTCATTGTTGGCGGAAAAATGACAGCACCATATAGCGGAGTTATTTATAAAACTATTAATGGCGGAAATTCTTGGTATGAAGTTTCTCCTTCTACAGAAGATATTGATTTCAGGAGTATTGTTTTCCCAACAGCAAATACCGGGTATTTAGTTGGTGGTTATGAATTTGGTTCATCAGGTGTTATTTATAAATCAACCAATGCTGGTGAATCATGGATACAACAGGGAATAGTAAACAAAGATTTAAATTCAATTTCTTTTAAAGATGCTCTAACAGGTTATACAGTTGGTGAAGACGGAATTATTTTAAGAACAACTAATGGAAGTGCAATATGGAACTCACAAGTCTCAAGTACTTCAAGTAACCTAAATTCTGTTTATTTTCTTGAATCAAATTTAGGATTTACTGTTGGCTTTTTAGGTTCAGCTCAAAAAACTACGAATGGGGGTGTTTTCGAACCTCCTTTTGCTGTTTCTGGAAGAGTAACTTATCCTAACGGACAACCTGTTACAAGCGGATTAGTTAAAGCGTTAAGATATGACCCAAGCCTGAATGCTGTTATAGTTGTTGATACGGCAATTATTCAGCCTAATGGTGATTATATTTTAAGAAATTTGCCTATTGATAGTTGTGATATTATGGCTTATCCAAACGACGAAGATGATGATCCTTCTATCCCTCCAAGGTTTGTTCCTACTTATCATACAGGTACTGCTTCAGGAACAATTAACTGGATGTCATCAAAAACATTATACACAAATAATAATATTTTTAACATAGATGTAAAAGTATTTCCAATAACAGGTTCAGGCGGCAATTCATTTATTAGCGGCGGTGTTTATGTAGCTCCACCTCAAAGTGGTGGATTACAAAGGGCTATTGTATATGCTATGAACGGTACTGAATTCAAAGGATTCAGTGTTTCACGAACAGGCGGACCTTATGATGTCAATAATATTACGCAGGGTACATACCGTGTAATTTGTGACAGGTTTGGATATTTTACTGCTGAAAGAAATGTTGTTGTTGGGAGTGTTAGTCCTGATACTATTAATTTCTATATGACCCGAGTTGGTGTTATTGGTATTGAGCCTATTAGTGGAATTACACCCAAAACATTTAGTTTAAGCCAAAATTATCCAAATCCATTTAATCCTTCAACAAAGATTAATCTTGATATACCAAAAAATACATATGTCAAAATCATTGTTTATGATTTGCTCGGTAAAGATATTGAAGTTCTGGTTAATGAACAGTTAAGCGCCGGTAGTTATAGAATTGATTGGAATGCTGCAAAATATGCAAGCGGTATTTATTTCTATAGAATTATTACTTCAGAGTTTACAGATATTAAAAAAATGGTTCTTTTAAAGTAACGATATTATTTTACAACTCCTGCCTGACTATGGCAGGGTTGTTTCTGATGCTGGCAAAGTGATGTAGTTACATTTGCGAGAAGCTCAGTGAAGATTGACTGCTACTTCAGTATGCAATCACATCTTTGAATGGTTTTATGAAATGAGATTTCTGCCACACCAGAGGCGGGCACAGCACATCGCTTGCAAAAAATATTTGTCATATTACTTATAATTGGATTAAATTACTCAAGTTAACCGTTTTAACAGTTTCTTTTTACTAGGCGGTCAACTTGAGTTAATTATAAGAGTTTTATTAATTATATTTTTAGCTTATATTTGCTAAAACTTAATATGTAATGATATGTTACAGAAATCCTATTGCAAAAGTGTTAAAGTAAAGTATATATTATTAAATTTTCTAATTTTGTTTAATGCAAATACTCTTTGCATTACAATTGTTCACTCAAATACGCCACTAGTGCCATTTTTTAGTGTTTCTTTTAAGAATTTAACTACTGGATACATAACTGGTGTAAACGGAATAATATTAATGACTACCAACGGTGGGATAAACTGGGTGGAACAATCTAGAATAACAGATAAAAACTTAGGCAAAATAATTTTCATGAATGATAGTATTGGATATATTACGGGAGCTTTGGGGACAATATTAAAAACTACTGATGGCGGACTACAGTGGTTTCAATTAAATAGTGGGACATCTTTACATCTAAGCGGAATATCTTTTGTTAATTCCGGCACAGGTTTTGTTTGCGGCGGTGCTTTTTTTAGTCCGGTAATATTAAAAACAATTGATGGAGGACTGAATTGGCAAAGCCAGCCTGTTGACTCTTTATATGATCTTTCTGATATATCTTTCATAGATGAAAATACTGGAGTAGTTGTTGGTAATAGAACAATTCTAAGAACAACTAATGGTGGAATTAACTGGTTCAGAAATCCTATCAGCTACATGTACTATTTAAATGAAGTTGAATTTATAGACTCAAATTTAGTGTTCATTGCAGGATCTTATAATTCTTTTGGCAGCGGCTCAGGTATTTTACGTAGCAACAATGGAGGCGAAAGCTGGGAGGGATTATGTAACACTTGTAATGAACTTTATGGTATGCAGTTTGTAAATCCTAACTACGGAACTACCGCAGGTGACTATGGAAAAATATATCGAACAAGCAATGGCGGCAATAACTGGATTAATCAATCGCTTGTGTTTAACAGTCAAATGTATTTATCTGATGTATTTTTTATTGATGAGAATAACGGCTGGGTAGTTGGTCGGGATAGCGGTTACGGACTGATATTACATACCACAAACGGTGGTAATAACTGGAGCATAATGTCTGAAAAGCCTTTTATTCCGTCAAGTTTTTCATTTTCTCAAAATTACCCAAATCCGTTTAATTCTACTACAGCAATTAAATATAATATGAGCAGAAATGGAAGAGTAACAATAACGATCTATAATGCTCTGGGTCAGTTAGTAACAATTCTTCTTGATGAATATAAAGAACCAGGCAGTCATATCGTTGAGTTCAATGGAACGGATTTTGCATCAGGAGTTTATTTTTACCAGTTTAAAATAACAAATGTAACTCCTGTATTAATTACTGACCCTGTTTTTGCTCCTCTCTTCACAGAAACAAAAAAATTTGTATTAATTAAATAGGATTTCTTAAACTTTAAATTATAGGAGGCAGAATGAAAAAGTCAAAAATTACTAAAGCGGCTTTTTTTTTACTTCTAACAACTTGTTTTATTTTAATCCCAAATTCACAGGCACAATGGAACGTAATATACAATAACGAACAAATGAATCCTGGAATAGGCTATATTGGGGTTTATCCATTAAGCAATTTTAATGTCCGAAAAACAGATTATTTTACAAATCCTTATAATGACCAATATAAAATATTATTTAGCAATGGGAGCACTGTGAACTTAATCAATTACGGTTTCCCGTCTCATAGTTGTAGTCCGCAAAACGGTTGGTGCACCTATTGGTCAGGAAATAATTCTATAATAAATGCGGCAACACGCTTTTATACAATTGGGATGTATGTATATAACTTTAATAACTATCTCGATAATACAAACTTTTTACTTGTTATAAATGACAATACTAACTGGGCGTATATATTAGCGCCACCATACGAACCCTATACACATTCTTGGAATTACATCTGGACAAATAATGGAAATGGTAAGATTGGAAATCCTTCTTGGGATGTAGATATAAACACGACTAATTTTTTACCAGGTAATTTTAACACTCAAGAATGGAGGGAGGGAAATTCAACAGGTAAAGAAGTTTTATGTATTACAAAATTTTGGAATGGTGAAGAAAATGATGGTTATCTGAATTTATTAAATTTTAATTATGATTGGCAGACTAATTCGGCAACATGGTCTAGAGTATGGAATAATATTTATGGATTTATTGCAGGTTGGGATATAGTTGGAGGTGTTGATAGATATGAAGTCGCTGATTTTGATGGAGGATATAAGGATGAACTGCTAATTTACAATCAAGGTTATAGCCCTACATTGCAGCATAAAAGAGCAAAATTATTAAAATTTCAAAATGGTAATTGGGTAACAGTATGGGATAACAATAGAAGCGGGTGGATAGGTAATTGGCAAATACCCATTCCGTCGCCAGGGTACAATACATATGTTGGACGGTTGTGCATTAATTTTCCTTGTTATACTAGAGATCAATTACTAACTATTGAAAAATCAACAGGGAAATTATTACTTCAGCAGTACAGCATTCAAGGTGGAAGTTGGGATTTAATCTACAGCAATAGCGGAACACCTTATTGTTTTGGAAATTATGGTAACTGCCAGTGGACAATTAATATTAACGATAAATTTCAAGTGGGTGGATACGGACATTTTTTAGAAGACAAAAGAACTGTTTTGGCAACTAGTCAAAGTGGCCGAGCTAAAATTTTAGGTTACTTAACTTCAGCTGGTGGTTGTCCTTGGATTTCTGTTTACAATGGTGATACTACAGGCGGATACTTATTGGATAATAATATATTGCATCGTTCTGAATTTCAAGAATATATCGGACAAGATATTAAAGATTTATATAAATTAAATATAAATCCAGTTCCTATTAATGATAAACTCTCTATTATGGTAGGAGAAACTGAAAATGATTATGATTATTTTGATCAATTAAAACTATATGCTGTTGACCACCCTGTAGGTACAAAAGTAGGTGTTACCGAATCTAATGATATTGTAATGTATGATGATGGTTCTGTTCAGTCAACAGATGATGCTAGCTTAAACGGCACAACAAATATTACTTCTTTAATACAGTATAATGCACAGGGTAAAAAAGTGCTTACAGGTAACAAAGGGGACAGTATTTATGCTCATTTTGACGAAAGTGAACAATTAAGAGCTATTGGTTATATCCGTAAAAAATATCAGGAATTTGGCGATAATAGCACAGTTGATAGTATTGCATTAATCGGTGAAATAGGAGATGGTGATAGAATTTGGTTTCCTTCACCAGCAAAAGACTATGCAGGTGATGTTGTAGTATATACAAATGCAGATTCATACCAAAGAAAATTCTCAAGACGTGAACTTAGCTCAGTAGTTATTGTTCCCTTCGCTGGTGAATCGGCTGATGCAGTAGATCACATTGATGTCAATTGGTTTAGTGATTACAAGGTAACGTATTTCTCTGTCGTGCCTATCATGTATAGTGGATTCGACATAACAGAATTAAATCTAGCGGAAGCTGAACATTCAGTAATTGGAGATGTTAAGACTCTTCTAACCAGTATTGATAATAATTATTCTGAATTAGATAGTACTGCAATAATTACCCTAAAATTCAACGTTATCGCTCCTTCCAAACAGGTTACATAAGAGATTTTATTCTCGAAACTAACGGTAGATACAATCAGCCTGGTGGTACAGATAATATTTCAACCAGAATGAACCAAAATAGTTATCAAAATCATCCCTTATCATTTAAAGTGTTTGATAACTACCCAAATCCGTTTAATCCTTTAACGAACTTGAAGTTTAGTATACCGTTTGGAACTTATGTTACAATAAAAGTGTATGATTTATTAGGTAGAGAAATTGCTACTCTTTTAAATAATGAATTTAAAACTAAAGGAATTTATAACGTTACTTTTGATGGTTCAAATTTTGCAAGTGGAATATATATATATTCTATTAAAGCAGGCAAATTTACTGATTCTAAAAAAATGGTATTAATCAAATAATAATTTTCCCGATTTTTCTCCTCCTTTAGAAAAGGCTGATATTCTCGTTAACTCTGTAGAATGACAGCCTTTTGTTTTAACTAAAATCGACAGCTAATATAGGTTTTATGCCTGCTATTTCTAGGAATACAGCCTTCTAAAGGTTGTAAATCTACAGTATATTTACAATGTACAAATTCTGATTTTTAGTAAATGTGTTGTATTAAATATTTAAGTATTTTAAAATGGATACTATCTTTTAGGGCAGGTAGTAGATTTATTCATTTCATTCACTAATATTTTAATATATTTTAGTAATTCACTTTATGCAACATTTTCGCCTAACCTGTTTTTTAGAGCGTAAAGAGAGTTAGTAACACAGACATTCCTGTCTGTGCATCATGTTATATGTGTAAGGTGTGTTAGAAATATATATAATACTAAAAATTTAATTATGTCACAAAGATCTGACAAATATTTTGAAATGCTTGATGGATGGCTTAAGTTTTATGGATTTGAGCATATAACCGTAAATTCAGATGCAGGTACTGATAGAGTATTTAAGCGAAGCAGGGTAGAAGTAACAAAATTTGGCAAGGTTGATTGTTACATTTGTGTGAAATATATGCCTGAAGGGGCGACAGGGCAGGAATTACGCGTATTCAGCGAAAAAATGTATTCACTTGCCAACAGACACAGAAGCGGTATGCCGTTGGGTTTTGGAGCAATGATGGTTGTTTATCCGCTTATAATTACTGAAAATCTATCATCTGAGCTTGCAGGTTTTTTAAATCTATATTGCCCAAAGCATTTTGCGGCTGCTGAGTTTCCTTCGGCTATTGATCTTAGTACCGGATATCTTTATTATTATCCCAATACTCCTATATGGGGATATGCCTATTATGCTACATACAGGCGTGAAACATACAGTTTCTTCTCTCCAAAATCATGGGAAGAAGTTGCAAAGCAGCAATCAGCGAAATAGTAAGATAGTGATATAGCGATATAGAGAAATAGCTAAATAGTGAAATAGTGATAATATAAAATATTGTTAAAAACTTTCAAACTATTAAAACTTTACGAACTTCTAACCTTTTAACTTTTCAAGATTTTAACCTTTTATTTTAATGCATTTTATCTTCATTAACAGCTTATTATCTTTGCAAATTAAAGGAGAAATTAATGCTTATAGAAACCATCCGTAAGGATATGCAAAACGCGAAAATAGCAAAGGAAACAGTAAAAGCTAATTTGCTTTCAACTTTGTATGCAGAGATGTTTACTCAATCAAAAAGCGGTAAAGAAATGACCGAAGATGATGAATTTAAAATAATCCGTAAATTCATAAAAAATGCAGATGAAACGATGTCATTTTCTATTTCAGATGATGCTAAAAATAAATTAATTGAAGAAAAAAAGATACTCGGCGCTTACCTGCCAACTCAATTAGGTAAAGAAGAGATAGAAAAAATTGTAACCGGGCTAATTGGTGAAGGCAAGACAATGAAGGAAATAATGCCGTATTTTAAAGAAAAATATAACGGACTTTATGACGGCAGAATGGTAAGCGAATTAATTAAATCTAAAACATCATAATTAAGTATCATTACATGATCCACAAGAAGATATTATTATTATTAATTTTGTTTGTTGGCAATTTAGTTTATGGGCAGGAATCTGAAATACTCTATACTCAGGGTGAGCAGGATTTCCGAGATGGAAGATTTACTGATGCGTATTTCAATTACACTAAGTATATTGAATATAATCCAGATAGCGCAAAAGGATTTATAGCCCGGGGTAATACTGCAATATTTCTAAAGAAAATTAAAGATGCATTAAGTGATTTTGAAAAAGCTATTTTAATAGACCCCAGGAATTACAGGGCATACAGCGGCAGAGGAACAGTTTATGTGTATATGCTCAATGGTGAAGAAGCTCTAAAAAATTATAATAAGGCATTGGAGCTAAATCCAAAGGATGTTATTTCAATGAATTCAATTGCCGTGATATATTATGGTGATGGAAAAACATCAGAAGCCATAGCTTATCTTGATAAAGCCATTAAGACCGAACCAGATAATGTTGATTCATACAAAAACCGTGGCTCAATGAGGCTCTTCAATGGTGATACCACAGGGGCAATAAATGACCTGAACAAAGCTGTTGAGCTGGGTCCAAACAGGGTAGATGTCTATAATACCCGCGGCGCTATTTACAGGGAAATGGAAAAGTATGATGAAGCTATTGCTGATTTTAATAAAGCGGTAGAGCTTGACCCCATGTCAGCCGAAGCTTTTTGCAGGATGGGTATTGCATACCTGTATAAAGGTGATTATGATAATGCTATACTGAATATGAATAAAGGGCTGCGAATTGACCCATCACTTAAGGAAACAATGAGCAAGTATCTTGAAGAAGCAAAAGAGAAAAAAGGGAAATAAAAACACAAATGGAAATAATATTATTAATAGCAGGAGTAATTGTAGTGTTTTTGCTTGGATTCTTTGTTGCCAAGAGCAAACAATCTGCTCTTGTTTCAAAAATTGAGGAAAAAGATAAAGCTTTAACTGAGAAGGAAAAGCAAATTAATGATAGCAGGTCAGAAACTGAAAAGGAAAGAAATAATGTAATTAAATTAAGTAGTGACCTTGCTGCTTCAAATGAGAAGTATAAGAACTTAGAGGAAAAACTAACAGAACAGAAAAAAGAACTTGAAAATATACAGGCAAAATTTATTAATGAATTTGAGAATCTTGCAGGAAAGATACTTGAGGATAAAAGCAGGAAATTCACCGAACAGAATAAAGAGAATCTGGATAATATATTAACACCATTAAAAGAAAGAATTACTGATTTTGAAAAGAAGGTAAACGATGTATATATAAGCGGTACAAAAGACCGTGCTGCGCTTGCTGAACAACTTAAATCTTTGCACGAACTTAATAAACAAATGTCAGAGGAAGCAAACAACCTAACACGTGCTTTAAAAGGTGATACAAAAGCTCAGGGTAACTGGGGCGAATATATACTGGAAAGCATCCTTGAAAAATCAGGATTGGTAAAAGGACGTGAATTTGTTATCCAGGAAACAATGAAATCCGAGGATGGCACAAATTTAAGACCTGATGTTATAGTTAATATGCCTGATTATAAGAGCATGATAATTGATTCTAAAGTATCATTAACCGCTTATGAAGCGTATTGTTCTAGTGATGATAAGGTTATAAAGGAAAAGGCTCTTAGTGAGCACATTAATTCTATCAGAAGACATATCAAAGGATTAAGTCCAAAAGATTACCAGAATCTATATGGTTTGAAAAGCCTTGATTTTGTACTCATGTTCTTACCAATTGAACCTGCATTTGCGCTTGCTGTCCAAAACGATGCAGCTTTATTCTATGATGCGTTTGAGAAAAACATTATAATAGTTAGTCCATCAACGTTACTTGCAACACTAAGAACAATTTCAAGCATCTGGAAACAGGAAAAACAAAATAAGAATGCATTGGATATTGCTAAAAAAGGTGGAGAATTATATGATAAACTTTCTGCTTTTGTAGAAGACCTTATTAAAGTTGGTACAAGAATGGATGATGCGAAGAAATCATATGAAGAAGCAATGAAAAAATTGGCTGATGGAAGAGGGAATATTATTTCACGTGCAGAAAATTTAAAATCATTAGGTGTCAAAAATAATAGATCAATTGATCAACGAATAATTGAACGTTCTGAAGAAGGTAATGATGTAGATAGTGAATTAAAATTATTGCCTTAAATCAAAATATTCAGGTTTTTTTATATAAGATTCCTGCTTCCGACTAAAGTGAGCCAGGAATGACAATTTTACAGTTTAAAAATTACTTACATCCCTTCCAAAGACAAATGTTTTGAACCAGTCAAACAGTACAAGTATTTTATTTTTCAGGCTTACAAGCTTTGTAATATACACGCTGCGCCAGAATATCCATGTTACAAATCCGCTTCCTTTAAACTGATTTGTATTAGCAATAGCCTTGTGAGAACCAATATACGCAAGCATCCCAAGATCTCTATATTCAAACGGTTTTACCTTTTTACCCTTTGCCAGTTTATTTAAACATTTACCAATATATTTACCCTGAGATTGTGCAGTTTGCGCTGTTACAGGGTATGGTTCATCGGGAATCTCTGTGCAGTCACCTATTGCATAAATACTATCAGTTCCGCTAACCTTAAGGTAATGATCAATTACTAATTTATCTTTTTTGTTCTTATGAAGGCTGGAATCTTTTATAAGAGCAGTTGCGGTATTACCGGCAGCCCAAACTAAGAGCCCATAGTTGTAATGACTGCCGTCATTCACAAATATTTCATTTTCTGAGACTTTAGTAATGTATGAATTTGTCTTAACATTTATTTTCTGTCTCTTAAATATCTTCAAAGTATATTCACTTAACTTAGCGTCAAATGAATTCAGCAATTTATCGCCGGCTTCGATCAATATTACTTCTATATCATCATCAAGTCCCGGGTACTTTTTCCTCACATCTTCTTCTATGAAATCATGCAGTTCTGCGGCAAACTCAACACCGGTTGGACCCCCTCCGCATACAAAAAATCTTAAATAACTTTTTCGTTCTTCATCAGTGATACCCGGAATCGAGGCATTCTCGAAACAATCAATTACCTTTATCCTAATTCTTCGGGCATCTGCAATTTCACGTAGAAAGTAGGAATTTTGTTCAACGCCCTTAATATTATATGAGTTTGTAACCTCACCAACAGATATTAGAAGTATATCATAATCTATAACAAATTTATTTTTAGTATCGCTATCTTCACAATATAATTTTTTTGTATTCTCATCAATTATTTTGCAGTATGACTGAATATATGTAGCATTCTTGATATTCCTGATGGGTTCGATTATACTTCGGAATTCAATAGTGCCTACAGTTGTGCTGGGAAGCAGACAGGTAAATAGAAAGTGATTGCGAGGGCTGATAATTTTTACATCATATAGTGTGGTATCAAGTTCTTTTAAACAAGCAAAAGCGCCGAAACCACTTCCTAATACTACTAGTTTCTGTTTCATCTTTAGTTAACCTTTTCATTACAAAAATAATAAGATTAATACTTTCTTGATACATAAAAAAGTATCTGATAAATATCAATTTATGGATTTTTTTATAAATGTAAAACTGTTTATAAATAGTAAATGTATTACTTATTTGTTTATTCCGATTCTAAGAAATTGCATAAAATTTTAACATTATAATCATTAAATTTACAGGTAATTTTATTATTAATATCAAATGAAGTCATACAGAAAAGAATTATGGTTCAAAATACCTTCAAGAAGGGCATATTTGAATATTACTCCTCAAGTTGAAAGCTGTTTAACGGATAGCGGTATTAAAGAAGGCATTATATTATGCAATGCTATGCATATAACAGCAAGTGTTTTTGTTAACGATGATGAACAGGGGTTGCATTCAGATTTTGATAAGTGGCTTGAAAAACTTGCACCTGAAAAACCATATGCCCAGTACAGGCATAATGATACAGGTGAAGATAATGCTGATGCGCATTTGAAACGATCAATTATGGGCAGGGAAGTGGTAGTTGCAGTTACAAATGGAAAACTTGATTTCGGACCATGGGAGCAGATATTCTATGGTGAATTTGATGGTAAAAGAAATAAAAGAGTATTGCTTAAAATTATTGGTGAATAAACATAATTGTTTTATCTCATTGTTTTATATATCGCTTCTTCAAATATAATACTGACTTCAATTCCCTTGTCAATTTCTGAAATTATATCAATTGATCCATTTAATTGCCTGGTTAGTAATGTTACAAGTTCTATACCCAATGTATCTGATTTCTTCAAGTCTATCCCTTTTGGTGCTCCTATACCATTATCTTTAACGATAAGTTTATATTTTTTATTTTTTAAAGGACTAATAGATAACAATATTTCACCACTGCGGTTATCTGGGAATGCATATTTAATTGAATTTGATACTAGTTCATTAATTATTAAACCACAGGGTATAGCTGTATCAATATTAAATTCTAAATCCTGAATATCAATATTAAATTTAATATTTCTTAATTTGTATCCATAAAAGCTTTGAAAATTATTTATCAGGTTTCTTGCATATTCTTCAAAATTAATATATTCATAATTCTTGGTTTTGTAAAGTTTTGAATGAACAATAGCCATTGATTGTATCCTTCCACCTGTTTCTTTAAGAATCTCAAGCATTTTCTCATCGTGAATATATCTTGATTGTAGTTTAATTAAGCTGGACATTACCTGCAGGTTATTTTTTACCCTGTGGTGAACTTCCTGCAGCAGAATTTCTTTATCCTTCAGAGACTTGGTTACTTCAGTATATAAATATGAATTTTCAAGTGCTATTGCTGCTTGTGAACCAATAGTAGTAAGCAATTCTAATTGGTTCTGAGTAAAAGCATTTTCATATTTATAATCCTGTATAACAATAACTCCAATTACCTTTTCACCTGCTATTAAAGGCGCAGCAATCAATGATTTTGCTTCACTTTCCTGCACATTTATTCCCATTAAGTTTAATGAAGTTTTAATGTTTTCATTTAATATTACACCTCTTTTTGATTTTATGATAAATTCAGTAAAATCTGTTCCAAAAGCCCTGTTTGATATTTCTTTTCTTTCATTACCTTCATAGTAAAAAGGGTAAGATATTATATTATCATCTTCGTTATATAAAGCAACATAAATGTTTTCTCTGCTAAAAAGTTTAACTAACATTTTACCTATATCATCCAGCAATGCAGTTGGTTCTGTAAGTCTGCTTAATGATCTCCCAAATTGATACAATGCAGAAAGTTCTTTGTTTTTTTTAATTATTTCTTCTTCAAATAGCTTTTTCTCGGTAATATCAGTTATAAAGCCTTCAGTCGCGATCAGTTCACCAACATCTGAATAAACACCTCGCCCTTGCTCCCATACCCACTTTATTTCATTGCTGGCTGTGCTTATTCTGTAATTTATCTGGTAAGGTTTTCTTTCTTCTAATGCCTTTTCTACAACTTTCTTTGAGAACAGTTTATCAGATTCGTTGACCATCAATGAATAATAAACTTCTTTATTGAGTATAAGTTCCTCAGCGTGATACCCGGTTAAGTCATACACGCCATCGCTTATATACTGCGTTTTCCAGGTATTGCCTTCTTTTGTTACACGGTAAACATATCCAGGCAGATTACTGATAAGAGTAGATAAAAATCTTTGGCTTTCATGATATTCCTTTTCTTTATTTTTCCTGAAGTCAATTTCTAGTGAAGTGGATACTAATGACGAAATTGCTGTAGTGAAATCTATTTCTTCACGTTTCCATTTTCTTATCTTATCAAGTTCTTCGTGACATATGATCCCAATTACCTGATCGCCATAATGTATAGGTATATCCATTAATGAAAAAATAGCTCTTGGTTTAAGATAATTTTCGGTAAGCTCACTTGTTTGTGGATCATTTTGTGCATCATCAGCAGCTATAAATAATTTTGATTCTATTGCGTTAAAATATGAAGGGTAATCATTGATATTCAAAATTGATTCTTTGGCAAATTCACCAAATTTTTTTAAGTACAGATAGTCGCAATAAATTGAAGTTCTGCCTTCATTAAAGAACCAAATAGAAACACGTTCTATCTTAAGAGCATTAGAAACAACATCCAATACTTTTTTAAGAAATTCATGCAGATCTGTTTTATCCATTCTTTTAAGATCAAGTAATACAGAATGATAATTAAATGGAAGATTTACTATCTCTGGTACTTCAAAGGGTAGGATATTTTCAGTAGAACTTAAATTTTCTAAATCCATTTATAATTTATATTTCTCGTTTTAATTCTGCGTTTATTACAATACTGGTTTATTAAGCAGTACATAAAAAAAGAAGAGTGCTATCATAAAATAACACTCTTCTTCATTAAAGTAAATTGTATTTTCAGTGATTTTACTTAACCAGAAACATTTTCTTGGTATCAGTAAATTCACCAGCGGTTACGCGATAAAAGTATAAACCGCTGCTGAAATTTGAAGCATTCCAGTTCAATATATAGGTACCTGCTGCTTTTTGATCATTTACCAATGTGGCAACTTCTTTCCCCAAAACATCAAAAATTTTCAATGTTACATTTGCATCTTTGGGTATTGAAAACTCAATTGTTGTCGTTGGATTAAATGGATTTGGATAATTCTGTTCAAGTGAATATTTTGTAGGTGTCATCAGTTCATCTACATTTACAGAGGGCATTCCGTTTGGACTATCGTCATACTGTATCAGGTCAATTACACCATCTGCGCTATAGTTTAATGAAGATGAAGTTGCAGAACTAATATGATTTGAAATCCTAAGTGTTGTAACCCTGACTTTAAATATTACCATATTAAGAGTAGCAAGGAATTTATTATTTTGGTTTAATCTAAGTGATGCTTGTTCAAGTCTGCGAATTAGCTGGTTACCAAAGTTTTGAGATATTTTCTCATCAGCAATTAAGTCAATAACACCATTGGTTAAATTTTCAATACTACCAACTGCATTTGGTGACTGTGTTTTAAAATTGAAATATCCTGAAGGTTGGCTCCAGCCTTCGGGACTGCAAGCATAAACTCTCCAGTAATATCTGGTATTCATCAATGTTGAAGCTTCGGGGAATACAAATTGTGATGGAACTGCATTACAGGTGGCTTCAAATTTATCAGGACTTGTTGTATCTGTATAAATTTCTACCCTGTAACATATTGCTCCGGGTACATCATTCCAGTTTAGCAATACCGGAACAATTGCAACATCAACATCTTTAGGTGGTTCTGTCAATATTGGTGAGCTTGGCTGAGCAACAACTCTCAATGAAAACAACGAAAGTAATGCAATAAAAAATAGTAATTTCTTTTTCATATTGTTATCGTTTAAATTTACACCTTACTTGGTACTAATATAACAATATTTTTAGAAAAAACAAGCATAATAAATAATTTTTTCTCACTAAAATACGTGATATTTAGTCCTTTTCTGGAACATATCCTTCAGGCATTTTATAGTTATCTGAAAAAAAGTATTCATCAGCCTTTTGTTCAAATACCTGGTCAGCCAATGGACTTGTAAGATCAAGCCTGTATTCATTTATCACCATCTTAAAATGCTCTAAAAACTCCTGCCATGCCTGTTTTGATACATTTTCAAATATCCGCTGACCTAACTCGTTTGGTAATGGCGGTCCCGCAAGTCCGGGAAGCTCAGATCCCAACTTTATACATTTTACTAATCTTTCACTCATATATAATTCCCTTTTTAATTATTTTACTAACTAACCTTAAGCATATAGCATAATTCACAGACAGGAATGTCTGTGTTACTAACTCACCTTGTGCCCTAAAATAGGGCAGACGGTAATGTTGCGTTAGGTGAGTTACTAATATGATGATTTTTGAGTCAATATAATATGGATTATTATGTATAGATTAAACCAAATATTAGATAACTGATATTAGGTAATAATTTATTTCTTAAACTTTAAGTAATTTTTAACGATTTTATGTTTATGAAATACTTTTTATTAATAACTCACCTTACGCATTCCCGAGCTGTGCATGCGACAGGCAGGTAAGCCGGAATCACTGGTCTTGTCATTCCTGCGAAGGCAGGAATCTTTAGAAATTAATCCACAATTATTAATATAAAACAATTTTCATGTATAGCTTTTGCGTTTATATTCTCGCAAGTAAAAAGATGGAAACGAGATTGGAATATCTGGCTTATAGAAGAAAAGAATCATGTATAGAAAGACCTGTATTATGATATTGGCAGGGAAGAATTTGATACAGAAATGAAAAAACAACATCTTAAAATCAAAAACAAGATTCCTGCCTTCGCAGGAATGACAAAAACCCTCCCGCAGGCACGGAGTGGGTATGCGTAAGGTGAGTTAGGTAATTATTTATTTCTTAAACTTTAAATAATTTTTAACGATTTTATGTTTATGAAATACTTTTTATTAATATTATTGATTGGAACAATTTCTTTTATGAGTAAAGCTAATAATAAAACTGTACAATATACTGTGAGCATGCCTGAACCTGAAACACATTTTTTTAATGTTACAATTGAACTGAGTGATATACCAAATTCACAAAAAAATGTTGAGCTGGTTATGCCGGTATGGCGCTCAGGGAGATATTTCATTTTTGATTTTTCATCAGGTGTACAGGAGTTTTCTGCTATTGATGAATATGGAATACAGCTAAAATGGAATAAGACCGATAAATCAACATGGAATATCGAACGAAATAAAGGTAATGATGTTATTGTAAAATACAGAGTCTTTGCCAATGATTTTCTCTTACGTACACGCGGATTAAATGAAGAGCATGCCTTTATTAATGGTGCATCAGTATTTATGTTCTCACCAATATATTATGATAAGCCTATAACATTAAAAGTTATTCCATACAAAGATTGGCACGTTACAACAGGACTTGAAAAATATAATAATGACCCCTTTACTTTCATTGCCCCTAATTATGATTACTTTGTTGATTGCCCTCTGGAAATTGGCACACAAACTGATTTTGATTTTGATGTTGAAGGTAAAAAGCATACAATAAGTTTTTTTGGAAATGCAAATTATGATAAGCAAAAACTTATTAATGATTTTACCATAATTATAAAAAAGAATTATGAATTCTGGGGAAGTGTGCCGTATGAAAATTATACTTTCATAGTTCACTGCACACAACAGAGCAGCGGGGGAACAGAGCATATTAATTCCACCGTTGTTGGTGTAAAACCATCAGCCTTTGATTCAGAGGAAAGATATGTATCATTCCTAAGACTTATATCACATGAATTTTTTCATACGTGGAATGTTAAACAGCTTAAACCAAAAGGAATAACTCCATATGATTTCACAAAGGAAAATTATACATCAGAGCTTTGGATAGCTGAAGGCGGCACAAGCTATTATGATGGATTAATGCTGGTAAGAACAGGACAAATGAGTGTTGAAGAATTCTACAATGAAATAACACGAGGGGTTGATGATGAAAGACGCAGACCCGGTAATAAAATACAATCGGTGGCTGAATCAAGCTTTGATGCCTGGGTAAAATTTTGGAGGAGATCGCAAAATTCGTATAACTCGGAATCAGATTATTACTCAAAAGGCTCATACGTTTCGCTGGTACTTGATCTTGAAATTAGAAATGCATCAGCGAATAAATATTCTTTGGATGATGTATTCCGCTATATGCTTAAAAAATTCCCGCTGAATGAAAAAGGCTATACAAATGAAGACTTTATGAAAGCATGTGAAAAATTCGCAGGTAAAAACTTGAAACAATTCTTTGATGATTATGTGTATGGTGTTGTACCAATTGAGTGGGAAAAATATCTTAACTATGCCGGGTTAGAACTATCTCATAGCGATTCAGTAATAACCCCTGTAGTTGGTTTGTTATGTGTTAAAACTGAAAAACCAGTCTTAAACGAGAATAAGATAATTGTTCAGCAAGTGATTGATGGTTCATCAGCAGAAAAAGCCGGATTGCTTAGCGGAGATGAAATAATTGCCTGCGATGGTATGAGATTAAGCTATGAGGAAATTGAAAAACGAATCAAAGAACTTAAAATAGGGGATAAGGTTACCTTTACAATTTTCCGAAATGAGAGATTGATTGAAGCAAAACTTAGCCTTGAAGAAATAAAATTATCAAATTATACGTTGGCAAAAGTTAATGAACCAAATCATTTACAGAAAAAAATTTATGAAAGCTGGCTGGAAAATAAGTGGTGAGATAATGAAATAGTGAAATAGTGATATAGTGAAATAATGAAAAGTAATTATTTTACGACTCAAATCATTGTATTACCTTACTTACTGTATTATATTTGTATTGAAAACTATAAATATATTATAGACCCGATACTTGATGTAAGAAATTCTTGTAAGACTGGTTTATCAGTTAAAATGTTATCAGCTATTATACCGTATTTATGTTGATTTACTTTTTACGTGTTTTTTTTTTTTTGAATTTTGTGTTATATTGATAAAATAACGAAGTTATTTTTGAAATCCCGCCTAAAGGTCTAACACTTGCGGGATTGATAACTGAAATCAACTCAGAACTGAGAAACCAGTCAGTAACGAGTCAGGAAGACTAGTCTGAAAAACCAGATTTTCAATAAATAAGGAGGTTATCCAAAATGATTACGCTAAACTATGCCAATCCGCCCATGCCTTTGGTTTGGCGCACGAGGCGGATTACTGAGTCAAATCAATGTAACTCTTTTACCGGAAATTACCAGCTCCTTCGGAGCAAATATTATGAAAAATATAATTGCAATATTATTGAAGAATGAAGAATATATCATAAAGTATATTTACTTCCTTATTATTTGCTGTTCATTCTTTGCAGCTAATTTTACAATAGCCCAATCAATTACATGGCAAAGAACTTACGATGGAATTGATCGTTTCATTGATGGAGGCTATGGAGTTTGCAAAGCTGATGGAGATAATATTTATGTTGCGGGATATACAACCTTATTGCCAAATCGACAATGCATTTATGTCCTAAAACTAAATCCATACGGGGATACAATTTGGACAAGAACAATTAGTTTAGGCACTAATGGAGGTGAAAGTGCATTTGCAATTGTATCAAGTAATGATGGAGGTTGTGTAGTTACGGGTGATGGCGGTGACGCTTTTACAATTAAACTGGATCTTTATGGAAATATTATTTGGAATAAAAATTACGGTGGTGGTTTTATACAAACTTATAGTATTATCAAAACATCTGATGGAGGTTATATTGCCTGCGGTAGAGATGCAGAGTGCTCAATTGATTGCGCATATATTTTAAAAATTGATTCTCTTGGCAATCTTCAATGGCAAATGACATATAATACTCCTTTTGTAAAACAATTTTATGGAATTACTGAAACACTAACAAATGATGGCTATATAGTTGTTGGAGTTAATATAAACAGCCCTACAGATACTCCAAAAGGATTAGTTATGAAAATTGATATCTCAGGTAATGTAATTTGGGAGAAAACTTACAGAATTGATGGTGCTGCTACAATGATTTCAATTAAAAAGATAGCAAATGGCTATTTAATAGGGGGTAATCATATAAGAACAGGAGCTATTGGTGGTAGGAATTTCATAACAAAAATCAATAATATTGGAGATACTGTGTTTGTGAAATCAATACAAAGTACAGCTTTCAGGAAATATTTTGGAGGTATGGAAGTTATTAATCCAAACAGATATGTAATATCCTCGTATTATGATACGGCAAATGGAGGTTCAATAAACGGAAATACCGTAGTATTAGATTCCTTAGGTAATGTTATTTACGAAAAAAATTATCTCTCACTTGATATTCTAGTCATGAAATCTGTTTTACCGCTACCAAATGGAGATATTGTGTTTGCGGGAGGTGTAGATTTTGACCCGGTTTACCCTATGGAAGATGTATATGTTTTAAGAACTGACAGTATGCTAAATGCACCACCAGTTATTGGTATTTATAATGAAATAAATAATGTTCCTGCTGAATTTAAATTATATCAAAATTTTCCAAATCCGTTTAATCCTGTAACTAATATTAAATATGAAATGCCAAAGGATGCTTTTGTTACTTTAAAGGTATACGACCTCTTAGGCAAGGAAGTATTCAGTATAAATGAATTTAAAAAAGCAGGAAGTTATGAAGTGCAGTTTGATGGCTCGAATTTAGCCTCTGGAATGTATTTTTATTCACTTGAGGTTATTGGATATAAGGATACGAAGAAGATGGTGCTTTTGAAGTAAATTTAAACAGAAAACTAATAATTATTATCAAACCTGCCAGGGATAAGATACTTGGCAGGTTTTTTAAAAATAAATTCTGTTCAATCTAATCTTTCCTTATTACTTCCTGTCCAGTTTAGGAGTCCATTACGCACTTGTTCACTTAATTGTGACCAGTTAAACCGTATGGGATTATATTCGTCACCAAACAACACATATTGCTGTGTTAGCTCCTTTGAGCGGACATCAACTGTAACGGTATATCGTTCCATTTTCGGGTCAATACCAAGGTCATCCTGAAGTTTAACAAATATCGGGTCATCATCTGCATCAACAAGTATCCTGAAATACTTTAAGTTCTTCAGGTCTTTAGTGTTCGTTGTAATTTTTGTGCCTGAGCAGCTCACAAGTAAAAAGGCAAAAATAAAAAGTGAAAAATATGATAATGATTTCATGTTAAATCTATTTTTTTATACTTAAAACCTGACAGGTTTATTCAAATACATCCTAAGTTTTGCTCAAAGCTACAACTAACTTACTACTCACCTACTCACCAACTCAACAACCTTACTCATTCAACAGCTTATCAATAATATCAGTTGTCTTAATGTTATCAGCTTCTGCGTTAAAGTTTGTAATTATCCTGTGTCTTAAGACAGGCTTTGATACAATTTTAACATCTTCAATATCAGGAGAAAATCTTCCATTCAAGATTGCATTGGTTTTAGCTCCTAATATTAAGTATTGTGATGCTCTTGGACCAGCTCCCCACTCAAGCCAATCTTTAATATATTTCGGAGTGTTAGCTCCATCGGGCCTTGTTCTGTTCACAAGATTAACCGTGTATTCAATAACATTATCCGCAACCGGAACCCTTCTGACAAGGTCCTGAAGCATTATAATTTCATCTTTCTTAAGCGCAATATTTACCATTGGCGAATACATACTTGTTGTATATTTAATAATATCCATTTCTTCGCTTATAGTTGGATAGTCAAGCCAAATGTTGAACATGAACCTGTCAAGCTGTGCTTCAGGCAGGGGATAGGTGCCTTCATGCTCAATTGGGTTCTGTGTTGCAAGCACAAAGAACGGTTCATCAAGTGTGTATGTTGTACCTGCAGCAGTAACCCTATGCTCCTGCATTGCTTCGAGTAATGCCGATTGTGTTTTAGGCGGTGTTCGGTTTATTTCATCGGCAAGAACCATGTTTGCAAAAACTGGTCCGTGAATGAACTTAAAGCTTTTTGAACCGGTTGATAAATTATCTTCCAGTATTTCTGTTCCTACAATATCGCTTGGCATTAAGTCAGGTGTAAACTGTATCCTGCTGAATTTTAGCTCTAATGCTTCTGCCAGAGTTTTTACAAGCAGTGTTTTGGCTAGTCCGGGAACGCCAACTAATAAACAATGACCGCGTGATAAGATTGCATTTATTATCTGATCAATTACTGCATCCTGACCGACAATTACTTTTGCAACTTCGCTTTTTAATTCCTTAAACTTGGCATTAAGATACTTTACCAGTTCAACATCATTACCAACTGGTTTGCCATTATTCTGTATAGATAGCTTTGAAACTACTGTTTTATTTTCTTCCATTAATATTTATTATGAAACTATTTTCGTTTTTATTGTTCATTGTTGAGCGAAGCGAAATCCCGCTCTGCGGGATTCATTGTTGAGCGAAGCGAAATCCCGCTCTGCGGGATTCATTGTTGAGCGAAGCGAAATCCCGCTCTGCGGGATTCATTGCTCATTGATCCTGTTTCCGTCTGCATCAAAGACCAATACTTCACCAAACTTAGCGAGTTTATCCTTAATTGCACCTGCATCACCTGATACAACAATAGTAATATCTTCGGGGTGAATATATTTCTTTGCTGCATTCAAAATATCCTGTTTGTTTAAATTGTTTATTGAGCTTATGTACTTACTATAGTAATCCTTTGGGAGATTATATAGTTTCAGGTTAATTACTCTTGATGCAACTGCATTTGCAGTTTCAAGCTGTAACGGAAAAACCCCTGTCATATAATTCTTCACTGTTTCAAGCTCTTCATTTGTTACTTCATCTACAGTAATATTTTTTAAATCCTCCAGTATCAGTGTAATTGATGAATCTGTAACATCGTTTCTTACATCTGTATCAACTGAAAAATCACCAGAGAGCAAGTTCGGGCTAAAGCTGCTTCTTGCCCCATAGGTGTAACCATGTTTTTCCCGCAAATTATAGTTAATCCTTGACCCAAAATAGCCGCCTAGTATAGTATTCATTATTGTTACTGCAATATAGTCAGGATTGTTCCTTGAAATACCAATATGTCCTATTCTTAGATTAGACTGAACTGCCCCGGGTTTATTTACTACATATACTTTGTTTTTTTCTTCAATCGGTTGATATTCAAATGAATTCATCGTGTTTGTGCCATTTAACGGGAGATTAGAAAACTTTTTTTCTGTTATATCTAATGCTTCTTCTTTTGTGATATTTCCAACAAATGCTATGATCAGATTTCCTGCATAATAGTTCTTTTTGTAAAAATTCTTTAGGTCTAAATCTGTAATATTCTTTACCGTTAGTTCAGTACCTTCAGCGGGATTTGAATAAGGTGCATTACCATAGACAATTTTATTAAACTTTTTATCACTCAAATTTCCTGCATCATCTTTGCCTTGCAAAATAGATGATAACCTTTGCTCTTTAACTCTTGCAAGTTCATCATCAGCAAACACCGGACTTTGTGCTACATCAGAGAGTATTTCAATTCCTGTATAAAGATGCTTTTTCAATACCGAAAGTGAAATATAGCTGCCGTCCCAGTTACTTCCTGCATTCAAGTTACCCCCAATAAAATCAATTTCTTCTGCAATTTCTGTAGCAGAGCGATTTCGAGTTCCTTTTGTAAGCATTTCTGCTGTTAATGATGCCAATCCATACTTATCGCCATCATTAAATGAACCTGCATCTTTAAATACCATTCTTATTGATACTGCCGGTATTTTGTTGTTTTCTATTACAAGTACATTAATTCCATTTGGAAGTGTAGTATCAAAATAATCTGGGAACTGTACATCTTTGGGTGGACCGGGTTTAGGGGGGTTTGTCCTATTGAGCATTTCATTCTGCGCTTTTGTATTATTGGTCATAAATATTATTAAAAGTAAATAAATTATTATTTTTATTTTTTGTATCATATAATAACTGCTTATTTTTTTTCTTAAATGCGTACTACCACATTGTTGGTGCTGACTGGCTGTTTTCTTAACGTGTCTGCTGGTGCATCTTCAATAAAAACAAGCTAATTTAAAACCGCCTTTTATTTTATCATTTTCTTCTGAAAGGTTTAAGATCTGGCGAAGATATGAGCGAACAAAATTATCATTTCCCCCTGAAAGGGGGAACACAAGGGGGTTATACACTATATTGTTTACTTGACTTTTTAAGTTCAGCAACAACAAGATAATTTTAGAACCCCTAAAATACATTATTTTTATTTTTTGTATCATTAAAAGTTAATTGCCTTATTTAACATTTGGCAGATAGTTTAAAATAACTCTGCCTTGGTTTTTCAGGTATTTTTCTGCTGCTGTTTGTATATCCTCAAGTGATATTTCCATATATTTATCAATATTTGTATTTATCATATAAGGATCATTATAAAAAGTTTTATAATGCGAAATCATATCAGCCTTTGAAAGATTTGTCTGCATTCTGTAAATATGCCTTGTTTCTATCCTGTTCTTAATTTTATCAAGTTCATTTTGTTTCAACGAGCCTTTTATAACATCATCAATTATTCTGTCAAATTCATACTGAACTTTATCTAACTCAATCCCCGGCAGCAATATAGCATAAAAGTGAAGTAATCCTGAATACTCTCTGCCCTCAACCCAGCACCCGACATCTGATACAAGCTGTTTTTGATAGACAAGTTCATTATACAATCTTGAGCTGTCTCCAGTTGAAAGGATATCTGTCATTATCTCAAATATGTAATATTCTTTTGAATCTTCCTTTGGAAGTTTGTATGCTCCAAATATTCCAGGAAGTTGAATTTCATCATATATAATTTTTTTTATCTCACCATTTATAGGTTCATCTGTAAATTCATTATGGTTTCTGTTAAATTTACCTTTTGCTATTGAACCGAAATATTTTTCTGTAAGCTTAATTGCATTTTCTGTATCAATATCACCCGCAATAGTCAGAACTGCATTATTGGGGGTGTAATATTTTTCGTAAAATTCTTTAATGTTATCTAATGATGCTTGTTCAATATCATTTTCATCGCCAATAGTATCCCAGCTATAACCGTTATTTTTATACAACAATGGTGCTAAGTTTAAGCTTACGCTTCCATATGGCTTGTTATCAAACACCTGTTTCTTTTCTTCAATTACAACACCTTTTTGAATCTCAAGGCTTTCTTCTGATACAGAAAACTCAAGCATCCTGTCGGATTCCAGCCACAAGCCAAATTCCAACTGGTGCGAAGGTGCTAATAAATAATAGTTAGTCTTATCTTCAGTAGTATAAGCATTATTTTCACAACCTGCTTTGAGTGATAGTCTGTCATAATCACCCGGTTCAACGTTTTTAGAGCCTTCAAACATCAAGTGCTCAAACAAATGCGCATATCCGCGTTTATCTGGATCCTCATCTTTTGAACCTACATGATAGCATAAGTTGATAGCAACCGAAGGTATCGATCTATCTTCGGTAAGCTCAAGTTTTAAGCCATTGTTAAGGGTGTGCTCTGTAATTTTTATCTCACATGCATTTTTTATCACAACAGCACCGGTTACTGAACGGTTGTTTGGTTTGTTAATATCTTTAAAAGCGTTTTCAATCATTAAGTCAGTTTACTTTCTTATCTATATTTGGCAAATAGGTTAATACAACCCTGTTATTTGTGTTTAGATATTTATTTGCTGCCGTTAAAATTTGTTCTTTTGTTACATCTAAGTATTTACCAACTATAGTATTAATCAAATTTGTATTTTTATAGAATGTCCAGTAACTTGCCAAGGCATCAGCTTTTCCCATTACTGTTTGAAGATTATTAATAAAATCGTTTTCAATTGAATTCTTTGCCTTTTCAAATTCTTTATCGTTTACCTCTTTAATACTAATGCTGTTAATAATATTTGTAATATTATCTATCAATGAAACGGGATTGGTATTTTTAAATCCGGTAGCAGTAATTATTAATAACCCGCCAACTTCATTATCCCATAAAAATGATCCAATTGATTTGGCTGATTTTCTATCATATACAATATCCTTATAAAGCCTTGAACTTCTTCCATCGCCAAGAATAAGTGATATCAACTCAAGAGCATGAACATCTTTATCTTTTAATCCCGGAATTTTGTAACCAATATATACTGCAGGTAGCTGAACATTGTCATAAATAACATCTTTAACTTCACCCTGGTTGAAAATTATTTCAGGATATTTATTTTTTTTAGTATTGGCAGGTTTTATATCTCCAAAATATTTCTCAGCTAGTTTTTTTGCATTATCAAAATCAATATCACCCGAAATAACAAGTACTGCATTATCGGGCGAGTAATATTTCCTGTAGAATTCCTGGGCATAATTTAGATCAGCATTGTTCAGGTCTTCCATACTTCCAATTGGGATCCATTCATAGGATTGACCTTTAAAAGCCCGCTTCATCAATTCGCCCCATCTTGAACCATACGGAACATTATCGTATCGCTGGCGTTTTTCTTCTTTAACAACCTCTCTTTGATTATCAAAATTTTCCTGGGTTACCTGTAGTGTTGCCATTCGGTCTGATTCCAGCCATAATAATAATTCTAACTGATTGCTTGGTACAGTTGCAAAATAGTTTGTCCTATCCTGGCTAGTTGTTCCATTTAGCGTACCTCCTGCATTTTGTATATAATTAAAATGCTCTGTTTTTTTTACATTATTTGACCCTTGGAACATCATATGTTCAAATAAATGAGCAAATCCTGTTCTGCCCGGGACTTCATCCTTTGCGCCAACATGGTACCAAATATCCACGCTTACTATAGGATTTGTGTTATCTTTATGCAAAATTACATGTAAACCATTACCAAGATCAAATTCTTCAAAATCAATTTTTGCTGACTGAGCTATAAACTGAACAGTTGTTATAAACATTAATATTATTGTAATTGTTAAGAATTTTAACATTATTTGAATATATTTTTAGGTATTAAGTAAAATAACTATGCCATATATAATAAAAAAGCTAAAAAAATGAGTTATTTTTCAAATTATATTTTAGTATATTTAGAACATAAATATATAAAATTTATGTAGTAATATTCATATTCTTATTAATTTTATAGTTTTTTCTCAATTGCGAATAATTCATTTAAGAGCAGCAACAGGAATTAATTTTCCGGTTGTTGATAGAATTATCGTTTCGGGATTAAATGTTCCTTTAACAATTGATATTGGTTTAATTAAAATAAGTATCATTGATATTATCTGATACTTTGAATAAAAATGTTCAATGGAATACCATATTTCAATAGAGTGTTATTACAGGTAATGATAGGATACATATATCATAGTTTATGAAAAAAGAATTTTTTTACATATCAAATTTAATAAGTATGTCAAGGTTTTTATTGCTTGGCATAACAATATATTTTTTACTGAATGATAATTATTTTATAACATGTGTTTTAATTGTCTTAATCTGGTTTTCTGACCTGCTTGACGGCTATTTTGCAAGGAGTAGAAATGAAATAAGCGAGTTGGGAAAAATAATTGATCCTTTGGCAGATAAAGCAACAGTAATTTCAATTGTGTTAATTTTACTATTCAAAGGAATAATTCCGCTTTGGTATGTAATTATCACTATTTTGCGTGATGCGGTTATCCTCAGTGGAGGCTTATATTTAAGCTCTAAAAAGAACATAGTGTTGCAGTCAAATTGGTTAGGGAAGCTGGCTGTTTTTGCAATTGGGGCAACAATTTTTTCAGCAATATTTGCAAATGGAGCAAAATTTGGAGAGTTTGGAAGTTTTTTTTCCTATCATAGTGAAATTACGGAACTTTTATATACCATTTTGCTATTTTCATCTGTAGTAGTAGCAATTATATCATTAGTATCATATTTTAACAGATTTATTGAAAATAAATAATATTTTTTAATTTTAAGGGAGAATGAATATGGAAACTACAAAAGAAAAGAAAATTCGGGTAAGAACACTTACTAAAAAGGATATCGAGATCAAACTTGCAAAAAAGTTTGAAGGCAGAAAGATCACTGAAAAAGCTGCTGTTGATGCTTTGTTCGATAGCATCAGAGAATTGCTAATGACTGCAAGTCCTGATCTAAGGATCGAGATACGTGATTTTGGTGTGTTTGAAGTTAAAATAACAAAACCAAAACCAAAAGCAAGAAATCTTAAAACCGGTGAATTTGTATATGTTCCGGCAAGGAAGAAAATGCATTTTAAAGCCGGTAAATTACTAAAAGAATTCCTTAAAAGACCTTTAGTTTAATTCTGTTTTATTCTTAAAAAGGATATTACTTCAAACTACTAGAGTTTTTTTTCAAATCAATCCCGAGTCTTTCAGACGGGATTGATTTGTTATTTTTCTTTTTCCTATTTTTGATCTCTCTAATTTAATTGTTCTCTATAATTCTGCATATATATTCAAAATGAGCAAAATTCTTGGCATAGATCATGGTTCTGTTAGAATTGGAATTGCTGTTTCAGATGATTCCCACACAATTGCATTTGGCAGGGAAGTTATACCAAATAACAAAGGCACGTTTGAAGCAATTAAGAAGATAATTACAAATGATAATATTGCTCTTATTATTATTGGTTATCCGCTTAATTTAAGGGGTGAGAAATCTCCGCAAACTTTAGAGGTTGAAAAGTTTGAAGAAGAACTTAAAAAAACTCTTAATACCACTTTATTTGATACCATTAATATAGTAAGATGGGATGAACGATTTACTTCAAAAATGGCATTGGATTCTATGCTTGAATCAGGAATGAAGAAAAAGAAAAGACAGATAAAAGGCAATCTTGATATAATCTCCGCTTCCTTAATGCTGCAAAGCTACCTCGATAATTCCAAAACAAAGTAGTATTTTCATTTTACCAAACGGAGTTACTTCTATTATTATGACACTATACGAATTAAATGAACTGATAGAAAACGGTGAGAACCAAACCGTCGAATTTAAACGTAAGTTCACTGAACCTGAAAAGATAGCAAAAGAAATGATAGCTTTTGCAAATACACATGGCGGTAAAATTTTGTTTGGCATTGATGACGATAAAACAGTTGTGGGGGTTGAAAGTGAAAAAGGTGAAATTGAATATATCGATTTGGCAGCAAAATTCTTCTGTGAACCTGAATTAAATTACACTGTTGATATTATGCATATATATAGAAAGGATGTAATTGTAACAAATATCCCTGAAAGCAAAACAAAGCCCCATAGACTTATCCCGAGTACTCGGGATGGCAAACAGGATGAAGATGAATCAAAAGTATATATCAGGGTTAAAGATAAATCGGTGCAGGCATCAAAAGAAACTGTAAAGGTCCTTAAGAAACTAAGGGCAGATTCACCGGCACAGATAATAAATCTTGGTGATAAAGAAAAAGCTTTGATAGAGTATTTAACTAAAAATGAGCGGGTAACCATGCAGCAGTTCAGAGAATATCTTAACTTATCAAACCGCAGGGCAAGCAGGATACTTGTAAATCTTGTACGTGCTGATCTTATCCGACTGCATAACCACGAAAAAGAGGATTTTTATACTTTAAATTGTTGAAGTGATTATTTGAAATCTTTATAAGATTTGTAAAATTAAAAGAATTTTGCCATAATTATTTTCGTTTCATTATTAATACAATTTAACTATATTTGCATTACATAATAAAGGGGTGCTTCTATATATAAAAGAGGCTGAGACTATACCCTTTTCCGCTCTAAGTGGAAAGAAACCTGATCCGGGTAATGCCGGCGTAGGAAAACAGAATAAGACCGTTTATCCTGTATCAATTTTCCTGCGTTAGGAAGTTGAAAATGGATAAACGGTTTTTTTTACCCTGAACGAAGTGAAGGGTCTATTATTAATAAATAAAGAAAATAAAAATATAAAATCCAGAATCTGATATATTAAGAGGTTATGGAATTAAACGATATAAAAATGAAAAAAGAACACAATTCAATAGGCTCTATTAGTAATGCTTCCAACGGGAATAGTAAAGCCAATTTAAACGGGAAAGAAAAATTATCTCATGATTATATCCTGCCAAATAGCAGAAAAGTATATGTAAAAGGAAAGCTATTTGAAGATGTTAGTGTGCCTTTCCGCGAAATTTCAATTTCACCAACCCGCCAGCCGGATGGTTCGCTTGAAGAAAATGGTTCTATCAAAGTCTATGATACCAGCGGCAAGTGGGGTGATGACAATTCAAAGTGCGATCCAACAAAAGGACTTCCCGCCATTAGATTAAAATGGATTAAAGACAGAATTGATGTTGAAGAATATGAAGGCAGGAATATTCAGCCTATTGATAACGGCTATTTATCTGAAGAAGAAATGAAAGCTGCCGGAAAGAATAAAAACGGTAAGCTTGAAACTTATCCGGGTCTGCGTAGAAAACCATTAAGAGCAAAAAATGGATATGCCGTAACACAAATATATTATGCCAAAAAAGGAATAATTACTCCTGAGATGGAGTATATTGCCATACGTGAAAATCTTGGCAGAGAAGCAGCAATGAATTATGCTTTAAATGATGACTTAAAAAGAAATGAATTAAACTGGCAGCATAAAGGTGAGCCATTTGGCGCAAAGCTTCCTGATTATATTACACCTGAATTTGTAAGAGATGAAGTTGCTAAAGGCAGAGCTATTATTCCTGCAAATATAAATCACCCTGAAACTGAACCAATGATAATAGGCAGAAATTTTCTTGTAAAGATAAATGCTAACATTGGCAATTCAGCTATTTCTTCATCAATAGATGAAGAAGTAGAAAAACTGCGTTGGGCTATTAAATGGGGTACTGATACTGTAATGGATCTTTCAACCGGAAAAAATATTCACGAAACAAGAGAGTGGATTATACGTAACTCACCTGTGCCTATAGGTACTGTTCCAATTTATCAGGCGCTTGAAAAAGTGAACGGCAAAGCAGAAGAACTTACATGGGAATTATTCCGTGATACATTAATTGAACAGGCTGAACAGGGAGTTGATTATTTCACTATCCATGCGGGTGTATTATTGAGATACATTCCATGGACAGCTAACCGTATGTGCGGTATTGTATCACGAGGCGGAAGTATTATGGCTAAGTGGTGTCTGGCTCACCATAAAGAAAGCTTTTTATATACTAACTTCAAAGAAATTTGTGAGATAATGCGTGCTTATGATGTATCATTTTCACTTGGTGATGGATTAAGGCCGGGTTCTATTGCTGATGCTAATGACCGTGCGCAGTTTGCCGAGCTTGAAACACTTGGAGAGCTTACAAATATTGCTTGGGAAAATGATTGTCAAGTTATGATTGAAGGTCCGGGACATGTACCAATGCATATGATAAAAGAAAATATGGATAAACAGCTTGAAGTCTGTAAAGAAGCGCCTTTCTATACTCTTGGACCATTAACTACAGATATTGCTCCGGGTTATGACCATATCACAAGCGCAATTGGAGCGGCTATGATAGGCTGGTTTGGTACAGCAATGCTTTGCTATGTGACTCCAAAGGAACATTTAGGTCTGCCGAATAAAAAAGATGTTAAAGATGGTGTAATAACATATAAGCTTGCGGCTCATGCTGCTGATCTTGCAAAGGGTCACCCGGGAGCGCAGATAAGAGATAATGTTTTATCGAAGGCAAGATTTGAATTCCGCTGGGAAGACCAATTTAACTTATCACTTGACCCTGAAACAGCTCGCGAATTCCACGATGAAACACTCCCTGCTGAAGGCGCAAAACTTGCTCATTTCTGTTCAATGTGCGGACCGCATTTCTGCTCAATGAAGATAACTGAAGATGTTCGCAAGTATGCAAAAGAGCTTGGCATTAAAGAAGAAGAAGCATTGAAAAAAGGTATGGAAGAAAAGAGCAAAGAATTTGTTGAATCCGGTGCTGAAGTATATGTTAAATAACAAGAATAACCGCAAAGTCGCCAAGACGCAAAGAATATTATGAATTATTCAGAAAGACAGTTTTCAACTGAAAAAGAAAAATTAGATTTTCTATCTGCCGAAATATTGGATTCTTGTATAACAGTTCATAAGGAAATGGGGCCAGGGCTTTTAGAATCTGTTTATGAATTATGCTTGATGAAAGAATTCGATATAAGGGGTATTCCTGCTATTAATCAGGTTCTCTTACCATTATTTTACAAAGGCTACCCACTTTCAAAAGAATTTAGAATTGATATCATAGTAGACGGGTTGATAATAATAGAAATAAAATCAAGTGAAAGTATGATTCCTGTTTATCATGCTCAAATAATATCCTATCTCAAGCATACGAATAAAAAGTTAGGTTTTTTAGTGAATTTTAATGTCAAATTATTAAAAGACGGATTTAAGAGAATTGTTAACAATTTCTAAAACAATTTTACCGCAAAGTCGCTGAGACGCAAAGAAAAAAATGAATTATTATGGGATAAAAGTTTTACGTTTTATAAATTTAAAATCAAATTATTTAATGATAGTTTCGATAGAATTGTTAACGATTTTTAAAACTTTGCGTCTTTGCGACTTAGCGGTGTATATATGAAAAATGCAGTAATCATAGGCGGTGGAATAATCGGACTCTCAGTTGGCTGGCAGCTTGCTAAGAAGGGGATTAATGTAGAAATACTTGAACGTGACTTAGCGGGAAAAAGCGCAAGTTGGGCTGCTGCGGGAATGCTTGCTCCACAGGCTGAAATGGGATTTGAGGATATTGATCATTTTTATCTTTGCAGAAAAAGTCTGGAACTGTATCCCAAATTTCTTGAAGAATTATATAACGATAGCGGAATAAAAGTTGAAGTTGAAAAAACCGGATGCATTCTGCCGGCATTTGATAGAGATGACGCTGAAAGATTACGCAGGCTATATGATTTCCGCGAAAAAATAGGTTTGCCTGTTGTATGGCTTTCCAGCAGCGAAGCAAGGGAAGTAGAACCATTCCTTTCGCCAAGATGCACCGGAGCTATATGGATAGAAGACGATGCGCAGGTCAATAACAGGCTTATGCTTGAAGCTCTGAAAAAAGCATTTGTAAAATGCGGCGGGAAACTTTATGAAGAACATAATGTTGAAAACATAAATATTTCTGGAGGCAAAGTAACAGGTGTAAATATTCACGGCACAGATATTAATTTTGATAATGTAATAGTAGCAGGTGGCGCTTGGTCAAAGCAAATTCCGGGATTACCTGAAAACTTATTGCCGCCGGTCAGACCTGTTAAAGGACAAATAATTAATCTAAGATTAAACGATTCATGCAGATTAACAAAAGTTGTTCGCGCGCCGGATGTTTATCTATTACCTAAGAGCGATGGAAGACTAATCCTCGGCGCAAGTGTTGAAGAAATGGGCTATGATGTGCAGCCAACAGCAGGTGAAATATTCAGATTGCTTGAAAGAGGATGGGAAGCGGTTCCATCAATCTATGACCTGCCAATTGAATCAATTGATGTTGGCTTAAGACCAGGCAGCCGTGACCACATGCCAATTATTGGTGATTCAGAAGTAGAAGGTTTATTCTTTGCAACTGGTCATTACAGAAATGGGATACTATTAACTCCCATAACTGCATATGAGCTAAGTGATTGGATTGTAACAGGAACGAGTTCAGAAACACTAAAAGGATTTGGGATATCGAGATTTTATAAAGAAAAGGTATAAAAGATAAATGAATATCAAGCTAAATGGTGAAGAATTAATTATAGATGATAAAATTTCATTGTATGATTTTGTCATATCAAGATCAAATAATATTGAACCAAAAGGTGTTGCTGTTGCATTGAATGAAATGATAATACCCAAAAGCAAATGGAATGATACAATGATAAATGAAAATGATAATGTTGAAATAGTTCACGCTGTTCAAGGAGGATGATTAAAAACATAATGACAAATGTCAAAATCTAAATGTCAAAAAAGTTATAATAAGACTACAAAACTGAAAAACCAGTCTTAAGTCTGTTCTTCTTTTAGAAAATTGATTGATATTAGAGGTTTTGTTTTTCTATAATATATTATAAGACTTTTGTAGTCTGAATGTGAAGAAAATAAATAAATACTTTATTCCCTCCCCTCCGGGCTGCAAGCCTGGTTTTTCAGGGAGGGTTAGGGTGGGGTAAATGAGTAATTTTATAATAGCAGGTAAAGAATTTAAATCGCGTTTAATTGTGGGGACATCCAGGTATCCTGATCCTCAAACTATGCTTCAATCACTCGAAGCAAGCGGAACGGATTTCATAACGGTATCAATTCGCAGGCTGAATTTGACAAGCGCAAATGGTCAGGAAAGCATTATGAATATGATAGACAGGAATAAATATTCAATTCTGCCAAACACTGCCGGATGTTTCACAGCAAAAGAAGCAGTATTGACTGCACAACTTGCCAGAGAAGCACTTGAAACAAACTGGATAAAGCTAGAAGTAATTGGTGATGATGAAACTCTATTTCCGGATGTCGTTGAGCTTTTAAAAGCAGCAGAACAGTTGATTGCTGATGATTTTATTGTGTTGCCATACTGCAATGATGACCCCATCACATGCCGCAAGCTGGCTGATATGGGTTGTGCTGCTGTAATGCCGCTTGGAGCGCCAATTGGTTCAGGTATGGGTATACGAAATCCATACAACATACAGATAATTCGTGACCTGATAGGTATCCCCGTAATTATTGATGCAGGTGTTGGTACTGCAAGTGATGCAGCATTAGCAATGGAGCTTGGTGTTGATGGAATTTTAATGAACACCGCAATTGCAGGTGCTCAGCATCCTGTAAATATGGCAAGAGCCATGAAGCTTGCTGTTGAAGCAGGAAGGCTTGCGTATGAATCAGGCAGGATACCAAAAAGATTATATGCCAATGCATCAAGTCCGGTGGATGGATTGATAAATTTATAACACACCTCAGGGATCTTATTAACTCAAGTGGATTTTGACCTTTAGGTTGACCGTTTACTGTCTGAAAAACCAGATTTTCAATTTATGAATTAACCCCGACATTTAGAGGCTGTCTCAAAAGTGCTTTGTCATTCCTGCGAAAGCAGGAATCTTTAATAATTTTAACATAAATTTTTCAAAATTAAGATTTTTGAGACAAACTCTTTATGTCGGGGATTTAGAAATACCATAAATCCAGGGATCTAGCCCTGAAAAATCATTTATTAAATATCATAACTATCCCACGCAAAAATAAAATAGATTTCAGATTAATAGCTATCAGTAATAGGAAGCTTTGTAAAAAGAATCTTGCTGATAAATTAATATTACTTGCTAAATCAGGTATTAAAGCAATCCAGATAAGGGAAAAAGATCTGCCTGCTGTGGAATTATTAAAACTTGCACAAAAAGTATCATCATCGGTTGCAAAATACAAAACAAAGATCATTATAAATGATAGGTTGGATATAGCTTTATTATCTAACGCTGATGGTGTAAATTTACCTGCAAATGGAATATCCATTAAAAATATAAGGAAATTTTCAAAAAAATTTATTACAGGTAAAAGTGTTCATTCAATTAAAGAAGCTGTTGAAGCTGAAAAAGATGGATATGATTATATAATGTTCGGACCTATTTTCAGAACCCCAGCAAAAGTAAAATATGGTAAACCGCAGGGAATAAATAACCTAAAGGAAATATGTTCAAAAGTAAAAATTCCTGTATTTGCTGTCGGAGGAATAAATCAAAAAAGAATTAAGAAATGTACCCGTGCCGGAGCATTTGGTGTAGCTGCTATAAGAGAGTTTATGCAAACAATTGATCCCTCAAAAACGATTAAAGAATTTATGAAGGAATTACCCGGGAACTAATTTGAAAAAGATAGGTAAAATTTGTATAATTACAGATACAGTAATTCAGAAGAGATATTCTCATTTTGAAATTGCAAAACTTGCTATAAAAGGAGGCGCTGATATTATCCAGTACCGTGATAAATACATGTCAACATCTGAATTAATAGATACAGCAAAGAAAATATCATTACTCTGCAAAAAAAATAATGTTCTATTCCTAGTTAATGATAGGGTAGATGTTGCGATGGTATCAGGCGCTGATGGTGTTCATCTGGGGACTGAGGACATACCGGTTAAAGAAGCAAGAAAATTGCTTGGCAGGTCAAAAATTATTGGCGCAACAGCTCATTCTATGAAAGAAGCAATTCTAAGAGAAAATGAAGGCGCTGATTATATTGGATATGGACATATATTCCAAACTT
This sequence comes from uncultured Ignavibacteria bacterium, assembly GCA_947084945.1. Lineage (GTDB taxonomy): Bacteria > Bacteroidota > Ignavibacteria > Tepidaquicellales > OLB5 > OLB5. The sequence continues at coordinate 4,966 of CAMTUP010000007.1, read as the reverse complement.
TTTCAAAACATAAAACTGATAAACCCAAAGGAATAGAAAATTTAAAGAAAATTGTTGATAAAATTAAAGTTCCTGTTTTTGCAATCGGGGGGATAGGTCCTGAAAACATTAATGAAGTTATCTCAACCGGAGTGCATGGAGCAGCTATTATAGGTTCAGTTTTAAAAAGCAACGACCCAGAGAAAACAATTAAAGAATTAAGAAAAAGAATGTATGCCGATAAGTAAAATAAAAAATAAAAAATGTGTATTAACAATTGCGGGATCAGATTCAGGCGCAGGTGCAGGGATTCAATCTGATATAAAGACATTTAAAAATCACGGTGTGTATGGACTTTCAGTAGTTACAGCAGTAACCGCACAAAATACAAAAGGAGTCCAGTCATCATACACAATGCCTGTAACTACTGTAACGGCTCAGCTTAAGAGTGTTTTTGATGATTTCGATATTAAAGCGGCTAAAACAGGCATGCTCGTTTCCGCGGGATCGATCGAGGTAATTGCGCAGGCATTTAAGAAAAAGAAAAACATCTTACTGATAGTTGATCCTGTAATTCTATCCAAGAATTCATACATAATGCTGGATAAGAAGGGTATTTCAGCATTGAAGAAGCAATTGCTTAAACTAACTTACGTGATTACACCAAATATTCCCGAAGCTGAAATATTAACAGGTATGAAGATAGATACAATTGAAGATCTTGAAACATCTGCTGTAATGTTGCATGAGCTTGGTGCTAAAAATGTGCTAATTAAAGGTGGACATCTAAAATCTTCAATGGGATTACCGTTAGGGACAGATGTTTTATTTGATGGCAGGAAATTTTATCTTTTCAATACAAATTATATATCAACTAAAAATACTCACGGTATTGGATGCACACTCTCAGCTTCTATCACTGCAAACATTGCTTTAGGATATAATCTAATTTCTTCTATTGATAAAGCCAAAAGTTATGTAGTAAAGTCTCTTAAAAAGACATCAAAGCTAGGTAAAGGATTTAACCCTGTAGAACAGTAAATCATAAAGTGAAAAATAGTATAAAGTTATGCTAAATAATATTGATTTAAATAAAATTTTAAAGGAAGTAAAATACAACACTTCCCGAAGCGGCGGTAAGGGCGGTCAGAATGTAAACAAAGTTGAAACTAAAGTTGAGCTTGTTTTCAATATTAACGGCTCTATGACAATTGATGAAGAAGTTAAAGCAATATTGAACAAAAAGCTATATAACAAAATTGATGGCGAGTCAAACATACGGATTACATCACAGACAGAAAGAACACAGCTAGGCAATAAGAAGAAAGTTATTGAAAAGTTCGTAAAACTGCTTGATAAGGCATTAATTAAAGAAAAATTCAGAATTAAAACTGTAAAAAGCCTTTCAGTTAAAGAGAAAATTCTTGAAGGTAAAAAGAAACAAAGCATTAAAAAGAAACAACGCAAACTGATGGATTATGATGACGATTAAAACTGCTCCGAAGTCCGAAAGACCTTTATGGGACTCCTTTGGAGGGGTTTTGCCTTTGCTTTTGTAGTTTTTCACTGTACCCGCAGAGTTCCCTTACCTAAAGGTCTCACAGTAGCAATAATTAAGACACTCAATCTAAAAGATAGGGGAGACTCTGCTAAAACGTAAGTCTAAATTGTTAATTATTTTCGTTAGTATCTTCACATTTTAGGATATATTTTTACTTGTTTTTTTTCGCTAATTTAGCATAATTAATCATTAACGGATTTTGCTAAATATATGAAAACAAAAATTACAGTAATATTATCTATACTTTTACTATCTTTTATTATCACATTCAGCATAAATGCTAAAGAGCGTTACATAACCCATCAAGGTCAAAGACTCTACATGTTTAGTGTAGATAATTATATAGCAGTAAAATTCAAGGATAATACCTCAGTTCAGGAAATGGATAGGGTAACCGGAATTATTTCACCTTTAACTAAATCAAAAAATTACTTTACAGCATCATCTACAGGAAATTCAAAATATTCGGTATCTATAATTGAGCTGGAGGAAAATGTTTTACAGAATCCCTTTGTTATAGATGATATTAAACAAAAATTATTAACTTACCAATCGGTATCATACCTTGGAGTTTGTTACAGGTATAACGATAAAGTATTGCATTTTTCAACCGGGGAAGTTATCGTTAAATTCAAAAAGAATGTTTCCTCAAAAGATATTTCAAATCTAAACAAACTATTTGGTTCTGCTATAATAGAGCAGGTATCATCATTTGAAAATACTTATTTAATTTCAATTGATCCATTGAGCAGTGATGATGTTTTCGATCTTTCAAACCGCTTTGCTATTACACAGTTTGTTGAATTTGCTCATCCAAATTTTATCCGAAGCGGTATGCTGCTTGAAGTAAACAAAAAGGAAAGCGAAACATATACCCTAAATAAAAACAATAATACCAATCCTAAAGGTCTCACAACTGACTTTACCCCAAATGATACTTTAATTCCAAGAATGTGGAATATCCGTAATACCGGCACTAATATTCCTGATAACATACAAGGCATACCCGGATGTGATATGAATATGATTGCAGCGTGGGATATTCGGACAGGAAATCCAAATGTTATTATTGCTATAGTAGATACTGGAATTGATACTAATCATACAGACTTAAGACCTAATTTATCTGATAGAAGGTTATGGTATGATGCATATGAAAATGATCAGACACCATATGATGAATATTATCACGGAACAGGTGTAAGCGGAGTTACTTCAGCAGTGGGCAATAATATTGCAGGCAGTGCAGGAATTGCATTTTCTTCACAGGTAATGCCTGTTAGAGTATTTGGACCTTACCCGCAGGCATTCACAACGGATCTTATTCTGGCAAAAGGACTTAACTGGTCATGGCAGCATGGCGCAAGTGTGATAAATTGCAGTTGGGGCGGAGGTATTCCGGGTTCATTAGTTACATTCGCTATACAAAATGCTGTTAATTTCGGAAGGAATGGAAAAGGGGTAGTTGTTTTTGGCGGGTCAGGCAATGCTGATACTAACCTGGTTATTTATCCGGCTTCTATGCCAGAGGTTATTGGAGTTGGAGGTATTAGTCCATGTTATCAACGCAAAAGTAAGGTTAGCTGTGATAATATTGGCGGTGTGCAAAACTGGGGGGCAACTTATGGCGAGGGAATGGAAATAGTTGCACCTTGTACTTATGTTGGCACTACCGAGCTTGGAGGCGGATGGTGTATTTGCGGTAACGGTACATCTGTTTCATCACCTATGGCAGCAGGTGTAGCAGCTTTAATGCTTAGTAAAAATATTAACCTTTCGGGTGATTCGGTTAAAATCATTATTGAAAAATATGCCAGAAAGGTCGGCAATTACAGCTATAATATACAGAAGGAAAATGGCTTGTGGAATGAAGAAATGGGATATGGTTTAATTGACGCAAGAATATGTCTTGATAACACACCACCAGGACCGAATGTAATTTATGACCAAGTCCCGCCAATACTAACTATCTACCCGCCGGAATCAAATGTATATACATCACCAATAACTGTTGATGCTGTTATTACCGATAATATCGGACTTAATACTAATCCATACGGACCGCGTTTGTATTATAGAACATTACAATCAAACCGGATTCAAACCATAAACGGAAGTCTGATTGGTGAAAATCGTTATAGGTTTACTTTTCCTACAATCCCATACAGTGAAGGAATGTATTACTATCTGGCTGCCCAGGATATTGTTCCAGTGCCTAATTTTATTACTTACCCATTGGGAGGTTCTGGTGTTAACCCGCCCGGTACAAACCAGCCCCCGAAATTCATGTTTGTACGCAATACTAAAAAATATGATTCAACTTTAGCAAGTCTGGATGTACCTATCAGGATAACAGCAGATAGAGAGACCTCATTTGTTTCGATATTAAATAACCCGATAAGTAAAACCATTCTTGATGTAAATGTATTGATTAATATTCAGCATACATTTGATGCAGATATTTCTTTCAGTTTAATATCGCCTTTGGGAACTGAAATCATTCTTGCCGGCGGAGTTGGACTTGATGGCGATGACTTTACCAACACTTATTTTGATGATGAAGCGGCTATTGCAATTGATAGCTCTCTGGCTTTGCCTCCATTTACCGGAACATTTAGACCTGTTGATAAATTGTGGCTCTTTGATGGTGAAAACTCTTTTGGCGAGTGGAAACTTCGTGTTACTGATAACGGATATCTGGATGGCGGTTTTTTGCTTGGATGGAGCGTTATTTACAAATATTCCACCGAAAGCAATAATGTTAATCTGCCGGGAAGTTTTAGTCTTGTTAAGAATTACCCAAATCCGTTTAACCCTAAAACAAGGATAGTTTTTAATGTGCCAAAGACTGCAAAAATTAAAATTACTATATATGATGTGGCGGGAAGGGAAGTAAGAACAATTATTAATGAACAGCGTTTTGCAGCATTAGAAGATTTTGTGGATTTTGATGCTTCAAACTTTGCAAGTGGTGTGTATTTTTATTCCATGCAGGCAGATGGCGAGTTTATTGAGAGCAAAAAGATGATTCTTCTTAAGTAAAAAGGCAAAAATAAAAAGGCAAAAAACAAAAGCGTGAAATGCCTGACTGCTGGTGCAGTTGAAACGTGAAATACTAAATAAGTAAATACCTATTCATCCCCTACATGTTCTAGCAGAGTCTCCCGAGTCTTTAGCTTGAGTATTTAATAAATGTTCAATAGGGGACTCTGCGGGAATGATGATATAGAAGATAATCGTGCCACGTGTATTTCTTCAAACTTAAGACTACAAAAGTCTTATCGAATATTTTAAAACAGTTAAATCCTGATAATTTTAACAAATGTTGTAAAACCATCAGACTTTTGTAGTCTGCTTACGTTCTAGCAGAGTCTCCCAAGTCTTTTGCTTGATTGTTTAATTAATGTTCAATAAGGGATTCGCATT
>CAMTUP010000006.1:0-23837 GCA_947084945.1 uncultured Ignavibacteria bacterium | reverse complement strand
GCCCCGATCCAGTAAAAGGAGCCGGGGCATTTTTTTAGGTAGAAAGCAAAGTCTTCGGCAAACATAAACCTTTCACCCTTAAAAATATTTTCATTACCTAAAAATTCTTTGGCAGATTGTTTGGCAAATTCAGTTTCTTTAACTGAATTATTTAATTCAGGATAGCCGGGAGAAATATGAAATTCATATTTTGCTCCTGAAGATTGGCAAATACCTTTAATAGTTCTTTCAATAAGCTGTAATGATTTTTTCCTAAGATTTGAATCTAATGTTCTGATAGTACCTGCAAGCTCAACCTTATCGGGAATAACATTATTTATAGTCCCGCCTGAAATTTTACCAATTGTTATTACTATCGGTTCATATGGGTCGGTATTTCTTGATACAATAGTCTGCAGTGCAAGAATAACCTGTGAAGCAACTACTATTGGATCGATTGTAGAATGAGGTTTTGCACCGTGTCCGGCTTTGCCGATAATTGTAATGAAAAGTTCATCCTGAGAAGCCATCATAACACCTGCATAAAAGCCTACTTTTCCCGCAGGTTTGCCGGGTAGTATATGCTGCCCAAAAATAGCATCAACAGTGGGATTTTTTAATATTCCATTCTTAATCAGTATCAAAGCGCCACCCGGATTTTTTTCTTCGGCAGGCTGAAATATAAATTTAACTGAGCCACCAAGCTCATTTTTAATATCTTTAAGAATCAAAGCAGCGCCATAAAGCATTGCTGAGTGAGCGTCATGTCCGCAGGCATGCATTATTCCGGGATTTTTAGATGAAAATTTAAGTCCTGTATTTTCCTGTATAGGAAGGGCATCTAAATCAGCTCTTAGGGCAACACATTTTCCTTTTTTGCCGCTTAAGAGTGCGTATAATCCGGTTTTGGAAATTTTGCTTACTTTATTAAAGCTTTTATTCTTAAGCTTACTATATATCAGGTTTGTAGTTTCAAATTCATTAAATGCAATTTCAGGATTACTATGAATAGTTCTCCTCAGACTTATCAATTCATCTGAATACTTTAAGGATAATTTATTTATAATTTCTTTTATATCCATATTAAAACTGCATATTAATAACTTAACTTATGCAGAATCCCCGCGAAAGCGAGAATCCAACAATTTAAACATACTTATTATAAAAATTGAATTAATAAACAAACATTATTAAAGCATAAATCTCTAACTGTTAATGATTTACAAGTAGATAGCTAAATACATTTATTTTTAAATCTTTAGTGAATTGCAATAATAGATTCCCACTTTCGTGGGAATGCGTAACATGAGTTAATAATCAACTCTGAAGCTGCCCCAGAAGATATTTTCGCCATATGAAATATTCGTATCAATATAATCGTAATTTCTTCTCTGGTATTTTATAGTGAAGAAATATTGTTTAATTGGTTCAAATTCCAATTCAGCAATGATAATATTTCTATTGATCCTAATTCCGTTTAAAAATGTATTCTTCCGTGCAAAATCTTCGCTACCATTTAAAATATCAGAACCAACATTTACAAAATTGCCAAGGCTATCTGTATAATTTTCACCTGTTCTTTGCATTTTATATGTTAGAGCAACACGAACCCTGCTGCCGAAATTATAAGCAAGTTTAAAAGCATTTTCATCTGAATTAGGATTGAGTGAGTGACCTAATGGCAGGTTCCAGTTTGTGTATGAATTATTGATCTGTCTGTGAGCATAAACAAAGGGATCAACCCGTGTGTATTCATAAATTAGCTCAAGATTTGGCAATGTAAAAGCATTTTGCCAGTTAATGCCGCCCTGGAATGCGAATTTATTATCGTTGCTTTTGGCTGAATCATTACCAAGAGTTTCAAAATTCAAATCATCAATAAGAAAGCTTCCCTGGATAGAAAGATTTTTTACAGGATAGACTTGCATATCTATTCCAAGCAGTGTGTTATTTGAATTTCTTCCCGGAAGTTCTGTATTAAGATCAGCCGAAGTTAAAAAGCTGATGGGATTTAAAAATGCAAAATTTATTGGGATATTGCTGTAAATAACCATTTCATTGAATCCAATCTTAAATGAGTTATTGAAGAATGGACCAAGCTCGAGGCGATGGAATACAAAATACTTTGCATCAAGCTGTATTCCTGCTGAATCATTCCCTACTATACTTGAATGAAAGAAAGAATATCTTACTTTTTTATAATTTAAATCAAGTTTTAAGAAATCAAAAGGAGCAGAATTTTGGTTTGAAAGGAATAATTTATCGATATAGCCCGCTCCAAAATTCAAGGCTTCTCTTCCAATTGTTAATCCTAGCCAATCTTTAGCCGGTGCATATCTTAAATAGCCCTCGTAGTTATCAAAAGTTTTATTCCCTTCGCTAACATATTTCCTTGTAGATGAAAGGATTGGGTCAAGGTAAGCGGTCTTTTGCGCATCTACTGAAGTGCCTCCAAGTCTTACACCATTTGAAATTCTAAGGTAATACCCAACTGAATTGAATAATGTACCGCGAATTCTTGTACCAAATTCTCCCAACAGCACGTGGGGTTTACCGGCAGAATCGCCATCTATACCGATATATCTTATTCTTCCAATTCCATCCCAGAAGAAAGTTGCATTTGAATCAGCAGTGGAATACAGATATTTCTGTTTTTTATTTGAAAACAGCTCTCCAACACCATTTTTAGAAAAGAAATTTGAAGATTTCTTTAGGGTCCCAAACATATCGTATTCAAATTCGGTCGTATAGTAATCAAGAAGAATTTTATCAGTTTTAGAAAGTTTATTTTTTTTTGCAGTAATTTCTTTTAGAATATTTGCTGTTTCTCTTCTTGAAATAGTTCCCATAGAAGATGAATAGCTATCAATAATTTTGGTTGTGAACATTCTATCCATATAACCATAAACAGGATTTGATAGTGGCACTAATTCAACCTGCGAATAAGATAGCTTAACTGAAATAATAAAAATGAAAAATAATAAATATTTGAACTTTCCCATAATTTGAATAATTAATTAGTAAATATTTAGTTTATTTGTTTGAATTTTTCCCGAAGTTCAAGTATCACATAATGGAAAATAATAGAATGAATGCTTTCTGCGGTACACATTTCATTTAATGGAACGTGTAGTTTGTGATGAGCAATATTAATTAATTTCCCGCCATCATATCCAGTAACTCCTATAGATACTAATCCGTTATTGTTTGCCCATTCAATTGCTTTAATAATATTCTGACTGTTTCCAGAGCCACTGATAGCTATAACATAATCACCTTTATTCGCAAACGTCCTTAATTGCTGTTCAAATATACTATCATAGCCTTCATCATTGCCTTGGGCTGTCAGGAAAGCAGTATTATCGGTTAAGCTCAAAGCTTTTAATCTTTTTGTTTGCTCGGGGTTATTTTTTGTACCTTTGGCAAGATCCTGTGCAAGATGTGAAGCATTTGCAGCGCTTCCGCCATTACCAATTACAAAAACAAATTTATCATTTTTATATGCGTCAATAATTAAATCGATAAAATTGTTAATTTCATTAGTATCCAATGAATTCATAACATCATTTATTAAATTTTTATAGTTACTAAATTCCATATATTTAAATAAAATTAATAATTATTACAAAAATCAATATAAAATATGTATAACTCAATGAAATAAATAAATAAAGGTTAAACTCATTAAAATTTCTTAAATTCCGGCTTTTCTTACAACATTGAGGTTTTTCATGGTTTTATCAGCATAATCAAGAATATCCTCTATATCAGTTTGAGCTTTAAGATATTCAACATATTCCTTTACACTATCCTCTGCATTTCTTAAAGGAGACCAGCCAAGCGATTTAAGTTTACTAATATCAGAGCAGGCATTCCTTGTATCACCAAAACGGTACTCACCTGAAATGTTTGGTTTTATATGTTCTTTATCAAATTCCTTGGCAACAATTTCAGCAAAACATTTAACAGTATATGCTTTACCGCCACCAACATTGTAAGTATTATAGTCAGCCCTTTTATCCTGCATGACAAGTATATTGGCATCAACAACATCGTGAACATTAACAAAATCTCTCAACATTAAACCATCCTCATATACAGCAGGTGCTTTATCAAAATAATAACTTAAAGAAAAGATTCTGCAAGCACCACTATACATATTATAGAATGATTGTCTTGAACCCTGAACAATAGAATATCTTAAGGCAACACTTGGAATATTATATCTGTCCCCAAAATTCAAAGCCATTAATTCCTGTGAATATTTGGATATAGCATACTGGTTTGGCGGGCAGGCATAAGTTTCCGGTGTCCAAATGTAATCAAGTTTATTTCCATCATCATCGGTAAAATCCCATTTACCCATTTCTAGCTGATTGTTGGATCTTCTCTTAGGATAAATAAAATTTCCGTCTAAATCTTTATAAATTCCTTCACCATTTACAAATTGTGAAGATGCTACTATTATTTTTTTTATTGGAAGATTTTTAGCAACTGCAATTTCATATATCAATGCAGTACTTACAGAATTAACATGAAAAAAAGTAGAAAAATCAGGGAGGTAATCTTGATATGCTGCGAGATGAAAAACATAATCAACATTTTCCAATGCTTTTTCAATTGTATCTTTATCTCTAACATCACCTAAAATGAACTCTGCTTCACTTGGAATATAAGAAGGCTTACCTTTCAAATGAACGGGTTTTTGGAGATTATCAAGAATTCTTACATCGTAACCGATTTTAAGCAGTCTATCAACTGTATGAGAGCCAATAAAACCAGCGCCTCCGGTAACTAATACTTTTTCCATTAATTTAATATATGAATATTATTTAATATCATATCTGGTTTGATCAAATATTATTTTGCTCCCGTATTTTTCAAGTAGAAAAGGAAGTTCTCTGAATTTCCTTAAATTTCTTCTTAGTATATCCTGTATATTCCTTTCGCAGTAAACAAGAAGAAATCCTCCCCCTCCGGCACCTGATATTTTAGCTCCTAAAGCACCACCTTCCATAGCAAGATTATACATTTTATCAATATCAGGGTTAGAAACATTGGAGGCTAATTGTTTTTTTAAATCCCAGTTAATTTTCAAGTTTTCACCAATGCGGTTAATATCTAATGAATTCAAACCGTCGAGGGTATCAAAAGCCAGTTCTTTTATTTTGTGATGAAATTCTAATTTATTCACCACATTTTTACTTTGCTCTTCAAGTATTGAAGCAGCTTTTCTTGTAGTATCAGTGAAAAATAAAAGTAAATTTGATCCAAGCTTTCTTTTGGGATCACTTTCAATATTAATTGGATTTACTTCAACATTTCCATTTTTACAGAATTTGAATGTTTTTAATCCTCCATAAGCAGCTATGTATTGATCCTGTTTACCAATTGGTCTTTGCAGAATATCAATTTCAATTTTACATGCCTCTGATGCAAGCTGCTCGGCAGTTACAAGTTTTCCAAGATATTGATAAAAAGCGTGAAGCAGACCAACAGTTAGACTGCTTGATGAGCCAAGTCCTGAACCTTCTGAGGGGATATCGGCAAACATCATAACTTCAAAACCTTTTGTAATGCCGGTAAGCTTTGCAGCTTCTCTTACCAGGTCATGTTTGATATCGTTAACATTAGTAATTATTTCCTTACTTGAATAATCAACATAAATTAAATCATCAAAACGTTCTTTAACAATAACGTAAATATATTTATCTATTGCTGTACTTACAACAAAACCCTCATGGGGATTGTAGTAATTAGCAATATCAGTTCCGCCACCGGATAAACTTATTCTTAGGGGGGTTTGTGATATTATCATTTATATTTCCTTAACTGTACCAACTTTTTCATCAGGGATAAATTGGTATTTATTTCCTTCTGAATCAATAGCATAATTTTCTGAATTAAATATGAGTTTTTCACCTGTTTTAGAAACCCAATATTTAAATTTTGCAGGATTTCCTGTAACAAGAGCAAAATCTGGAACAGATCTAGTAACAACAGAACCTGCTCCAATAAGACAGTGTTTTCCTAAATTTATTCCACATAAAATAGTTGCATTTGCACCAACGCTAGCGCCTTTTTGGAGCAGAGTTTTAAAGAATTTTCCTGTGTGCCTTTTACTTCTGGGAAACATATCATTTGTGAATACAGCATTGGGTCCTAAAAATACGTCATCTTCAACTTCAAGACCTTCCCACAAAGAAATTCCGTTTTTAATTGTTACTCTATTACCAATTGTAACACCGCTTTCAACAAAAACATAATCACATAAATTACAGTCTTCACCTATTTTAACATTTTTAAGGACATGAGCAAACGCCCATATTCGGGTTTTAGCTCCAATATCATCTGATTCAACTAAAGCATTCGGATGTACAAAAAATTTCTTGTCCATTATCAATTCCTGTTAAAAGATTCGCTTGAAGTTTCTAACAACTTTACTACTTCAAGTCCAATTTTACCATCATTTATAAGTTTTTTATCTTCTATAATAGCATTGATAAATTCCTGACACTCAAGCCGCAAAGGTTCGTGCTGTTCTAATGGTATCATGGTAATTTCACCAGATTGATAACCAAGGGCACCTGAATTTCCATCCTTGCTTTTTATCCTGTTATCAATACCAAGTCCATAAAGTTTTAGTTTTCCGTCAAGAGCTAGCATTTCATCATAAACTAAAGTGCCTTCAGAACCAAATATCTGCATGAGCCTAATCTTATTTGAAGAAAGCCATCCTAAATGAATATGAGATGTAACTCCGCTTTTAAAACTTAAATCGATATGTGCATTATTTGTTAACTTACGCTTATTTTTTGATTTTGGTGAATTAAAAGCTCCGAAGGGATATTCATTTCTGACTGAATTAACTTTCCATGGTGTTTCACCCAATAAGTAAAGTATAATTGAAAAATCATGAGGACCCAGATCCCAAATTACATCGACTTCAGTTTCAGGTGGTCCTAAGTTAATTCTGGTAGAATTAATATGCAGTACTTTGCCAATAGTTTTTTTCTTTAGGAGTTCCTTAATTTTCATCACAGCAGGTGCAAACTGGAAAACATGACCAACAGCAAGTTTTTTACCAAGTTTTTCAGAAGTAGATACCATTGATTCAGCCTCATCAGTACTGAATGATAATGGCTTTTCGACAAAAACATGTTTACCAAGCAGCATTGCTTCTTCTGCAATTTCTTTATGTGTAGTAACCGGAGTTGCAATTACCACTGCATTAATATTTTTATCTCTAAGTATTTCTCTGTAATCTTTAGTAACTTCTACAGTTGGATATTCTTTTTTGATAAATTCAAGTCTTCCAGCTTTAAGGTCACTTACTTTTTTTACACGGCAATTTGGGAGACTTAGAAAATTTCTGAGAAGTTTAGGTCCCCAGTAACCGCAGCCTATAATGCCAATATTAACAATTTTTCCAGTATATTTAATAATTAAATGCCCCCTTTACCAAAAACCATTACAGGAATTGTTTTAAATAATATTTTTAAATCCAGCCATAAAGATTGATTATCAGCATAATAGAGATCTATCAAAACCGAATCACTGAATGTTACATCTTCTCTATTTCTTGCAATTATTTGGGCAAGACCCGTTATACCTGGGATTACTTTATATTTTAATTTATGCCATTCTTTAAAATGTTCATATTCATTCGGCAGGCAGGGTCTTGGTCCAACAAGGCTCATGTTTCCTGTAAATACATTCCATAATTGTGGAAGCTCATCTATACTAAATTTTCTTAGATATTTTCCGACAGCAGTAATACGGGGATCATTTTCAAGTTTTTTATATCCCTTGTTTGCAGTAATAAGTTTTTCAAGATGCATTTCGTGAATGCGTGCATCGTTATTATCAAACATTGTTCTGAATTTATGCCACTTAAATACTTTTCCACTTTTACCAACTACATTTGTTGTATAAAATATTGGACCTTTTGAAGTTAGTTTTATAGCAATTGAAATTACGACCCAGGCAGGTAATAAAAGCAATAATAGTATTCCTGATATAGTTATATCAAATATACGTTTGAATTTTTCGGAGTATAATGGCGACATTTTTGGAGATACTGAAATAACTTTCAGATCGTGATACTCGCCTTCATCAAGTTTAGCTGAAATTATATCAAAATGATTTGATACAAGATTAACATGACAATTGGTTAGCTTGCATTTTTCGATTAGGTCAAGCAGTTTTTTATTTTCTATATTCTGAATTGTAATAAAAATTTCATCGATTTCTTGCTCCTCTGAAATTTCGTTAAGTTCATCAGTTGTTCCGAGGACAGGTACTCTATTGACATATTTATCTTTTTTATTGGGGTCTTCATCTATAAACCCAATTAACTCTATGTGATAATGAGGCTTAACTGTCAAAATTTCAGAAAAGAAAATGCCAAGATTTCCAGCTCCAACGGCAAGCGCTCTTCTTGTAATAAATTCTTTGATATTACCGCCAACGTAATTAGCTCTTAAAATCCTGCGAAGCAGTAAAACTCTTGTTATGAACAACAATGTAAAAGAAATTGAAAAATATATAATAACCTGTGTTCTTGAATCATGGAGCGCTTCTTGAGTTTTAATGATAAAAATAGCAATAATGATAATTATACTGTTGATTAGCAGACCTTTTAAAATTAGAAGCGTCTGCTCTCCAACTCTAAGGAAATATTTATGCTTATAAAGCTGGTAATAACGAAAAATAGGAACTATGAGTAATGCACCTGCAACAAATACAAGCAATTTTTCAATAAAAGAAAATTCGGTAATATAAATAGTAATTCCGGGTGCAGTAAAATAAAGTGCTAATATAAAAGCAATGAAAGTGCATAGAATATCATTAACTGAAAGAATCAGTTTTTTAGCACCCCATTTTTTTATAAAATTATCTAACATTAAATATAGAATTTTTTAATTGTTGTGCAAACATAATGAACCATTTCTTCAGTCATTTCAGGATACATAGGAATCGAAAGTATTTCTTTTGCATATTTCAGCGCAACCGGAAACTCTTCAGGTTTATAATTCAAGTGTGCATATGCTTTTTGCATATGAAGCGGAAGCGGGTAATGCAATCCGGTTTGAACTCCGTTTTTGTTTAAATGTTCTGATAATTTCTCTCTATCTTTAACCCTGATGATATATAAATGATAAACAGGGTTAACATATTCAGGATGGTAAGGTGTTATAACTTCGCTAATACCTAATGACTTAAATGTTTCTGTATAAAGTTTTGCTAATTTTCTTCTGTTCTCTGTCCATTCTTCAATATACTTCATTTTTACATTCAGCACACCTGCCTGAATTTCTTCAAGTCTGTAATTGTGACCTTCAATTTCGTGAATATATTTTTCGATAGAACCATGCTGACGGTATTTATACATAAAGTCATATAGCTTATCATCATTGGTTATAACTGCTCCGCCTTCGCCATATGCCCCTAAATTTTTGCCCGGGTAAAAACTGAAAGTTCCAATAACTCCTAAACCTCCGATTTTTTTTCCTTTGTATGTAGCTAAATGAGCCTGTGCACAATCTTCAACTACATGAAGATTGTATTTTTTAGCAATTTCAAGAATTGGATCCATTTCAGCAGGCTGTCCATATAAATGCACTGGAATTATCGCTTTTGTATTTGGTGTAATTGCGGCTTCAATTTTATTTACATCTATGTTATATGTCTTTTCATCGTTATCAACAAAAACAGGTTTTGCATAGCATAAAGAAACACCTTCTGCTGTAGCTATGTATGTATTGACTGGAACAATAACTTCATCACCTTGTTTGATGCCAAGAGTATGCATAGCAACATGAAGGGCATCTGTACCGGTGCTTAAACCAACGGAATATTTTACATCATGAATTTTTGCAAAATCTTCTTCAAACTTTTTTGCTTTTTTACCGCATATATATGCAGTGTTATCCAATACGTCGTTAATTTCTATTAATATTTCTTTCTTAATTCCAAGGTATTGAGTTTTAAGATCTACAAAAGGAACGTTCATCAAATACTTAACTTTCTATTTTAAATAAGTTTATTTTCTTCAATTGTTTAAAATTATGTAAAAATAAAGATTTTTGAAACCCAAAATGTATAATACAAATACGGTATAATTTCTTCAAAAATAACGTATTTAAGGTTTTTGTTCTATTCTTTTGTTTTGGATTATAGATATTATTGCATATAGTCGTAATACTAAAAGACAGATAAAAAGTGAAGTTGCATAATTTACCCCTTCATTTTTATGAAAAACTTTTCACTATGATAATCGGTAGTACGTTATAATACTTTTTGAATATTCTTAAAATTTTGTTCTGTGCAGGATGAGTTTCCTGTTTATCACCAAAAGCAATTTGATAACCTGAATAAATTAGGATTGCAACAAAGAATTACTAATAGATTATCTACGCTATGTGATTCTTCAACTTTTCAAACAGTAGGATTTCAATTGCTTTTTGATGACCTAAATAGTATTACATTACTGCATAAAAACATAATGCATTGCATTTTCAGAATATTACTCATTTGATAGCTTTTTTGTAGGTATTAAAAATTAAAGAATTGTTATGGGGAAATATCATTATACGGAGTAGCAAATTCAAAATTATTTTTTTCTTTATTCCATGTTATTTCAGCTTCATCACTTGACCCCTTACCTGATTCATTTGCCATCACAATACTAATGGATATGGGTTTCTTTGTTAAATCAAACCTGATAATGTATCCGTTTTTTGCATCTACCTGATCAATTAAGTTACCTTTGGGAGTTGATAATTTATCTTCCATTTTCAAAATGACCTTCCAGCCATCTGTTTCCTTCTGCATAAAGCTGCCCTTTTTAATCCAGTAGCTGTTATCCGTCTGTATCATTACAATAGCTGCAATTGCACACTGTTTTCCGTTACCGAGTAAATCACCATTGGCTATAACTTTTACTTCATCGCCATATATTGATAATGCAAACTTTTTCACTTCATCAATATTTGTAAGGCTTGATTGTGTATTCTTATTATTGCTGCCGCAGGAATTAAGTAACAGTACTAAAGCAAAAAAAGCTGAAAAATTTAGTAAAATCTTCATAAATTTGGATATTTATTTTATTATTATTCAAATATAGCCATAGGTAAATCAAGGTTAAAGGGAAAATAAATAGTGAATGCTTGAAGTTTTCATTGATAACTATTCAGAATATTTCACTTTTTATTAACATACATATTGAGTAACTTTGACAAAATAACAATATTTTTATGTCAGTAAAAACAATCAACCCCATAAGGGTTAAAAATACCAAGTTGGAGTACATTACCGATATCAAAGGAAAAAAGACTAAAATAGTAATGCCTATTGAAGAATATGAAAACCTGCTTGAGGATTTGCATGATCTATCAGTAATTGCCGGGAGAAAAAAAGAGAACTTACTTACTTTTGATAACATATTAAACGGATTGAAAAGGGATGGCAGTTTATAAGCTCTTATTTAAAGAAAGCGCTCAAAAAGATTTAAGTAAATTACCCAAATCATTTCTCAAAAATATTGTCAGAAAATTAACAGGCTTTGAAACCGACCCTTTCCCACACGGTCATATTAAACTTTCAGGTTCAAATGAATTCTACAGGATCAGAGTTGGAGATTACAGAATCATTTATTCAGTTGATACTAAGTTAAAAACTGTAATTGTTTTGTATATCAGACATAGAAAAGATGTTTACAAAGTAATTTAATACGTTAATTATTTATGGGACTTTTTGATAAGTTAAAGCAGGGTTTGAAGAAAACCCATGAGAATATATTCAATAAACTTGACAGGCTTGTTAATGCCAAAAGTGATATTGATGACGATTTTCTTGATCATCTTGAAGAGATTTTACTAAGCTCTGATGTTGGTGTAAATACAACTGAGGTAATCATTAAAAATCTTAAAATCAGAGTAAAAGAGGAACAATACGAAAAAACTGACCAGTTAAAAGCAATCTTGAGGGATGAGCTTAAGAAAGTATTCATAAGCGGAAATGGTGAAGTTAAAGAGCCATTCAAAGTTGATAAAAAACCTTATGTAATAATTGTAGTTGGTGTAAATGGAGTTGGCAAGACCACATCAATAGGTAAACTTGCATATAATTATAAGAATGCGGGATATTCTGTTCTAATAGGTGCTGCTGATACTTTCCGCGCTGCAGCAAATGAACAGCTTGAAACATGGGCTAAACGCTCGGGCACTGAAATTATTCAATTAGCGCAAGGCAGTGACCCAAGTGCCGTAGTCTATAATACAATAAAATCAGGCATTGCAAAAGGATTTGATGTTGTTATAATAGATACAGCAGGAAGACTTCATACAAAAGTAAACCTGATGGAAGAATTAAGTAAAATTAACCGTGTAATACAAAAACAATTACCGGAAGCACCTCATGAAGTTCTGCTTGTGCTTGATGCAACAACAGGGCAGAATGGTATGACACAGGCAAGGGAGTTCAGTTATTCAATACCATTAACCGGACTTATACTTACAAAACTTGATGGTACTGCAAAAGGCGGAATTGTGCTTAAGATAAGCAATGAGATGAAAATTCCCGTAAGATACATAGGAGTTGGTGAGCAAATTGATGACCTTCAGGTATTTGATAAAGAAAGTTTTGTACAAGCGTTGTTGGAAGATTGAAAATCCTGAGCGCAGCGAAGGATCCCATTCGGTAAGCAAATTTTTGAAATATTTATGAGACCCTTGGTTCCTTCCTTCGCTAAAGCGAAGTAAGTCACTCAGGGTTTATAGATTATGCCAAACACAATCAAAATATTACCCCAGTTTATTGCTAACCGAATTGCGGCTGGTGAAGTTGTAGGCAGACCCGAAGCTGTTGTTAAAGAACTGATTGAAAATTCAATTGATTCAGGTGCCACATCTATCCAGTTAATAATACGAGATGCTGGTAAAGGTTTGATTCAGGTGATAGATAATGGCAAAGGGATGGATGAAGATGATGCCATTTTAAGCTTTCAGCGTCATGCAACCAGCAAAATATCAGAAGCTGAAGACCTTGAAAACATCACAACACTGGGTTTCCGCGGAGAAGCATTAGCTTCAATTGCAGCGGTATCACAGGTTGAAATGAAAACCAAAACAGATGGTGATGATCTTGGCACGCTTATCAAAAATCATGGCAGTGAAATTACAGAACACTCTAAAGTACAGACAGAAAAAGGAACATCAATAGCAGTTAGAAATCTTTTTTATAATACCCCTGCAAGAAGAAATTTCCTTAAAACAAACCAAACTGAATTCAAGCATATTTACGAAACATTCATAAGGCTTGCAATAGCAAATCCTGATAAAGCGTTTTCATTCATAAATGAAGACGAAGAAATATTTGACCTCGAGCCGGAGTCATTGTATGAAAGGATCTGTAAAGTTACAGGCAAAGATTCAAAAGAAAACCTGCTTGAAGTTGATTATTCAAATGAGCTTATCAGCTTAAAAGGATATATTTCAAAGCCAAGTTTTACAAAGAGGAATAAGCAGGACCAGAATATATACCTTAATGGCAGATATGTTATCAGCAGGGCTTTATCGTTTGCCGTACATTCAGCATATGAAGATCTTATAGATAAAGGTGACTATCCTAATTTTTACCTGTTTCTCAATCTTGACCCTCATAAGTTTGATATCAATGTTCATCCTTCAAAGCTTGAGGTTAAGTTTGAAGAAGAACGTGCTATGTTTAGTTTTGTAAGAAAAGGGACATGGAATACTCTTGAAAAAAATGACCTGATAGTAAAAGTAAATATACCCGAGAGCAGTTTTCAGGATAGTATAAATAAAGCTGTAGATAAAACAAACATATTTTCCTCATCATCTTTTACTAAACAAAGTGGAGGCAATTCTGGTTTTACTTTCCAGAAACATGATAAAAATTCAACTGTAATACATGAAATGTTTGGAGGGAAATCTTTAGAAAATATAATTGAATTAGAAAATAAAGAATCCGTATTAATTGAGGAAAAATATGTTCAGGATGTACTTGAGGGTAAGCTTCATAAAAAAGAAAGTACCGATAGTCTTGTAAGCAAGAGTGAGATATGGCAATTCCAGAAAAAATATATCATGTACCAGCTTGAAAGTACTCTTATGATAATAGACCAGCATGCTGCACATGAGCGAATATTATATGAACAGGCAGTAGAGAGGCTTGAATCTAATGCAAATTTAACTCAGCAGCTTTTAATCCCTATATATGTTGAGCTTAACCCGGTTGATTATGAAGTAGTGAAATCAATTGAAACAGAGCTTGGTTCACTTGGTTTTGATATTGAGCTTCAAAGTAAAAGAAAAGTTAAGATAAAAGGAATCCCTTCGGATGTGAGAATAGGTGATGAAGGGAAGATACTTGAAGAATTAATTGACCAGTTCAAGCAATACGATATAAAGCTTAATCTTGAAAAAAGAGAAAACCTTGCAAAAACATATGCATGCAAACACGCTATTAAAGCGGGTGATTATTTAACAGAAGGCGAAATGCTGAATTTAATTGATAAGTTATTTTCTGTAAAGATGCCCTATGTATGTCCGCATGGCAGACCTACAATTATAAAGCTATCGATGGATGAACTTGATAAGATGTTTTACAGGACAGGGATTTGAATATAAACTCAAAATTGTTCTATATATTACTACGCATCACTTTTTCACAAGTAGTCCTAATGAAACTCAAAAACAAGTCAGGTCTGTTTTTCTGATAAAGTAACTTATATTTGATTTTATTACATCATCTATCCCGCCTAAAGGTCTAACACTTGCGGGATCTCTGATAAAATAGCTAACGCTATTTTATCATCAACATCTTTTTTGTTTCTTTATAATCACCCGATATCATCGAATAAAAATATATTCCGCTTGCAAGGTTATCAGCTTTAAATGATGTAGTATGGTTTCCGGTCGAAAACGATCCGTTTACTAACTCTGTTACCTGTTCACCATTTACACTAGTAACAATTATCTTTACATTTCCAATTTTAGGAACCGAAAAACTTATTTTTGTTACAGGGTTAAACGGATTTGGGTAGTTTTGTTTCAACTCAAATTTTACAGGTGCTGAATTATTATTAATACCAACAAGGTTAATACATGGTCCATCAATTTGAATGAATGCTAAATTTTCAGTCCTGTTGGAATTAGTATTAGTTGTATAACCGCCTACAGTATATATTACATCCAATCCTTTTCCGCACGCTTTATAGTTTGATCTTGCCTGTGTATTATCCGGTAAACCGGGCTGCCAGGATTGTGTGCAGAAATTCCAGAAATGAGTTTGTGCAGTAGGAACAGATCCGCCAATAGCACCGCCTGTACACATAATACCAACTCCTGTTCCTTTAACAGCAACAAAAGAAGCAAGTCTGGTTATTGGACCTGCCGGATACGATGGCAAAATGCTCCACGTGATATTCATATTGTTTAGATTTATCACACCTTTGTAACAATTAGAAATTGATACACCACCAGTTGTATATCCTCCAACTGTAATTATTGTATCACGGTAAACTCCTCCTCCAAGCATTGCAATTGGAATAGGCAGGTCAGTTGAATATGAATATGAATTGTTCAATATATTATAAATCTGAACTCTATTAGTTTTTAAAGCAGTTGAACCAAAATATCCGTCACCGCCTCCTAATACAATTATTTGAGTCTCGCTATATTTTAATACAAGTGCATCTGTTATTCTTGTAGGCATATCAGCCATTGTTTGCCATGAATTTGCAGCAACATTATACTTAAGGGTTTTTCCTAATGTACCCGGTGAGTTATTTCCTCCAAATATGTATATCTCAGTCCCTCCATTAACAGGTATTGCGGTTCCTGATGAGATCTGGGTTGGCATTGTTGAATAATTATTCTGCCAGGTGTTTGTAATTAAATTTAATCTTGCAACTCTTCTTAATTCAGTTGAAGTGTTGCCACCACCGAATTGATATAAATATGGAATTCCTGCTATATCTACATATGCACAGCAGCTTCTTGAAACTGAATTTGGAGAATTTGGCAACATCGTCCAATTTCCGGAAAGCATATATGATGATGTTGGCACATAAGTATTTCCTTGCGTAAAATTCTCGTCAAAATCAGGGTTTTGTGCCCAGATAATAGAAAAATTCATCAGAAAAGCCAGATATATTAGAATTAATATCATATTTATAAATACTCCCTTTATATTATTACGCTAATTTAGCTACCTGATATAAGTGTAGCAATAACGCATTTACGGTAGTATCTGACTAACTAACTTTTAAGTGATTTTATTTCAATAAAACTCCCGATGAAACTCAAAAACAAGTCAGGTCGGGATTTCTGATTAAGTAACGCAGTTATTTAATCACTGACCTTACGCAATTGTCATGCTGAACCGCGACTTGTTTCTAAGTTTGTTTCAGCATCTAAAAAAACTTGATAATTCTCGAAAAACGAGATTCTGAAACAAGTTCTTAAAGGCAAACAGAATGACAAAGGTGCCGATTTTGAGTATTTTGCGTAACGTTATTTAATCATCACTCCCGATGAAACTCAAAAACAAGTCAGGTCGGGATTTCTGATAAAATAACTGCGTTATTTAGTATTACGACATTTGTTGTGTCCCTTTTTTTATACCCTTTTTATAGGATTAAAATTTTTGGACAATTTAACATATTGTTTCATAAGTATTCCAGCACCAAAGCATACAGTATATCAAGCTGTCATTGTAACATTCTGCAACATTTCCTGTAACAGGTGTTGGTATATCAACCGATGCATGACACCATAACGTACCTGTACGGGGCATTACCGGAAATTTACTACACCACTGGTTTGGCTGGTAAACCTGTGAATACACTGTGATTGATAATATGAAAAATAATATTGAAATGTTCTTGTTCATTATTTTATCCCCCTAAAATATGAAAAAAGTTTTCTTCAGTTACCTTAAAATAGGTATTAAAGATGTGTCAGATAATAAGGATTTAGGTTAGCAAAAATCGCTATATATAAATTCAGTATTGTTTGGAATAATTTTAGGTAAGGGCATTAAAAAACCCGTCCCGAGAACTCGGGACGGGTTTAAAAAAATAATTTTTTTTAAAATAAATATTACTTTATCAGTAGCATCTTCTTAGTTTCTTTGAAATCGCCTGTTACTAATGTATAGAAATACACGCCACTTGAAAGTTTGGATGCATCATACGTAACAGTATATGTTCCTGCTTTTTTATAGCCGCTTGCAATAACATCAACTTCCCTGCCCAAAACATCCATAATAGAAAGCTTTACATCGCTATCTTTAGGCAGTCCGAACGAGAATGTTGTTGACGGGTTAAACGGATTTGGATAGTTCTGTTTTAAATTATAAGAAACTGGCGTACCGTTATTGTTATTCGTAATACCTGTTAATATAGTACCATAAATAACAAAAGGAAGACCTTGCTGGTTTGCACCGTCCATTGCATTACCCCATACACCACCTAGTCTTTGTTTACCGTTTCCAGTAGCAGGTTGACCAATAATTGTTCTTGGTGGAGCCCAAGGACCTGAAGCAAGTGATCCTCTGAATGTAAATTCGAGCCAGTAATAACCGCCTGTGAGTGTTAGATTTAAAGTATCAACAACTGACATAATAGGTCTTGTTGACTGATTATTGAACGGAGGTGTACCGGTGGTCCTGTAAATATTTGACCAATAAGTTGCTGACATTCTGTTTGTAGATGTATCACCACCAACTACTACAGCTCCAACGCTATCAACTCTACCGCGCCAAACTCTAACATGTGAGCTTGTTATTGTTGATGTTAATGTTGACCCTGTTTGATAACTATAAAATTTAATTGAGTCAATTTTCCAAGTCTGACCTGCTGGAATATCAAAATCATCTCCCATCCAGTTAAATAAATTTCCTTGTGAACCGAAACCAAATGTTGTTCCTGGTGCTGTTATTGCTGATACATCTGCACCACCGAGTCCCTGTCCGGGGTGTGAAACAAGTTCGTTTTGGGTGTATAATACAGCCAAGGGATTATCTGAATTATAACCTGAAATATATTGTATATCTTGATTAAATACAACATTATTGATGTTCAGGTCACTGACTACATCTTTATCACTATTTCCATCATTGGAAGTGTAATTCCAGCCTATTAATGCTGTAACAGTAATCAAAACTAAAAAAATTGTAATATTTTTTTTCATTATTTTTACTCCTAAATTGATTTTTAAATTTCTGTGGATTTCTTAGTCAAATATTTATTTATATTTCAATAAAAACAAGTCAAATTTATGTAAATATTGCGTAATTTTGCTAAAAATCGCATTTAATAAAATGTGTAGCATTTTTTCATTCCTATCCTGCCTTATTTTTGAGGTTTCTGGATTTTTCCCGAGGTAATCCGCTCCTTCGGACCGATAAAATAGTCCCGTCCGAAAGACTCCGTTGGAGAGCACTCGGAACTATTTTATCATCAACCCCGAGTGCGGGATTTCTGATTAAGTAACTGCGTTACTTAATCATCAACATCTTCTTTGCCTCAGTAAAATTACCTGTAGTTAAAGAATAAAAATACACTCCGCTTGCTAAATTCTTCCCATCAAACTCAATTTCATAACTTCCGCTTTTAAGATTTGCATATTCAAACCGTTCAATTTCTTTACCTAAAATATCATAAATAAGTAGTCTCACAACATGCTTCCCCCCTTCGGGGGGATTGAGGGGGGTTTCAAACCTTATCTTTGTTACCGGATTAAACGGGTTAGGATAATTTTGGCTCAGAGAATATTTATCCGCAACCTCAGACATGTTTTGTAACCCAACGAAGTTCCCGCCGGCATTAGTAGTTATATAAATTACTCCGCTATTTCCGCAAGAATAAAAAGTCCAGGCGTTTTGTCCATTACAAACAGAGTTGAAAGTACCAAAACTGGCTAATTGAAAAAATAGAAGAACTTGAATTATAATTGGCAATAAAAAAGGCAGGTTTACAACCCTATATGGGTTTTTACACCTGCACCTCTTAAGAAGATGAGAAAATCTATTGGAGGTATTTCATAACACTGCAAATATCATTTAACTTTGAATGAATTGTTCTACCGTGAATACGGTAAAATGATTTTAAATGATATACCTAATTATTTTATCAATACCATCCTTTTTGTATCTGTGAAGCCATCAGCAACAATTTTATAAAAATATACCCCGCTTGCAAAATTTGTTTCTCCGCCTTCGGCGGACCATTCAACCTCATAAGTGCCGGGTTTTAGCTCTTCGTTTACAAGTGTGGCAACTTCCCGACCGAGCATATCATACACAGACAAGAATGTCTGTGCTACTGATGTACCACTTATATCAAATCTAATTTTTGTTGTTGGGTTAAACGGGTTAGGATAGTTATTGTAAAGTTTGAATGATTCAGGGATTTCGTTTCCTGTTTGGTTTATGCCTACAAGTGACGTGGTAAAATTAAAATGTGCAGTATAAGGGCTTCTGCCTCCTAAATTGATTGACCTGACTTTCCAATAATATTTTACATTATTTGCAAGTCGACCGGGAGGAATACGTAAACTATCAACATTAATTGTTGAATCAAGCTGTGTAGTAGCAAATGTAGAATCACTCGATAAAAGAACTCTGTAACTTGAGGTAAAAGGAACCGTGTTCCAATCAAGCAAAGGTGTGACAGAAATACCCGAAGAATTATTAGCCGGCGATAACAAAGTTGGCATTGCCGGAGGGGAATTATATAACTCTAATATCTGTGTTGCATTTAATGCAGTACTGTATAATCTTACGTCATCAATCTTGCCGTGAAAAAAGTAAACATCGGCGCTGCCTAAGCATCCAATTGCCGGTGCTTCGATATTTGTGTTTAAAGGAGTGTTTGGGAAACGAAAAGTATCGATTCCATAAACTCCATCGAAATATACTTTATAATCACCACATACTGTTGAACCTTGCGGAAAGACTGCACAAAGAAAATGCCAGTTGGTATCAGGCTGCCAGACCTTGTAATTTGCAGGCCATCGGTTTTCAACGCCGATCCAAGTGTTTATATTATCTATAACAATTGAAGACCTGCACCCGTCAAAACTGTTACCTCCAATACTTAATATATAATGTGCTGTGCTCGTGTTTACAGCATTTCTCTTGAACCATGCACACATAGTTCTTTGTCCATTACCTGTCGGGAAGCCGGAAGAGCCGATATTTATACGCCCATTGTTAAATAAGTAAGCAGAGTTGGGATTGTTGAATCTGTCGGTTGTCAGGGTTACACTCCCGCTGCCGCTTACAATTGTTCCGTGATTACCCATTCCGCTTGAGTCAGCCGTGTTACCTGTGAATGGCCAGTAGCCTACCAGTGTTTGTGCATTCAGGTTTGTTAGCCCGGAATATATAACTAAGATCAAAAAAAGTTTTGCTGCTCTCATAACATTCTCCTTTAGTTTTGACCCCTCTCGGTCTCCCCCTTGCTAACGATGAGATATCCGAAGGACAGAGTGGGTCTTTTAATCATTAATAATGCTTGAATTTTTATGTTTTGTTAAATCTCTGTAAAGCAATTTACATGCTTTTGTTATTACAGTATCCTGGTCGGCTTTAAGGATTATTTGTATCTTATCAATCAATCTATGTGTTGTTTTTTTTAGTCTGTAACCTTTTGCTATTTTTTCAGTCTTATGTTTTAATATCAGTACCATTATTTTTTGTGCACTCCGTATGCACCTTATTGTGCACAAACATAGCTATACAAGACCATGTTTTGCAAAGAAAGATTTTCGGTGAAATCACAGTAAAACAATAGACCTGAATATAAAATATGGTGAAAAATCACAACAAACCTATGTTTTTTTTGTTTTTAATTAATAAAAAAAATGGTTATTTTATCACAGCAAATTTGAAATTAATATACTTTGAATGCTAAAGAGTAAGCTAATAACACTGCTTAAAACATTTTCAAAAGAAGAGATGAAGGAATTTGAAAAGTTCATTTCTTCACCATATTTTTCAAGCGGCAGAAACCTTAAGCCTTTTTATAATGCGATAAAGAAATACCATCCATTATTTAATTCAATACATTTTACTGCAGAAAAGATATTTAAAAAGCTTTACCCTGAGAAAAAGTATGACATGAAAAAATCACCGCATTTACTTCGTGTTATTGTTTCTGAAATGGTAATTATGGCAGAACGTTTCCTTATGGTTGAAAGACTTCTTAAGAATACTGCATTCAGGGAGTCAAGTCTTTTGGGTGAACTAAGAAATAGAAAACTCAAAGAATCATTTGCTTCATCGTATAAAAAAATATCCAAATCTATAAGCAGCGAAAAAGCGGGACAATCATATTTTTTTCGGAAATTCATGGCGGAGCAGGAAAGGGAAGGGTTTTGGATAGAAGCAAAGAAGAAAGACATTCAGGAATGCCTGGAACTGCAGTCAAAAACTGAAGATTCGTTAATTTTATATTTTATCTCAGAGTTGATAAGGCATGTGCAGTCAAAAAAAATGAATTATCATAAAGAAGCAGTTATCTCAGCAATAAGCGGAGCTTTTTATGAAAATTTTAATTATGATAAATTTATTACCAAATTGCTTGAATTGCCGGATATAGAAAATGATTTCCTGAAGATCTTGTTCTTTTCGGCAAAACTTGATATTGATTTTAATGATAAACAAAGTTATGAAAATTTAAAATACCTTCTCAATAAGAATTATGAAAAAATTAATATCGGCTTCTATTATTCCGCAGTTTCCAGACTTATGAATTTTACAATGTACCAAAAAATAAAAGACGTTGACTTTTATAAAATGGATTATATTGAATTTTATGAAAGCCTGATCAAAAAAGCAGTCATGGAAAAAGATACAGCTATTCTGCGGGATTTTGCTTTAAATATGAGGGCTATTTTTAATGCTGCCAGAATTTATAACAGGTTAAATCTAACTGATAGACTTGAATATCTTTTTAAAAATTATTCAAAATACATTCCCGATGAGGTAAAGAAAGACGCATTGAATCTTATTCAAGGCTCAATTGAATTTGCCCGGGGTAATTATGAAAGTACATTAAAAACATTAAGCAGGAATAAAATTACAATACCGATGGTTGTAAAGGAAATAAAAATTATAAAGATGAAATCATTATTTGAACTGGGATACTATGATAGTTTAACCGCAGAAATTGATGCATACCGACACTACCTGCAAAAAGCTCTGGAAATACCTGAAAGTTATAAAAAAACAGATATAGAATTTTTAAGGCTTCTTAGCCGTCTTGCAAGGATTAAAGAAAATAAAAAATACGATGAATTGCTTACTCTAAAAAAAGAGGTGGTAAACCTGGGGTTTACCACCTATCATACAGCATGGATACTTGAAAAAATAAGTGAATTACTTTAAATAGATTTACTTTACTAGCACCATTTGTTTTGTTTCGGTGTAATCTCCTGACGATAACTTATAATAATAAACTCCGTCAGGGAGAGTTTAAAACTTGCCTGTTAAGCCAATAATTAAGTTAGTTTC
The DNA here is from genome assembly GCA_947084945.1 of uncultured Ignavibacteria bacterium. Taxonomy (GTDB): domain Bacteria; phylum Bacteroidota; class Ignavibacteria; order Tepidaquicellales; family OLB5; genus OLB5. Next base: position 1,310 of record CAMTUP010000006.1, on the reverse strand, counting down.
CCCCTGGGTATTTTTACCGAACACCGATATACCATATCCTAAGGTAAAGCTAAATTTTGATTTATTGAAATTTTGTTTTAAGTAAATTCGAATTATACCTGAACTCCCTCCTTTGAGAGTTGTGATAAATTCTGTTGGCGTTATATTACCGTTCACCTTTGAAAACTGATATGGGATACCCCTGTCAAACTCATCCCCGCTTCCTTTAAAATATTGGAAATGTAATGCAGCATTTAAGCCGAACCAGGCTGTATAATCCGCAATGAAATCAACTATCAGATGATTTCCCGTTTTGACCTGCGTTTCATATGGATTAGCTTCAATAAAATTATTCATCTCGTTTTCAGATATTTGAGCGGTATCATATAGGTAAGGATAACCTATACCGTAGGGTCTTGGAGTGAATAGTTCTTTACTTACAGGATAAATAAAAATAAATTTTCCGCCGCCGGTAAATTTGAACTGTTTTTGTTTTATCGACAGATACACAGTTACATTATTGGTGAACCTGTTGCCGTAACCGCCATGCGGATTATCTAAATATCGTTTTGGTCTTGATGTTGGGAGCGATAAACCTGTTCCTGCGTATATGTTGAAGTCTTTAACAATATTAATTCTTCTTGTATAAGAGAACTCCACATCCTGAAAAGGTCCTCTGGGTTTAATCAGTTGGGGCTGTGGTTTAACATCAGTCGTTGATGAATAAGATTTCATTTCTGTGAAAGTTAACGGAAGTCTTAGGACAATTTTGTTATATGCTCCGAAGTGATATTCACCTGTTAAAATAGCCCCGTGTTTTCTGAAGTATCCCCCCTGGTCCATGTCTTTATTATATTGAAAGAAAGACATTTTAACCTCAATTGGATTACCGTCATTATCAAAATATTTTTCTGATGAGGAATAATTATAGGATACGGAAATTTTAAAAGTATTTTTTCTTTCTACAAACGGTGCGTCAGCCGTCAGTTCCCACAACTGCTGTCTTACAGGAAAGTTAAAGTCAGCCGGAGTTAGAAAATCCCTGCCTCTGTTGTTAAATTGGGAGTAAGTTAAATTATAACTTAATAATATTAGAAAAAAAAGTATTTGTTTAGGCATGATGATGTTTGACTTTATTTAAGTAAATTATTTAACGAAGCATAAGTAGAGCTTATCTTATAGTTTATTACTTAGTATTACGACATTTGTCGTGTCCCTTTTTTTATACCCTTTTTATAGGATTAAAATTTTTGTACAATTTAACATATTGTTTCACAACATTCAAACTCCTTCCGGTTATCGATACTATAGCTTTATTATCTAATCCTTTT